>PMUI01000107.1 GCA_003166955.1 Acidobacterium sp.
ACAACCTGTTGAGCCTCCACAACTAGGGAATAGGGATTAGCAAAAAAAGAGGGGAGACCAGGGCGGTCTCCCCTTTCTGCTGTTTGCGGATTAAAGTGCGAGCTCGCCGCGGATCAGGGCCTTTTTCTCGGAGAGGACGAAGCCGAGCTTGCGGGAAAGGTTGCGCATGCGGGCGTTCTCCGGGAGGAAGTAGATGAGGACCTGATGGATGCCTTCGAGGCGGGCTGCTGAAAGAGCGCGGTGCATGAGGGTTTCGCCGAGGCCCTGGCCCTGGAAGTCGTCGGCTACGACGACGGCGAGGGTGGCGGAGCGGCCGTCGTCCTGGCGAATCGTGCGGCTCACACCGCCGATGACGGGGCCGGCGGCGGGATCGATGATTTCCGCGACGAGAGCCAGCTCGCGATCGTAGTCGATGAAGCAGATGCGAGTGAGGCGCTCGTGCGCGGTGCGGGCGTTCAGGTCGAGCGCGGTGAAGTAGCGCTGGACGACGGTGCGCTCGGAGAGGCGATCGTGGAAGGCGACGATGAGGGGCTCGTCCTCGGGACGGATGGGCCGGATGAGCACGCTGGAGCCGGATCTGGTTTTCCACGATGAGGCGTACTGCACCGGGTACGGGCGGATGGCGGGGCGCGGGAGCTGATCCTCGGTGGTGCCGGGCTCGTGGAGGACGACGCGAGCGTCGAGGGCGATGAGGCCGTCGGGGGAAGCGAGGAGCGGGTTGATGTCGATTTCTTTGATCCAGCGCTGCTCCACGACGAGTTCGCTGAAGCGGACGACGAGCGCGTCGAGGGCATCGAGGTCGACAGGCTTGCGGCCACGCACGCCTTTGAGAGCTTTGAAGATTTTGGTCTGCTCCATTTGATGGCGAGCGAGGGTGGCGGTGAGCGGGGGCAGCGCGAGGGCGCGGTCTTTCCAGACTTCGACGAGCTGGCCGCCGGTGCCGAAGAGGAGGACGGGGCCGAGCTGTGCGTCGATGCTGCTGCCGAGGATGAGCTCGTAGCCATCGAGTTTGGCGAAGGGCTGGACGGTGACGCCGAGGAAGTGCTCGACACCGACTTTTTCGCTGACGGATTTTTGAATGTCGGGGAAGGCGGCGGCGACGTCCTCCGCGGTGCGCAGGTTGAGCTTGACGCCGCCGACGTCGGTTTTGTGGGTGATGGTCTCGGAGTGCAGCTTGAGGACAACGGGATAGCCGATTTCGGCGGCCCTCGCGACGGCTTCTTCGGAGGTTTTGGCCAGCTCGGTGCGGACGGTGGGAATGCCGTAGGAGGCGAGGAGCTGCTTCGATTCGTATTCGGTAAGGATGGTGCGGCGGGTTGCGCGGACCCGACTGACGATGCTGTTGGCGATGTCGCGTCTGGTATCGAGGACGGAGCCGGAGAGTGCGGCTGGGGTTTCGTAGAGGTCGCGCAGATTGCTGGTGTGTTTCCAGGTGGCGACGAAGGCCTCGGCGGCTGCGTCGGGATAGGGGAAGACGGGGATGCCTGCTTTGGTAAGGACGGCTTCACCTTCGGCGACGAAATCGCCGCCCATCCAGCTGGCGATGACGGGCTTGCCGGTGGATTGCGCGTAAGGCACCAGATGCTCGGCAACCTGGGTGGGATTGGTCATTCCCTGGGGGGTGAGGATGACGAGCATGCCGTCGGTGTTGGCATCTTTGGAGGCGATTTCGAGAGCCCTGGAGTAGCGATCAGGCTCGGCGTCGCCGAGGATGTCGACGGGGTTGTTGTGGCTCCACGCGTCGGGGAGGAAGGCGTTGTAGGTGGCGAGGGTCTCGGGGGAGATTTCGGTGAGTTCTCCACCGGCATTGATGAGCGCGTCGGTGGCGAGTACGCCGGGGCCTCCGGCGTTGGTGAGGATGGTGAGGCGCGGACCTTTGGGGCGAGGCTGCTTGGCGAGGACTTCGGAGATGTAGAAGATTTCGCTGATGGAGTTGACGCGGAGGACGCCTGCACGCTGGAAAGCGGCGTCGAGGACATCGTCACTGCCGGTGAGCGAGCCTGTGTGGGAGGCGGCGGCTTTGGCGGCGGCGGCGGTGCGGCCTGCCTTGATGACGAGGATCTGCTTGTTGAGGGCGACGGCGCGGGCGGCAGAGAGGAAACTGCGGGCGTCGCCGATGGATTCCATGTAGATGACGATGGAGTCGGTGTTGGGATCCTGGCCGTAGTGGTCGATGAGCTCGCCGAAGGAGACGTCGAGCATGGAGCCGGCGGAGACGCAGCCGCTGAGGCCCACGTGCTCGCGAATGCACCAGTCGAGGATGGCGGTGAGGAGCGCGCCGCTCTGGCTGATGAAGGCGAGGCGGCCGGCGGGGACCATGGCTTTGGCGAAGTTGGCGTTGATGCCGCCGACGGGGTTCATGACGCCGAGGCAGTTGGGGCCGATGAGGCGCATTTTGCCCTTGATGGTGGCGGCGATCTGGCGCTCGAGGGCTTTGCCGGGCTCGCCGATTTCTTTGAAGCCCGCGGAGATGACGATGGCGGAAGGGACGCCGAAGTCGACCGCTTCCTGAATGATGGCGGGTACGGTAGCGGCGGGCGTGGTGACGACGATGAGGTCGGGAACGCCGGGGAGATCTTTGATGGATTTGAACGCGGGCACGCCAAGGATGGTGTCGCGCTTCGGGTTCACGGGCCAAACAGGGCCGCCGAAGGGGCTGCCGATGAGGTTCTTGAGTACGGTGCAGCCGACGCTGCCAACGCGGTCGGTGGCGCCGATGAGGGCGACGGATTTGGGCGTGAAGATGGAGGCGAGCGGGCTGCGCCGGATGCTGACCAGATCGTGAGCTGGATCGATGATGAGGGTGTTTTCCGGAGCGACCGTAGGGGAAGCCATGAGGGAGTTCTCCTTTGAATCTCTTTCAGTGTCCATAGCCGGCTTCCGCGGTGACTTTACCACGGAAGAGGCGGTAGGACACGATGAAGTAAGCCAGGGCGAGGATGAGGCCGAGGGACCACCATATCAGTCCGACGTGAAGAGAATGTGGCCCGGCGAGAGCCGTGGCGATGGTGATGTTGCGGGCGGGATCGCTGGAGGAAGGCAGGAGCGTGGGATAGAGTCCGACGGCTGCGCCCACCAGCATGAAAACCAGGTAAAAGCAGGATGAGAGAAACGCGGCGAGGGGCTTGCGCTGCTTGGTGAAGCTGAGGATGCCGATGAGGGTGGCAACGACCAGCGCTGGGATCGCGTAGAGGATCTTGTGCGCCTCGTAATTGTCGAGCGCGGAGGGACGGACAGCGATAGTGGCGGGCAGGCTGATGAGCGTGACGACCAGCAACGCGACCCAGAGAGCGGAGGCAGCGTTGCGGGCGCGGGCTTCGAGTTCGCCGGGAGCCTTGAGGACGAGCCAGAGCGCGCCGTGGGTGGCGAGGGCGACGAGGGCGACGACTCCGCCGATGACGGTGTACCAGTCGAGAATGCCCGGCTCGGGGCCGACGCGCCAGTTGGTCCAGAGAGGCAGGAAGAAGTAGTTGTCTGCGCCCAGGGGCACGCCACGGATGACGTTGGCGAGCGCGGCACCGAAGAAGATGGCGAGCAGCGCGCTGGCGACGAAGAAGAGGCCGTCGAAGAAGCTGCGCCAGACTTCGTGGTCGATGTGCATGCGCAGCTCGATGCTGGCTCCGCGCATGATGAGGAGCCAAAGGACGATCATGAGCGGCAGGTAAAAACCGCTGAAGGACGAGGCGTAGAGCAGCGGGAAGGCGAAGAAGAGCGTGCCGCCACCGGCGAGCAGCCAGACTTCATTGCCATCCCACACCGGGCCGATGGAGCGGTAGAGGGTGCGGCGAGCGTCTTCAGCGCGGCCGAGGAAAGGAGAGAGGATGCCGACGCCGAGGTCGAAGCCGTCGAGGACGACGTAGGCGGCGATCATGACTGCGACAATCCAGAACCAGACGAATCCCATGGTGTTCTCCTCCTCTAGACCGTCGTCAGCGTTGCGGGTTCAGGCTCGGGTAAGGCAACGGCGGCAGCGGCCGGGCCGGTGCGGATGAAGCGATAGACGAGGACGATCCAGAGGATCGACAGCACAGAGTACATGCCGAGGAAGCCGAGCAGCGTGAAGAGCGCGTTGCCTGCCGAGACGTGGATCGAGTAGCCCTCGGCGGTGCGGATGAGGCCGTAGACGAGCCAGGGCTGGCGGCCGATTTCGGCAGTCATCCAGCCAGCGGCGTTGGCGACGTAGGGCAGCGGGAAGCTGAGCAGGATAGGCCAGAGGATCCAGCGCGCGGAGTAGAGTTTGCCGCGCCAGAGCATGATCGCGGCGACGAGCATCAGCAGGAGGAACCAGGTCCCGAGGCCCGCCATGATGTGGTAGCTGTAATAGAGCAATGGCAGGGGTTCGGGGCGCTGATCCGGCGGAAAGTCGTTGAGGCCTTTCACCTCGGCGGAGGTGGTGCCGTAGAGGAGGAAGCTGAGGACGTCGTTGATGGGGACCGGGTTGTCGATCTTCTGCGCGTTTTCGTCGGGCTGGCCGATGAGGACGACGGGCGCACCCTTCTGGGTTCGGAAGAGGCCTTCCATTCCGGCGATGGCGGCGGGCTGATACTTCGCGACGTAGCGGCCGTGGAAGTCGCCGGTGGGGAAGATCTGAATGACGCAGGAGACGAGGCCTGCGATGACGCCGATTTTCAGGAAGAGGCGGCCGAATTCCTCGTTGCTCTTTTCAAGCAGGTAGAACGCGCCGGTGGAGGCGACGACGAAGGACGCGGTGACGACCGCGCCGCACATATTGTGCGCGTACTGGATCCACGCCCAGGGATTCAGCATGAATTGCCAGAAGCTCGATACTTCATAGGTATTGTTGGGGAGCAGGTGATACGCGACGGGGTGCTGCATCCATGCGTCAGTGACGATGATGAAGAAGCCGGAGATCCATGAGCCGAGGAAGACCATAAAGGCCGCGCCGAAATGAGCGAGCTTCGAGAGGCGCTTCTCGCCAAAGAGAAAGAGGCCGAGGAAGGTCGACTCGAGGAAGAAGGCGAAGACGCCTTCCATAGCAAGCGGCTGGCCGATGACGCCTCCGGTGCGGCGCGCGAACTCCGACCAGTTGGTGCCGAACTGGAATTCCATGGGGATGCCGGTGACGACGCCGAGGATGAAGTTGATGGCGAAGATCTTTGCCCAGAAGCGCGAGGCCTGGTTCCAGCGGTCGTTGCCGGTGCGGAAGGCGATGAGCTTCATGACAACCATCAGCAGCGCGAGGCCCATGGTGAGCTGCGGGAAAAGATAGTGGTAAGTGACGGTAAACGCGAAGTGAAGTCGGTGCAGCAGGAGGGCGTCCATACCGTTCTCACGGTAATTGCGGAGGGCCTGGCGGGACTGTGACCTTTATCACAAATCAGGGAGAGCAGACCTTCCATCCATCATGCATGGCCACCGAGACCACGGAGTGCGCTGAGGGATCATCTCGAAGCGGCTAGTGCCGCCCGTGCCTGGCACGGGTGAAGGCACGGCTGAAGCCGTGCCCTTTCAAAGCAGCGAGTTTTCCGCAGGCTGTGAGGTCTTGCCCTGATGCGGGAGTTGGTAGACCGATCTTTTCGCCTGCGAGGGGATCGGGTTGAGGCGGCTAATCCTCCCAAAACGGGACAAGGCCGGTACTTTGGGGTGAGTCCATTGACGATTACTGTTGATGGGCGACCCGAAAAGGCGTTCGCTGCTTGCTATGGGGTGAACCTGGCCGTCACTATGTCGTCCTTTTTGCAGCCGGGGAAGGCGTGCCCTTTCAAAACAAGCTACTGGAGGTGCAGTTCGTTCTGAAGCTGGAGGTCGTTGAGGACGCTGGGATTGGTTTCGTCGGTGGCCAGGAGGTTGTGGCAGAGGCTGCAGTCGTTGCTCAGGGTCTTGCCGTCCTTCGTGGCGTGGTTGCCGTCGTGGCAGCGGAAGCAGCCGGGGTACGCCATGTGGCCGATGTTGTTGGGGTAGGTGCCCCAGGCGACTTTCATATTGGGGAAGACGTTGCGGTCGTAGATGGCGACGAGGCGGCGCGCGGAGGCGTCGATATTCGAGCGCTGGGAGTTGAAGACGTCGGGGTAGCTGGTGCGGTAGTAGTCCTCGAGACCCGCGGTGATTTTCTGACTGGCTTCCGCCTGGGAGGAGTACTCGGCCTGGATCAGCTGCAGGGCTTCCTTGTGCATGAACGGCAGAGCAGAACTGGGGGTGCCGTCCAGCATGGCTTCGTCGACAGCTTCTTCTGCGGTCTGGAAGACGTGCGTGGCCTGGTTGTGGCAATCCATGCAGTCCATGGTGCGGTGGACGCCCTGGACGGGGCCTTTCGAGTCGGAGCTGACGTACTCGGTTTTGGAGCCATCGGGATTGGCGGCGGTGACGGCGATGATGGTCTGCGCGTCGTTGTCGGTGGCGACGTATTCGAAATTGTTGAGATGGTGGCCGTGAATGCCAGTGAAGTGCGAGACGGAGTCGACGCCGCCGAGGTGCAGGACCAGCACGGTGCGGGTCATGGAGTTCTTCACGTCGTCGCCGAAGGTGGTTTTGACGAGGAGCTTTTCGCCGATGAAGCGGGTCGGTGAGTGGCATTCCTCGCACGTTGCGCGGGCCGGACGCAACTCGTTCAGAGGAGCGCGGATGGGCGCGGGCCAGGTGTGGAAGGTGACCTCAATGAGCTGTTTGGTCCCGTTGACCTTGGCCTGGACGTAGGACTTCATGCCGGAGCCGACATGGCACTGGACGCAGTCGACGTGCGAGTGGGGAGACACTTGAAAGGCAGCCCACTGCGGGGCCATGACGTGGCAGGACTGGCCGCAAAAGTGAGGTGAGTCCATATAGGCGACGCCACGGTAGGTGGCGGTGCCGACGATGACGAAGTTGATGAAGGTGATGACGATGACAGTTTCGATCCCGCGGCGAAAGACGGGGTTGCGCAGGTCGATCTGCGGATAGACGGATGGCACTTGTCCGGCGGCGATGAGCTGCCTGCGGCGCAACCAGATGCCGATGGGGATGAGAATGAGGCCGAGGATAAAGAGGCCGGGCAAGAACAGATCGAGAACGATGCCGAGGTAGGGATTGGAGGAACCGCCGTGGCCGAAGATCGAAACGATCCAAAAGCCGATGAGGACGAAGGCCGAGGCGGTGGTGATTGCTCCGCCAATCAGGCTTAGAAGGTTATTGCCAAAGAAGAGAAACGGCTGGAGCCAGTTTTCCTTCAGACTGCGCCACGCGGACATGGTTTCCCCTTATTCAGCGATATAGGCGCTCAAAGTGAGCACGAGGAGGGTCAGGCCAATCAATATAGCGGTAAACCCGACCGCCCGGCTGAAGTTTATCAACCAGGGCTGAGGCGCGTCTGTGATCCTTGTCGCAGACTTGCCTTCGGCGACCATGCGCTTATATTCGTCCGGGCGGCGGGTTTTGAATTCCTCTTCGCTCTCGCGGCCGGTGAAGATGACCATGTCCATGGGGAAGCTGTCGGGGCGGAGGTGGGTGTTGACGAAGTGGATGGAGAAGATGAAGAGGATGGCGAGGAGGCCTTCTTCACTGTGGATGACGAGGGCGGCGTTGAGCGCCCAACCGGGGAGGAAGCGGGCGAAGAAGGGCGCGAACCACATGGCGTATCCGGAGAAGCCGATGACGACCATGCCCCAGAAGACGGCCCAGTAGTCGAATTTTTCCCAGTAGGCGTAGCGCTCGAA
The DNA here is from genome assembly GCA_003166955.1 of Acidobacterium sp. Lineage (GTDB taxonomy): Bacteria > Acidobacteriota > Terriglobia > Terriglobales > Acidobacteriaceae > Palsa-343. Next base: position 7,650 of record PMUI01000107.1, read on the forward strand.
TTTTGGCTTGGGGCCGAGACCAAGGAACCAGCGCATGTGGCCGAAGAGGTCCTTGACGTCTTTCCAGTTGGCCACCATGGAAGTGGGTCCCCAGAAGATTCCCTTCTCGCGCTTGAAGAGGCCGCGGGCGACGATTTCGCGGACATGGATGATGAAGGCCAGGGTGAGGACCAGGGCGCAGAACTTGTGGAAGAAGAGGATGGTTCCGAAGCCGTCGACGAGTTTGGCGAAGCGGATGGCCCAGATGGAGCCGCTGAAGCGCATCATGAGCCCGGTGGCCGCCAGCACCAGGAACGAGGTGAACAGGACGCCGTGGAGGTAGCGCTGGCCCAGGGTGAAGCGGAGGAAGTAGCGGGGCTTTTCGGGCGCGGCGACCGCCGGGGCGGCGACGATTTCCGGGGCTGGCGCCGGCGTGGCTTGAGTGGGCTCAGGCATTTTTTTCTCCCGACGATTTGCTTTTGACCTGCTGGAGGCGGGAACGGACAAGCCACAGCACGGTGTGGAGCATGAAGAATGTCAATACGCTGGCGAGGAGCAGGTTCATGAAGAGGCGGATGTAGTAGAGCGCCGGGTTCAGCCTGCGATTGCGCGCGTTGGCGTGCGGCTGGTACTGGACGAAGCTGGCGTTGGCGCCGGCGTGGCAGCGGCCACAGGTGGCGATGAGGTTGGCTTTGTTGACGGGCGAGTTGGGATCGGAGGTTGGCAGGACTTCGTGCGCTTTGTGGCAATCCCAGCAGCGGGCGGTTTCGGTGTATCCACCGAGGAGGCCGAGCTGCGAGTGGAAGGTATCGCGGTAGGTGGAGAACTTGTCGCGATGGCAGGAGCCGCAGATGGGCGTGGACTGCATACGGAATTCGGCGGAGGTGGGCTCGACGATGCCGTGGGTTGTGTGGCAGTCGGTGCAAACGGGGGCGCTGGTGCTGCCGGCGGCGACGGCTTTGCCGTGGACACCCTTCTGATACTGCTCGTTGATGCCGACGTGGCAGGAGCCGCAGGTGCCGGGGATGTTGGTGCGGTAGGTGGAGCTTTGCGGGTCGGTGTGGCTGAGAATTTTGTGCGAGCCGTGGCAGCTGGTGCAGTTGGCGGCGACCAGCAGGCCCTCTTTGCCGAGGGCGAAGCCGTGGATGGAGTCGATGTAGAGGGCGTAGACGTTGGGAAGGTGGAATTTCTTCGCCATGGCGGGGTCGCCGTGGCAGCCGCCGCAGGTCTTGGGGATGTTCAGGGGATAGACGGTGGAATTTGGATCTGTCTTTGTGACAATTTCGTGGGCGTTGCCGTGGCAGCCAGTGCAGGCATGCGCTTTCCAGCCGGTGGCGCCGGGAACCGACGTGCTGGCTTTGGCGTGGATGCTGCCGGCGATGGCAGAGGCTTCATCAGCGTGGCAGGTTTCGCACTGGACCGCTGCGGGATGGTCAGGGTGGGGATAATCGTGAATGTCCTTGTGGCAGTCATTGCATTTGAGGCCGCCGTGGATGCTCCCGTGAAACTTGTTGGCATCGACACCGACGCTTTTGCCATTGGCGTCCTGCATGGTGGTGTCGCCATGGCAGGAGAGGCAATCGGTATCCGCGTGCAGAGGCCGCGCGGTCGCGACGAACAGAAGCGCTGACGCAAAAAGTGTCAGGCCGAAAGAAGAAAGGGTCTTCATTGCAGCTCCCGTACTGCTTGCCGTTCGCCTGCGGAGCTGGAAGAGGCAGGACGGTCGCCGCCTCTTCCCTGCATTCACCGCACCGATACGGCTGGTCCCTAGTCCACTACTCGTCGGCTACTTCTGCAGTGTGCGGATGTAGGCGATGACTTCTTTGATCTGGGCGTCGGACAGCTTGGTGCTGTAGGAGGGCATTTTGCCTTTGCCGCTTTTCGTGGTCGCAATCAGGTCCGCGTCGGAGGCCTTGATCTCCGCGGGATCTTTGAACGACGGGACTTTCATGGCTTTGCCAGTAGGGGTGGAGGCAGTGCCGTCGGGGCCGTGGCACATGGCGCACTTGGCTTTGTAGGTGTCGGCACCGGCGCTCTGCGCAAAGGCAGGCGCCGCAATGGAGGCGGCGAGCAGGATCAAGGCCGCGGTTCTGATGCGATTCATGGATGCTCCTTCAGGGGTTAGTAGGATTCGGTCCCCAGCCCTTCCCGTTGATACCGCACGGGAGATTGCGTGGGCTGTGATCTTTGGCACAGACACGGAAAGGTCCATCTTATGACCAACGCATGACAGGATGGAGCGGGCGTGGTTCAGTCGTGTCCCTCCGGGGGAGGATTGGGGGGAGCGGAGTCGGGCCCGGGAGCGGGTTTCTGGTCCGCGGGAGTTTCTTCCTGCATCTCACGCACTTCGTGTTCCGGCCCACGGCCGGTGAGGAAGGTCCATTTCACCGGGTAAATATCGGGATCGAAGATGACGGCGTAGAAATGCCAGATGACGATGGCGGCGGTGGCGAGGATCGCCTCGTAGAAATGGACCGCGGTGCTGATGGTGAGGATCGACGCCGGATGCGGAAGATGGGCGAGGATCCAGTCATTGAGCCAGAGCAGCACGCCGGTGATGGCCATGACGATGGTGCCCCAGACGAGTGCCCAGTACTCGGCCTTCTCGGCGTAATTGAAGCGGCGGTAGCGCGGGAGCTGATCGCGGTGGCCGAGGTTGTATTCGACGGTCTGGATGGCTTCCTTCGCGTCGCGCAGGTCGGGAACCATGTCTTTGAGCCAGCGGCGGCCGCTCTTTTTTATCGACAGATAGACGATGTGGTAGACCGATGCGCCGATGAGGACGACGCCGGCGACGCGATGGACCCAGCCGCGAATCGGGAAGCCATGTTCCCAGTGGACGAGGGGCGCGGCCCAGAAGGAATGCGGGAACTTGAGGGCGAAGCCGGTGATGACCAGCACGAGGAAGCTGACCACGAGAAGCAGGTGCTGCCAGCGCTCGCTGAGGGTGAGGCGGACCTGGCCGGGAATCTGACGATAGCCTGCGAGGATTACGTGGGCTTTGCGCCGCAGGTCGATGAGGTTATGCAGCAACATCGCGCCGAGGGTGACGGGGATGACGATGAAGTAGAAAAGCTTGACGTAGTCGAGGACGCGACCGCCGGGGGTGGTCTTCGACATGACGTGTACGGGCCCGATGGCGAAGCGGCTGCCGGCGTCGTTGTGGCACTGGCCGCAAGTCTTGCTGAGGTTCGCATGGTTGACGGTGGAGCGCGGATCGCTGGACGGGTAGATGTTGTGGACGCCGTGGCAGCTGGCGCAATTGGCGACAGTCTGGCGGCCCTCGCGCGCGGCTAGTCCGTGGTAGCTGTCCTGGTAGGTGGGCACGCGGTCCTGCGGCATGGCAAAGCCGGCCATCAGCTGCGTGTCGCCATGGCAGTGGGAGCAGGCCTCCTGCGAGACGTTGGCCATGTAAACGGGCGAGCCGGGATCGCCAGGGGCGAGGATTTTGTGTTCACTGTGGCAGTCGGTGCAGGTTGCTGCCTGGAGGACGCCCTTGGAGACGGCCTGGCCGTGAATGCTCTGCGCGTAGGTGTTGAAGACGGCGGTGTGGCACTGGCCGCAAGTGGAGGCGACGTTCTGCTTCCAGATCTTCGAGTGCGGATCGGAGACGGGGAGGATGTCGTGGGTGCCGTGGCAATCGTTGCAGGAGGCGGCGCTTTCGTCGCCGTGCAGGATTGCTCGTCCGTGAACGCTCAGCTTATAGGCCTCGACGGGGCGCACCTCGGTGAACATATATTTGGCGGCGAGCTTTGGATCGGAGTGGCAGGAGCCGCAGGTGTCAGGCAGATGCTGCTTGCTGACCGGCGATTGCGGGTCAGTGGAGGGCAGCGCGGAGTGCGCGGAGCCGTGGCAGTTCTGGCAGGTGGGCACATCGGCGTTGCCGTGGTCGCGCGCGCGGCCGTGGATGCTGGCGCGGTATTGCTCAACTTCGGTGGCGTGGCAGGTGGCACAGAACTGCGGGCCGGCGACGGCTTTCGCTACGTTGTTAGTGCCGTGGCAGACGATGCAGGTTTGCGGGTCGTTGGGATTGCCGAGGGCAGAGTGCGCGCCGGATGTCATCGCTTTGGCGGAATCGGCGTGGCAGGTGACACAGGAGGCGGAGGCAGTCTTTGCGCTGTGGGTTTGCGCAGAGGCGCCGGCGTGGCAATCCACGCAGCCGAGACTGCCGTGCGGGCCCTTCATGTGGGAGGGGCTGACGGTGATGTCTTTACCCTGGGAGTTCTTTAGTCCCGTGGAGGGACCGTGGCAGAGCAGGCAGTCGGAGGCCTGCTGGGCGCGGGCGCTGGGAATCAGAAATGCGGCTACCAGGAAAATGAAGAGAAGGACGACCTCTCTGAGGTGGCGTTGGTGAGCCCGGCTGTCGCCGGAAAAGGATTCCGCAGGCAGTTCTTCCGCGTTGGTCCCCATGGTTCTGCTTCCCGATTCCGGCTGGGAGTGGCTGGGGTTCTCCCGGTGGAATCTGCGTGCCTGGTACGCGCCCGCACTCAAGCCCGGTCCTGGGTGGCGTGGTCCGGCGCGAGATTCTGGGCCGGCCACTGCTCTGTTGGTTTACTGCGCGTCGCGCTTACTTCTGCAGAGTGCGGATGTAGGCGACGACGTCGTTGATCTGAGCGTCAGTGAGCTTGCTTGCGTATCCCTGCATCTTGCCCACGCCGTCTTTAGTCTGCTTGAAGAGGTCGGCGTCGGTGGCCTTGATGTCTTCAGGAGACTTGAGAGAGCGCAGCTTCATGTTTTTGCCGATGGGCGTGTTGCCGGTGCCGTCGGCGCCGTGGCACATCGCACATTTTGCTTTGTAGGTGGCCTCACCCGACTGTTGGGCGATGGCAGGAACGGCAAGCGAAACACTCAAGAGAGTCAGGAACGCAACACGGAAATTCGGCTTCACCTTTGCTCCTTGCTGCGATGGCCGGGGCGAACCCCGGCCATCTTGTTTGCTGCTCAGAATTCGTAATGCATTCCGATGACGACGTTGTTCGCACGGAAGGTTCGGGGCGCGGTCTCTCCGGCATTCGTGAGGGTCAGGCCGGTTTGCAGACCAGCCAGACTCGACGAGTTGCAGGCAACCACGGGCGACGGGGCCGTGGGCGAGGGATTGACGGTTGTGCAGTAAGGCGCGCCGGAAGGTCCGCCTTCGCCGTAGCCGAAGTAGTCGTATTCCGCTTTCCAGATCCAGCCAGGCTTGACTGTCAACGCAACTTTCGCAAAGGGCGACTCATACCTGGAGACCAGAGAGCCTGCAACGTCGCGCGCATCGTTATAGAAGCGGGTACCGTCCACGTTGCTTACGCGATAACCGATCGCCCACTTGACGGAATCGGAGGTGGAGACGCGGAGCGCCACGGAGCCGTACTGGGTCGGAGCATCCATGAAGTCCTTCGTTGGGCCCATGTCGTAGCCTCCTCCCCGGTTGGCGGTAGGAGACGGGCAGGCCGTACCGCTCACTGTTGAGGCGCCCGGCAGGGTGGGGGTAGCACCGGCGAGATAGCAGATATTCGTCGAGGCATAGACATCGCTGTATGAGTAATTCAGGTCGATGCCATAGTGCTCATTGGGCGACAGCTGCGCACCAATGCTGGCCACGCGGCTGTGATCGACATGCTGGAGCGGGCCATCAAGAGGCGCTGTACCTGTGTTGTTGGTGTTGTTATGCCGTTCCAGATCGTTGTAGGCGCCGGACAGGGTGGCCCAGGACTTTGCCTTGTACAGGGTGTGCACTCTGTAGTGCTGCACCTGACGCGGACCGATCGGGGTGAACGCGTTGTCGTCAAAGAGAAGCTCGGCGGTGCCGCTGACATCCCAGTCGTTAGTGGGACGCAGAGAGACATTCAGGATGCCCCCGTCTTCGTTAATGGTGACGGTTCCGCAGGTGACTCCGGGAGGATTCTCAGCGGTGCACGTGGCTACGGGAACGTTGTGAGGGAGGCCCTCGGAGATGACGTGATTGCGGTGACGATACGTGAGCGAAACCGTGCCGCGCGACCAGCCATCCCAGGTCCCGGTCAGATCGTTGGATATCCACCTCTGGCCGAAGAAGTCAGGGTTGGGCACGCCGATGGAGCCGCTGCCTTCAAAAGTGCCGGCGCCTGCGGCCGCGTTGGCCGAGGTCAGCGAAGTTGTGTTGATGGTTTCGTTGCCGGCAGTCGCAGGCGTCGAAACCGTGGTGGCACTGGTCATGGTGGTGGTTCCCGGTTGCTGCACGTTGTTAAAGCTCACCTGATCGGAGACGCTGAACTTCGGGGAAGCCTGCCAGACGATGCCGTAGTCGGCCGCCGTTACCTCACGCCTAGCGCTACTGGTGGCGGTGTAGGTGAGCGAGCGGGTGGTTTTGGCCAGCCCCTGGAAGTTGTCGTAGTAGTTGGGCAGGTTCATCTTCGCGTTGGTGTAGCGAAAATCGCCGTTCATCGAGATGTTCCGGATACTGGAGCTCTGGAAGCGGAAGATTTCAGTGGGATAGAGAATGCGTGTCGGCTGGGAACGGAGATAACTGGTGATGACGGCGCATGCCGGGTTGATAACGGGAAGACCACCGTTGGTTGCCGGCGCCGAGAGAACCGGCGTGGTGCCTACGCTGTTTGCATTGCAGGCGCTGGCGGCGTAGGGCGTGAGGCTGTCATAGTTGGCAAGAAGGGCGACTTTAGTGCCGTCCGGCTCCTGCACGTAGAAGTATTCAGGATCCATGGTAAAGAACGAGTCGGCCTTGTAGTGGTCGATCTGCTCTTCGTAGGTCAGCCGGGTGTCCCGCACGGGCTTCCAGTCGAGAGCCGCGAAGAAGTCGTCGGTGCCGTTGCGCTGATACTCCTCGAGCAGGACATCGTAGGAACTGGCGAATTGATAACCGCTGGGGCTGAGGCTTGGACCCTCGAAGGTATTGTGCGAGTAGCCTACCCGATAGGTCACCTTATCCAGCGGGAGGAGGGTGAGGCTGGTATCCGTCATGCGGCGCACGGTGTCGTAGGCGAACGGCGACTGGTTCACCTGCGACCACGGCAGCGAGCCGGTTGGCGCGGCGGCGGGGCCGATGGGAGTCGAAAGACCCGACGGGATATTCGGGTTACCGAGCAGATCGTAGTCGAAGTACTGACGGTCGCGGCGGAAGAGTCCGGAGAACTCGTAGAGCTTGCCCTTATAGAAATCCATTTTGGCGAAGTCGTAGGGATCGCCGCCAAATCCGCCGCCCGCGGCGGTAAGAGTATCGAAGAGCGTGTTCTTCGCGTCCGGGAGAGCGCGCATTTCGAAGGTCTCGCCGAAGACGCGGGGCCCCGACTGCTCGTTCACGAGGGTGTCGTACATGGATCCGCTGCCGTTGACTTTGACGATGCGCCCACCGACATCGACGGTTTGATGGACGGTGTAACCCTTCGGGGCGGTGACCGGTTGAGGCTCCGCAGCCGGAGCCTGGGCGACAGCGACAACCGCCGTCATCAATAGAATGGCGACTCCAAAGCCCCCGGCGATACGCCCGAACCTTGCGGCGGAGGGCTGTTGATTGGAGAGCCGCGAAAACCAGACTGTCTTCATCATAAGAAGCCTCACTTGAAAACGTCGAACCCCTCGAATCCGTAAACGTAAAAAAACCTGGTCCAGAATCCGGGCCGCGCCCCTGTGTGTGCGCAGCCCGGCACCATCCCTGCTACCGAAGGAACGCCTGGTTGATGTTCGAGCCATGAATGTAGGTATGGCAGCTGGTGCAAGGCGCCAACTCATCCGATCCTGCGCCCATCCCGTTGATCGTGTGGTTGGCCACTCGGCTGTGGCACTGGTTGCAGAGCGTGTTGATGGACGGCATATTCAGCAAGCGAGCGTTCTGCGAACCGTGCGGCGAGTGGCATCCGGTGCAGCCTTCCGCCTTGACCGCGGCGTGCTCGTAAACGAACGGCCCGCGCGTTTCCGCGTGGCACTTTGTGCAGACGGCATTCTGATCGGCGGTGGCCTTGATGTTATTCGCCTGGAAGGTGCCGTGCGGATCGTGGCAGTCGCTGCAGCTAACCGCGCCTTCGTTCACCGGATGATGGAACGGCATGTCGAACGCCGCCTTCTGGTCGGTGTGGCACTGGAAGCAGAGCTTGGGCTGTTCGGCCTTCAGCAGGCGCTCGGGCGCTTCGGGAGCGTGGACGCTGTGGCAGCCGAGGCAACTGACGCCGGACTTGGCATGCGCGGAGCGCTCGAAATTCGGATGAGCGCCGGCGTGGCAGCCGAGACAGGTCGCACTGGCATCTTTGGGGCTGAGTTTGTCGAAGCGGCGAATCTTTGTGACATCGCCTCCGCCATCGACGTGAGCTTTGCCGGGTCCGTGGCAGCTCTCGCAGGTCACGCCTTTGCCGGCGTGCTCAAGAGCGAGACGAGTGTGCGGATTGGTTCCGAATTTCTTCGCGACATCCGCGTGACAAGTGGCGCAAGTCTCCTGACCGACGAAATCCGTCGCGTCCGCTGCCGCCTTCGGTTGGGAAGTTGCCGCTGGCTGCTGGCCACCGCCGGCAGCGAGCGCCAGCCTGGTTCCTGCGAACCCGGTCAGAAGCAGAAGAAACGCCATGCTGGTAAGAAATCGACGCATGCGTATTCACCTCGCACAGCAAGCGGACGGTTTTGGTGAATCACAGAACCCTGGCTCGCTGAAATTACAGCTCATGTTCTCGTGAAGCATAACGGTGTGCCGGAACGGGACACAGTGATGCAAATCACAGGGCGGGGTTACTTCTGTTGCAGTGATATGTATCACTTAAGCTCGGCCACGGAAAAAGTGTCAGCGGCCAGGCACAAATTCGACCGCGCCGTCGGTCGGGGAGCTGTAAGCCCTTTGGAATTGTGGGCTTTTCGCGTGGAGGGATGTGGTTCGTCCGCGGCTGGAGCGGGGAGATGCAGTAACTACCTTGGTTCGGGATTGAGCTGCAGAAAAGCGACGCTGGTTGACTCAGTGTTGCTTGTCTGCCACGACACCGGTGTTGATGGCGGCGGCAATAGGGCGCCGATTGCCTCGGCGCTCGTCGAGCCACGCACGCCACTCGTCCATGCCCTTGCCGGTGGCGCAGGAGACTTCGAGGATTTCGATGGCGGGATTCACCTGGCGGGCGTTGGCTTTCGCTGCTTCGATGTCGAAGGGGACGTAGGGAAGAAGGTCGACCTTGGTGAGGATGAGCAGCGCGGCCTTGTGGAAGATGGAGGGATACTTGAGCGGCTTGTCCTCGCCTTCGGTGACGCTGAGCAGGACGATCTTGGCCTGTTCGCCGAGGTCGTAGCTGGAGGGGCAGACGAGGTTGCCGACATTTTCGATGAAGAGAATGTCGATGTTTTCCAGCGGCCAGGGTTCGAGGGCGCGCAGGATCATTTTGCCGTCGAGATGGCAGACGCCGCCGGTGACGATTTGCTGGACGGGAAAACCGTAGCGGGCGATGCGGCGGGCATCGTTCTCGGTTTGCAGATCGCCGGTGAGGACGGCGACCTTTTCTTCGGGACGGAACACGGCCAGGGTGCTTTCGAGGAGGGTGGTTTTGCCGGAACCGGGTGCGCTGATGAAGTTGAGGCACAGGATGTCGTTCTCTTCAAAGCGGCGGCGCAGATCGAGGGCGATGCGCTGATTTTCGTTGAGGACTTTTTGTTCGACGCGGACGACGGTCATGGCTCCTCCACTTCTACGAAGGCGATGTCGAGCTGATCGCCGCTGACGAATTTGGTGCGTTCGCAGTGGCAACGAGGACAGGGCGCATCGGTGAACGGCGACAGGTGCGAAGACGAGAATTCGTGGCCGCAGTCCTCACAGCGATTCACGCGCGGACATTTTTCCGTGGTCAGCACGACTTTCTCGTCTTCAGTTTCGGCGGTAATGCATTCAAAAGCAAAACGCAGGGCGTCGATGTCGACGCCGGAGAGCACACCAATGCGCACACCGATGCCGATGAGCTTTGCTCCCGGACGGCGGGCGGTTTCACTGTGGGCGGCCTCGAGAATCGAGCTGGCGATGCCGACTTCGTGCATCAGGCGTGGCCCGGGGACGGCTGCAATTGGGTTGGTGAGTAAGTCATCGATCCCTCTGGGGTGGGACCCGGCGTAACGAATCTGGTTTGCCTGCTACCAATACCAGCTTTCTTCGGCGGCCGCCAACTGGAGGCCGTCCAGCTCAGACTGCAGATCATCGCCAGCTTCTGCAGCGATCTCCGCCTGCCACCGCGCGACCTGGCCGATCGCGCACTCCACCAGCGTAACAAGGGCCGCGTCGATTTTCGCGGTGAGTTCGGTGCCCCAGCCGATCACCTCAGGCTGGATGCCGAGGACTACGATTTCCGTCGGCGCAGATTCGACGAGGCGCAGGGCGCCGATGAGGTCGGAGAAGCCGAGCAGGTGGACGCTCTTTGAGACGGGGAGATCGGAGATTTCCTCGCCGGAGTAGCGGAGCAGCGTGCCGGGCTCGGCGCCGGCGTCGATGGCGTCGAGCGCGAGGAGGTGGGTGACGCCTTCCAGCGGGTAGATGAGGTCGAGGCCCAGCGTGCCGCCCTCAATGAGCGGAACGGACTGGGGGAAGCGCGCATCGGCGCGGAGACGCTGGAGGGCGAGCATGCCGAGGGCGTCGTCGGTGCGCATGAGGTTGCCGAGGCCAAGAACAGCAATGCGGGGGAGGGCGATGCGGGGCGTGATCATCGATCCCAATCCCTGGTGCGGTGGATCTTGCGCTTGCTGAAGATGTGCCCCGGCTCCAGCCTCGCGATCTCCATTTCTTCGTCGATGGTCTCGTCGTCCACGAATTTGTAACCGCTGAAGATACTTTCCATCTCCGCATTGCGCTCGGTCATGGCTACCAGCACCGCGCTGTACACGTGGTGGATGAAGAAGGCCATGAGGAAGAAGAGGAAGAGGAAGTGGACGAAGCGGAGCCACTGGATGTCGATGACGCGGGGGATCCAGCCCACGAAGAAGCGCAGGGTGGGCGAGCCTTCGACGGTGGCAAAGAGCACCAGACCGGTGATGCATTCGCAGGCGATGAGGAAATAGACAACGATGTAGGTAAGCCCGGCGAGGGTGTTGTGGCCGATCTGCTCGAAGGGTTTGCGCTGCTGGAAAGTGTAGTAGCGGAACATCGCTTTGAGGCTGCGCCACTGGCGCTGGGTGAGGGGCAGGAACTGACGCCAGCGGGCCCAGTGATTGCCGGCAAAGAACCAGTAAATGCGGACGAGGAGAGCACCGATGAGCTCGAAGCCGGCCAGCTCATGGATGAAGCGCACCGTTCCCATGGTCCACGAGCGCGGGCCTGGGAAGATGAGGAAGGGGTGGTTCATGTAGAGGCCGGTCCAGGTGAGGACCGTGACGGCGGCGACGATGCCCCAGTGGCTGAGGCGGACGGGGAGTTCCCAGACGTAGACGGGGACGAGATGCTCTTCGCCAGCCGCTGCGTGTTTCTTCGGAGCGGGACGGACGAGGGTTGCCATCACAGGCCTCCGGTTGCCGCCAGAACTCGAGCCGCTGGAACGGGAGGAAGCGACGTGGATCCCTCCGGTTCCGGCACAGCCACTACATCACGGCCGTAGCTGCGGCCCTTTCCGTCGACCACATGCACAGCGCAGGCCAGGCATGGGTCAAAGGAATGGACAGTGCGGAGCACTTCCAGGGGGCGCTCGGGATCGGCGATGGGCGTGTTCAGCAGGGCGGCTTCATAAGCGCCACGCTGACCGTGGGCATCGCGGGGTCCGGCGTTCCAGGTGGAAGGAACGATGCACTGGTAGTTGACGATCTTCTTGTTCTCGATCTCGACCCAGTGGCCAAGGGAGCCGCGCGGGGCTTCTTCAAGCCCGAAGCCGGCGCAGGATTTGGGCCAGCTCTCGGGATCCCATTTGTCGCCATTGTGGATACGAATATCGCCGTGCGCCATGTTGTCGTCGAGCTGAGCGATATATTCGGGCAGCTTCTGGACGACGATGTCGGCTTCGATGGCGCGCGCGGCGATGCGGCCGAGAGTCGAGAAGAGCGCCGTGGGCGGAGCGTTGAACTTCGCCAGCACGCTGTCGACGGTTTTCTTCACAGTGGCGTCGCCGGAGGCATAGGCAATGAGGGTGCGCGCCAGCGGACCCACTTCCATGGGCTTGTCGTCGTAACGCGGCGACTTCAGCCAGGAGTATTTGGCGTCGGTATCGAGGGTGAGGAAGGGCGGCTTGGGACCGGAATACTTCGGGTTGGTCTCGCCTTCCGCCGGATGACGGCTGGCCTGATCGCCGACCGAGTACTCGTACCAGGAATGTGTGACGTATTCGGCCACTTTGCCGGGATCGACCGGATTGACTTTGGAGAGGTCGCGGCCGAGCAGGATGCCGCGCGGGAAGAAGTAATCCGAAGGATCGTTGATGCTGCCGGAGGGGAAATCGCCGTAGGCCATAAAGTTGCCGAGGCCTTCCCCATAGCCGAACCACTCCTTGTAGAAGCCGGCGATGGCGAGAACATCGGGAACGTAGACCTGCTGGACGAAAGTTTTAGCACGAGCCGCAAGCTCATTGAAGAGCGTGATGCGCTCCGGATTGATCACAGCTTCCGGCTCGTTGCCATCGATTGCGGTAGACATCCCACCGACCAGATAAGTCTGGAGGTGTGGATTTTTACCGCCCAGGACCGCGTGGATGCGAATAAAATCCCGCTGCATATCAAGCGCTTCGATGTAATGCGCGACTGCGAGCAGGTTCGCTTCCGGCGGCAGTTGGTAAGCAGGGTGTCCCCAGTCACCGCTGCTAAAGAGGCTCAACTGCCGGCTGGCGACCAGCGCCTTGACGCGGTCCTGGACTCCCTTGAAATATGTAGTGCTCGACTTAGGCCATTCCGAAATGGACTGCGCAAGCTGCGAAGTCTTTGCCGGATCGGCCTTCAAGGCGAGGGTCACATCGACCCAGTCGAGCGCATGGAGGTGGTAGAAGTGAACAACGTGATCCTGGACGTTCTGCGCGGCCGCGATGATGTTGCGGACGAGGCGGGCGTTATCAGGAACTTCGATGCCGAGCGCGTTTTCGACGGCGCGGACGGAGGCGAGGGCATGGACGGTGGTGCAGACTCCGCAAATGCGCTGCGCCCAGATCCAGGCTTCGCGAGGATCGCGGCCGCGGAGGATGAGTTCGATGCCGCGGAACATGGTGCCGGAGCTCCAGGCGTCAGTAACGCGGCCTCCGTTGACCTCGGTTTCGATGCGGAGGTGGCCTTCGATGCGGGTTACGGGATCAATGACAACGCGTGCCATCTCAGTGCACCTCCGTCGTCGGCTTTTCGGCCTTCGCTTCTTCGTGGGGCGGGCCGTCTCCGTCGCCGTTGGGGTGGAAATGCTCGCGCACCACGTTCCCCACGGCGTGAGCCGCGGTGGCCACGGCCACTGCACTGACGACTGTCCAGCCGATCTCGCTGGCAGTGACATCGACGCCGAAGCCTGCCGGATGCGGCAGCCTCTCATAGAAGGGCGATTTTGTATCCCAGAAGCGCGAGGATGCGCAGGCGATGCAGCCGTGGCCGGATTTCACCGGCCAGCTGGTCGAGTCGTTCCAGCGCACGGTGGGGCAGTTGTAATTGGCTTCGGGGCCTTTGCAGCCCATTTTGAAGAGGCACCAGCCCTTGCGATGTCCCTCGTCGCCCCATTCCTGCACGTAGCGGCCGGCGTCGTAGTGGGCGCGGCGCTCGCACTGGTCGTGGATCAGCTGGCCGTAGGCGAAGAGCGGGCGGCCCTCAGGATCGAGCGCGGGCAGCTCATTGAAGGTGAGGAAATGCACCAGAACCGCGGCCGTATTCACCGAGTTTTGCGGGCATCCGGGCAGATTGACGACTTTGATTCCGGGTACGGCTTCGTGCAGGCCAACCGCGCCGGTGGGGTTAGGATTCGACCGCACCAGACCGCCGTCCCACGCGCACGCGCCCACAGCGATGGTGGCAGCGGCACCGCCGCAAACCTCGCGGGCGATATCAAGAGCGGTGCGTCCACCGATGGTGCAGTAGACGCCGTCATCCGCAGTGGGAATGGCGCCTTCGACGACGACCAGGTACTTCCCTTTTCCCTCATCGACTACGCGTTTCAGGGCTGCTTCAGCATGCTTGCCGTAGCCGGCCATGATGGTCTCGTGGTACTCGAGGGAAAGCGTCTCGAGAACGATGTCTTCAATGGTCGGGTGGGGCGAGCGCAGCATCGATTCCGTATTGCCCGCGCAATCCTGAAACTCGAGCCATACCATCACGGGCTTGCGCTTTTGGCTCAGCGCGTTTGCGATGGTCTGCGCGTAGCCCTTCGGCAGGGCCAAGGTCGCGGCCATGGTGCCGCAGAACTCCATGAAGCGTCTGCGCGAAATGCCGCGCCGTCGACATGTATCAAGAACAGATTCTTCTGTGACCATCCGGTCCTCCTGCCTGCAGTTTGGGGCCCTGGAGAAATGCAGACAGACCGTAACCTTGGGGAAAAACTCTTGTATGTGATTCACGTCACCGGTGGCAATTGAGTCCATTGCCACCGGCGCTTCAGACATTAAGCAACAGGGAGGGGGGATTCGCTGGTGATGGCCGTCACAGGCGGTTGTGCGTGCAGTCACAGCTACTTAGGGAGGGTGGGGGGAGACTCTCCGGCAGGGAGGTTTTTCACCATGAAAACCCTCGACCAGGCTGTTTCCAGCAAGCGCACTTTTGTGGTGCCTGACAAGATTCTGGTAGCAACCGATCTCGCCGACACCGACTATCTGATCCCGCATGCGGTGGCCCAGGCACGGGCCTGCGGCAGTTCGCTGACTTTGGCGCACATTATTCCACCTGGACAGGCAATTCCGCTCGACGCCAGCGCGATCCCGTACTTAGATGTTGCCGAAATGAAGCTGGAGGCGGAAGAGACGCTGAAGCGGGTGGCGGCGCAGGCAGAGGCCAGCGGGATTCAGTGCGACATCATTGTGGCGGAGGGCAATCCGCGGGAACAGATTACGACGCTGGCGCGGGAGGTTGGAGCGGGACGTGTGATTGCCGGAACCCATGGGCGGCGTCATCTGAAGAAGTTCCTTCTCGGCTCAGTGGCGCACGAAATTCTTCGATCCGCGGAGGTGCCGGTCTACACGATTGGGCCGCACGCACACGAGGCGTCGTCGTTTGGCGCGCCGCGCAGGATCCTGCACCCGGTATCTCTGTGCGCCGGCTACGAAGACAGCGCGCGGATGGCGATCGAGATGGCGCAGTTCTACCGGGCGGACATCACGCTGCTGCATGTGCTGTCGCGGGGCGTGGAGAGCCAGCCGGACGCCGATCGCGTGGTGGAATGGACCAAGTCGGAGATGCGCCGGATCATCCCTGAAGAGGCGCCGCTGTGGACCCAGATCACGGTTCAGGTGGAGATCGGGGATGTGGTTGAAGAGACGCTGAACGTTGCGGCGGAGATCAACGCGGACCTGATCGTGCTGGGCGTGAATGCCGATGTGTCGTTCTGGCCGATTCGCGGCGATGACACGGTGTACAGCATCATCGCTGAGGCCAAATCGCCGGTGCTGAGTATTCGGCACGCGGCGGGAGTCAGCGCTTAGCGGTTTCGGCTGGGCACGAGCAGACGCGACGATCTACCGGCTGGGGAACGAAGAGCCCATTTCTAAAGTTGCAGGACTTTGAGGCCGGGGATGCGCTGGAAGTGCCGCACGTTGAGCGTGGCGACATCGAAGCCGAGATGAAGGGCGGTGGCGCCTATCACCAGGTCCTCGGTGGCGATGGAAACTCCCTGCGCTGCCTGCTCGCCCTCGATGCGCCCGGCAAGCTGGGCGATGGCGAGCGAGAGCGGATGCACGATCATGTCGCGGGTCAGTTCCTCGGTGAAGGCTCTGCGTCGAACACGATCGCTGTTCGCCTTTGCCCGGTAGATGCCGTGGGTCAGCTCGATTACGCTGATGGCGGAAAGCGCGCTTTCTGTTTCGCCAAAGGTGACACGGATACGCTCAAGGACGTGTTTGACGGTCTCGCCGCGCCGTTCGCCCGCGATGAGCACGCTGGAGTCGAGGATCAGTCCCATGCCGAAGTGTCGCGGGGCCTGCGGTTGCGGATGATCTCTTCCAGGTCAGCGGCGAACTCCGCATCCATCACCGGCTCGTAGCCCAGTTCCTTCGCATGGGCCTCTGCCAGTGCAATGGATTCCGACAGCAGGCGTCCACGCGGCTCGGCAGCCACGCGCAATATGACGGCGGGCAAAGCTTCCTTCTCAATGACGATCTCCTCGCCGGCGCGCACCCGCGCCAGCAACGCCGCAAAATCGCGCTCGGCGTCGTCTTCCAGAATGTGGACCACGGCCATACTCACGATGTTAACAGGGGTTCCTCACCCTTTTTGAAAGCCTGCCATCCCAATCCGCTCACCCGCGGATGCCGATGGCCGAGAGCATGCGGCCGGTGAATCCCTGCTCGGCGCGGTAGGAAAAATAGCGGTTGTTGTGGCAGCGGGTGCAGTCGCCGATGACGGCGATGGCGCCGAGGCGCAGGCCTGCGTCGAGCAGCTGGCGGCGATTGGCTTCCATCAGGTCGAGATGCAGCGAGGGGCCGAGGTTGCTGTGCCCCGGCGGACGCGCGCTGAGAAACAGCATGGGATATTTCTGGCGGATGGGGTCGGAGTCGGAGACTTCGTGGAACAGCTCGCGCCCGTACGCGAACTGCGAGGTGAATTCGGTGAGAACCTCCTCGCCCACCGCATAGCAACAGGCGGCGATGCCGGGACCGATGGCGGCGATCAGGTCTTGGGGCCGGCTGCGGAAGGCGACGCGCATCTTGCCCACGCCGCTCTCGACGATGCGCTTCACGGTGCCGCGCCATCCGGCGTGAAAGGCGGCGACAGCTTTCTTCTTCACGTCGGCGAGCAGGACCGGGATGCAGTCCGCGGTCTGGATGGCGAGCAGGATGCCGGGCTGGTCGGTCATCAGGCCGTCGCCCTGGCAGGGTTCGGCGTCGGTTGCATTGTTCTCACCAACACTGAGCACGCTGGAGGAATGGATTTGCTTCAGGGTGATGAGCTTCATCGATGGCGGTGCGCCGAGGGCTTTCAGAAAGCGGCGGCGGTTTTCGAGGACGTTTTCGCGGGAATCGGAGCTGGTGAAGCCGAGGTTCAGTTCGCCAGCGCGCTGCGCGGGACGATACGCGGTGGAGGCGCCGCCGGTGCGGGTGCTGAAGCCGTGGATCAGCCAGGGGACGGAATCGAATGCGGGGGCGCGGATGATTTCGATGCGGGATTTTGCTACGCGCCTGGGGGTTTGCGGGGAGATTTCCGCGAGTGCCGGAGGCTTCGACTCGCGCGGTCGCTGGTTTCCGCGCGGCGAGCGAGGGGCCTTCGCGAGTTCACCTCGGCTGAGCAGCTTGTCGACTGCCTGAGACTTGGTTGAAGCGGAGGCGGAAGGGGGCATCGTAACCTTATATTAACTGCGACGCGGGAGGTCGATTCGCGGGGCGGATCGATGCGGCGGGCTCCGCGTTCGCGATGGGCGGTGTGTGGTGACTTTCGTCCGGCGGGCCTGTGGGCTTTCTGTGAGCTATATTGTTCGGGACGCGAATTTGAATGGATGGGGCCCCGATGTGCTCTTTGTGGATTCGCCTGAACCTCCTGCCTGATTATCTTTCGCGGAATACTTTTGATCGCCGGACTCGCAGCTGGATTACCTGCGGACTTCTGATCGCCGGCATCGCGGGCTTTTCGGCGCGGTGCTTCGGGCTGGGAGAACCGCAGTACGTGAAGACCACTGCGGGGCTGGGCAGTTTTCCGCTGGCGCATGGTGGAACGGTGGCGAAGCTGTACGTCGATTCCGCGGACTGGCCAGTGGTGATTCGCGCGGCACACGATCTGCAGGCGGATCTCCAGCGCGTGACCGGGATCGAAGCGGCGTTCAGCGATGGCGTGAAGCCGCCGGCGGGCGATGTGGTTCTGATCGGGACAATCGGCAAGAGCCAAATCATCGACCGGCTGATTCGCGAGCGCAAGATCGACGTCAGCGAGATTCGCGGGAAGTGGGAGTCGACGCTGGTGCAGGTGGTCGCGCATCCACTGCCGGGCGTGGCGCGCGCGCTGGTGATCGCGGGCAGCGATAAGCGCGGGACGATTTACGGGATCTACGATCTTTCGGAGGAGATCGGCGTTTCGCCGTGGTATTGGTGGGCGGATGTGCCGGTCGTGCACAAGGACACTTTGTACGTGGACGCGGGACGGTGGGTTCAGGGGGAGCCGGCGGTGAAGTACCGCGGCATTTTTCTGAATGACGAAGCGCCGGCGCTGACGGGCTGGGTGAACGAGAAGTACGGCGGCTACAACCACCAGTTCTACACGACGGTTTTCGAGCTGCTGTTGCGGCTGCGCGCGAATTTTCTGTGGCCGGCGATGTGGAACAGCTCGTTCGCGGCCGACGATCCGCTGAACGCGAAGCTGGCCGATGAGTACGGGATCGTGATGAGCACTTCGCACGAGGAGCCGATGATGTGCGCGGAGAAGGAGTGGAAGCGCGCGGACGGCCCGTGGAATTATGTGACGAATCAGAAAAAAATCGAAGACCACTGGCGCGGATGCATGGAGCGCGACAAGAACTATGAGGAAGTGGTGACGCTGGGCATGCGGGGCGAGAACGACACGCCCATGTCGGCCTCGGCAAACACGGATTTGCTGGAGAAGATTGTTGCGGATCAGCGGGAGATTCTGAAGCAGACGGTGAATCCGGATTTGAGCAAGGTGCCGCAGGTGTGGGCTCTCTACAAGGAGGTGCAGGGCTACTACGAGAAGGGCATGCGGGTGCCCGACGATGTGACGCTGCTGTGGAGCGACGATAACTGGGGCAATCTGCGGCGGGTGCCGACGGCGGAGGAGCGCAAGCGCAGCGGCGGCGCGGGGATCTATTACCACTTCGATTATGTGGGCGGACCGCGTTCGTACAAGTGGCTGAACACGAACTATGTGCCGAAGATTTGGGAGCAGATGAACCTGGCGCTCAATTACGGCGCGACGCGGATCTGGGTGGTGAACGTCGGCGATCTGAAGCCGATGGAGTTTCCTATTGAGTTTTTCCTGTCGATGGCGCGGAATCCCGAGCGCTGGGGCAAGGATCATCTCGGGGAGTTTACGCAACTGTGGGCGACGCGCGAATTTGGGCCGGAGCATGCTGCGGAGATCGCCGATTTGGTGACGGAGTATACAAAGTTCAATGGCCGCCGTAAGCCGGAGCAGCTGGAGCCGGAGACTTTCAGTTTGATTCATTTTGACGAGGCCGATCGGGTCTTCGAGGAGTGGAAGGCGTTGACGGATCGCGCGGAACGTATCAACCAGGAGCTGCCGGAGGATCGGCGGGCGGCGTTTTTTGAGCTGGTTCTGTATCCGCTGAAGGCTTCGGCCATCGTGAACGAGCTGTACATCACCGCGGGCAGGAATCATCTTTACGCGACGCAGGGCAGGGCGAGCACGAACGATGTGGCTGAGCAGGCGCGGGCGCTCTTCGCTGCGGACGCGCAGCTCTCTGATGAGTACAACCACAAGCTGCTGAACGGCAAGTGGGACCACATGATGGACCAGACGCACATCGGGTACACGTTCTGGAACGAGCCGCCGGTAAATGCAATGCCGGCGGTGAGCGAGGTGCAGCCGTTGCAGGGAGCGCACATGGCAGTCGCAGTCGAGGGCGCGCCGTTCGTCGCGGCCGGTCCATTTCCGCCGGTGCCGTTGCCTGCTTTCGACAATTTCAATCGGCAGACGCGTTGGATCGACGTTTTCGATCGCGGCAACCAGCCGTTCTCATTTACGGCAACGTCGGAGCAGCCCTGGATTCAGTTGAGCCGGTCTTCGGGCGAGGTCAGTAAGGATGAGCGCGTCTCCGTCAGCGTCGACTGGGCCGCCGTGCCGCAGGGAGAGACTTCCGGAGCGGTCGTGATCCAGCAGAAGGACGGGCCGGCTGTTACTGTGCGGGTTCAGGCGGTCAATCCTGCGACGCCCACGCGCGATGCGCTGGAGGGATTCGTCGAGTCGAATCACCTGGTGTCGATCAACGCCGAGCATTTCACGCGGCAGACGGCGGCGGGCGATGCGCGTTGGGAGAAGATCCCTGGCTTTGGCGAGACGCTCAGCGGGATGACGATCTTTCCCGCCACCGCGCAGAGCCTGGAGCCACCGCAGCCTGCGCCGGCGCTCGAATACCGGATGTATCTGCTTGACAGTGGGAAGTGCGAGGTGCAGGCGGTGCTTGCGCCGACGAACAACTTTGTCCCCGGGCGCGGGCTGCGCTACGCGATTTCGTTCGACGATCAGCCGCCGGCGGTGGTCGATGCGCTGGCTGACAACTCGCAGAAGGCCTGGGAACAGGCGGTGAGCGATGGCGTGCGCAAGATCACTTCAACGCTTACGGTCGACAGTCCCGGTTATCACACTCTGAAGATCAGGATGGTCGATCCTGGGGTTGTGCTGGAGAAGCTGATTGTCGGCTTTGCCGATCCTGCGGCGCGGTTTCCGGGATTTGGTGGCGCGAACCGATCACTGATACCGGAGAGCTATCTTGGGCCTCCGGAAAGCTATTACCGTATCCCTTTACTCTCGGAGAAATGATCTATGCGTTGGTCGCGGTTTTCTTTTGTCTTTGTTGGCTGGGCGGCGCTGATCGCCGTCGCTCATGGGCAGTGCACACCCGTACAGCTCACATCGGAGCAGGATCATCAGCGCACGATGGACCTGCTGCACATCCAGTCGGTGCGGCCGGGGCCGTCGGGGACGGTGGGCGCGCCGAACGCGACGAACTATGACGAAGACAAGGCCGGGCCTTTCTCAAAGGCGCCCGACCCGCTGGTCCTGAACAATGGCAAGCGCGTCACGTCGGCAAAGATGTGGTGGAAGCAGCGGCGCCCGCAGATTGTCGATGCGTTCGACGAGAACATTCTGGGACGTATGCCGAAGGATGTTCCCGCGGTGCACTGGGAAGTGGTCAGCACGACGAACGAGAAGAATGGCGATGTTCCGGTGATCACGAAGAAGCTGGTGGGCCACGTGGATAACTCCGCGTGCCCTGCGATCAAGGTGGATATTCAGGTGACGCTGAGCACGCCGGCCGATGCGAAGGGGCCGGTGCCGGTGATCATGCAGCTGGATATTTCTCCGGAGATGATGGCGCAGTTTGCGAAACGCTTTGCGAACATGCCGCGGCCCACCGGACCGACCTGGCAGCAGCAGCTGCTGGCGAAGGGATGGGGTTATGCGAGCTACATTCCCACCAGCGTGCAGGCGGACAACGGGGCAGGACTGACGGAAGGGATCATCGGGCTGGTCAACAAGGGACAGCCGAGGTCGGCGGATGACTGGGGCGCGCTGCGCGCGTGGGCCTGGGGCGCGAGCCGGGCGCTCGATTATTTCGAGACGGACAAGGCCGTCGATGCGAAGCACGTGGGGATCACCGGACACTCGCGGTATGGCAAAGCGTCGCTGGTGACGATGGCTTACGATGCGCGCTTCGCGATCGGGTACATCAGCTCGTCGGGCGAGAGCGGCGCCAAGCTGTACCGGCACATCTTCGGCGAGCAGGTGGAGAACGTGGCGGGCACGCAGGAGTATCACTGGATGGCGGGGAATTTTCTGAAATATGCGGGACCGCTGAAAGTGGATGACCTGCCCGTCGACGCCAACGAACTGATTGCGCTTTGTGCGCCGCGGCCGGTGCTTATCAGCGGCGGAGCGACACAGGGCGATGGGTGGGTGGACGCGAAGGGAATGTTTCTGGCCGCTGTGGGCGCCGATCCGGTCTACCAATTGCTGGGGGCGAAGGGACTGGGGACGACAGAGTTTCCGCCGATGCTCACGGGGCTGACCAGCGGGGCGCTTGCGTTTCGGCAGCACAGCGAGGGACACACACCGATGCCGAACTGGCCCACGTTTATCGAGTGGGCGGCGCGGTATTTGTAGGGTTGCTCTGTTTCAGCCATCGAGATATCCCTCAGCGGCTGGAAGCCCATTTGTTTTGCGGGCCTTTACGGCACGGCTGAACGGCCTGCGGACGAGCTGCGACTGTGCTCTTTCAAAATGGGAAAAAACAGTACTTTCGGGGTGAACCCAGAATCGATTCGCATTGATTTTTGGGCGGCAGAGGATTCAGCTTCTTGCTGTGGGGTGAACCTGGCCGTTTCTGTTTTGGGGGTTTGGTTTGTGCGGCTGGATGGGGTGGTCAGCGGCCGCGCGACGGGTCGGGGGAACGGCTCTGATCGAGGTCGATGAAGGTCTGCGGCGCATTGGGCAGGCCTGGTGCATAGCATCCATTGTCTGCGGCGTAAGTCTGCTTGCAGGCGGCGGTGCCTTCTGGCTCGCGCGGAGAACGCGCGTACTGCCACACCAGCGCGGGCGGAAATCCGCTTTGATTCATGTCCAGCGGCTTTCCCGGAACCAGGCAGCCAGGCGATGGCGGACACTGGTCGTTCCAGATCCAGAGCGCGGTGCCGGGAAACCGTGAGGCGATGTCCTGCGCCGTCGACATCGTTTTTGGTCCGGAGGGCACTGGGATTCCGGAGCAATAGACGCCGAGTTTGAAGCTGGAGTGCTCCACGGCTGCGTGACTGACGGTCGAATGACTAACTTCGGAAAGCCATGCGCCGATGTAGGCGGCCTGTTCGGGCAACAGGGTTCCCCCTTCTTCCTGATCGAGGAAGATGATGGCTCCGGACGGAAATCCTTCGGCCTTTGCGGCAGCGATGGCGGTGGAGGCGTCCTGGCGGCCGAGTTCGGCGGCGTTTTGATCTTTGAGCTGGGCGTCGAGGCGGCCGTTGAACAGAATGAGGAAGCCGAGGCCGGAGGCGCGCACCGCGCTGCGCTTCCCTGCCCAGGGATTGCTGGTCATACCGGGCGGATTGTTGAGCCAGTAGCCGGTGAAGGCGAAGGTCCGATGCAGTGCAGGCAGAAGATCGTCGCCGGGATACGCGTTTTTGTCAAAGCCGGTGTAGGTTCTTTGCGCTCCGGCGGGAGTGGAGAGGGACAAAAGGACGGTGGTGGCAAGGCAACTCAGCACAGCTATCCTCTGCCATCCGGAGGAGGCAGACCAGCGAGGGCGAGAAGCTTCATGCTGGCGCAGCGGGCCGCCGAGACCAACTCGCAACAGCGTCCCGGGCCTTTGCAACGCGTTCACCGCCCTTGCAGCTACCACTCCACTAATTCGACGCGGCGATTTTTGGCGCGTCCGTCTTCGGTGCCGTTGGTCTCCACCGGCGAATACAGCCCGCAGCCAAATGCATCCAGCCGATTCGCGGCGATGCCCATCCTGCCGGTCAGTTCCCGCACTACGCTGGCGGCGCGCCTCCGGCTCAAATCCAGGTTGTAGTCCGTTTTGCCCTGATTGTCCGTGTGCCCCACCACATGCAGCCTCAACGACGGTTCGCTCTTCAATAATTTGGCGATTTCGTCCAGGGTGGGCTGCGACTCGGCTTTCACCGCATCCTTGTCGGTATCGAAATACAGGCCATAGAGCGCTACCTTACCGGCGTCGTCAAGCGCCTGCTTCATCTCGTCGGCGTTGACGAAGGTCATTTTCTTTTCCATCTGCTGGGGCGTCACGACCACCAGCTGCGCCACAGCAGACTGGCCCTTCTGCACCTTGCCCTGCAGGCGGTCGGGAAGGACGCCATCCTTATAGACCGTAACAAACACGACATAATAGGTGGGATCGGCGTCCTTGCTTTTCCCTACCAGCATGCGTTCTTCCGCTTCGTTGTAAGCAAGGAGTTGTGCGACGCCGCTGTCTTCCGCAATCTTGTTGAACGTGGGGCCAAACCAACCGTGCTGCCCGACGGCTTTCTCGTACAGCGTGACGATTCCCAGTCGCTGAAACTCCAACTTGTAGTTTCGGAACAGTTCCGTGGGCGTGCGTTCCGCCGGAGCCAGATAGGTGTAATAGCTGACCAGCCCTTCGACCGATTTGCTTTTGGGGTACACGGCGGGTTCCAGGCCAGTTGGCGCGCTGAGCGGCAGCACGTACTCATCGAATTTGGGCGCGCGATATCCGATCAGTTCGCTGCCCTCGTAGCGCTTCATTCCTGCCGGATCCGTCGAACCCGGCACGTCCTGTGCGCTCGCAACAGAACCTGCAGCGAGACCCATCGACACAACGGCCACCAGCATCGCGGCCATCCGTGCCGCTCCCCATTGCGGCCCTACCCGGAAATTTCTTCCTGCCCAATTGCTGCAGCTACGCTGTTGGTTCCTGGTCATTGAGATCCCCCCCTAGATCGATTCACGTCATCGGATGGTACTTCGAGGCGGCTCGACGAATGACCAGCACGGGAGTTGCCGCCGCAGCGCGATTCACTCCACGTCACACCGCAATACTCCTCACAATTCCAAGTCTTGATATGTCCCCTAATTCTAGGCCCTGATGCGCGGATTGACGACCACGTAGAGGACGTCGGTAGCGAGGTTCACCAAAACATAGGTGAGCCCCACGGCTAAGATGCAGCCCTGGAGGAGCGGATAGTCGCGATTGGAGATGGCGGAGACGGTGAGGCGGCCGATGCCGGGCCAGCTGAAGATGGTTTCGGTGACGATGGCCCCGGCGAGCAGGGCGCCGAATTGCAGGCCGATGAGGGTAAGGACGGGGATCATGGCGTTACGCAGCGCGTGCTTGTAAACCACGGTGCGCTCCGGGAGGCCTTTGGCGCGGGCGGTGCGGATGTAATCCTGGCTGAGCTCTTCGAGCATGGAGGTGCGGACCATGCGGGTGAGGATCGCGGCCAGCGCGCCGCCCATGGTGAACGCCGGCAGGATGAGGTGGGCGAGATCGCCGGCGCCGGAGACGGGGAGCCATCCGAGCTTGATGGAGATGAGCAGGATGAGGATGGGGCCGAGGGCGAAGGATGGAAACGACAATCCGAAGAGGCTCACGACGCTGAGGACATGGTCGCGCGCCCGGCCGCGATGCAGAGCGGCGCTGATGCCTGCCGGGATGGCGAGCAGCAAAGCTACGAATAGCGCCGCCACGGTTAGCTCGACGGTGAACGGGTAGCGCGCAATGACGAGGTGGGTGACGGAGTCGTTGAGACGGATAGAGCGGCCGAGGTCGCCGTGGAAGACGCCGCGCCAGTAGTTGAGGTATTGGGTGTGGAGGGGCTTGTCGAACTCGTAGGCGTGGCGCAGGGCGGCGATGTCGGCGGGGCGCGCACCATCGCCGAGCATCTGTTGAATGGGGTCGCCGGGAACGATGTGGATGAGCAGGAAAACGATGGAGACGACGAGCCAGAGGACGGGCAAGGTGTAGCCGAGGCGCGTGAGGAGAGATCGCAAAAGCCTTCTCATGCGCGGGCCTTCTCCGCGGTCTTGTCCGGGTTTTTGTCGGGGATTTTGTTGGGGGTTTTGTCGGGGGCGGGCTCCAGTTGCTCGACGCGGACTTTGCCGATGCGGCGGCCACTCATCTCGAGCACAGTGAGACGGCGGCCTTCATATTCGATGGACTCACCACCCTGGGGAATTTTTCCGAGCCTGGTGAGGAGAAATCCGGCCAGAGTTTCAACGCCGCCCTCGCGCGGCAGATGCCAATTCATCTGGGTCTCGATGTCGCGGAGGCTGACGCTGCCGTCGAGGACCATAGCGCCGGTTGCGGTGGTCAGCAGCGCGCGCGGGCCGATGTCGAACTCGTCCTCCACTTCGCCGATGAGCTGTTCGATGGCGTCCTCGACGGTGACCAGGCCGACGGTGGATCCAAACTCGTCGACGACGATGGCGATGTGACGGCGGCGTTGCTGAAATTCATGCAGGAGGTCGAGGACGGGCTTGGTCTCCGGAACGACGAGGACTTCGCGCATCACCTGCTGCAGGGACAGGTCGGAGAGAGGCGCTGTCGAGAAACGCGTGGAGGCTGTGGCGCGAAAATGCATGATGCGGCTGATGTCTTTGGAGTAGACGATGCCGACGATGTACTCCGGCCCGCGCGCGGGATCGTAGACGGGGACCCGCGAATGCTGCTCTTCGACGATGCGGGCGCTGGCGTCCTCGACCAGCATGTCAGAGGGGAGAGAGAAGATGCGCTGGCGTGGCGTCATGATCTCGCGCGTGACGACTTCGTTGACCTCGACGGCGCGGTGGATGAGGAACTCCTGATAGGCGGGCAGCATGCCCATGCGGCGGGCTGCGGTGGCCATCAGCTTCAGCTCTTCGGGGGAGTGAACGGCGCCCTCATTCGTGAAGGGCGCGCGAAACAGGCGCAACACGAGCGCAGCGGAGCGGTTCATCAGGCGAACGACCGGACGGGCGAGGCGGATGAAGACGTCCATGGGCCCGGCAACGGCGATGGCGATCTGATCGGCGCGGCGTAGGGCGAGGGCTTTGGGAACGAGCTCGCCGAGCAGAACATGGAAATAAGTGATGAAGGCGAAGGCCAGGGGCACGGCGGCCAGATGCGCATAGAGGCGCGCGTGGGGCAACGGGCCGAGGGCCTGCTCGAAGACGCCGGCCACGGCCGGCTCGCCGATCCAGCCCAGCGCCAGGCTGCACAGGGTGACGCCAAGCTGGACCGCGGGAAGAAAGTCGCCGAGGTTCTCCTGCAGACGGCGGACGATGCGGGCTCCGGGATTGCGCTCGGCGATGAGCTGCTCGATGCGCGTCTCGCGGACGCTGACCAGCGCGAATTCCGCCGCCACAAAGAAGCCGTTCGCCAGGATCAGGATGACGATGGCGACGCCGTGAAAGAGGAGGAACTGCGACATTGCCTCCGATTCTAACGGCGGGAGCATCGCCCCGGGGGGGAGCGAGCTATTTCAGCTCGAGTTCCCACGTTTGGCCGACGAGATCCTTGCCGAAACTGTGGTGAGGCTGCTCGCTGACAAGATGAAAGCCGGCGTTGCGGTAGATGTGGTGGGCTGAGGCCAGAATGCTCTGCGTCCAGAGCGTGATGCGGTCATAGCCGGCCTGGTGCGCGAAGTTCACGCACTCGCGAACCAGTGCCTGGCCCAGCCCCAGTCCGCGCGCCGATGGATCGACGTAGAGGAGGCGCAGTTTCGCCGTTCCGGGCTGCTCCGGGTGGCGCACGAGGAAAACATGGCCCACGTGCAGCCCGTCGATTTCGGCGACCCAGCAGCGCTCGCGCTGGTGATCAAAGCTGGCGATGAAGTCAGCGACGATGCGCGCGACGAGAGCTTCAAAGGTCCCATCCCAGCCGAATTGGGTGACGTAGCCAGCACCTTCCAGAGCCACGACGGTGCCCATGTCGCCGGGCCGGTGCGGCCGGAGAATGTAGGGCGTCTCCTGGGCAGGTTTGGCGGAGACGATTCGGTCGATGATTCGGTCGGCGGTTTGAATCGCGCTGACGAACTGAGCGCGCAGCGGAGGCGGCAGGCCCCTGAGAACGGCCCGCGCCTGCCGCTCCGACCTTGTGTTGAGGATGCGAAATGCGGCGCGGCCCCGCGGGGTGAGCATGAGGTTCGCCGCACGATTGTCGAGCTTCGACGTCTTCCTGCGAACCAGCCCGGCTTTGGCAAACTTGGTGAGAATACGGCTGAGGTAGCCGGCATCGAGGCCGAGCGCGTCGGCAATTTCCTTTGCCTGGGTCCTGGAGTTCACGGCCAGTTCATAGAGGACGCGCCCCTCCGCCCGACTGAATTCGGTGCGCAGAAAACCCTCATTCAGGGTTCCGATGAAGCGCGTGTAGAGGCGATTGAACTGGCGGAAAGCGGCAGCATCCAGAGCGAGTGTGGGATCGGCCATGCACTCAGCATGCATCCGATTAGTTGACGCAGTCAACTAATCGGATCGGCTGGCACCAGCCTCCGCGACGGTCCCGATTCCAATGGCGGAAGCGACGCGGCCAGCGCCGCAAGATGTGACCAAACGCGCCTTTCAGTAGACGCCCGGGATCAGGCGCTTCGTGGAGCGGCTGTAGTCGGCATATTCGGCGCCGAAAGCCAGGAGCAGGGCCTGCTCTTCGACGTGGATGCGGTAGAGAACCGCGAGGGTGGGAGCGATAAGCATCAGCGCGAGGCAGGCCCAATTTTTTGTGTGCAGGCCGACGGCGAGGAAGCAGATTTCAAGACCAAAGTAGGAGGGGTGGCGGACGATGCTGTAGAGTCCGCTGCGCTGGATGCTTTGCGAGGCGTGCGTGGCCACGTTGACGGTGAAGGAGCGGCCGAGGGTGACGATGGCGGTGATCCGCACGGCGAGCCCGCAGATCATGAGACCGACGGCGAAGGGCCTGAGCCAGTGCCCGACCGGGATGCCCCACGGAAAGTGGGTCGCGACCCAGTCGAGGGCGAAGATAGAGCCGAAGATGACGCCCCACAGGATGAACTGCGTTCCGCGATCCTGAATGGCGTGTTGGCTGCGGCGGGCTCGGACGAACAGCGCGAGCAGGATCTCTCCGGCGGCCCAGCCGTACATGAGCCAGGGCCACAGCAGGGTCAGCCTCATTGATCCCTCTTCAACATGAAGACACGATACGCGAGTTGCAGGGAGCGAGTTCCACAGTGGCGGGACGACAATTCTGCATCTGCGCGCTACTATGCTCCGTCAGAAACTATGACAGGAGGAACTGCATGAGTCAGGCAAAACTGCTGATGATTGTCGGCGATTACGCTGAGGATTACGAGACGATGGTGCCTTTCCAGGCGCTGCAGATGGTCGGACACAAGGTCGATGCGGTTTGTCCGGGGAAGAAGGCCGGGCAGTCGATACGGACGGCGATCCACGACTTCGAAGGGGATCAGACCTACTCGGAGAAGCGCGGACATAATTTCACACTGAACGCGACCTTTGCGGAGGTTCGCCCGGAGGAGTATGACGGGCTGGTTTTGCCGGGCGGACGGGCGCCGGAATATCTGCGGCTGGACGAAAAGGTGCTGGGGATCATCCGGCATTTCGCCGAGGAGGAGAAGCCGATCGCGGCCGTCTGCCACGCGGCTCAGTTGCTGGCGGCGGCGCGAGTTTTGAAGGGCAGGAAGGTCAGCGCTTATCCCGCCTGCGCGCCGGAGGTGGAGTTGGCCGGTGGGACGTATGTGCCGGTGGAGATGACGGCGGCGGTGGTGGATCGCAATCTGGTGACGGCCCCAGCCTGGCCGGCGCATCCGGCATGGCTGGGGAAGTTCCTGACCGTGCTGGAGGAGCACGCTGGAGCCATGGCGGAAGCGGCTGTTGCAGCCCGGTAAATGCCGCAAATTGAGCCGAACTGGTGACGGGATCAGGCATGTACCGGTTCGGCTCAAAATTCCGGAAATATTCAATCAGGAGTATTGACTGTGGGGTAATCCCGGGCTACTCTGACGGCAACTTCGACTCATTTGTTGCCGACTGCCAACCCGCTTCGTCCGCCCTGCCTGACGCATCCAATCAGTGTGGAGTGGCACCGGTTGCAAACTTCGGCAATTCACCTCACATTTCAACTTCAACCGCATGGCACAAGGACCGCCATGTTCGGAGGTCATCTCCCCGCCTGATGAGAAAACATCTCGAGATCACTCCCAATCTTGAGCCCCTGTTCGGGACCCGCGACGAAAATCTGAGACTGATGGAGGACGCTCTGCATGCTCGCATCGATCTGGTATCCGATGCGGTGATGGTAGAGGGTTCGGAGGACGCCATTGCGCGCGTGGAGCGGATTTTTCAGGACTATGAAGCGCTGCGGCGACAGGGGATTTCGCTCCAGAACGGTGAACTGAACGGGATGCTGCGGCTGGTCACGGCGGACCCGACGGTATCGCTGCGCAGCCTGGGCGAGGCCGGCAAACAGAGGTCCGCCGGCATCAAGCGGATGGTGCAGCCGCGCTCGATCAATCAGCGGCTGTACGTCGAGGCCATCGAACAGTCGGATATGGTGTTCGGCATCGGGCCGGCCGGGACGGGCAAGACTTACCTGGCGGTGGCGATGGGGGCGGCGGCGCTGCTGGCGAAGAAGATCAGCCGGATTGTGCTGGTGCGGCCGGCGGTGGAAGCGGGCGAGCGGCTGGGATTCCTGCCGGGAACGCTGCAGGAGAAGGTGGACCCTTACCTGCGGCCGCTGTACGACGCGCTCTACGACCTGTTGGAACCGGAGCGCGTGGACAAGATGCTGGAGCGCAACGTGATTGAAGTGGCTCCGCTGGCGTTTATGCGCGGGCGCACGCTGAACGACGCGTTCATCATCATGGACGAGGCGCAGAACACCACCAGCGAACAGATGAAGATGTTCCTGACGCGCATGGGCAACAACGCCAAGGCGGTGATCACGGGCGACATCACGCAGATCGACCTGCCCAACCCGCGGAAATCGGGGCTGGTGGAGGCGATCAATATCCTCGAGGGTGTGGATGGAATCCGGTTCATTCGCTTTGAGGACGGCGACGTGGTTCGCCACCATTTGGTGCAGCGGATTATTCGCGCCTACGAAGGCTTTGGGCGGCAGCGGGAACTGCCTCTGGAGATCGACGGCGAACCAGAGGTCCGGTTTTCCCAGCCTCAATAGCTGCGGCTCGCCGGGCGCGGCAAAATGGATTAAGAGTTACCATCGAAGTGGGAGGGTGCAGCTGCCCTCCCACCGTTGTTTTGTGCATCGGCCACTCCAGAGGCCAGGTTGCACTGGATCATGATCCTGATCGAACCCACGATACAAGCCAGTTTCGGCCGCGCTCTGCGGCAAAGGACCCTCGCCGTGTTTCTGAAAGAGGCGGCGCGGGCGGTGGGGCTCGCGGGAGGGGTGTCGGTTCTGCTCACGGGCGACGAGCATATTCGCAGACTGAACCGGGTCTATCGCGGGAAGAACAAGGCTACGGATGTGCTGTCTTTTCCGGCGGCTGATCCGGCGAACGGGCATGCGCCGGTGGCCGGGGATCTGGCGGTCTCGGTGGAGACCGCGGTCCGCCAGGCGGTGGAGTTCGGGCATCCGCTGGCGACGGAGGTGCAGATTCTGGTTCTGCACGGGCTGCTGCACCTGGGCGGGTACGATCACGAGACTGACGAGGGCCAGATGGCGCGCAAGGAAACGGCTCTGCGAAAGCGATTTGGTTTGGAATGGGGGCTGATCGAGCGCAGCACAGCAGCGGGGCCGAAGCGCAGGAGCCCGGGCAGGCGGCGCAAGCCATGAGCATCGTTGCTGCTCTGCTGATCGTGTTGCTGCTGGTGGTGCAGACGCTGGTGTCGTATGTGGACCGGCTCTATTCGGAGATGGGGAAATTTCTGGCGCGGGAATTTCAGGAGAACATCGACCTGTGGGAGCAGCGGGTGGAACCGCGGCTGGGCATGAACCGCGAGCGGATTGCGCTGTCGGCGGCGATCCTGATGCATCTTTCGCTGGCGTTTCTGACGCTGGTGTTCGGCATGCTGCTCTTCGAGCGCGCGCGGGCCGGGGACCGGGCCACGATACCGGAAATCGCGCAGGTGGTGCTGGGCATCATCCTGGTGATCATCGTGTTCAACCGCCTGCTGCCCTATGCGTTCTTCGCGCGCACACAGGGCGCGTGGATCGTGCGCTGGCGATGGTTCCTGCAGCTGCTGTTGTGGCTGGTGCTGCCCATCACGCTGTTCGTGCAGTTTTTGCTGTCGATTGCGGCGCTGGCCGAAGAACCGGCCACCGCCAACGGTGATACCGCTGCCTCGGAAGCGGTTGATGCGCTGATCGAGGCTGGTGAGGAAGAAGGCATCATCGAGGAGAGCGACCGCGAGTTGGTGCGGTCGGCGGTGGAGTTCGGCGACAAGGTGGTGCGGGAAGTGATGACGCCGCGGCCGGCAATGTTTGCGGTTCCGGGGACGATCACGCTGGAACAGTTCCTGGAGCTGATCCGAGCACACGCGTTTTCGCGGGTGCCGGTCTACAAGGAATCGCTGGACAACGTCACTGGCATTGCGTTCACGCACGATTTGCTGCAGATTTCGGACGCCGAGGCGCGATCGAAGACGGTCGCGTCGATCCAGCGGCCGGCGGCGTTTGTGCCGGAGACGAAGAAGGTGAACGAGCTGCTGCGCGAGATGCAGCGCGAGAAGCAGCACATGCGCATCGTGATCGACGAGTATGGCGGGGTCGCGGGGCTGGTGACGATTGAGGACCTGCTCGAAGAGCTGGTGGGCGCCATTCGCGACGAGCACGAGGATGAAGACAACGCGGCGGTGATCCGCGAGCCGGGCGGGACGTGGGTGGTTCCGGGCAATCTCGAAATCGGGCGCGTGGAGGAGATTCTTGGGGGCGTGGAACTGCCTGAGGATCTGGAGGCCACGAGCGTGGGTGGGCTGGTGAGCGAAACGGCGGGGCGCATTCCGCAGTCGGGCGAAATAGTGGAGGGCTACGGGCTGCGCTTCGAGATTCTGGCCTCGACCGACCGCAAGGTGAATCGCCTGCGGGTATCGCGGCTGGCGGAAGCCAGCTAGGCTAGTGTCATGAAAATGCGGTCCGGCTTCGTCTCCATTATCGGGCGTCCCAACGCGGGCAAGTCGACGCTGCTGAACGCGCTCATCGGCGAGAAGGTCGCCATTGTTACGGCCAAACCGCAGACCACGCGCACGCGGATTCGCGGCATGGTCGATGTGCCGGAGCGGAAGGGAAAACATCCGGCGACGCAGATTGTTTTTGTGGACACGCCGGGCATCCACAAGCCCGCGTCACAGCTGGACCGCGCGATGATGCAGGAGATCCACGAGGCGCTGATGACACGCGACCTGGTGCTGCTGCTGGTGGATGCAGTGCGGAAACAGCCACGCGCGGAAGACGGGGGGCCGCTGAAATTCGATCGGGCGAGCGAAGAAGCGATGGCCTTCGAGATGATCCGCCAGCTGGATTGCCCGGTCTTTCTGGTGATCACGAAGATCGACCTGGTGCCGAAGGAGGCCCTGCTGCCGCTGATTGAAGGGCTGAGCGCGCTGCATTCGTTTGCGGAGGTGGTGCCGGTTTCGGCAAAGAAGGGCGATGGGCTGAGGGTGCTCCTGCACAAAATCGCGGAATACTTGCCCGAGGGAAAACGTTGGTTTCCGAAGGAACAATTCACCGATCAACCGGAGCGCTTCCTCGTCGCGGAGCTGATCCGCGAACGGATCCTGATGGAGACGGGCGAAGAGGTTCCATACGCGTCGGCGGTGATCGTGGAGCGCTTCGAGGAGCCCGCGCCCCCGACGAAAAAACCCCGCCCCGGCACCGTGCTCCCGCTCACACGTATCTCCGCCGCGATTTATTGCGAGCGCGCGGGACAGAAGGCGATCCTCATCGGCAAAGGCGGAAGCAAGCTGAAGGAAATCGGAACCAACGCTCGCCATGAGATCGAAGCTTTGCTGGGCACGCGCGTCTATCTCGAATTGCGCGTCCTGGTCCGGGAAAACTGGCGTGATTCGCGCGTCTTCATCGAGTCGCTCGACTGGCGGAAGCAGCTCGAGGAACTGGCGGAGCGGGAAGGCGAGTAGGTGGAGCTGGAAGCTGGAAGCTGGGAGCCAGCGAATGATAACGGCTGCCCGACTTCATTCAAGCCACTATTTCTCTCTTCATCCTCTTCCGCATTGCATTCGCCTGCTCGCGGAGTTCCAGCGCGGCGGTTTTGCGGTCGGAGTAGACGTTGCGATCTGGAAAAAACTCAACCTTGGCGAGAACATCCTCGCGCGACAGCGTGCGCAGCAGGTGAGGCAGGAAGGGAGCGTCTCCAAACCAGCAGAGGTCGCGCTCTTCCACGCCCCTCGCGCGATAGCCGATGGCAGCGGCCGTTATCTCCGCGCCGCGTTCGGCGGCCGGTGCGAGCAGGGTGGGATGAAAGCGCTCGACCTGGCTGCCGTCAGTGCTGGTTCCTTCCGGAAACAGCAGAACGGGCACCCCGGCTTCGAGCACGGCACCGATTTGGCGGGTCACTTCCCCGGTGCCCGTTCGGCTTTGGCGGTTGACGAAGATGGTTCCCCCGCAGCGAGCCAGGATGCCAAAGGCCGGCCAGAGGCGCACCTCGCGCTTGGCAACGAAGACGCACGGAGTGGCAGCGGCGTAGACGAGAATGTCGAGATAGCTGAGGTGGTTGGAGCAGATCAGCCCCTGGGTGGGGCGCAAGCCGCGGCACTCCAGGCGCATGCCCAGACGGCGCAGGATGGTGGCGCAGGAGCGGTGCAGCCATCGAGCGCGTTGCCAAAGCTGGAGGCGGGCTCCATGCCTGAGGCCAAGAAAGAAAAAACGAAGGCCAACGTCAGCCAGGCTGACGAGCAGAATCAGCAGGCGGAGACTGGCCCGGACGGGGCCTGCGCTGGTTCGAAGTCCGGAAGGAAGCGGTTCCTCGCTGCCGGCGAAAGCTGCGCCAGATCGAGCAGAGTCAGAAAGTCGATGGTTCCGAATTCGCGATCCCATGCTGGTGCGCCGCAGATTCTGGCTCCCACTGCAATATACGTTTTGAGCAACTTGGGTATCTTAACCGCCCCGTGGCTATCGGCAGGCACCGCAGGCAGCTCATAGGCAGGCGTGGGCCGCGTGCGCAGAGGCTGCGGGGCCAGGAAGGGCGAAAGTTCCCGGTACATAGACCAGCCTTCCCGGGGGTCGCGGGAGTTCAGCGACGAGCAACCGATGAGGTAGCGCAGCTTGTAGAACCGGGCGTATTGAGCGATACCGCGCCAAAGAAGGGTGAGTACTTCGCTGGTTCGGTGCTCGCGGTCGATGGATGCCCGGCCCAGCTCCAGAACCTCGCTGCGAATGGGTTCATAGGAAGAGAAGTCGAATTCCTGTTCGCTGTAGTAACCCAGTTTCTGAACGGCGGTAACACCGGACTGCATCCGGTAGGTACCGACCACCTCCCGGCGCGAGCGGTCTTCGACAATGAGGTGGTCGCAGAATAAGTCAAGGTGGTCCTGATCGAGGCCCGTCTGGTAGGAGGACTCCAGGCCTTCACCGAGTTCGATATTGAATACCTTGAAGCGGAGCCTGCAGGCGGCATCGCGCTCGGCCAGGGTTTCAGCCAACCGAATTTCATATTTTCCTAACTGGAGAGAAATATGAGGGGTTTGGGGGACAAAACCCTCAGCTGCAGGGGCCCTTCCCCCGGTCTGAATCTCAACGGGACTACCCACGCCGGATGCCAGCCGGCGCGGCATTGACACACGTTTGCGTGTTAACACACCGCCATCTTGCTGTCGAGAAAAGAACAGGAGCTTACAAAAAAGAGAAAAATGGACAAATTCTGAGTTAATGTACCGTTTCAGTACAGCGGTAGCAGGGTGCTCCTGAGCGGATGCCTGGGCCGCAGAATTTTTTGTAACAACCCACTCAATTTGTTATGGTAGGCGGTGTTGCATCCATTCCCTGGATAACTGGTCTACGAAAACGAGAGAAAAAGATGACACGTGAAGAACTAGTTGCTGCAGTCGATGAAGAAATCAGCCGCCTCGAGAAAGTCCGTGCTCTGCTCGCCAGCACGGGAGGTTCCAAAGTCTCTACGGCATCGTTCGGTAACCGTCCGCGTAAGAAGCGCGTTCTCAGCGCCGATGCTCGAGCCCGCATAGCGGCCGCTCAAAGGCGGCGCTGGGCCAAGCAGAAGGCGGCTCAGGGCGTAAAGAAGTAGCTTTCGAGACGAGGCGGTTGCAGGTCGCCGCCGGGTTTGCGCGATAACCGGTGGTCTTTGACGCACGGCACGAACAGCAAGACCGTGCTGTCGGCTGGTATTGCCATAATTAGTGCGACGGCATCCCCTCTTTTGGTCAGCAAATGCTGCGGCGGGAGAGGCAAGC
The DNA here is from genome assembly GCA_003166955.1 of Acidobacterium sp. Classification (GTDB taxonomy): domain Bacteria; phylum Acidobacteriota; class Terriglobia; order Terriglobales; family Acidobacteriaceae; genus Palsa-343. Next base: position 43,191 of record PMUI01000107.1, read on the forward strand.
TGGAGTATTGTCCCGGACACGGCAGGCCGATATATTAGAATCCCTGTCGGTGACCTGGAGGCGACTCGAGCCAGGCCAGAAAACTCGGTTCGCAATGCTCAATTGGCGCATCGAAGGCCGAGTCTCTGACGGGTTGGTCCCACGGTGCTGGTGGCTATAGCTCGCCGCGCAGACCTGGACTGCAATGAAACCTGCAATATTACCGACTTTCGCATTGCGACTGCGTCCGGCCGGCGAACTGCTGAATTCTGTTGCCAGGCCGTTTTATCCGGACACGCTGACGGGATGGGTCTTGCTCGGGGTGCTCGGGCTGGCTTTCCTGGGCGCGTGCATCCTGGCCTGGAGGCTAATCAGGATCCGCCTGCGCGGCCCGGCGGAGTCGTTTCCCGGCGAACTGGAGACGCTGCGCTCCGTGATGGAAAGCGTGCCCGACCTGATCTATGTCAAGGATCTGCAGAGCCGCTTCCTGTACGCCAATCAGGGGACAGCGGATGTGATGGGGGCCGTCTCGGGCGGAGAGCTGCGGGGCAAGTCCGATTTCGACTACTATCCCACCGAGATGGCCGCAGGCTTTTACCAGGACGAGCAGAAAGTCATCCAGTCCGGCGCGGCCCTGGTAAGCCAGGACGAGCACATCCGGGAAGTTGACGGGCGGATTCGCTGGCTGCTGACCACGAAGGTGCCGTTTCGCGATGCCAGTGGCGAGACGGTGGGAATTATCGGCATTGGGCGGAATATCACGACGCTGAAGGAAACCGAGGCAGAACTGAAGCGGGCCCGGCAGAACCTGCATTTCAAGGCCACCCACGACTCGCTGACGTCGCTGCTGAATCGGGAAGCGATTCCTGGACATGCTGGAGCGCGAGATCGCCCGTAGCTCCCGCGAGCACGCGCCCACGGCGGTTCTGCTGGCGGATCTGGACCATTTCAAGAACGTCAACGACCGATTCGGACATCCGATCGGCGACGAGGTGCTGCGCGAGACGGCGAGGCGCTTCCTGCGGGCGGTGCGCACCTACGATCTGGTAGGACGGCTGGGCGGAGAGGAATTCCTGGTGATCCTGGGAGGTTGCGGCGCACAGGAGGCGATGGCGCGCGCCGACCAGTTAAGGTGCAGCATTGGCGATTTGCCCATGTCCACGGCGTGCGGACCGATTTCGCTCACCATCAGCATCGGCGTGCTTCCGGCGCGGGAGTGGGAGTATCCGCGGCGGGAAGACGTGCTGCGCGAGGTGGATGTAGCGCTCTACGCAGCCAAAGCGGAGGGACGCAACCGATGCAAGCTGGCGGTGCCTCCGGAGGACGCTTCGGGGAGCTAGCTCCGGTGTCTGGACGGCAAGGCCGGCCTACTTCCTCAGATAGGCATCTGTGCCAGCGATCCAGTCGGCGCGGGGCGGAGTGAAGACGTCGAGGTCCAGGGTGTCCTCCAGGACCTCGGCTTTATGCGGCATGTTGGACGGGATGACCAGAACCTGGCCCGCACCCACGACGATGATGCGGCCATCGCCCATGGTGAATCGCAGCGCTCCCTCGAGCACATAGGTGATCTGCTCGTTTTCATGACTGTGCTCGGGCACGATTGCGCCTTTCCTCAACACGAGACGCGCCAGCATCGCCCGTTCGCCGTAGACAAACTGGCGGTCGATGAGTGGGTTCAGGTGGTCGACGGGAATGGTGTCGAAGCCGGTGTATTGAAGTTCTTTCAGGTCTGCCAAGCGATTTCTCCGGGGATGGATGGATTGCAGTGCATTGCAATTGTCTCGACTATCATAGGGCGCATGGACACGGGACTGAAAGGCAGACTCGCCATAGTGGCGGGTTCAAGCTCTGGAATCGGCAAAGCAACGGCGCTGGCTCTTGCCGCTGAGGGCGCCAATCTCGCACTGTGTGCGCGCCGCCAGGCGGAGTTGGATCAGGTTGCGGCGGAGGCCAGGAGCCGCTTTGGGGTTGAGACTTTCACGCAGGGGTTCGATGTGGGCGATCCGGCGGCGGTTTTTGCTTTTGTTACGTCGGCGCAGGCGAAGTTCGGGCGGGTCGACGTCTGCGTGCCGAATGCAGGCGGGCCTCCGGCCAAACCGTTCCTGGATACGACGCTGGAGGATTGGGAGCGCACCTGGCACCTGAATCTGCGCAGCGCCATCGTCTTTTCGCAGGCGGTGCTGCCGCACATGCAGAAGCAGCACTGGGGGCGCATCATTACGCTGACGTCGTACACGGTGAAGCAGCCGGTGCCGGAGCTGGTTCTCTCGAACACGATCCGCGCCGGGGTGATGGGCCTCGTGCGTTCGCTGGCTGGGCAGTTCGGGCGGGACGGCATCACGGTCAACAATGTTGGGCCGGGATTCACGTCGACCGATCGCTCGCGCAACCTGCTGGAGACCCGCGCGAAGAACCGCAATGTTTCTTACGAGCAGGTTCTGGGCGATCTGGAGCGCGAGATTCCTATCGGCCGCATGGCGACACCGGAGGAAGTTGCGGCGACGATCGTGTGGCTGGCTTCTGAATCCGCAGCCAGCATTACGGGGCAGACGATTCTGGTGGATGGGGGAAGCTACAAGGGGCTGTAGCTGCAACGCGGTCTCGGTACGATAGTAACGATTGACGTTAGTAACGAATGTCGTTAGCATATCCGCATGATTGCCGGTTTCCGGGATCCGGATGCTGAACTGCTTTGGCTCACCGGCAAGAGCCGGAGGATACCCGCGGGTCTCCGGAAGGCAGCTTTCAGGAAACTTGCCGTGCTGAATGCTGCGCTGGAACCGGCCAATCTTCGCGTCTCTCCCGGCAACCGGCTGGAGAAGCTCAGCGGAGATCGGTCAGGTCAGTACTCGATCCGCATTAACAACCAGTTCCGCATTTGTTTCCGATGGCACGACGGAAACGCATATGACGTAGAGATCGTGGATTATCACTGAGGTTTGTCCTTTATGCCGAAGGTATTTGCAATGCACCCAGGAGAGATTCTCCGCGAAGAATTCATGAAGCCCGCGGGGCTGACGGCCTATCGGTTGGCGAAGGATCTTTGCGTTCCACTGCCACGGATTCACGACGTTGTCCGAGGCAACCGAGGGATAACAGCTGACACAGCGATCCGGCTGGGGATTTATTTCGGCCTGCCCGCACAGTTTTGGCTTAATTTGCAGAACGATTACGATCTGCGCCTGGCGGCTCGCAAGAGCATCCACAACAAGGTCAGGCCGCGACAAGCGGCCTGACGGTCGGGATAATCGCTCTGCTACTCCGAGTCCGGCCGTTTGTACGGAGCCTGGATCCAGTGGCGGGCTTCGTTCATCGCGCCTGCGGTGTTGTCGTTGGTCTGCAGCGCCTGGCGGTACTCGGAAATGGCGCGGTCGCGCTGGCCGGTCAGGTCGAAGATTTTGCCGACGGCGATGTGGCTCCAGACTTCGGTCCACCTGGGGTCGTTGTCGCCGTTCAGCGCGTCACGGTAGGCATTTACGGCGGCCTGGTAGTTGCGCATGCTGAACAGCAGTTCGCCGATGCGGTAGCTGGCCAGCGAACTTTGTGGGTTGGCCTTCAGCGCCTTCTGATATTCCGCCAGGGCGCCTCCGGTATCGCCCTGCGCTGCGAGCTGCTGGCCACGCAGGATGGCCACGCGCACCTCAAGATCGGGGGTGTTCTTCAGCACCCATCCCTGGGGGTCGATGACAACGCGGCGCGGGCGGCCAAAGGTATCGATGACATACTGCGAATCGGTACCAACAACGTCGACACGCTTATCGACAGTCTTGCCCTCCGTGTCCACGCGCAGATCGACGGGCATGTTGAAGAGGTCCATGTCACCCTGGATCTCGCCAATCGTACGGAAACCTTTGTTGTTGCCCAGCCGGTAGACAGCGTATTTGTCGGTGAACTCGGGCGCGCCAGTACCGTCGAGCCATTCGCTGAAGAAGGGGGTTAGCTGCTGCTGCGACTGCTCCTCGGCGCCGCGCTCAAATTCCCCGGTGCGAATGCCCTTGTCCTTGTACTGGGTCAGGGTCGCGCGCAGAATTTTTTCGAAGCTGTCGTCGCCGACCTCCCAGCGCAGCATGTGAAAGATCAGCGCGCCCTTGTCGAGGGTCATGGACTGGAACTGCGGCGAATAGGCCAGAGCAACATCGCCGGCACCGCCCAGGGACCCGGTGCTCGAAAGCGGGATGGTGTCGTAGGCGAGGGCGCTGGCGGCGATGTCGGGCAGAGCGGTCTCAAGCGCGGAGTGGCCGGCGTCGTCTTCGAGATACATGAGCTCGCCGTAGCGCGCCATGCCGTTGATGATCCAGGCGTCGCTGAGCGTTGCCGGGCTTACCTGGCTGCCCCACCACTGGTGGGCGATGGTATTGGCCAGCAGCCGGAAGTCGTTTTTGCCGCCGATGCGTGCGCCGGCGACGGCAGCGATCTCAGGAGCCCAGGCGACCGGGACGGTGTCGTCGGGCAGCTCCACCACGTTCAGCTCATGCGACTCGGGAAAGCCGAAGGTGCTGGTGAAGTAGGCGAATTCGCGCAGGGTGGTCGCAGCGTAATCCGCAGCAGCGGCCTTGTGCGCGGCCGTGGTGTAGACATGGATATTCGGAGCGCCTCCCGAGACCGGAGGATCAAACTTACCCGCGATGATGGTGCCGGGAAAACCGGGCTTGTCCCATTTGAAGTCCCATAGCTGAGTCCCGCCCGCCGATTCCTTCGGCTTGCCGGAGCTGCCGCTGCCGATGACGCGATACCCGGCGGGGGCTTTGACGTGAATCTCGGCAGTGAAGCGGTCAGTGAGATAGCCGGTCATCGGAAACCAGCGGCCTGCATAGAAGAGGTAGCTGATGGGCTCGCCGACGTAGGCGAGCTTGAGGCCCTCGACAGGTCCTCCGGCGTCAGTTTCCAGCTTGCCGGAATAGTGGAAGGTCCAGGTGATCGATTGCCCCTTGGCGAGCGGCGTGGAGGGGGTCACGATCAGCGTCGCGCCCGATCCGCGCGCACCATTCAGATTTGCCCCCTTGGCGTCGGTCACTTTATCCACGAGCAGCGCGCCGTGCAGGTCGAAGATCGCAGTAGGCAGGTCCGCCAGCGGAGTGAAGGTCACCTGTGCGGTGGCGTCGAGCGCGTGATCGGCGGGCCGGAGATCCACGTTGATGTTGTAGGCGGTGATGTTCAGCGTCGGCTTCGGCGCGGTGTTCTGCGCCGCAGATGGAAGCGCAGGCAGCAATACAGCGGTGATGATCGCGGCGCAGCATGCGGCAACGCGCGAGAGGACATACCGCTGCGGCGCGTGGTCAAGGGGGCGATTCTTCATGGAACCTGGCTCAGTCTTTCTTCCGGCGTTGATTGTCTCAGCATCTCGCATGCGATTTGGGCGACGCGGCCCACGGCACTCTGTTCGCTGCGCAGCATTTCTCCCACGCGCCGCAGATTCGCCTGCATCCGGACCCGCGCCTCTTCGTTGTCGAGCAGCGGTCTGAGCAGTGAGACTACCTCCGGGGCGGTAAAGTCACCCTGAATCAGTTCGGGTACGATGCGTTTTCCGGCAATCAGGTTCACCATGGCCACGTGCGGCACGTCCACCACCCTTTTCGCCACCGCATAGCTGAGCGGTGAAATCCGGTATACCACGATAAACGGATTGCCGATGAGCGCCGCTTCCACAGTGGCGGTACCGCTGGCCACGATACTGGCCCGGGCGTGATAGAGGACGGCGCGAGCGTCCTCGACGAGGACGATGTGTGGGGGAGTGGACTCGGCGGCCAGCAGCTCCGCCAGGAGCGCCCGGATGTGGTCGCGCTGGGGGCCGGTGAGCGTGGACGCAAGCGGCAGCAGAAACTCTGCGTTCTGGCCCAGCATGGCGCCCGCACGCACCATATCAGGCAGGTTGAGCCGGATTTCGTTGCCGCGGCTCCCGGGCAGCAGCCCAATCCAGGTCCTGGACGGATCGAGGCCGGCCTGGCGAGCGAATTCGTCGCGGGTGATCGCGGGCGGCTCCCGCTCGGCCAGGGGGTGCCCCACGAACTCTGCATCGACGCCGTGGTCGTGGTAGAAGCGCTCCTCGAAGGGAAAGATGGTCAGCATGCGATCCACGTATCGCTGCACGCTGCGGATGCGGTATTTCTTCCAGGCCCACAACTGCGGACTGACGAAGTAGATCACGGGCACACCCTGCCGCTTCAGGCGCCGGGCCAGGGAGAGATTCACGTCGGGGAAGTCGATGAGTATGGCGATGTCGGGTTTTTCCGCGGCGACTGAGGCGCGCAGGCGGCGATATTCGCGGTAGATGCGGGGCATGTGGCGCACCACTTCGGTGATGCCCATAACGGCGACGTCTTCGGAGCGCACGATGGGCCGAAAGCCAAGCGCCTCCATGCGCCGGCCGCCGAGGCCGAAGAAGTCGGCCTGCGGCGCAAGCTGCTGCAGCGCGGCGATAAGCTCGGCGCCGTAGTATTCGCCGCTGGCTTCTCCCGCGGAGAGAAAAATCTTAGGGCCGCCCAATTTAGTCAGTTCCCACTGCCAGCGAGGGAGTGAGGCCGCCCGCCGGCTCGACCAGCTCCTGGTCTTTGTACTGGAGTTGGTAGAGCTTCCAGTAGATGCCCCGGAGCACCAGCAGTTCCTGATGCGAGCCCATCTCGCGCCGCTGACCGCGATGCATCACCAGGATCGTGTCGGCGCGCTGGACCGTCGAGAGCCGGTGCGCGATGACGACCGAGGTGCGACCCTCCACCATCCGTTCCAAAGCAGCGCGGACCAGAAACTCCGTATCCGTATCGACGCTCGAGGTCGCCTCGTCGAGGATGAGGATGGCGGGCCGGTGGGCCAGGGCCCGGGCAAAGTTGATGAGCTGCTTTTGCCCGGTCGAGAGTCCAGCGCCGCGCTCGCGCAGGGGCTCCTTATAGCCGCCGGGGAGCGATTGGATAAAGTCGTCGACATTGACCTGCTCCGCGGCCAGCCGCATGTCCTTCTCGTCGATGCTCTCGGTGCCCAGCCGGATATTGTCGCCCACGGTGCCGCTGAACAGAAACGGATCCTGCAGCACCACGCCAAACCGTTGCCGCAGCCGTGTCAGGTCCTGCTCTCGGACATCGACTCCATCGACCAGAACCTGGCCGTGCTGCACGTCGTAGAAGCGCATCATCAGGCTGGTGATGGTGGTCTTCCCTGCCCCGGTGTGTCCCACGATGGCGGCGGTCTGGTTGGGCTCGACGGTGAACGATACGCCGCGCATGACCCATTCGATGCCGGTCATCGCCTGCAGCTCCGCTGCGCTGGCGGCGGCGATACGTGTTTTGGTCGCGGCATCGAGGCGCTGATACGTGAACCAGACGTCGCGCAGTTCGATGCGTCCGGAAGCGTCGCCCTGCTTCGGATTCGGGGGCGAGACGATTTCCGGGGCCGTATCGAGCAGCTTGAAGACGCGCTCGCTGGCCGCCATGGCCGCCTGCAGGATGTTGTACTTTTCGCTGAGGTCCTGGATGGGCCGGAAGAACCGCTGTGCGTACTGCATGAAGCCCACCAGCGTGCCAAGAAGAACTGTGCCGCGCAACACCGCGCCGCCGCCGATCCAGATGATAAGGGCGATGGCGATGGAGCTCAGCAACTCGACCGCGGGGTAGTAGAGGGCGTAGCACAGGATGTTGTCCTTGAAGGCCTCCATGTGGATGCGGTTGATGGCGGAGAAGTCACGGAAGGCGCGTTGCTGGCGATTGAAGAGCTGCACCAGCGACATGCCGGAGACGTATTCCTGGGTGTAAGCGTTGATGCGGGCGATGGCCGCGCGGATGCGGCGGTAGGAGTCGCGAACATATTTGCGGAAGATGCGCGTGACCAGGAGGATCAGCGGCAGAACGGAGAAGGCCATCAGGGCCAGCCACCACTTCATGCGCAACATGACGAACACGATCGCCGCGAGCACGAAGACGTCCTCGAAAATCGCGAAGACGCCGGAGGTGAACATCTCATTGATGGCATCGACGTCGGTCGTGAGCCGCGTGACCAGGCGGCCGACGGGGTTGCGGTCGAAGAAGCCGATATGCATTTGCTGCATGTGCCGGAAGATCTGGCTGCGCATATCGAACATGACCTTCTGGCCGGTCCACTGCATCAGCCAGGTCTGGAGCGCTTCGAGGGCATAGCTGAACACCAGCGCAGCCAGCCAGACCTCGGCCAGTTCGGAGACGCCCTTCCAGGCGCCGCCGGCCGCCCAGGGGATGAGCCAGTGCGCGAGCCAGGGATGGGCCGCGGCGCCGCGCAGGGCATCGGCTGCGGCGGCCTGGGAGGTCTTGTCCGCGGCAGGCTTGAGATACAGATCGACGGCGACCGTGGTCAGGTAGGGCCCGAGGACATCGGCACCGGCCTTCAGCAGGATCGCAAAGATGGAGGCGATACAAGTCCATTTGTAGGGATAGAGGTAGGTGATGAGCCGCCGCATGAGACGGCTGTCGTAGGCTTTGCCAACGACGTCGTCGTCCTGCTGCGAACCGGATTTGGGCGCCGGTTTCGGTTCGGGATGCGCGCCCTGGGCGGCGTCCTTTTGTGGCTGCGGCTCTGAGCTGGGCATGGATGGCTCTTCTTCATCTTACCGGGAATGAGTGCGCAGCTGAGGGCCGCGTCCGGAGGGATGAATGCTCCTCCCCCTCACCCGCCGAACGCAACCCGGCTCTGGGCGAACGGCCACCACCTCCTTCTCTGCTTGACATCTTTCGCTCCAGCAAGCAAACTTCGCCTACGGGAAAAAAGTCCCCCCAAAGATCGCGATTCATGAGCGAGGAAGGGCATTTGACAGGACAGCCGGAAAAGCGCGTGACCTATACTCTGGATTCCTCGCTGGACAGCGTGAACAAAGTCGAGCAGACCGCCGAACAGATGGCGCGCAAGGCGGGTGTGGACGACGATGAGATCTTCCGCATCTCCATGGCGGTGCGGGAAGCGGCGGTCAACGCGGTGCTGCACGGCAACGCGTACGATCCGGAAAAGCGCATGACAGCATCGTTTGAGAACACGGGCTCGTCGCTGGTGATCCGGATTACGGATGAGGGTAAGGGCCTGGACCCGTCCACCCTGCCCGATCCCCTGGCGCCGGAAAATCTGCTGCGCGGTTCGGGCCGCGGCATCTTCCTCATACGGTCGTTTATGGATGAGGTACACTTCAAACAACTGCATCCCGGAACCGAGCTGACGCTGATCAAGCATCTCGGAACCGCTCCAACCGGCGCCTAACTCTCCCGCACTACAAGTTTTCCAAGGAGGAATTTCTCGTGAGCATGAAAATCAGCACTCGTCAGGTAGACGGGATAACGATTCTCGATCTCGGCGGCCGGATCACCCTCGGCGAGGGCAGCGTGCAGTTGCGTGATTCGGTCCGTGACCTGCTCGCCAAGGGCCAGAAGAAGATTCTGCTGAACCTGGGCGAGGTGAATTACATCGACAGCTCGGGCATCGGCGAGCTGGTGAGCGCCTACACCACGGTCCGCAATCAGGGCGGCGAACTGAAGCTGCTGAATCTGACGCGCAAGGTACATGACCTGCTGCAGATCACCAAGCTCTACACCGTCTTCGACATCAAGGACGACGAGGCCAGCGCCATCGCGTCGTACGCGCACGCCTAAGCATTCGTTTCGATTTGGAATGGGCTGCCACCGGGCAGCCTTTTCCTTTTGCAGCTGCGGGCGCGGAGCCGATTATTTCTCCGTGAGGCCGCGATCCTTGAGCATGGCTCCGATCTCCGGAGCCCGCCCGCGCCAGTTCGCGTACATCGTAGCCAGATTCTCCGTGTTGCCGCGGGAAAGCACCATCCGCCGGAAGCGATCTCCATTGGCGCGGGTGAACCCGCCGTTCTCTTCGAACCACTGCCAGGCGTCGTCATCGAGCATCTCGGTCCACTGATAGGCGTAGTAGCCCGCGGCGTAGTCGTTGGACCAGATGTGCAGGAAGTAGGTCGAGCGATAGCGAGGAGGAACCGTGGCCAGAGCCACATGGGACTTCTCGAGGGCCTGCTTCTCGAAGTCATCGACGTTTTCGAGCGGCGCTCCAGAAGGCTGCGTGTGCCACTGCATGTCGAGCATGGACGCGGACAGCAGCTCGGTCAGCGAATATCCCTGGTTGAAGTCGCGGGCCTTGAGAATCTTCGCCGCCAGATCGGCCGGCATCGGCTCGCCGGTTTTGTAATGCTTCGCGTAATGCTGGAAGACCGCAGGATACGTAGCCCAATGCTCGTTGAATTGTGACGGGAACTCGACGAAGTCGCGCGGGACTGAGGTTCCGGAGAGCGTCGGGTATTGAACATTGCTGAGCATGCCGTGCAGGGCGTGGCCGAATTCGTGGAACATCGTCCGCACATCGTCCGCGCTGATGAGAGCGGGTTCTCCCGGCGCGGGCTTGGGCAGGTTGGCGACGTTGTAGACCACGGGTAGATCGCCGAGCAGGCGGCTCTGATCCACGAAGCTCGACATCCAGGCGCCGCCGTTTTTGTTGTCGCGCTTAAAGTAGTCGCAATAGAAAAGGGCAAGCGGCGTGCCGTTGGCATCCTGGACCTCGAAGACGCGCACATCGGGCTGCCAGACCGGGATGTTTTTACGCTCCGTGAAGCTCAGGCCATAGAGCAGGTGAGCAGCGTAGAAGACGCCGCTTTCGAGGACATTGTCGATTTCGAAGTAGGGCTTGATCTGCGACTCGTCGAGATCGTATTTCGCCTTGCGGACCTGCTCGGCGTAGAAATCCCAGTCCCACGGCTCGAGATGGAAGCCGCCCTGCTGCGCGTCGATGACGGCCTGAATGTCCTTGCCCTCCGCCTGGGCCTTCGCGGTCGCCGCCGGAATCAACTCGTTCAGAAAATGCAGCACAGCATCGGGCGTCTTCGCCATCTGATCTTCGAGCTTCCAGGCGGCGTAGGTGTCGAACCCGAGTAGCTTTGCCTTTTGCGCTCGCAGTTGCGCCAGGCGCGCGACGACCGGACGCAGATCATTTCCTGGCTGCTCTGCGCGCGTCCAGCCTTGCTGAAAGAGCGTCTCGCGGGTGGCGCGATTGCTCAGCTCCGTCAGGTCAGGCTGCTGCGTCGTGTTCTGCAGCGGAATGAGGTAGCCCTCGACCTTCCGCGCGGCGGCGGCCTGTGCTGCCGCGGCAATCTGCGCATCGGTCAATCCCGCCAGCGCGGACTTGTCCGTGGTGGTGTAGGCGGCCTTCTTCGCGGCCTCCAGCAGTCCGCGGCTGAACTCGTCCTCCAGCTTCGACGCTTCTTCATTCAGCTTCTTCAGTTTCTCCTTGTCGGCATCGCTCAGCGCCGCTCCCGCATGGACGAACTGGTCGTAGACGATCTCCACCAGCCGCTGGCTTTCAGGATCGAGCTGCAGCCGGGCGCGGGTTTGATAGACGGTCCGGACCCGGGCAAACAACTTCGGGTTCAGGTAAATCGCATCCTGGTGCGCGGCGAGTTTCGGCGCGAGCTCCCGCTGCACGTTCTGTAAATAGGGATTGGTGTTGGCGCCCGTGACCGCATTGAACGCCGCCTGCGCGCGCTGCAGAAGGAGGCCAGTCTTCTCCATCGCAACGAAGGTGTTCTGAAACGTCGGCGCCGCAGAATTGTTGGTGATCACCAGCATTTCCCTCTCCTGCTCCGCCATGCCGGCCTCAATCGCCGGCTGATAGTCGGCGTCTTTGATGCGGTCGAAGGGCGGCGCATGGAAAGGCAGCGCACTCGGCGAGTAGAAGGGATTCTCCGGCCCGAAGGCCGCGGTCTGAGCGGTGAGCGATGTGTCGGTCATGAAGAGAGCGGTCGCGGCGCATGCGACGAAATACAGCGTGCTGCGGATCAATTGAGTGTCCTCAACGCGAAGCTGCATTGTATCGCCCCGGCGAGGCGGCCGATACGTCCCTGACAACGACGATCAGCGCTTCAGCAGATCCACGAGCTCGTCGGCATTCGTCGCGCGAAAATACGGCGCCAGGGCCGGGTGTTTTCGTTCCACGGCGCGGTACATTTCCCACGCTACGCGGCGGTACGAGAAATGCCCCTGCGGCGCGGAACGCAGCTCGGAGATGTACAGGGCTTCGGCGAAGTCCATCTTGAACAGCGCGCGGTTCTTCGTGCCCAGCGGCAAAACATACTGCGCGGAGTCTGCAGCTTCGGGAGCGGAGCCAGCGGCCAACGCTGCGTAGGCCGCATGGGCCGACTGCACTGTCTCCTCGTAGAGCGGCTGCACACCAGCCTCGGAAACGCCCTCGGGAATGGCGTAGCCGTGCGCCGCAGTGAATCCCTGGAGGATCTGCACGCAGCGCCGGTGGCGGTGCATGTCGCGAAAGCCGCCGATGTCCATGAGGATGTCGAAGCGCAGCGCCTGGCCGGCGGCGAATTCGCGCAGCAGCTCGTCGTGGGGTCCACGATGGCGCACGCCAAAGTCGATGATCTCGTTGCGCCGGGCCTCGCTAAGGGCGGCGACATGGCGACGGATCTGCCGGTAGGGATTATGGCACTGGCCGTAGAGCAGCGTGGTGGCCAGATCGATCTCGAGAGAATCAGCGCTGTCGATCAGGTCCACCAGCGGCGCTGCTTCGATGGCCTCACCCTTCAGGAGGTCAGCGGCTGCCTGGCGCAGCTCTTCCCGCGTGCGTGCCTGATATTCGTTGATGGCAGCGTATTTCACCAGCGTCGGCGCGGTCTTTACGTCGCGGGTCAGGAGGGCGGCGGCGCGCTCGCCAAGCGCCGGATCGAGAGCGGCGATGTCGCGCTGCAGCGCGGCAAAATCGTCGCCGTAGACATTCCAGGCCGGGCCGGTAGCGGCTGCCTGGAGCCGAACGCCAAGCTGGCGGACTTCCGCAATCGGGCTTGTGAGGAGGCGCGAAATCTGCGTCTCCAGGGTTCGCGCGTTGACGATTTGTCCCAGCGAAGTGTTGGTCGCCAGCGGCAGCAGGTAACGCGCCACGTCGAAAGCGCGAGCCTTGAGGGTGCGCTCCCAGGTCTCCTGCTTCATCTCCTCGGGTTTGGGCACCTGCACCTGCAACGACGCAAAGACGGCCTCGAAAACTTTGTGATAACCGGCAAAAAGCTGGTCAATCGTCTCGCGATACCGGTTTGCCGAACTAGCGTCGGAGCCGAAATCCGGCATGTACCAGCCGCTCTTGCGAAAATTCTGGTACCGCGTCGAGCGCTCCTGTCCATCCCAGCGCTGCTCGTCGACAAGTACGATGGCCGCGAGCAGCGAGAGCCTCTCGACGGCGAAGGCGACATGTGCCAGATCGGCGATGGAGCGATGGCCGTACTGGAAATAGAAGGTATTGAGAAACTGCTCCGCCCTCTGGCTGCTGATCTCGCGCAGCGACTCCTTCATCGACAACGCGGACCGCGAATATTTCGCCATCGCGTAGGCCAGGACTTCAGGATCGGCTCCGTGGACGGCGAAAACTTCGGTCTGGTTGTTGCGGCTTTCGGGAGACACCGGTGCGTCGGTCCGAGCTGGAGGAGTTTCCGTCATGGAAGGCATGCAGGAATGCTAAACCCCGGACTTGCGGAAAAGCTCGCCCGCATCTGGGAAGACACGGGCCAGGGCAATCGATGTTATGCGCCTGAAAACGAAGAACGGGTACCATGGGAGTGTTTTGGCGGACCTACCCCGGAGAAAATTTCGCTCCGGTACGGCCATTGTTCATGAACAAAATCCTCTCGACGACCGAGCATCGTCCGTGGCCTCTGCCAAAATCGCCCTGGGTAATGACCCAGCGCTGGAACGATCTGCTGTTCGCGCACTGGCCGTTGCCGGCCAGCGAGCTGACGCACCTGCTGCCCGAGGCACTCACGGTGGACACCTTCGACGGCTCGGCGTGGGTCGGCGTGGTTCCCTTCTGGATGGACCAGATTCGGATGCGGGGTCTGCCGCGCATTCCTGGCGCCAGCCGTTTCCCCGAACTCAACCTGCGGACCTACGTGCGGGAGCGGCATACCAATCAGCCGGGGGTGTATTTCTTTTCGCTCGATGCGGCCAATCCCTTCGCCGTATCGGCCGCGAGGATTTTCTTCCGGCTGCCCTACTACTGGGCGCACATGAAAATCGAGTCGGACGAAAGTCGGGGGATTCACTACAGGAGCGATCGTCTGCTCAGCCGGCGCTCTGCGCATTTCCGCGCCCAGTATCGCAGCCTGGGCAAACCCTGCGTGAAGGGCGGCATCGAGAGCTTCCTTACCGATCGCTACGCGCTGTTCACGGCCGGGCGTCACGGCGAGATGGCGCGCGTCAACATCCACCATTTGCCGTGGCCTCTGGAACTGGCCGAAGCTGAGTTCGAGGTGAACGACCTGCCGCAGGCGCACGGCATCCGACTTCCGGACACGAAGCCGCTGCTGCAGTACAGCCGCGAGCTGACTGTTTACATCTGGGCGCTGGAAGGGCTGGGATCGCCGGCGACTCGCCGAGCAACGGCGCCGGTTCCGGCGGGTCCGTGACAGGCAAAGACGCCGTCGCTGAGCGCAGCCTGGCGATGGCCCCGGCGCTCCCATCGCTGCGGTAGGCTATACCCATGTCTTCACTTCAGGGAAAGGCGGCTCTGGTCACGGGAGCCTCACAGGGGATTGGCCGCGCCTGCGCGTTGGCGCTCGCCGCAGCCGGGGCGAAGGTCGCTCTGGCGGCAAGGAACGAGGCAAAGCTGAACGAAGTGGCTGCCGAGATTGCCACATCCGGCGGAGCGGCGGCGGTTTTCGCGCTGGACATTGCCAGCGAAGAGTCCATCAGGAGCTGCGCCAAAGCTGCTATCGCTCATTTCGGCAGCATTGAAATTCTCGTGAACAATGCCGGCATCGCCCGCGACACATTGCTGCTGCGCATGAAGCGCGCGGACTGGGACGATGTGCTCGGGACCAACCTGACCGGAACGTTTCTGATGACCCAGGCTATGCTGAGCCCCATGCTGAAGGCGCGCTGGGGGCGGATTATCAACATCTCGAGCGTCGTAGGCGAAACCGGCCAAGCCGGACAGGCCAATTACGCGGCCAGCAAAGCAGGGCTCATTGGCCTGACCAAATCGCTGGCGCGCGAGCTGGCTTCGCGCAACATCACTGCCAACGCGATTGCTCCAGGCTACATCGAAACTGCTATGACTGCGGCACTGGACGAGAAGCAGCGCGAGGCCATGCTGTCGCATATCCCACTGGGGCGCGCGGGAACCGACGCCGACATCGCGCATGCGGTACGCTTTCTCGCCTCCGATGAGGCCGCTTACATCACCGGCCACGTGCTCGACGTAAACGGCGGCATGTATATGGGCTGAATCACAGCGCAAGGGCCCGGGCATCGTCTACCATCGTTTGCGATGAAGATTCTTACCGCCGACGAGATGCGCACCGCCGATCGCGTGACGACGGACCGGTTTGGCATTGGGTCGCTCGACCTGATGCACAACGCCGGGCGCGCGGTTGCGCAGTTTGTTCTGCGCGAATTTCCGGATCAGCGGCACATCTGCGTTCTCTGCGGCAAAGGCAATAACGGCGGCGACGGATTTGTGGCGGCGCGCGAACTGGATGCGGCTGGGCGCAAGGTTCGGGTCCTGCTGCTGGGCTACCCGGCCGATCTGAAGGACGATGCGAAGGCCGCTTTCGAAGAGATGACCCTGGCTCCGGTGCTCGCGCCGGAGGAGGCCGCACTCGATTCTTCCGAGGCAGGGAGCGCGCTGAGTTCGGCCGATCTGCTGATCGATGCGATTGTCGGCACCGGGTTCAAACCGCCCCTCCGCGGGGTGGCTGCGGCTCTCCGCGACCGGGTCAACGCGCTCAGGACTCCTGTGGTCGCCGTCGATCTGCCGTCCGGCTGGGATGCCGACTCTCGCTCGATTACTAACGAAGGCGCCTTTCGCGCGAATGCGGTGGTCACCTTCACCGCGCCAAAGCTGGCGCACATGAGCGGCAATCTGACCGGCAGCGCTGCCGGGCCAATCGTCGTCGCGCCCATCGGATCGCCGGACGAAGCAATCGTCTCCGCGACGAACCTGACCTGGGCCGGCTCGTCGAAGCTGCTCACGGAGCAGCCGCGCGCCGCCGACTCCAACAAGGGACTGTATGGGCATGTGTTGATCGCGGCGGGAGGACGGGGCAAATCCGGCGCTCCGGCGATGGCCTCACTCGCGGCTCTGCGTGCCGGAGCTGGCCTGGTGACGGCGGCCGTCCCGGAGTCGATTCTTACCTCGGTAGCCGCCATTGCGCCGGAGTTGATGACGCTGCCGCTTCGCGAAGGCCCCAGCGGCGAGATCGATAAGTCGAACCTCGAGCCGGAGCAGCTTCGCCGTCTCACCGAGCGCGCTACCGTCATCGCAATGGGACCGGGGATGGGACCGGAGCCGGAAGAATTCGTTCTCGGCCTGATCGAAAAGACCACGCAGCCGCTGGTCCTCGACGCGGATGCGCTTAACATCCTCGCCGGGCACACGGACAAACTCGACGGCCGTGGGCGCACCGTGGTGCTGACGCCGCATCCGGGGGAAATGGGGCGGCTGGCCGGCATCAGCATTAAGGAAGTGCAGGCCAATCGCGAGCCGCTTGTTCGTGAATTCGCAACGAAGCACAATGTGACAGTCGTGTTAAAAGGCTGGCGCACGCTCATCGCGCATCCCGACGGGCGCATCGCAATCAATACCACCGGCAATCCTGGCATGGCCAAAGGCGGCAGCGGCGACATTCTAACGGGTATCGTCGCGGCCCTGCTGGCCCAGCATCCGGACCATCCAGCCGAAGCGGTCGAGGCCGCCGTCTACCTGCACGGGCTGGCCGCCGACTTCGCGCTGCGCGAGCAGGACGAGCACACCCTGCTCGCCACTGACACAGTCGGTCATCTTTTTCGCGCTTTTCACTTTCGCTCATGGGACGAAGCGGGATATGTTTGGGTGGAGGGAATTCCTTCCTCCGCGGCGAGGTCGAGATGACGCAGACTGCAGAACTGAAGATGCAGAAGTTCGAGAGCCACAGCGGCAAAGAGACCATCGCCGTCGGCCACCGCATTGCGGAGCTGCTGGCGCCGCCGAAGTTCATCATCCTGCGCGGCGACCTGGGCGCAGGCAAGACCACGCTGGTGAAAGGCATTGCCGAAGCGCTCGACGCCGCCGATCCCGACGAGGTCACCAGCCCGACGTTTACGCTGATTCACGAGTACGAAGGCACGCGCACCGTCGATGGGCACAAGGAACCGGTGATGCTTTATCACCTGGATCTCTACCGCATCCAAAATGAGCGGCAGCTCGACTCACTGGGCCTCGATGATCTGATCGGGCCGGCCAGCATCGTTCTGGTGGAGTGGGGCGAGAAATTCCCCAGCGTGGTCAAGCGCAGTCAGGGCGAGATCGAGATGCGCACCACGGGTGGTGACTCGCGCAGCATCACGCTCACTCTGAAGGACTGAGGAGAACAAGACTGAGGCGACTCTGGCGCCGGCGCCGAACGCAGACGTCAGAAGTGGTGAATCTTCTCCGGCTGCGCGACTTCGACCGGACGAGCCGCTTCACGTTCCAGCGAGCGGCTGACCAGATCGCGAGACCCAAGCCCAACAGCAAGAGACAACGCAAAAACGATCCCGCCGAAGAGAATCCCGAACCCCAGCTCGACGATCGCCCCGCCCAGCGCCAGGTGGTCGAGCACCATGGCTCCGGTCAACACCAGGATCATCCAGCGCACGCCCATACTGAGCAGGCGCGCATAGCTGAGGTTGAGATTGACACCGGTAATCAGCACGCTGCGTGACACGAACCGCGCGAGCACGTTGCCGGCGAGCAACAGGATGGCCGCGCCGACGACGCGTGGGACGTAGCCCAGCATCCAGCCGGAGACGATGTGCTCCGACGTCCCGAGCGCCGAACCCCCAACCACCACCCCGGCAATGACGAAACACCAGAAGACGATGCGGCCGACCAGCAGCGATGGTGTGGCGCGCGGGCTCCATTCCGCCATGGCGTGGGCGCCGCGGCCCATGCGTTCATCGAAGCGAAGCGCGGAGAGGATGCGGGTGACGAGCAGGGAGAGCAGCCATCCGACGAGAAGAAAAAACAAAAAAGCCACGATAAATGCCAAAATTCCCGGCAGCAGCGTGGCGATCTGGTTCATCACGCGGCCCATCGATAAGTGAAGCGATTGTTCTACCTGCTGCCACATAGCTTCTTCTCCTTTCGATCGCTCTACGGATTGAAGCGATCGGGCCATCTCCACCGCGAAAGCAGATATGGCTTCTTCTCTTCCCAGGCGCGAGCGAATTGCTCGAAGCGCTGCTCCGCGGCCGCGCTGTTCAGATTGGAAACCTCGCGAACCCAGGACGCAACCCAACCGAGGTACAGAGGCGTGAGCGCGCCCAGCAAATGCACGCGGCTGATGGTGCGCAGGCGATAGGCCAGCGCAAAGTCGTACACGATGCTCGCCCACACATCGTCGGGTATGCGGAACTGATCGGGCGTCGCGCGCGTCAGCCGCTTCAGTTCCAGCAGCGTGTTGGGCGGCAGCAGCAAACGCCACACTTCGTCCAGGCTCTTCGATCCCAGCAGAAAAGAATCCAGCAAGGGCTGCGCGTCGATCGCCTGGCCGTCCGGCTGATTCTCACTGCCGTTTCCCCACGTGGGCGTTGCCTGCGAACCGCGAATGCGCTGCCAGTGGGAAGCGCACGCATCCATCTCCTGGAAGATGGAGCCGGTGAGCTGCCCCAGCACAGCGCTCAATTCCAGTCCTTCCGTGGCCACCTTGTGTTGCACGCCGATATGCACCTGGCCAACCGGCACCTGTGGGAATTGCGTCGCGGCAATGGTCACCGGCCACAACAGCGCATTGCCTGCAGTCTCCGCAGACGGGGACACACGCGCCAGAGGTGCACACAGTGCGCCCGAGGCCGCAAAGTCGAAAGCCAGCGGATTGCGAACTCGTCTGCCATAGAGAGCCCGGCTCAAAGGAGAGAGAATCCCGCTGTTGATGAGGCCGTCGTATTTCGCGACGGGATAGACAGGGATGGCAAGGCCACACTGGCGCTCCAGGATGGCGTAAGCAAAGAGCTGGATCGAGTGAGCGTCGAGGGCGGCCAGATCCGGCCCAAGAACAATGCAAACCCGGGCATTCAGCGAAGCGGCGAGATTCAACACGGCGCGCTGATTGGCCGAGACTCCCGCCCAGAATTCCGCCGCGCTGAGCGCGGGCGGCGAAAACGGCAGCATGGCGAAGGTGGAATCCTCAGCGGCTGGCGCAGCTTCGGCCGCGGGTTCAGGGGCCGGCCAGGCAAAGACGAAGCGGAGCGACGAGACACCGGAACCGAGTTCCTGCATGATGTGGCCGGCGCGCGCGCGGAGTTCTTCGGGAGAGACGGTGCCGGCGATGCCGACAACCACATCGGCGGAGCCGATCCTCTCGACCTGCTGTTTCGTTTCCTCCGTGATTTCGACAGCTGCCATTTCAGTGGTTCAATCCTTGTGTCACAACGGCAGTGACAATATCCCATGCAGCGGGATGCGAATCCAGGCCGGGCGACTATTCAGTTCGTACACGAGTTCATACAGCGCTTTATCGAGCATATAGATTTGCAGCAGCTGATCGAAGTCCGCTCGATCCGCCGGTACGATGGGCGAGTCCGCGATGCTCTCGCGATACGATCGCAGAAACTCGCCCGAAACAGAAACCTCCCACAGCCGCGCCCACGATTCGAGCTGCGCAAAATCCTCCGGGCGCCGCGTCGTGTACTGCGTGAGCGCAACAAACGCCGCATAGCTGAAGGAGCGCAGCATCCCGGCCACGTCCTTCAGTGGAGAGTGTTTTGCCCGGCGTTCCGCGAGCGGCCGCGCCGGTTCGCCCTCAAAATCGAGAATCGCAAAGTCGCCCTTCGAGCGCAGCACCTGCCCGAGGTGGTAATCGCCGTGGATGCGCGTCCACTGCCCAGGGTTCTTCAGCCCCGGAAGCGTGCGAAATTTCGTCAGCAGAACGCCGCGGCGGCTGAGCGCAAGACCTGCAGATTCGACGATGTCCTCCGGCAACCGCGAGAGATTCGTCTTCAGAAGATCGAAGGCGTGCGCGGCGTGACCCGCGAGACGATCGCGCAACGTTTCCAGATCGCCGGGCCCTGGATTGCAGGGCGCGAAAGCGGCGTCGCGGCCGGAGGCCAGCGCGCGATGCATCTCCGCGGTGCGGCGGCCCAGCATCGCGGCTGCATCCAGATAGATTGCTGCGTGTTCGCGCGCCTCGGGATGCACCTCGTCACCCTCGGATGCATTGGCCGAAACAGCAGGAGATTTCACGGACGCAGTGCTCTCGTAATAGCGATCCAGTTCCTCCAGCGTCCACTGCCATCCGTCGCCTTCGTTCTGGACCAGACCCTGCAGCAGCGCCACGGTTGCCAGCTCCTCATCCGCACGGCGCACCTCGATCGATCCTCCAAACGGCGGAATGTTGGAGAAGTTCGTTGTCTCGGTGAGGAACCGCCCGATCTCCACATCGGGATTCTCGCCGGGCTGTTGGCGCCGGAACAGCTTCATGATGAGCCGGTCGCCGAAGATGGCGGAGGTGTTGCTCTGCTCCGCAGAGCCCACCCGCGCCGTGAGGGGCTGCGATCCTCGGAGGCTGCCGAGCACCGAACTCGGCAGGCCGATCAGCGTTCCGCCGCGTGTGCGCAGTTCCTGGCCGCCGGCCAGAATTTCCAGCAGCGCACCGGGCGCACTCCGTTGCAGGCCTTCGTGCAGAACGCCGGTCCGGGCTGCCGATCCCACAGTGGCGAGAATCTGGTTCGGCGTCAATTCGCGCAGTGCGCCGGCCGATTCGCCGAAACTCATCGCCAGGCACAGCAGCCAGCTGTCGGAATCGCCTTCGACATAATCGACGCCGACCCAGATCAGGGCAGATTGATGCTCGTCGAACAACACGGAGTCAGCGATTTTCACGCGCACGATGTTCTTCGACTTGCTCCCGAACCATCGCTGCCGTTGCAGATATGCCGGCAGGAGGCCCTCGAGACGGCGAATCCCTTCGCCGGAAAGGATGCTCTGCCAGCCCTGCTCGTTCTCGACATAAAAAGCCTCCTCTCCGTCGGAGCCAGCAGCCGCTTCAGCTGCCGCTATCGCTGGCTGAATCTCGAGCCAGAGGAAACCGTAAGGGCCGAGCGTCAGCGAATAGGGAGCCTTCGTGATCGCGGGAAACTCGACGTAGCCCAGCATCTCCACCGGCGTCATGCCCTCCAGCCCGGCCAGATCGAGCTGCACTGGCTGCGCAAAACGCGACAGATTCGCCACGCAGAGCACCGTTTCATCCTGGTACTGCCGGATATAGGCGAGGATCTTGCGATTCGATGTTTCGAGAAAACGAAGAGTGCCGCGCCCAAAGACCTGGAAAAGCTTGCGCAGAGCGATCATATTGCGCATCCAGTTCAGCAGCGAGGAAGCATCGTTCTGCTGCGCCTCCACGTTGATCGCCTCATAGCCCCACACCGGGTCCATGATGACCGGGCTGTACAGTTTGGCGGGGTTGGCGCGCGAGAAGCCGGCATTGCGATCCGGCGACCACTGCATCGGCGTGCGCACGCCGTTGCGATCGCCGAGATAGATGTTGTCGCCCATTCCAATCTCGTCGCCGTAATAGAGGATCGGCGTCCCCGGAAACGAAAACAGGATGCTGTTGAGCAGTTCGATGCGCCGCCGATTGTTATCGAGCAGCGGAGCCAGCCGCCGCCGGATGCCAATATTGATCCTCATCCGCGGATCGGCGCTGTAGGCCAGATACATGTAGTCGCGCTCATCGTCGCTGACCATCTCCAGCGTCAACTCATCGTGATTGCGCAGGAACAATCCCCACTGGCAGTTGTCGGGAATCGCCGGCGTCTGCGCCATGATGTCGGTGATGGGCAGACGATCTTCCTGACGCAGGGCCATGTAGATGCGCGGCATCAGCGGAAAGTGAAATGCCATGTGGCATTCATCGCCGTCGCCGAAATACGGCCGCACATCGGTCGGCCACTGGTTCGCCTCCGCCAGGACCATGCGCCCCGCATAGCCCTCATCAATGGCGGCGCGCATGGCTTTGATGACAGCGTGGGTTTCCGGGAGGTTCTCGCAGCTGGTCCCATCGCGCTCGACGAGGTAGGGGATGGCGTCGATGCGCAGCGCGTCCACACCCATGTCGAGCCAGAAGCGCATGATGCGCAGCACTTCTTCCAGAACTTCCGGGTTGTCGTAGTTCAGATCGGGCTGGTGCGAAAAGAAACGATGCCAGTAGTAGGCCTGCGCCACCGGATCCCAGGTCCAGTTCGACTTTTCGGTATCGGTAAAGATGATGCGAGCGTCTTTGTATTTCTGGTCCGTGTCGCTCCACACGTAGAAGTTTCGCTCGTTCGACCCGGCCGGCGCGTGGCGAGCGCGCTGGAACCACGGATGCTGATCGGAGCTGTGATTGATGATCAACTCGATCATCACCTGCAGGCCGCGATCGTGCGCCGCACGCAGGAAATTCTGAAAGTCTTCCAGCGTCCATTAACTGGGGTGGACGCTCGTGTAATCGGCAATATCGTATCCGTCGTCGCGCAGGGGCGAGGGAAAAAACGGCAGCAGCCAAAGACACGTCACGCCCAGGTCCTGCAGGTAATCCAGCTTCGACATCAGGCCGGGAAAATCACCGATCCCATCATTGTTGCTGTCGCTGAAGGCCTTGACGTGAACCTCGTAGATGATCGCGTCCTTGTACCAGAGCGGGTCGGCGACACTGCCCGGTTTGCGAATGATGGTCTTCGTTTCCGGCATCATTGGTAGTAGTCGAAATCTCTTTCGGATCGCACTTTGCGCAGCACGCGGAAGATATGAGCCGGAATGTTGTCGGGCGACAACTCAACGTAGTTGCGCGCTCTCTGCCAGAGATAACGCATTCCAGTGAGATGATCGAAGACCTGAAAGCTCTCATCGCTGCGTAGCTTCAGGCGATCCAGGTCGAGTGTCACCCAGCCTGGCTGCGTGTGGAACGAATCAAGGTTCACGACCGTGAGGACGAAGCTGCTCCCATCCAGGCTCGACTTGCTGTAGGCGATGAGCCAGGGATTATCGGTGGGGTGAAAGAACAGATCATGGCTCGCGTGCAGCGCCGGATTCTCGCGCCGCGCGCGATTGATGGTCGCGATGATGCCGGCGATGCTGTGGGGCGCGTCGAGATCCCAGTGGCGAATCTCATATTTCTCTGAGTTGAGATACTCTTCGCTTCCGGGACGCAGCGGTTGGTTCTGGCCCAACTCAAACGCCGGGCCATAGATGCCGTAATTCGGTCCCAGCGTCGCCGCCAGCACGATGCGGCTCAGGAACGCGGGCCGGCCGCCAATCTGCAGAGTCTCATGGAGAATATCTGGCGTGTTCGGCCACAAGTTCGGCCGCATATATTCGCGAATCCGCGTCTGCGTCAGCTCGGTGAAATACTCCGTCAGCTCCTGCTTCGTATTGCGCCACGTGAAGTAGGTATAGGACTGCGAGAAGCCCAGCTTGGCCAGCCGCTGCATCACACGCGGACGCGTAAATGCCTCGGCCAGAAACAGCGCGTCGGGATAATCGCGCTTCAACTCCGCGATGCACCACTCCCAGAACGAAAACGGCTTGGTGTGGGGATTGTCGACGCGGAAGATGCGCACCCCCTGCTCCATCCAGAACAGGAACACATCGCGCAATCCATCCCACAATCCCTGCCAGTCGCTGCTCTCGAAGTCGAGCGGATAAATATCCTGGTATTTCTTCGGCGGATTCTCGGCGTACTGGATGGTTCCGTCGGCTCGATGCTTGAACCACTCCGGATGCTCCGTCACCCACGGATGATCCGGTGAGCACTGGAAGGCGATGTCGAGCGCCAGCTCGATGCCCTTGCCGGCCGCAGCGGCTACGAGATGACGAAAATCATCGAGCGTGCCCAGCTCCGAATGGATCGCGGTGTGCCCGCCCTCCTTCGAGCCGATGGCCCACGTGCTGCCGGGTTCGCCGGGCTCAGCCGTGGTCGAATTATTCTTGCCCTTCCGAAAGCTGGACCCGATGGGATGAATCGGCGGCAGGTACAGCACGTCGAATCCGAGGCGGGCGACGTAATCCAGTCGCGCCTCGCAATCCTTAAACGTGCCGTGCCGTCCCGGCTCAGCGGCAGTCGAGCGCGGGAACATCTCGTACCACGCAGAGTAGCGCGCCTTCTCGCGGTCCACCGTCACGCGCAGTTCGCGCTCGTATCTCGTTTCCAGCGCCGGGTCGAAATACAACCCCATCGTGGCAGCCAGCGCCGGATCAAAGGCCGCCGCCTGGGCCGCAGCTAAATCATCGGTGGCCCGCAACAGGGCCGCCCATCGCCGCAGCGCATTCGCATCGTCGCGACCGGCCCGCACCGCTGCCTGCTCCACCAGCTGCGCTCCGTTCAGCAGATCGACCCCGATATCCTGCCCCGCTGCAATCCTCTTCTCCAGGTCGCTCCGCCAGGTATCGAAGTGATCGATCCAGCCGGCGATGGTGTAGAGATATTCGCCGACCTTCGTCACCGGGAACTCGCCGCGCCAGCGGTCGTTGCCCACCGGCCGCATCGGAACTATAGTCCACGTGGAAGTTTCTTCAGAGCGAAACAGAAGGCGGGCGGCGACATGATCGTGACCGTCGGCAAAAACGTCCACTTCCACCTCAACCGAGTCGCCGACGATGCGCTTGATGGGATAACGCCCCACGTCGATCTCCGGCTCGACGCTTTCGATCACGACGCGCTTCCGTCCATCCGCGGGTTTCTGCATGGCTCCGATCAGCTCTCCGGCAGGCCGTTTTGCATAGCGCCCAGCCGCACGCTCACGAGCGCGTGCCAGTTACGCAATTATACGGAGACAAAACTCAATAGCCGCTTATGTGATTGGATGCTGAATGGAGGGGTTGCCGAGGAAGGCTACCCCTCGCGCAGCTCAGTTGTCCGGCAGAATGTTGGACTCTTCCGAGGTGCGCAACCGCACCAGGCGATCGATGGTGTAGGGAGCCCGCTGCGTGGAGGCGTGGTAATGACGAACCTGCAATTCGCCCAGCAGTCCAAGCGCCAGCATCTGCGTCCCGGCCAGAATCATCACCCCGGCAATGACGAACAGCGGCCCATGCTGATCCATCACATGCTGATGCGTAATGAGCTTCAGTGCCAGCAGGAACACCGACAGGCCGCCACCGCCGAGGATGCCCATCGCGCCCAGCAGCCCAAAGAAGTGCAGCGGCCGCGTCATGTATTTCAGCAGGAACCGGATGGTCATCAGGTCGAAGAAGACCCGGAAGGTGCGGCTGATGCCGTAGTGCGATTTTCCCCCGATGCGGTTCACATTGGTGATGGGGACTTCGCAGATGCTGGCCCCATACCACGACGCCAGCGCCGGGATGAACCGATGCATCTCGCCATAGAGCGGGATGTTGTGGATCACCTCGCGGCGATAAGCCTTGAAGGTTGTGCCGAAATCGTGAATGTCCACGCCGGAAAGCCTGGCCATGAGCCAGTTCGCGCAGCGCGACGGGATGCGCCGCATCACGAAATTGTCGATGCGTTCCCTGCGCCATCCGCTGACAACGTCGTAGCCCTCTTCCAGCTTTTCGAGGAACACGGGAATCTCGCCGGGATCGTGCTGCAGATCGCCATCCATGGCCAGAATGAACTCGCCCTCGGCATGATCGAAGCCCGCCGCCAGCGCAGAGGTCTGGCCAAAATTCCGCCGCAGCTTCACGACCAGAACGCGGCTGTCCACCGCGGCAATCTCTTCGAGCAGCCTGCAGGTGCGGTCGTTCGAGCCGTCGTCGACAAACACCAGCTCGAATGACTCGCCAACGTGCTCCATGACCTCCTTCAGCCGGTCGTAGAGCGCGGTGACGTTGTCTTCTTCGTTATGAAACGGAACGACGATGGAATACTTAGGCATGAATCTTCGATTATAAACTTTAGACGCTGCTGATCCGTGATCGGTCGCGGGATTGTTACGGCCCCGTTATTGCTTCAACAATTCCACGGTGACCCGCGCTGCCTCCTCGCACGCCGCACGATCAACATCCCGATGGGTCACGAAGCGGATGCTGTGGCGATACACGGTGCTGGCCAGGATTCCCCGCTGCTTCAGCTTTGCCTCGAAGGCTTCGGCGTCGCCTTTATTCGGCAAGGTGAAGATCACGATGTTGGTCCGCACCGTGGCGAGGTCGAGTTCCACTGGCGCTTCGGCAATTCTCTCCGCCATTATTCGTGCGTTGGCGTGGTCCTCGTGGAGCCGCATCGGCCCTTCCTCGAGAGCGATCAGGCCGGCCGCCGCCAGAATGCCGGCCTGGCGCATGCCGCCCCCGAGCGATTTACGGATATGGCGAGAGCGATCCATCTGCTCATATGTGCCAACGAGCATCGATCCGACCGGCGCGCCCAGCCCCTTCGACAGGCAAAACATCACGGTTGAGAAGCCGCGCGTCAGCTCCTGCACGCCGATTCCGAGCGCCAGAGCCGCGTTGAAGACGCGCGCGCCGTCCAGATGAACTGGCAATCCCCGCTCCCTGGCTCCGGCCCAAATCTCCTCCATCACGTCGAGCGGCGTCACGGTGCCGCCCGCCATGTTGTGCGTGTTTTCGAGAGCAATCAGCCCCGTCGGCGCGCGATGGTAGTGCTTGCCAGTGATGTGCGGCTCAATCGCGTCCCATGTCAGGATGCCGCGCTCCACCGCAATCGTGCGCAGCTGGCAACCTGAAAACGATGAGGCCATCGCGAGCTCCCACTCCACGATGTGCGAGCGCGCCTCGCAGATCACTTCCTGACCGTGTTGCGTGTTCAGGCGAATTGCAATCTGGTTGCCCATGGTGCCGCTGGGTACAAAGAGTCCGGCTTCGCGCCCGAAGATCTCCGCGGCGCGAGCCTCCAGGCGGTTGATGGTCGGGTCCTCGCCGTAAACGTCGTCGCCCACCTCGGCGGCGGCCATGGCGGCGCGCATGACGGGCGTGGGTTTGGTGACGGTATCGCTGCGCAGATCGATGGACGCAACCGGCGCAGAGGAGGCAGTTTCGCGGCCGGCCAGAACAGCCGTATCAGAAGGCATGCATTCCCTCTCCCACAAGAAATCCGGTTTCGACTACGACCTATGCGACGGCCGGCTCGGCCAGGAAGCGCCCGAAGACCTCGTTCGAAAGCAACCGACCTCGAGGCGTCAGCGTGACCCGGTCGCCGTCAAAGAATGCAGCCAGACCTTCGTCCTCCAGTTCCGCGATGGTCGAAAGAAAGTCGCGGACCGCCGAGGCCGAAAATTCCTGACGCAACGCCCCCAGGCTAACACCTTCATTGAGCCTCAGCCCAAGGAACCACGCCTCTTCCATCTCCTCTTCGCGGTCCAGGGGTCGGGGATCGACCCAACCAGGATCTTTGAGGTAGGCGTCGAGATCGTCCGTTGTTCCAAACCGCATCGCAGCGCCCGAGTGGGTGCGCACCATCGAGTGCGCGTCGAGCCCGAAGCCAAGATAAGGCTGCCGCCGCCAGTACTTCAGGTTGTGGCGCGACTCGCAATCCGTGCGCGAGAAGTTCGAGATTTCGTACTGCGCCAGGCCGTGTCCGGCAAGAGATGCGACCGCCTCGGTATAGAACTCCGCGATGCGGTCATCGTCCGGGACTTCCTTCGCGCGATAGCGGCCGCCATTCACCAGCAGCTCACGCCCGAGGCGCGACTCGTCGTCGACTTCGAGCATGTAGATGCTGGCGTGATCCACGCCCGAGTCCGCCAGAACACCGAGCGATTCATACCAGGAGTCAAGGGTCTGACCAGGCAGTCCGGCAATCAGATCGACGCTGACATCGCCAATGCCCGCGGCCTGCACCCGGCGAATATCTTCAAGCGCAACGGCGCGGTTGTGCAGCCGGCCGATCGCCTTCGCTTCGCTGTCGACAAACGACTGCACGCCGAAGCTGACGCGCGTAACGCCGCACTCTGCCAGCGCCTCCAGCACCGCCGGCTCAATTTGTCCCGGAGCACACTCGACCGTTACCTCCGCCGTGGGCAACACTGCGAATTCGCGACGCACCGTGGTGAAAAGCCGCCGGAACTGTGCTGGAGAAAGCAGCGACGGTGTTCCTCCACCGAAATAAATGCTGTCCACCGCCTGAGGCAGTATTGCGCCCCATTGCTTTGCGCGCTTGCGGATGCTGCTGAGATCGTTTTCGATTCGAGAAATGTAGCGATCGTGATAACTGGCAGGAAAAACGTTTGAGGCGAAATTACAGTACGTGCATTTAGAGCGGCAAAACGGAACAGAAAGATAAAGGCCAAGCATTTCCATATGTCTCTATTCTCCCACCTGGGCCGTTCGTCGACTATGTAATGCCGATTCAGTCATCTTGACAACTTCCACAGACTGTGCCGCTGCACGCCGCAACAATTCGCGCGCATCGGCGTTCACTTCATGCAGAGACGATCCGGTGAAAGAGGGCCGGATGAGAGGTTCGAAACTTCGAGAGCAGTTCGAAGCCGAACCCGAGGAGGTCTCTTATGAAAAACGTTCTTCGCGCACTCGCACTGACCGGCATTCTGAGTCTCGGCGCAGCCGGCGCGCAGGCCCAAACCAGAGTCTTCGTCGGCGTTCGCGCCCCCATCGTGGCCGCCATTCCAGCTTGCCCCGGTGAAGGCTATGCGTGGTCGGCCGGCTACTACAACGGCCCGGTCTTCGTTCCCGGCCGCTGGATCTATCGCGGATTCGATCGCGACCGCGTCGTTGTACGTGACTTCCATCGCGACTATCATCGCGACTTCCGCTCCGATCACGACGGTTTTCGCGGCCGCTGGTAACACCACAGGATGAGGGCCGGTCCCCAAAAACCGGCCCATGCGCACCCGTCGAAGCTCCCCGCTTCCGGGTGCGTTGCCGTCTTCAGGCCCCAAAAATCCTGCCTCCAAATCGTCGTTTTCGGGCTATAGTCTGGAGGGGAACCAGGTTCCCGCCTTCTGCGTATGCTCTTTTGGAAACCTTCCGGAGGCTTCTATGGCCGGGCTCATTGGTGTTGCAATTTACTTTGCGCCGTCCCTCATCGCAGCCGCCCGCCACACCCACAACGCCACCGGCATCTTCATGCTCAACCTGTTCCTCGGCTGGACCGGCATCGGCTGGGTCATCGCGCTCCTGCTCGCCAACTGCTCCAGTCCCTGCTACTACCATCCTTACTGGTACTACCCCCCTCCGCCCCGGCGCTGGTATTGAGCCGCGGGGTTGCCTGCTATCGGTGCCTGCCCACCGGCACTTTCGGCTTTATAAGTGAATCGTTTATCCTGCCCAGCAAATAGGGGAGTCGCGCGACATTTTGGCGCGTCTAACGTTAGTAGTGGTAGCGAGGTTTCGATCCACCCACAGAGGAAATCGGAAGCCGCGTCAGACGCGAGAAACTAAATTAGAGGGCGGTCTGACAGGAGGTTGTGATCATGCGGATTCTGCGCTACGTTTTGTTCCTCAGTTTGCTGGCCATGCCGTTCGCGCTGGCGAAACCGGCACAGGCCCAGGTCGCGGTGGGTATCGGCATCGGCCCGGAGGTCGGTTATCCAGGCTACTACGACATGGGCGGACCACCCGTCTGCGATTACGGCTACTACTCGTATTACCCCTATTCTTGTGCACCCTACGGCTACTGGGGACCTGACTGGTTCTACGGTGGTGTCTTCATCGGCGCCGGTCCGTGGTATCGCGGCTGGTACGGGCGCGGTTGGGGCTATGGGTACGGCCACGCCGGCTACTACGGCGGCTGGGGCCGCGGCGGGTATGGCTATCGCGGCGGCTATGCCGGTGGATACCGCGGCGGGGTCGGCGTCGGTGGATACCGCGGCGGATACGCTGGCGGCTATCGTGGTGGCGTCGGCGTCGGTGCCTCCCGTGGCTACGCGGGCGGCTATCGCGGTGGATACTCTGGCGGATTCCATGGCGGAGCAGCAGGCGGCGGCTTCCACGGCGGGTCGGCAGGCGGATTTCATGGTGGCGGAGGTGGTGGCTCCCACGGCGGTGGCGGACACCGGTAATCTTCAGCAACCCAACACTACGAGGCCTGCTCTTCGGAGCAGGCCTTCGTGTTTTTGAGCCGGCTTGCCTGCGCTAGAACGCCTCTTTGCGAAAATCGCGCCTCGCCAGAGCCATGGCCATTTCTGCAATCCGCTGCGCCGCATCCGGATGCGCCAGGGATCGCGCATTCTCCGCCATGGCACGCAGCTTCGCCGGGTCCTCCAGCAGATCGACCAGCGTTCCCTGCAGTTGCTCCGGCGTCAGATCCTGTTCCAGAAGGACGCGCGCGGCATCAGCCCTCGCCATCACCTCGGCGTTGCTGCGTTGATGATCGTCCGCCGCCAGTGCAAACGGAACCAGGACCGCAGGCTTCCCCGCCGCGGCCAGCTCCGCCACAGTCGAAGCCCCGCTTCGCGCCAGCACCAGATCCGCAACCGCAAACCGGCGCGGCATGTCATCGAGGAACGCCTCCACCTGCCAGCGATCCCCAGGCGCACCGCTGGTTTGATACGCCGCCAGCGTCGACTCGGCATGACGTGCTCCCGCCTGGTGCAGGATGGTCAGCCCCGGAACCTGTTCCAGCAGGGCCGTCGCGATCTTCGGCATCGCCGCGTTCAGCACCCGCGCTCCCTGGCTGCCGCCAAAGACCAGCAAATGCGGGGGCGCGCCGACCGGATGCGACGCCAGATGAAAAAACTCCGCCCGAACAGGGATTCCGGTGATGTGCGCGTTGCGGAAAAACTGTGCCGCCGGCTCAAAATTCACCGCAGCCGCCTTCACCCGGCCCCCAACCAGCCGATTCGCCAAGCCCGGCACCGCGTTCGGCTCGAAGGCCAGCGTCGGAATCCGCAGTAGAATGGCCGTCCCCATCGCTGGCCCCGACGCATACCCTCCAACGCCAATCACGACATCGGGACGAAACGTCCGCAGCAGCCGGATGCACTGGATCATTCCCAGGGGCAGGTCGATCAGCGTCCGCAGCCGAGTGGCGAGCGAGACGCGATTCAGCTGGCCCACGCGAATCAGCTCCAGCCGATAGCCGGCCTGCGGCACCAACCGCGATTCGAGCCCGCGCGCCGTCCCGACAAACAGAATTTCGGCCGCATGGCGCGTCTTCAGCTCATCGGCAATCGCCAGAGCCGGGATGATGTGCCCTCCGGTGCCACCACCAGCGATGAGAACCTGAACCGCGGCCTGGCCGGTTGTAGTTGTCTTCTGATCGCTGAACGCTGAACGCTGCACCCTGCCCTTCAGTCCACTTCCCTGGTAATGTTCAGCAGCACGCCCAGCAGCACCAGCATGATGAACAGCGAGGTTCCGCCGTAAGAAACAAACGGCAGCGTGATGCCTTTGGTCGGCACCAGCGCCAGCACCACGCTGATGTTGAAGAAGGCCTGGATGAGAATGGTCGCCGTGATTCCGAACGCCATGAACCGCGCAAAAGGATCCTTCGAGAGGATCGCCGTCCGCATCCCGCGCCATCCGATAAAGACAAACAGCCCGACAACGATCAGCGCGCCAATCAGTCCCAGTTCCTCTGAGATGTTCGCGAAAATGTAGTCCGTGTGCGGCTCCGGCAGATAAAAGAGCTTCTGCCGCCCATCCATATAGCCCACGCCACGAAACCCGCCCGATCCCACCGCGATCAGCGACTGAATGATGTGGAAACCCTTGCCCAGCGGGTCCGACTCAGGATTGAGGAACGCCAACATCCGGTCGCGGCGCCATTTCACGAAGAACAGCATGAAGTAAAGCACGGGCGCAGCGCCGAGCGCCGCGTAGCCGAGGTACTTCGAGTTCATGCCGGCGAGCCAGAGCATCAGCGCCGTCACGCCCGCGCACACCAG
Organism: Acidobacterium sp.; assembly: GCA_003166955.1. GTDB lineage: Bacteria > Acidobacteriota > Terriglobia > Terriglobales > Acidobacteriaceae > Palsa-343. The sequence continues at coordinate 74,936 of PMUI01000107.1, forward strand.
CGCCGTTCCCAGGTCCGGCTCTTTCAGGATCAGCGCGATGAAAATGAGACTCGGCAGCGCCGCCGGGACCAGGGTTCCCCGCCAGTCTTCCATCAGGTGCATGCGGTTCTGCAGGAACCACGCCAGGAACAGCACCAGCGCGGGTTTCGCGATCTCCGAAGGCTGGAATGAAAGGATGCCGAAGCGGATCCAGCGGTGCGTGTTGTGCGAGTCGTGCATCAGAAAGGCCGCCAGCAAGCAGATAATCGTCACGCCCACCACCGGAAACACCACCGTCGGCCGGTTGTACTGGCTGATATTCACCCGCATCAGCAGGGTCATGGCCAGCAGCCCCAACACCGCCCACACCGACTGGCGAATGACGAAGTAGTATGGTGAGCCGAACCGCTCGCCTGCCATCACGGCCGACGCGCTGAAGACCATCGTCAGGCCGATCACCACCAGCACCAGCGCTGCAAAGTACAGCCACTTGTCGACGCCAACTTTTTTCGCCATAAATCTCGTTTCTCAGCTTACGGAGTCGTGAGAGCAGCCAGCCCCCGCCGCGCCAGAACCGTTTCCTTAAAAACCCTTCCCCGATGCTCGTAGTTCTCGAACTGGTCGAAGCTCGAACAGGCCGGCGCCAGCAGCACAATCTCTCCCGGCTGCGCCGCCGCGCCCGCCTTCGCAATCGCCTCCACCAGCGTTCCGGCACTCACAATCGGCACCGAGCCTTCAATGTGTGTGTGTATCTTCTCCGCCGCCGCGCCGATCGTGTACACCGTCTTCACTCGCTCCAGCAGCAGCGTCCGCATCTGCCGGTAGTCGGAGTTCTTGTCTTTTCCGCCGAGGATCAGATGAATCCCACTGGGAAACGCGGCAATCGCCTTCATCGATGCATCCACGTTGGTCGCCTTCGAGTCGTTGTAGTAATCGACGCCGTTGATCTTCGCTACAAACTCCAGGCGATGCTCGACCGCATGGAACTCTGTCACAGCCTTGCGAATCGCCGCAGCTCCCACGCCTGCCACCCGCGCAGCGCACACCGCTGCCAGCACATTCTCGACATTGTGCGCGCCCTTCAGCGGAATCTCTGCGACTTTCAACACCGGTTCCGGTGCTGCCTGCTCTGACGCGCGATACATAATCACGCCTTCGTGAACGAAGGCCCCCTGACGCACCACGCGCGTCCTGGTGAACCAGAACACCTGCGACTTCGCCCGCGCTGCCGCTCGCGAGGCCACATCGTCGTCCGCGTTCAGCACTAGAGCATCGTTCGCCGTCTGTCGCGTGAAGATCTTCTCCTTCGCCGCAACATAATTCTCAAACGTTCCATGGCGATCCAGGTGGTCCGGCGTGATGTTCAAAATCACCGCAATCTGCGGATGAAACTCGTAGGTCGTCTCCAGCTGGAAACTCGAAACCTCCAGCACCGACCACCCGTCCTCCCTCGACGCCTCGACCATCGAGATCACCGGCACGCCGATGTTGCCGCCCACCTGCACCGGTAGCCCGCCGGCCTGCAAAATCTCGCCGCAGAGCGTCGTTGTCGTGGTCTTGCCGTTCGAGCCGGTAATCGCGAGCGCCTTGCCGCGGAGATAATGCGCCGCCAGCTCCAGCTCGCCGATAATCGGCAGGCCGAATTTCCGCACCTGAGTCAGTTCCGGCGTATCGACCGGAACGCCAGGGCTCACCACGATCAGATCCTGGCGCCGGAAAGTCAGCAGCCCGTGCCCGCCCGCTTCGACGGCGATGCCCTCTTCGATCAGAGCCGGTATCTCTTTCGCCAGCGCTTCTGCGCTGCGCACATCCGAAACCGTCACCTGCGCCCCGTGGTGCCGCAAAAACAGCGCCGCCGCTAGTCCCGACTTGCCCAGACCGACGACCAGAACTTTTTTCCCTTTGATTTCCATTGACAACTCGCGAGCGCCGGCATGCTCATTGTGTCACGCCGGCTCTACCCTTTATCGCAGCTTCAGCGTGGTGAGTGCAAAGAGTGCAAACACCAGCGCGAGAATCCAGAACCGCGCGATCACCTTCGACTCCGACCAACCCAGCAGTTCGAAGTGATGGTGGAGCGGCGCCATGCGGAAAATGCGCTTGCCGCCGCGCAGTTTGTAGCTGCCCACCTGCAGGATCACCGAGACCGCCTCGATCACGAAGACGCCTCCAATGAACGGCAGCAACAGCTCCTGCTTGATGACCACCGCCACTGTGGCAATGGCCCCACCCAGCGCCAGCGATCCCACGTCGCCCATGAAGATCTCCGCCGGGTGCGCGTTGTACCAGAGGAAGCCGATGCTCGCCCCCGTCATCGCCCCGCAAAAGACGGTCACCTCGCTCACCATGGGCATGCGCTGCAACTCGAGATAGTCGGCGAAGATCACGTGCCCGCTCACGTACGTAAGCACCGTCAGCGCGCCGGCCGCGATGATTGTGCACCCGATCGCGAGTCCATCCAGGCCATCGGTCAGGTTGACGGCGTTGCTCGAAAACACGATCACCAGCATCACGAACACGATGAACGGCAGAAACGCCAGCACCCCCAGGTGCGGGACATGCAGGAGCGCTGGAATCGAGAGTCTTGGACGCAGAAACTTTGCGAAGGGCACTACCAGCCGCGTGGAATAACTGCCCTCGAGATCCATCAGCACCAGCACGACCGCAATCGCGGCGGCCACCAGAAACTGGTAAGTCAACTTGGCTCGCGCGGTCAGACCCAGGTTGCGCCGATGAACGACCTTAATGTAGTCATCTGCAAATCCGATCGCCCCAAAGGCCGCCGTCGAAAACATCACCACCCAGATGAACGGATTCGAAAGGTCCGCCCACAGAAAGGTCGGCAGCAGGATGGCGATGCCGATCAACACACCGCCCATCGTTGGCGTACCGGCCTTTTTTTGGTGCGCCTTCGGCCCCTCTTCGCGGATGTACTGCCCGATCTGGAACTCGCGCAGTTTCTCGATGACGTACGGCCCAATGATCAGCGTGATCAGCAGCGCGGTCAGCGACGCGAAGGCGGTGCGAAACGTGAGGTACCGGAAGATGCGAAACGGACTGAAGTAGAGGTAAAGCTTCCGATAAAGCAGCCAGTAAAGCAAACTTCCTCCGTTGCGGCATTGGCGGGTTCACGCTGATTCTACCGGCTTCGCGCTGTCACCGGCTGCGAAATGCAGTGGCGTCGAAAATGCCTGTTGCGTTGCCTTCCGAGTTACTCCGGGTTTTTCTCCAGGCCCTCCAGGGCGCGCTCCAGCTTCACTCCGCGCGAACCCTTCAGCAGCACGGCATCGCCGGGCGCCAGATGTTCCCGCAGCCATTCGCCCGCGGCCTCCGGCGTTTCCAGAAATACCGCCTCGGCACCACCCTCTCGCGCCGCGTCGACGATGTGCCGCGCATTGCCGCGAACACCGACGACGATATTGATGCCCGCCTCCGCAGCGGCTTTCCCGCACGCCGCGTGCAGGGCCTCGGCTTCGCGTCCCAGCTCCAGCATCTCGCCTGCCACCAGAATCCGCCGCTGGGCCGGCGTTGCCGCCAGCGTCCTGATCATCGACTGCAGCGCCTCCGGGTTCGAGTTGTACGCATCATTAATAATGGTCGCGCCGCGCATCGTCAGAACCTGGCCGCGCTTGTCTTCCGGCTCCAGCTTTTCGAGCGCGGCACAACACTCCCCCACCGGGATGCCCGCCTCCACACCCACTGCGATTGCCGCCAGCGCATTGGCCGCGTTATGCTCGCCCGGCAAATGCAGATGCAGCTCGCAGTGCTCCTCGCCCGCGCGCACCTGCATCTTCAATCCGTCCGCACCCATCGCCTCCACGCGTTCCACATGCGGATCGCCGCACGGCCCGCGTCCGTAGTACACAACCTTGCCATCGAAATCCCGCCCAAACTGCGAGACATACGCATCGTCGCAATTCAGGAACGCCAAGCCATGCCGCGGAAGCGATGCCACCAGCTCATACTTCGCGCGCGCCACACCGGCAACGCCATCGGGAAAAAACTCGGCATGCGCATGGCCGACGTTCGTCACCACACCCCAGTCCGGCGCGGCGATCCGGCACAGTGCAGTGATCTCGCCTGCCGCGGACATGCCCATCTCCACCACCGCAACATCGTGGTCCGGCTCCAGCCGCAGCAGCTGCAGCGGCAGACCATACTCATTGTTGAGATTGCCCTGCGACTTCAGCACCCTGAACCGCGCACCCAACACGGCAGCGATAGCCTCCTTGGTCGTCGTCTTCCCGGCTGACCCGGTAATCGCCACCAGGCGTTTGCCCCAATGCCGACGCACCGCCGCCGCCAGCCGCTGCAGGTCGGCGAGCGGATCATCGGTCCCGAGCAGCGGATGTGTCGCGGCAACCGCCTTCAATCCGGCAACGCGCTCGCGCGCTACTACCGCTCCACATGCGCCGTGCTCCAGCGCCGACGCAACAAAGTCGTGCCCATCGAAGCGGTCACCGCGAATGGCAAAGAACAAATCGCCGGCCTTCAGTGTGCGGGAGTCGATGGAATAGCCGGTAGCGGCGATCGAATCAGCCGCAGCGACAACGTCCGCCGCCGACCATCGCGCGACTTGTTCCAGCGTGAGCTTCATGTGCGGGCACCCACCACGTCGCGAATCGCTTCGGCCGCGACCTCCGCATCATCGAAGGGAATCGTCCCGCTTCGCAGGATCTGTTCCTTCTCGTGCCCCTTGCCCGCTATCAGAACAATGTCTGCCGGGTGCGCTGCTTCCACCGCAAGATGAATCGCCCGCGCGCGATCCGGTTCCACCACAAATTTCGTTCCTGTTGCCAGCAGGCCCGGCAGCGCATCCGCGATGATCGCCTCGGGATCCTCGCTGCGCGGATTGTCCGAGGTCAGCACGACAAAGTCGCTGCCCTCGCCGGCCGCCCGCCCCATCCTCGGCCGCTTCGCGCGATCTCGATCGCCGCCGCACCCGAACAGCGTAATCACCCGGCCGTTGGAACCTACAAACTCCCTTGCCAGGGTGGTCAGATTCCGCAGCGCATCGTCCGTATGCGCATAATCGACAACGACGGTGAACGGCTGCCCTGCATCCACGGTCTGAAACCGTCCGGGGACACACGCCAGTGAGCCTGCGCCCGCCACAACCTGCTCCAGACTCAGACCCCGCGCGACCGCTGCGCCCGAAGCCGCCAGCAGGTTGTAGAGATTCACACGACCGGTCAGACGCGTGCGCAACTCAACGTCCCCTTGCGGCGCAACCAGCCGAAACGTCATCCCCGACGCGCTCATCTGCGCGGGTTCGGCACGAAACTCGCCGCCAGCCAGCCCATAGGAATAGAGCTGAGCGCCGGCCTGTCGCGCGATCGCTGCCAGCTTCACACCGTACGCATCATCCATATTGATTATGGCCACTCGCGGCGGCGCCCCCAGCTCGCCGTCAAACAACGCCCGCTTCGCGGCGAAGTAGTTCTCCATCGTCCCGTGATAATCGAGGTGATCCTGCGTCAGGTTCGTGAAGATCGCCACGTCGTACAGCAACCCGTAAACCCGCCCCTGCGCCAGCGCGTGCGACGAAACCTCCATCACCGCCTCCGTTGCCCCAGCATCCACGCCCTTGCGCATCAGAGCCAGCAGATCGCGCGATTCCGGCGTCGTATGCGGAGCCGGTCGCACCGTTCCGGCCACGTGGTTCTCAATCGTCCCGACCAGCACCGTCTTCCGGCCAACCGAATTCAGCATCGCGTCCAGAAGAAACGCAGTCGTCGTCTTGCCGTTGGTCCCTGTCACACCGGTGAGCGCGAGCTGCTTCTCAGGATGGCGAAAGAAATTCGCGGCAATCGCTGCCATCGCGCGACGTCCGCCACCAGCCGGAATCTCCGCAACCCCAATCTCTCCGAAGCGCCCGGCTGTTTCCACGAAGACGGCTGCCGAATCCGTCACTACCGCCGTTGCGCCTTGGTCGATAGCTTTGCTGATGTAGCGATTGCCGTCCGTCGTCTCGCCCTGCATGGCCAGAAACAGCATTCCAGGCCGCACCCGACGCGAGTCGTACTCGACGCCCCGAATCACGGGTCCGTCCTCCGCGTTGGGGCCGGCCTTCCGTACAGTTTCGGCTCCGCTCAGCAGTTCTTCAAAGCGCATGACAAGGTGATTGTAAGTGGCTTTGCCTGATCAAGACTCGCCGGACCTTCGCCTGAGAGATCTACTGCGAGAACCGAACAACGATCTCGGTGCCCGCTGGAACCAGAGTTCCCGCCGCAGGCGCCTGGTCGCGTGCAATGCCTGAGCCGACGACCTGCACACCCAGCCCCGCTCCGCTCGCCTGCACAATAACTTCCCGCAGCGACTTTCCGGCAAACGCTGGCACCGCCACGCGCTGGTTCGCCACCGCGACGGAGGTCCGCGATGGAGGCGCTGCGGGAGTCGTGCGGGGAATTGAACCCTGCGTTTGTTGCGGAGGCAGCTGTGGCTTTGCGTCTGCGACCGCGGTCGCGCTCGTCTGCGCTGGCGATTGCGCAGCTTGCGTCGCTGACGGCGCATTTTGATTCGCCGCATCTGACGAGGCCGCACCCTGATTCGCCGGATTCCGCAGCGGATCATCTGACGGCAGATCATTCACCTCTGCAAACAGCGACTCCAGATCCTCCGCGTGCTCCTCCGGAGCAGACTCCTTCGCCGGCTTGGTGTTCCTCGCCAGCTCCTTCTCCGGCTTCAAATCCTGATCGTGCGGGACGCCGAGGTATTCGAGAATCTGCTGCGCCAGATCCTGAAAGACGGGTGCGCTGGCCGCCGTGCCAAAGTGCGAACCCTTGGTCGGCGAGTCCATTACGACCGCAATCGTCACCGCCGGGCTGCTCACCGGAGCGAACCCCACAAACGACGCCACGTACTTCGTCTTCGAATAGGTATGCGTCACCGGATCGATCTTCTGTGCCGTCCCCGTCTTGCCCCCCGCGCTGTAGCCGTCCAGTTGGGCAGGCCTGCCGGTACCGAACAGCACCACGCCCTCCATCATCTTGCGCATCTCCGCAGACGTCATCTCGGAAATAACGCGACGCGCACCCGATGGCAGTGGCTCCGGCAACTCTGACTCGGGACGAAACGTCGCAGCTCTCAGATTCGGACTGCCCTTCAGGTCCTGCGTGCTCTCGAGCAGAATATGCGGCGGCAGATACACACCGCCATTCGCAATCGACGACGCCATCGTGACCAGCTGAATCGGCGTCACCGCGATTTCCTGGCCCATCGGAATCGACCCGATCGTCGTCGGCTGCCAGCGAGCCGGCGGTTTCACGAGGCCGCGCGTCTCTCCCGGCAGCTCGATCCCTGACCGCATCCCAAATCCGTAACCGTGAATGTACTTATAGAAGCGCTCCGGCCCCATGCGCTCGGCGAGTTCGACGGCTGCGACGTCGCTTGACTCCCACAACGCTTCATTGGCGCTGAGCACATTCTGGTGATGACTCTCGTAGATCACCGCATCACGGTCATCGTGGACGAGACGGCCAGCTACATTGATCACGCCCCCGAGCGTAGGAATCATCGATTCCGGAGTGATGATCTTTTCTTCCAGCGCGGCCGAATATGTCACCAGCTTGAAGGTCGAGCCCGGCTCATACACATCGCTCACCGCGTGATTCTTCAGCAGCGCCGGATCGGTGTGACGGAAGTTATTCGGATCGAAGGTTGGGCGGATCGCCAGCGCGAGAATCTGCCCTGTGTGCGGATCCTGCACGACCACGGTTCCGTTGGCGGCGCCGGTCCGCTCCATGTTGCGATCGAGCGCCTGCTCGGCCATGAACTGGATATTCGCGTCGATGGTCAGCACCAGGTTTTCGCCCGGCAGCGGCTCCCGCTCCTCGCTGTCCAGTACATGCCGCCGTGCGTCAATCGCCGTCAGCATCCGACCGGGCGTGCCGTGCAGTTCCTTGTCCTGTTCCTCTTCCACGCCAGCCAGGCCGTTGTCGTCCATGCCCACGTAGCCCAGCATTTGCGCCGCGAGTTGCTGGTCTGGATAGAAGCGCTTGAACTCCCGCTGAGAATAGATCCCCTTCAGGTTGAGCGCCTGCACGCGCGCGATGATGGCCGGCGTCTCCTTGCGGGCCACCCATGCAAAGTTGCGTGAGTCGGTCAGCCGCGCCAGGATTTGCTTCTCGGACGTGAACCGGTCCTCGGGATCGGTGTGGACAATCTTCGCCAGGGCAGCGGCGGTTCGCTGCTTGTTGTCGCCGATCTCGGACGGAACCGCGTAGATCGAATCGGCAACCACCGTCATCGCCAGCTCATGCAGATTGCGGTCGTAGAGGACGCCACGTCGCGGAGCAACGTTAAAGGTCCGCTCCTGCTGGCGCGCCGCTCGCTCGGCCCACTCCCGATGCTGGATCACCTGGAGCCATACCAGCCGCCCGCCAATCAGCACCGTCCAGCCAAGAAAAATCCCCAGCATTGCCAGGATGCGCGTCCGCCGCATCGGCGTCACCAGGAACGGTTTGCTGCTGACTCGGAAAGGAAGAGGGTCCCCATCACGCCGGTTGGGGGCGTGATGGGGTGTGGTGGGCTCAGAGGAGAATGCAGGAAGATTCACAGCGAACAATCTCCTCCCTGGGGGAAACTCAATGCATGGCCGGCACGGCTGGGTGCGATTCGGCGACGACAGCGCTGCCGCTGGCGCTGTCGGTGGCCGCATTCGGGTGAACCACCTGCCCTGGTTGGGGCGCAGTCAATCCCAAATTTCTCGCCATAGTGTCGATGCGTGCCGGATCGGCCAGTTGTGCCTCGGTCAGCCGGAGCTGCCGGTTCTGCTCTTCCAGTTGCTGCATCTGCTGCTTTTCCGACTCAATGCGGTAGCCGCACTCGATGGCGCTGAAATGCTGCCATCCATAACCCATCACCAGCGACAGAAAGAAGGCCATGGCATAGGCGAAGCTGCGCATCTCGCGGGCGCGGGCCGGATCGTTGGCCTTCACCAGCCGCGAATTGTCAATGCGCTTCGTGAACAGTGCCTCAGGCGTGGGTCCGCGCCGGCCGCGCCTTTGCGCCGCCATCAACATCGCGTTGTGCTCCGCGACCCACTCCGTGCCTCGGCTCAATCCGCCCATCATCGGTGCCGCTATTGCCTGTGTCGCCATCGTCTCGTCCTCGCCCTTCCTCTTCACTGCGCCTGCTGCCTGACCCCTAATCCCTATTCCCTGCTGTTCTCTCCGCTGCCCGCAGCTTCGCGCTGCGCGCCCGCGGATTGCGATCCGTCTCCTCCGCTTCCTCCGTCATCGGCTTCCGCGTCAGCGCTTCCCAAATCCCCTGCCGCGCTCCCTCGCGCAGCGCATCTTTTACCCGCCGGTCTTCGAGCGAGTGAAAGCTGATCGCTACCAGCCTTCCGCCCGGCTTCAACAGCTCCGGCGCCGCACCGAGCAGCGCATCAATCTCGCTCAGCTCGGCATTCACATAAATTCGAAGAGCCTGAAAGGTCCTGGTTGCCGGATGCATCATATGCCGGCCTCGCTCGGATTTCATTGCTCCGGCCGCGCCTGCAACGATTCGGGCCAACTGCACCGTCGTCGTCACCGGCCGCGACCGGACAATGGCTCTGGCGATTCTCCGCGACCTCCTTTCCTCTCCGAATTCGTAAATCAGATCGGCGAGCTCTTTTTCCCCGGCCTGATTTACCACTTGTTCGGCGGTCGCTCCCTCGCGCGGATTCATCCGCATATCGAGGTTGCCCTCCGCCTGAAAACTGAATCCTCTGTGCGCGTCGTCGAACTGCATCGAGCTGACTCCGAAATCCGCGAGAAGCCCATCGACCTTCTGGCCGGCCAGCATTTCGCTCATCCGCGAAAACTCCACATCGTGCAGGACCACTTCCGGCATCTCCGCTCCCAGCTCTTCCCTGAGCGCGTCGAACCGTTGCTTCGCCAGCTCCATCGCTTCCGGATCGCGGTCGAAGCCGATCAGCTTTCCTTCCGGCCCCAGCCTCCGCGCAATCTCGCTCGCGTGCCCTGCATTGCCAAGCGTCGCGTCTACCACCACGCCGCCCCGGCGCACATTCAGCATTCGGATCGCAATTTGTAAAAGAACCGGCACATGCCTGATTGCTTCCGTCATGTGCTCCCCCTGGGGGGTCTTCATTTAACTAAACGCCGTACTTCTCAAGCTCAACCCGGTCTTCCAGTGTGATCGGGCCCGTCTCCAGACCCTGCTCGTAAACCTGGTGGTTCTCAACCTTCAGGTATCCTTCGTTGCCATACACCACCACTTCGGCCATCAGGTTCGCCTTCTCCCGCAGCAACTGCGGCAACAGCACCCGGCCCTGCCCGTCCATCTCGATCTGCTGCCCGAAGTAGTTGATCCACTTCAGCAGCTTCTGCTTGGCCGCATTGAAGCTTGGAACCGCCGCCAGCTTTTTCTCAAACTCTTCCCACTCACGCATCGGGTGAATCTCGGCCACCTTCCCGTCCCGGCTCGTGATAAAAAACTGCCCTCCGTACTCCTCATCGATCTGCCGCTTGAACTCGGCGGGCAGTTTGAGCCGGCCCTTTTCATCGACCCGCGTAATGTAGCTACCGCGAAACATCCATCCGTACCTAACGTGGAACCCCTGCAAATTCAATGGCTCCCGGCTGCCGGAAACGTGCTAATGTTGGGCGCTGGGACGCCAAATGGATGTTGTATGGATTCAGGGGTTTTGTTCCACCGCTACCCACAGTTTCCCACTGGCGGAATCGTAATCGACAAGGTTCTCCCTGCAAAGTGGAAAATCTTCCTGCTGACAAATAATGTCGCGCCCCCTAAATCCCACGGCCAGCGCGAGTTACACAAACTACACGACTTGGGTGTTTCGACGGCTGCGACCACAAGATGTAGTGGTTATCGAGAGTGGTTCCCCGTTACAGAAGTTTGGCCGCCGGCCCTTGTCACAGAGCGAAAGTCGCGCTAGGCTTCGCCGAACCTTCGCCTTCGCAAACAGCGACTGGATCCCGGTTTTCGCCAGCGGCCTTATCGCTGAATGCTCTCCGCCATCCACTAGCATTGACTGCATGACCGGCACGCGTCTCGACAAATGGCTCTGGGCTGCGCGTTTCTTCAAGACGCGCACCCTTGCGGCGAAGGCCTGCGAACTCGGCCGGATCGAGGCCAATCACCAGCCCGCTCGCTCCTCACACGAAATGCGTGTCGGCGATCTGCTCTCGATCAAAAACGACGGCGGCGACTTCGAAGTCGAGGTCCTGGCCCTCAGCGACACGCGCGGACCCGCCTCCGTCGCCCAGCAGCTCTACCGCGAGACCGAGGCGAGCCGCGAAGCCCGGCACAAGTTTGCCGAGGAGCGCAAAGCCGGACTCCACTTCACGCCTGCTCCTGCCGGCCGCCCCTCGAAACGCGATCGGCGCCGCATCATCCGCTTTCGCAGCGACGGCTGACCTGCCGACGAAACGGCCGTAGCGTATTCTTCCCGCGTGAGAATTACTCGAGTTTCATTCTCGCTGCTGCTGCCGCTTTTGGAATTGATGCTCTGGCTTGTATTGGTGCCTACCCAGGTAGCGTTTGTCTACGTGCGGCTGCACCAATTGGCGCGAGCCTCGCCGGAGCTTAAGCTCCAAGTCGGCCAATTCGGTGGCACGGTTCGTCGCGACAAGCTGCTGCCCTTTGCCCTCGAGTTGGTCGGCCTGCGTGAGTTTAGTACCATCACCGCAATCAACGCCCCTGGCATGTTGGGCGAGTTTCTCGTTTCCGTTCCCACTTCGTGGCCCGACTCCTGGCATCCGAGCAATTTGTCTCTGTTCGGATGGCGATGTGTCACATTGCCTTTCTTCTGCATTCCCGCCTGGTGGTTCGCAGGCCGCGGGCTTGATGCCATATTGGGATGGCGTCATCCTCGCTGGTGGACCCTCCTGATAGGCACGCTGCTCTGCTGCGGATTCCTTATCCTGCTCCTTGGATTCCGCTTTGGCATGTCTTTCGAAGACCGCGCCGGCACCGCATGGATACTGTGGGGCTGCGGTCTTTGGGCGCTGATGTTCGCGCCGTTCCCTGCTCTCTGGATCCGTCGCGCCTTTGCCCGCCAGCCGTCACCGTCTTCGGACTGATCTTCCAATTCGAACTTTGATCCCTGGTTCTTCTTCTGATCCGGAGACTTGGCGAACAAAACCAGCGCCGGAACGCTACCGGAAAAAATGCGGAGCATGCGACTGAACTGCAGTTCATGCTCCGCGATTCACCAGCCGCCCTTGCTCGTGTGGCCAGTGCCGGAATTACTCGCTTCCATTGCGGCTCGTCAGCGTGTTCGAGCCGTTACGGAATCACCGCCGTGTAGACGTTGGAGGGTGCGCTTTCCACCCCCGACGCGTCTACGCTTGTAACTTCATAGTTGTAAGTCGCCCCGTCCTGCGCGGCTGTGTCGGTGTAGGTCGTGGGCGTGTTGACGGACGAATTCAGCAACTGATACGTACGTCCACTATTCGCCCGGTAAATGTGGTATCCAGCGACCGGATCGCTGGAGCTTGTTGGTGCATCCCAGCTCAGCTCGACCTGATAGCTTGCCGGCGTAGCGCCGGTCCCGCTCAGGTTGATGGACATGGCTCCCATGGAGCAGTTGCTGGAGAAACTCACGCTGCCCGTCGCCGCACCCGCGACGGCTGGATCGAACTGCACTTCCAGCGTCGAGGCCTGCCCAGGGGTCAGCGTCATTGGGAACTTCGCTCCCGGAAGCGAGAATCCGTTCCCGGTCACACTTCCGGCACTCACGGTCACTGTGCCGGTTCCGGACGACGTCATCGTTACCGACTGGGTCGCCAGTGTGTTCAGAGCCACGCTGCCGAAGGCCACGGTGGTCGCGCTCATCGTCAGCGTCGGCGCCGTCGCATTCAGCGTCAGCGCGAAGGTCTTCGAGATCCCACCCGCCGTCGCCGTCAGCGTCGCCGTCTGACTGGAACTGACTGCCGTCGCCGTCGCGGTGAAGCTGGCGCTCGTTGCCCCTGCGACAATCGTCACCGAAGCGGGCACCGTCACCGCGCTGCTGCTGCTGGACAGCGTTACCGTCGTCGCACTGCTCGCAGCCGAGGTCAGCGACACCGTGCAGGCATCCGTGCCAGCCCCGGTCAGCGTCCCGCTGCTGCAGGAAATCGCGCTCAGCGTCGCCGGAGCCTGTCCGGTCCCACTCAGGCTAATCGTCGCCGCCGCTGCGTTGCTGCTGATCGTCACCGACCCGCTGAACGCACCTGCCGTCGTCGGATCGAAGCTGATCGTCAGCGTCGCCGTCTGCCCGGGATTCAGAGTCACAGGAAAAGTGGTCCCCGAATCGCCAAAGCCCGTCCCAGCGACTGTCGCGCCGTTGATCGTCACAGGCGCCGTTCCCGAAGACGTCAGGGTCACCGTCTTTGTGGCCGTTGTGTTCAGCGCGTCCGCTCCAAACGCCACGCTCGTGCTGCTCAAGGTCAAACCCGGAGCCGTCGCATTCAGTGTCAGCGCGAAGGTCTTCGAGATCCCGCCCGCCGTCGCCGTCAGCGTCGCCGTCTGGTTCGAAGTCACCGCCGTCGCCGTCGCCGTGAAGCTCGCGCTCGTCGCACCCGCGGCAATCGTCACCGATGCCGGCACCGTCACCGCACCATTGCTGCTCGACAACGTCACCGTAGTCGCGGTCGTCGCCGCCGCAGTCAGTGCTACCGTGCAGGCGTCCGTTCCTGCCCCAATCAGCGACCCACTGCTGCACGACAACGAATTCAGGCTCACCGGCGTGCTCCCGCTGCCGGACCAGAAAGCCGCCATCTGCATCACCCACCCACCACGCTCATTCAGGGTGGAGGTTGCGCTGTAGCTGCCAGCGGAGGTCACGGTCCTGTCCTCCACGATGTTGGAATCCGGCGATGTGTACACGCGCTGCGTAAATCCGCTGCCAGGATTCAGATTCGCTGTATTAACGGTATTGGCTCCCACAATCAGCTCGTTGGCATGCGCCGTCGTCGCTGAGCCGCTGCTGTCGCTCGTACTGCTGCCCGTGCCGCCGGCCACGACGTCCAGCGCCGCATACCCCTGGTATTCAACAATGCGCACATCCGGGTAAGCCGCCGACTGGCTGAACTTCACCGTCACCTTGTTGCTGCCGCCCGCGATGTTCGGGGCATAGTAAATGGACTGCTCATATCCATTGCCAGCCGTCGGTCCAATGGCCAGGCGATAGCTGTTGCCGGCGCTGTCGCTGACCGACTGTACAGTAGCTGCGGTCTGATGCCAGCCTACGACCACTACGTTCAGATCGCCGGCGATCTGTGCTGACTTATACGTGACGTTCACCGTCGTTGCGGACGACGGCGTTGAGTATGCTGCCTGCACGAAACTCGCGCCTCGCATGGTTAACGGCAGACAGCACAGCAACATCAGTACCCATGTGATCCGCCACTCACGCGCCGGCCGCATCGGACCGCGCGCATCGTTCGGCGGAAGGTTTCTGCAGGGTTGGTTGTTGGATTCGTATACCTTGCGGCCGAAGGGGGAAGGAAGAAGACGAAGCATCAGCAGCACCTCAGAAAGCGTCTTCGCACACTCCACCTCTGCGCGCTCGCAATCGCATTGCGAGCATGCTGGCCCGGATCACATAGAAGGTGGTCGAACGAAGTATTTTGCTGAAGCGATCATCCAACGAGGGGGGCGTTAGTAACTGTGAGTTAGATCACAATAGTGCTCGCTGTTAGTTACTTTCGACAGGATCACTGCGCGCGATTAGTTAGGTTTCCCATTCTGGAACTTACGACCTACTTATTCGTACTTACTTTGACAGCGGTAATGTGCATCACTCATTACCCACCGCAACAAGAATTGAGCAACGTAGATTTGCCACGCGGGGAGGTGGTTACCGTCGGGCTATAACGAAGGATCCGCGCGCCGCCCGTCCACGCACTCTGCGCACGAAAGCCAAACGCACGAAAGCCGAACCCCGCGCCTTGTAACGCAAGGATCGGCCCCCGTTTTCTTCCCGCAACCGTTCGACAAACGCTACGGGATCGCCGCAGCGTAGACATTAGAAGGAACGCTCTGCACTCCGGAAGCGTCCACGCTCATCACTTCGTACGTATAGCTCGTGCCGGCCAGCACCGTCGTATCGGTGTAAGTGGTCGGCTGCTGCACCGACGTATTCAGCAACTGATAAGAGGTACCGCCGCTCGCCGCACGATAGACTTTGTAGCCGGCGACCGGATCGCTGGAGCTGCTCGGCGCGTCCCAGGTGAGCTGCACCTGATAGCCAGCCGCCGATGTGCCGGTACCGCTCAGGCCGATCGTAGCAGTTCCACCGCTGGCGGCATTGCTGGCTATGGTCACCGTTCCGGTATCGGCCCCCGCAGCGGTGGGATCGAACTGCAGATCCAGCGTTGCTGTCTGGCCGGGTGTCAGCGTGAGCGGCGTCGTGACGCCCGACATCGTGAAGCCCGTTCCCTTAATGGCCGCCGAGTTGACGGTCAGCGACGCCGTTCCGCTGGAGGTCAGCTGCACCGTCTGCGCCGACGGCGTATTCAGGCTCACGCTGCCAAAGGCCACGCTGGTGGACCCCAGCGTCAGAGCTGCAGTACCGGTGGGGATCGTCGTCGCAGGCTTTAGCTGGAGCGAGTAAGCAGCAGAATTGCCGTTGCCCGAAGCTGTCAGGGTTGCAGTCTGCGCTGAGCTGACCACCGAGGCAGTCGCAGCAAATCCAGCGGTCGTCGCTCCCGAAACCACTGCGACTGACGTTGGCACTTTAACGGCGCTGCTGCTGCTCGCCAGACTGACCGTCATCCCACCGTTTCCGGCCGCGCCGGTCAGCGTCACGGTGCAGGCATCCGTGCCTGCTCCGGTCAGCGAACCACTGCTGCAAGTCACTTTGCTCACTTTTCCGCTCGACCCGTGCCGGTTATTCCAGTGCTGCGCGAACATCGAACCGGGGGTAAAGCACAACAGTGTTGCAACGGCAGCAACCGATGCGGTCCTGCGAAATCGGTTGCGACTCCCTGGCGGCCTGACGAGAAATGAAGTTTGGTTGCGGGTCAATGCGTCGGCAGCCGAGACTGCGCGGCCGAAAGAGGGAGCAATACGATTGAGGTACATTCGGTGGCACCTGATAACGCCTGGGCACACGCCACCTGTTGACGCGCGCAGCGTGACTGCGGCGCCGAGCCTTCCTGCAAACAGGAAGGCGTAGCTGAGTGTCAGGCGTTGTCTTTCCCGAACGAAGTCCTGCTAAGTCATCGCCGTGGGTGTGACTTAGAGGTCCGTCGAGACGAGACAATACCTTTCTCTCTCAGACTGAGATACCTTGGCCCGGTACAATTTTTGGGGGGACCCTGCGACTCTTCAATCGCGGCTACTGCTCAAAGGCGGACAGTTCTTACAACGTGGTGACAACGGACAGCGTGGTGATACGACGTGGTCACTTCTGAGCCCCTACCTCACAAATCAGGAAATCTAAGTTTTTCGAACCCTCCAATAGCTTTTTTTCTAAGAATTGCCTTAGTCGTACTCCGCGTTTAGACTTCGGTCAACCCCTAAATCACAATTTTCTGAGGAATTCGGCGTCAATCTCCGCCAGGCTTTTGTCGCGCCCTCAAGTCGAGCAATTTCTGCCGTTTCTGCGGAGATTTCCATGCAATTTTTTCCGGCCGCAGCGGTGCGGCGACCGCGCCAGCTCTGCCGGAGCATAAAAAACTCCCCATGACGGGGCGCCACTGTTCCTGTACGCTGTCTGTCATGAAAAGTCAGGTCATCGGCACCACCATGCCGGTTCTCGAGTTCCTTCTCGAGCCCAACGACACCATCATCTCCGAAGCCGGCGAGCTCTCCTGGATGTCCCCCAACGTTCAGATGACTACCCACACGCAATTCGGTGGAGGAGGCGGCTTCTTCGGCGCATTCAAACGTGTGGTTGGCGGCGGCAGCCTCTTCATGACGGAGTACCGCGCCATGGGCGGCAACGGCGAGCTGGCCTTCGCCACGCGGGTCCCTGGCCACATCGTGCCCGTCGAAGTCGCGCCCGGCTACGACTACATGATCCATCGGCACGGCTTTCTCTGCGCCACCTCCGCCATTCAGATCGGCGTCGGATTCCAGCAGTCTCTCGGCGCGGGCATCTTCGGAGGCGACGGCTTCCTGCTGCAGAAAGTCAGCGGCCAGGGCACCGCGTGGATCGAGCTCTCCGGCGAAGTCGTCACCCGCGATCTTCAGCAAGGCGAGACGCTGCTGGTCCACCCCGGCCACGTCGGCGCCTTCACGGCCAGCATTTCGTTTCAGATCACCATGGTCCGCGGCATCAAGAACCTTATCTTCGGCGGAGACGGCATCTTTCTGGCCTCGCTCACCGGCCCCGGCCGGATTTGGCTGCAGACCCTGCCACTCTCGCGCCTCGCGCATGCGCTCCAGGAGTACATGCCGCAGCGCGAAGTCCGGCAAACCACCGAAGCCGGCGTCCTCGGCGGCGTCCTCGGCTCCGTCCTCGACAACATGAATCGATAGCATCGCCCTCGGCCTCATCGGTGCCCTTTCCCGATGAGGCCGCGGACTTATCCGCTGTCGTCCAATCTTCCGGGCTGAATTCGCTTTTCCAGTTTGGTATCGCTCCATTACCGAAGTGGAGGAAACCACGCCCGGTAATCTGTCCGCGCCCGAACGCCCACCTTATCCTGGAATCCACGAACAGTGCGCCTCGCACTTTCTCGTGCTTCCATGTCAGATCATTCTCCGATCTCGGACTATCCGCTGGTCTCCGCTGTCATACCCACCCGCGGCCGGCCGGAGCTGCTCGCCTGGGCGATTCGCAGCGCGCTGCACCAGACCTGGCCTCGCATGGAGGTCATCGTCGTGGTCGACGGCCCTGATCCGGATACGGCGACTTATCTTGAATCCCTCACCGACCCGCGTGTGCGGGTGGTTTTTCTGGCCGACCGCTGCGGTGGCTCCGATGCCCGCAACGCCGGCGTCCGCGTGGCTCGCGGTGACTGGATCGCCTTTCTGGACGATGACGACGAATGGCTCCCGGAAAAGACTGGCCGCCAGATGCGTGTTGCGCACGCCATGCCGGACTGGTTTCCGGTGGTCTCCTGCCGTCTGATCGCACAGTCGCCGGCGACCAGCCGCGTGCTGCCGCTACGGCCGTATCAACAGCCGCAGCCAATCGCGGATTTTCTCTTCTGCCGTACCAGCCTGCGCGATCCGGGCGGCCTCATGCAAAGTTCCACCCTTCTGGCGCCGCGCGATCTTCTGCTCGCCGTGCCGTTCCAGTCCGGCCTTCCCCTGCATCAGGACTGGGACTGGCTGATCCGCGTTGCCGCGCACAAAGGCGTCGGCCTTTCCATGGTGCGCCAGCCCCTCGCCATATGGCGGGTGGAAGACGCGCGTGAGACCGTGGGCCGCGATGCCGCATGGCAATCGTCGCTGTCGTGGATACGCGCCTCCCGCGGTCAGGTATCCTCTCGTGCCTTCTCCTGGTTCGTGGCCATTCAGTGCGCGTGGCGCGCGCAGAGCAGCCATGCAGAACTGCGCGCCCGATTCACTTTGCTGCGTGCATTTCTACTGGAAGGCCAGCCGGAACTTCGCTCCTTCACCAGCTTCCTCATCTTCGCCTTCATTCCGGCAAAGATCCGCCGATCCCTGAGGCAAGGTATTCGCCAGGCGCGGCATCGGGCTGACGCGGAGCCCGGTCTCCGCCTGGTCTTCAGCCGCAAGCCTGCTGTTCCTGTTCTGCGAAAATCCTCCCTCTGATCCGGTGCCGACCTTGCCTGCCAGCGACTACACCGCCGCCTATCTTTCCGAAGTGGGCGCCCTCGCTTCTCATCTCGATACGACTGTCATCGATCGCATGATCGAGTTACTGCTCGAGATTCGCGCTCAGGGCGGGCGCGTCTTCTTTCTCGGCGTGGGTGGCGGCGCCGGCCATGCCAGCCATGCGGTCAACGACTTCCGCAAGATCGCCGGCATTGAGTGCTACGCCCCCACCGACAACGTCTCGGAACTCACCGCCCGCATCAACGACGACGGCTGGGAATCCTGCTATGCCAACTGGCTCCTGGGCAGTCATCTTTCCGCCCGCGATGCCGTCTTTGTCTTCTCCGTGGGCGGCGGGAATCCAGAGCACCACGTCAGTACGAATCTGGTCGCGAGTCTCACTTTGGCGAAACAGACCGGGGCCCGCATCCTCGGTATCGTGGGCCGCGATGGCGGCTACACCGCGCAGGTCGCGGACGCCTGTCTGATCATCCCCACACTCCGCGCGGACACAGTCACGCCGCACACCGAGGAGTTCCAGGCGGTTGTGTGGCACCTGATCGTCTCCCACCCTCGCCTGCGGGCCAATGAGATGAAATGGGAATCCGCAAGATAACCCGGCCCGCGATCTTCCTCGACCGTGATGGCGTGCTCAATCCCACCATCCTCAACCCGGCCACCGGCCGGATGGAATCCCCGCTCACGCCGAAGGATCTTCGGCTCATCGACGGCGTGATTCCCGCCCTTCACAAGCTGCAAAGTGCGGGCTATCCGCTCATCCTCGTTTCCAATCAGCCGAACTTTGCGCTCGGTAAGTTCAGTTACCAAACCCACCGCGATATACAACATAAGCTCGTCACAGCCCTGGCCTCGGCCGGCATCGGCTTCTTTCGCTTCAGCTACTGCCTGCATCACCCCAGAGGACTCACGCCTGGGTACTCGCACGTATGCGACTGCCGCAAACCCTCGCCAGGCCTCCTGCTGCAGGCGCGCAATGACTTTGGCCTCACGCTTTCCGATTCGTGGATGATCGGCGACCAGCCCACCGACACGCAGTGCGGCCACGCGGCGGGCGTTCGCACCATCCGCATTGCGCCCAGCTCATCCGGCGCCTGTCTGACCCTGCAGAGCCCCGACCCCTGCGCCGACTACTTCGCGCGGAATCTCACCGAGGCCGCGGAAATCATTCTCAGCGATGCGGCCCGCTGAATTCTCCTGGACCTTCGCTGCCACTACTGCACTGGTGTCGATCTCGTACGCCGCCACCAGCGCATCGCCGTAAAACATCTCTACGGTTTCCAGCGAATAGGCCGCGAGGTCCTTCCCAACCAGTTCCATCCTGCGCAAGATCTCCGGCGCTACGGTGATAATGTCGCACCCCGTGTCCTCCGCCTGGAAGACGTTCAGTAACTCGCGGGGGCTGGCCCACAACAGCTGCGCACTCGGCCGCCACCGCAGGATCCGCTTCGCCTCCGCCATCAGCGGAATCGGATCGACGCCTGTATCCGCGATTCGCCCCGCGAACACCGACACGATCGCCCAGGTCTCCGGCTCCAGCGCCTCAACAACCCGCTCCACCTGCTCGAGCGTCAGGATCGCAGTCACGTTGAGCGCGACTCCCGCTTCAGCCAGCCTGCGGATCAGCGGCCCCATAAACACGCCGTCGCGATTCGTGACCGGGATCTTCACATTGACGTTCGGGCCCCAGGTCGCGATCGTGAGCGCCTGCATCTCCATCTCCGCTTCGTCATCGGCGAACACCTCCAGCGAGATGGGCCGGTCTGGCACCGCGCGCAGTAACGAGCGCGCAAAGGCCTCGTAGTTCCGCACCCCTGCCTTGCGCATCAGGGTCGGATTCGTGGTGAAGCCCCGAATCCACGGCTTGGCGTACATCTCAAGAATTCCCGCCAAATCGGCTCCGTCGCTGAACAAACTGATCCGCAGTTCTTCAATTTTCCTCATGGCCTGACCCTGTCGTTGTGAGTTGTTTGTTGTCGCCGCGGAAGGTCTCTGCGATACCTCGCATGAGATCGCGGGATCTCTCCCGCGCCCACTGCCGCATCACCAGAAGCACGAACCGTGTGTTCCCGATGAGATATCTGCGCCACAGGCGCCGCGGTTCCATCAGAAGCCGGAAGAGCCACTCCAGCGCGATTGCCTGGACCCAGGGCGGCGCGCGCCGCCGCAGCTTCGCCTGCGTATCCAGCGCCGCGCCCACCGCCATGATCGCGCCCACCTTCAGGCGCCCGCGATTCTCCTGAATCCAGATTTCCTGCTTCGGGGCTCCGAAAGCCACGCACAGCAGGTCAGGGGCGCCCTCGTCAATGACTCTGCCAATGCGAGTTAGTTCCGCGGCATCATTCTCAAAGCCTCGCGGCGGGTAATATGTCCCGCAAATCTGGAGCCCAGGATACCGCTCCCGCAGATGATGCGCTGCCATCACCGCCGCGCCTGGCAACCCTCCCAGGAAAAACACCCGGAAGCCATAATGGGCTGCCTCCGAGCACATCCGCTCCATCAGGTCGCCGCCCGTCACCCGTTCCGGAATGGGAACGCCCAGCAAACGCGACGCAAAAACTATGGAGATTCCATCCGGAACCACCAGATCCGCATCCTGCATCGCCTCGGCAAAGCGGCTGTTGCGCTCCGCCATGGTCACCAGATGCGCGTTCGGACCTACCACCGTCAGCGGCGGCAACTCTCCGCGGTGCAGCAAGGCCTCCACCATGAGCACCGCGGCGTAATCCATCGAGATCCGGTCGATGGGAACTTTGCCCAGCATAAATCGAGGCGGCAACGGCAGCCGCGCGGGTGCAGAGGCCGAATCCGGATCCTCCGCACATTCTGTCGTGATCGTTTCCACCATCAGGCCCACAGCACTCCCTTTCGCTCCAGAAATCTGTCCGGCGGCACACCATTGCCGATCGCCGTATGCCGCAGTTCATCCCGAACTCTACGTAAAACGTAGCCCGGCGACGCGTGCGCAGCATGGGCCAGAGCGCCCAAACCGCGCACATAACGCTTCTCTGCCAGATTGATGTTGAACCGCCGAAGCGCCTCCTTCGCCTCAAACGCCGACGGATCGAGAAACTCCGTCAACGGCGCGGCAACGTCTCCCAGCGGCCGTGGCGGCAGCTTCCACAGCTCTGAGAGCAGCAGATACTGCACATAGATCGCTGCGAGCTGCTGCTTCTCCAGATTCTGCGCACTCAGGCTTTGCGGATTCAGCCTGAATCCCACCAGCGCTTCTGGAATGCAGCGAATCTCGTACCGCAACGCCATGCGCCACCACAGGTCCGCATCTTCTGCGTGGATCTCCATCCGATATCCCCCTGCGGCGCACGCCTTTTCCACGTTCAGCGCCACCGTCGAGTGACAAATCGACAGCAGATAGCCGCTCCGGACCATCGCCCGCAGTTCCTCTGGAGTACCCCGCGAGCACCGGAACTGACCCGCGCAGCGCTCCCGCGGATGGTAGTCAGCCAGCGAATAGATCAGCCCCGCGTCCGGATGAGCCCGAATCGCTTCCTGCAGCCTTTTGATTCGCATCGGATACGAAACATCGTCCCCGTCCATGCGGACCAGCCAGGGCGTTCGCGTCTCGTACAGCAGGCGGTTCAGCGTGGCGGTAATGCCCGCGCGGATCTGGTCCAGCACGCGCAGCCGGGGCCACGGGAATCCAACCCGCGCCAGTTTGTTCTCAAGGTTCCTCAGATACGCCGCGCTGCCATCCGTGCCCCCGTCCACGATCACGAGGATCTGAAACGCATTGGTCGTCTGATGCAGCAGGCTGTCCATTGCCTCCGGCAGCCACGGCATGGCGTTGCATACCGGCATCCCCACTGTGAGCCCGAAATCAGTTGTGTCCATAATTCGCCAGTGCCGACGCGCCTGGAGGGCGCCGGCAGAAAGTTACGAAGCCACTTATAAATCCCCGTTAGCATGATCAACCTGTGGATCGTCACCCTTCCCTATCTCAGGTAATGCCGCCGACAGGTCATAACTTTGTCATTAACCTGACTTGCGTAACCGCTCCGGCTACAGAAATGATTGCCATTCCTCAGGGCGACGCCCAAGGATAGGAGCATCGTTTCACTTCGGGCCACTAAGCTCCAGCGAGTTTCAAAATCGGAATCGCCATTACTGATTCGTATATCCGGCAGAGGGAACCATCAGATGCTCCTTTCGGAGGCAAGTTACTTCATCATCGGGGGCGCCGGCTTCATCGGCAGCCATTTCATGGACGCGCTGCTTGCGTCTGAGAAGACCCGCCGCGTCACCATCTTCGACAACTTTTCGTCCGGCCGCGAATGGCACTACGAGGCTCATCGCCGCGATCCGCGCCTCAACGTCGTCCATGCGGACGCCTGCGACATCAACGCCCTTACCGCTACGATGGAGGGCCACGACTGGGTCATCCACCTTGCCTCGAATCCCGATATCGCCGCCGCGGCCGAGCGTCCGGAGATCGACTTCTATCAGGGCACGCTGCTCACGAATAACGTGGTCGAGGCCATGCGCCGTTCCGGCGTGCGCCGTCTGCTTTACGCTTCCGGCAGCGGCGTCTACGGCGACGCGGGCGACAAGCCGATCCCGGAAGATTTTGCCCCCATGGTGCCCATCTCCACGTACGGCGCCAGCAAGCTGGCCTGCGAATCCCTGATCGCGAGCTACTGCTCCATGTTCGGACTGCACGCCTGCGCCTTTCGTTTCGGCAATGTCGTCGGCCCCCGCCAGACCCACGGCGTCGGATTCGATTTCCTGCGCAGCCTCTCCGCCAAACCCAAGCGCCTTCGCATCCTCGGCGACGGCAATCAAAGCAAGCCCTACATTCACGTCACCGATGTCGTCGAAGCCGCGCTGTGCGCTGCGAAGAAGGCTACAGCACCGTTCTCCGTCTTCAACGTCGCCACCGACGACACAGTCACCGTCACCGAAATCGCCGACCTTGCCGTCACAACCCTCGGTCTGGCCGACAAGCCCGCGTTCGAGTACACCGGCGGATCGCGTGGCTGGCGCGGCGACGTACCGGTAGTCCGTCTCGATTCCTCGCGCATACGCTCTCTCGGCTGGTTCCCAAAAAGGAACAGCCGCGACGCCGTGCGCGAATCCCTTGAGGAGCTGATGGCCGATGAACGCATCCTTCGTAACTGACTGGAACATGATCCCCGCGGTCGTCAGTATGGCAGCCTCCGGCCCGTGGCCTTCCTTCGACGAAGAACCGCACGAGCGCCCCGTTTTCAAAGATTACGGCGGCGGAGAATCCATCTGGCCTCCTCGTCTTGCGCTGCTCGCCGGCGGCCTGGCAACGCGACTGCGCCCGCTCACCTCGTTCATGCCCAAGTCGCTGATCCAGATCGCCGGCGAGCCTTTCCTTGCCCACCAGCTTCGCCTGATTCGTGCTGGCGGCATCCGCGAAGTCATCCTCTGCTGCGGCTTTCTGGGCGAGCAGATCGAGGACTTCGCCGGAGATGGCAGCCGCTTTGGCCTCTCCATCACCTACAGTCACGATGGGCCGCAGCCCCTCGGCACCGGTGGCGCTCTGTTCAAGGCGCTCCCTCTGCTCGGCCTGCGCTTTCTCGTGATGTACGGCGACAGCTGGCTCACCGAGCCCGTCGAGCCGGTCTGGCGCTCCTTTCTCGACTCAGGCAAGCCCGCGCTGATGACCGTCTTCTGCAACCAGAATCGATGGGGCGCCAGCAACGTCGAGTTTCGCAGGGGCGTCGTTGTTCGTTACGACAAACGTCATCCCTCCCCCGCCATGCACCACATCGACTACGGGCTCGACGCTCTCGATGCCAGCGTTCTCACCCACTGGACCGTGCCCGTCTTCGACCTCGCCGAAGTCTGGTCCGGACTCGCTCACTATTCGCTCCTGGCCGGGTACGAAACCTCCGAGCGCTTCTACGAAATCGGGTCCCTTGCCGGTATGCGTGAGACCGAAGCAGTGGTCGCCGCTTCTCCCCGCGTTCGCCGCGTGCTCTCCTTCGCAAGATGCAGCAGCCCTCCCCCGCAACGAGACACGCAGGTGGTGTGAAGTTGATCATGACTCGCACACCCCTGCGTATCTCCATCGGTGGCGGCGGCACCGACCTGCCCTCCTGGTACCAGGAGAATGGCGGCGGCTTTGTCATCTCCGCTGCCATCAATAAATACGTCTACATCACCGTTAACCGCAGCTTCCTTCCTGGCTATTTCCTCAAATATTCCGAAACCGAGCACGCCGACACCTGCGACGAAATTCACCACCCCCTTATGCGCGAGGCCATTCGTATGCACCATGCCGCGTCGCCGCTGGAAGTCGTCAGTGTCGCGGATGTCCCTGCCGGCACCGGCCTCGGCTCCTCCGGTACCTTCCTCGTCGGCCTGCTGCACGCCCTCTACGCATGGCAGCGCGAGCCGGTCACCGCTGAAACGCTGGCCCGCGAAGCCGTCGAAATCGAGATGAACCGCCTCGGCGAGCCCGTCGGCAAGCAGGATCAGTACATCGCCGCTTATGGCGGCCTTCTCTGCCAGGAGTATCTGCCCGACGGCGAAGTTCGCGTCGCCGCGCTTCACATGACCGAGGAATCTCTCCACGAACTGCGCGACTCGCTCATGCTCTTTTTCGTCGGAGATACGCGCAACGCGTCCACTCTGCTCGGCGAACAGAAGCGTCTCTCCGAATGCCGCGATCCGGCGATGATCGACGGGCTGCATTTCGCGCGCATGCTTGGCCGCGAGATTCGCAGCGCCCTCGAAGCCGGCCAGGTCGCCGAATTTGGCCGCCTCATGCACGAGCACTGGATGCGCAAACGCGTGCGCTGCCGCTCGATGTCCACCACCCGCGTCGATTCGCTCTACGATCTGGCCCGTTCCGAGGGCGGCGCCACCGGCGGCAAGCTAGTCGGCGCCGGCGGCAGCGGATTCCTTCTCCTCCACACCCAGGATCGCCGCCGCCTGCGCGACACCATGCTCCGCACCGGCCTGAGCGAAATGGACTTCAGCTTCGACTTCGATGGATCGGTGGTGCTCCTCCGCAATGCCTGACCTAGCCGCCATCCCGGAGACCCGGCCATGAACTCCCGCACCCAATTTCTGCTTCATGATGCCGCCGACCCGCCCGTCGAGTGGACCGTCCCCGATCTCTTCGCCGTTCTCATGCGCCGGCGCGTATGGGTCGTCTCTTCGCTCGCCCTCTGCCTCGGTCTGTCGCTTCTTTACTACGAGTGCGCGCGCCCTCATTACCAGGCCGCCGCGGTCATCGAGATCCAGAAGGAATCCCACGGCGCCTTCGGACTCGACAACACCACCGCCGACCGGCAATCCACCGCCATCACCGACTCCTTCGACGACAATCTCACCCTCCAGACCGAAATTGGCATCCTCCAGTCTGACGCGCTCACTCTCGATGTCATCCGCCGCACTGGTCTTGAGAGCACCCCCGACTATTTCGCGCCGCATAATAACGCGTTGACTGCCTTCCATAAACTGCTTTTCTGGCGCAAGCCGCTCGAGCCGCTCTCAATGCCCCTCGCCGACGCGCCCAATCGCCGTTACGCCGCGCTCAGAATCTTCGCCGCGCATCGCAAAATCGATCCCGACGCAGGCACGCGTCTCATCTCCATTCGATATTCCGATCCTGACCCGGCCCGCGCCGCCTTGGTTGCCAACACGCTCGTCCAGGCGCTCTCCGACTACGGGTTCCATTCCCGATCCTCCGCCGCCGCGCAGTCTGCGTCCTGGCTCTCCGCTCAGCTTGCCAATCTAAGACAGCAAACCGACGCCCTCGACGCCCGCGCCGCTGCGCTCGACCGTGCCTCTGGCAACTACGGCGACGACGACTCCCACAATCCTGTACTCTCCCGTCTCGATTCGCTGAACGCCACATTAGCCGCCGCCGAATCCAGCCGGATCGTGCGTGAGGCGATTTGGCGCAGCGTCGAAAACGGCGATCCCGAAGTTATCTCCGGCTTGGGGGCAATCCTAACGCCGGCCCGAGTACGCAAAACTCCTTTGCGCTCCTCCAATCCCTGCGCACTCAGGAATCCGCGATCAAGACCCAGATCGCCGAGGCGGCCAACCGCTACGGCGAAAACTGGCCAGCCTTCGCAGAACAGCGCGCCCATCTCGAAAGCGTTCAGGATTCCATCCAGCAGGAGGTTCATCGCCTGGGCGAGCGCGCCCACAGCGATTACGAAGTCGCGTTCCAGTCAGAGAACGCGGCGCGCGACGCCTTCACCCAGCAGAAGAACCTCGCCTCGCAACTCACCGGCAACGCCGTTGCCCTGCGCCTCGCTCGTCAGGAAGCCGCCGAGAGCCGTGCCCTCTACACCTCGCTCCTCGGCCGCCTCCAGCAAACCGGCATTTTGGAAGGCCTCCACTCCGGCAACTTCGCCGTGGTCAGCCCTGCACTCGTGCCGCCGTCCGACAATCCCACCAGCCCCAGCCTGCCTCTGCTCGTTGCCCTGGCTATCGGCGCCGGGACCATCCTCGGTTGCGGTGCCGCGGTCACGCGAGAGTTCACCGACGCCGCCATTCGCACCCCTGCCGACCTCGAAGCGCTCATCGGTGCTCCGGTCTTCGCGGCAGTCCCGGACTACTACCTTGCGGAACCCTGGTACCGGCGCCTGCTGCCCCTGCCGAACCGCTCAATCCTCGACATGCAGGCCGGCGCCGGCGCTGATTTCGAAATCCCCACCGAACAGACCCCGTTTGTCGAAGCTCTGCACCGCCTGCGCGCTTCCCTTCTGCTTTCCCACAGCGATCGCGCGCCGCAAGTCATTACGATCACCGATTCGTGCCCCCAGGATTCGTCGCCAGGCGCTGCCCACACCGACGCCCATCAGCCATCGCTGGCACTCAGTCTTGCCGCCGTTCTCGCGCAGCATGAATCCTCCGTGCTCTATATTGACGCCGATCTGCGCTCCGCTCCTGCTGCCTGCACCGCCACCGACCCCGGCCTCAGCGAAATGCTGGCTGACGCAGGCGTCCTTCCCTTCACGCAGCCCATCGCCGGCCTCCCCTCGCTCTCCGTCGTGCATGCTGGCGCTCATCCGCCCTGCCCTTCGGAACTCATCGCGTCCTCGCGCATGCAGAGCCTCCTCGCCACCTGGCGCGGTGAATTCAGCTTCATCGTTATCCACAGCCCAGCGGCCATCTTCGCCGATGCGCTCGTGCTGGCGCAGCTTTCCGATGCGGTGCTTGTCTCCGCGCAGGCCGGCGAAACTACGCGCGACGAAATTTTGCCGGCATTTAACGCACTCAGCCGCCAGGTCCCCGACCACGCCGTCCTCGGCCTCGTTCTTGAGCACGCCAACTCTGGACCACGCTATGCGCACGCCTGAATTCGTCTCCTGCCTGATCCTCGCCTCCGTGCTCCTTGGTTGTCCCGTCACCGCACAAGCACAACAACCCGCTTCATCGGCGCCGCCGCTTTCGACCCCGCCCGCCGAGCAGGCCCCTTCTCCACCCACAACCGCTGCCCCCGTGCAGCCCACCAATCCGGCAGCTAATCCCGAGTCCCTCCTCATCGGCCCCGGCGACCTCCTCCGCATCACCGTGCTTCGCGAATCTGAGCTCGATCAGCGTGTCCGCGTTCTCGACTCCGGCGAAATCACCCTCGCCCTCGCCGGCAATCTCTCCATTCAGGGACTCACTCCCGCCGCAGCCGCCGCCCTTATCGCCGAGAAATACCGAGGCGGCGGCTTTCTTCTCCGCCCCGAGGTCTCCGTGTTCGTCGAGGAATATGCAACACAGACGGTTACAGTTCTCGGACAAGTCGCCCACCCCGGCACGATCAAACTTGCCGCCCCCCGCACCCTCATCGACGTCATCTCCCAGGCCGGCGGCCTCACCGAAACCGCCGACCGCCATATCGTCATCGAGCGCGGCGGCAAAGCTGGCGAGCGCATCCGCGCGTTCCTGTCCAACCGCGCCGACGACGCCCTCAACGCCGACATCCTCGTTCGCCCCGGCGACACCGTCATCGTCCCCAAAGCCGGTATCGTCTACGTCCTCGGCGACGTCGCCCACCCCGGCGGCTACGTCATGGAGAACGACTCGCAGCTCACCGTGCTCCAGGCCATCGCCCTCGCCGCCGGAGCCTCCAAAACCGCCAGCGAAAAGCGCGTCCGCCTCGTCCGCAACGTCGACGGCATCACCCACTCCGTCGACCTTCCGTTGCGCGATATGGAACGCGGCCGCGAACCCGACGTTCCGCTCCAGGCAAACGACATCCTCTACGTCCCCTTCAGCCTCATGAAGAACGTCTCCCTCGGCATTGCCAATATCACTGCCGCAGCCAGCTCAGCGCTCATTTACGCCGTCCACTGATGCCCCCAC
This sequence comes from Acidobacterium sp., assembly GCA_003166955.1. Taxonomy (GTDB): domain Bacteria; phylum Acidobacteriota; class Terriglobia; order Terriglobales; family Acidobacteriaceae; genus Palsa-343. Next base: position 103,922 of record PMUI01000107.1, read on the forward strand.
GTCGCCCCACCTTCCGGCCCCTGCGCATCCGCACCCTCTCTCTCGAAGAACTCGCCTGCTCCGCCCTCTTCACCTTCTTCGCCATGCAGGGAGCCATCCCCGGCATCGCTCCCGCCCAGTCCCTTGAAATGACCGGCTCCGCCCCCACCGGCCTCACCACCATCGGAGGCATTGCCTCACAGGCGATCGCCAATTCGCTCATCCTCGCGCTCATCCTCCGCCGCCCGCGCTTCCTTCTCCGCCAGATCTCCCAGGTCCCGTGGCTCATCCTTCCCGCTCTGCTCGCCACCCTCGCTATCGCCTCGACTGTCTGGTCCCTCGATCCGCTGCTGACCCTCCGCCGCTCCGTCCCCTTCGCCCTCGCCGGGCTCTTCGGTCTCTGGTTCGCCGCTCGTTACTCGCCCGCCCGTCAGTTCGCCATCCTCCGCTTCGCCATGATGGCCCTCGCCCTCGCTACCGTCGCCCTCGTCGTTCTGGCCCCCTCCCTCGGCCTCGACCACACCCCTGGTCACGCTTCCGACTGGCAGGGCGTCTTCACCCAGAAGAACGCCTGCGGCCGCATTATGGTCCTCGCCACCGCTATCATCCTTTACGGCGAAAGACGCAGCCTCCTCCGTCCCAGCCGCCTCGCCACTCTCGCCCTCTTCATCTTCGTCCTCATCATGAGCGGCTCCCGCGGTGCGTGGATGATCGAAGCCGCTCTCCTGTTTCTCTGGCTTCTCCTCGCTCTCGCTCGACACGCCGGCCAGCGCATCCGCCTCGTCCTCGCCGTCGCAGCGCCTCCCTTCAGCATTGCCCTCGGCGCGATTCTCGTCCTCAGAGTCCACGATCTCGCCCCACTCCTCGGCCGCGACCCCACGCTCACCGGTCGCACCGCCATCTGGGCTCACGTCACCCGCTTCGTCTTCCAGCGCCCGCTCCTCGGCTACGGTTATGACGCCTTCTGGCGCGGCATGCAGGGCCCATCGTTCCAGGTCGCTGCCGCCGTCCACTTCGTCGTCGCCCATGCCCACAACGGATTCCTCGAAATCACCCTCGAGCTCGGTTCCGCCGGCCTGTTGCTCTTCGTCCTCAGCTGGCTCCGCGGCTGGGGCAAGCTCTGGCCCCTCTGGCAGCGCGGCGCTATCGACCGCATCGCCTGGCCCCTCGCCCTCCTCGTCCTCATCGTCCTCTACAATCTCGACGAAAACACCCTCCTCATCTACAACGGCCTCTTCTGGATCCTCTATGTCGCCGCCCTGACCAGCACTGAGATCAGCGCGGAGCCTGCCCTGAGCGAGTCCGCGCAGCACCGGGGTCCCCAGCACGCCCGCGGTTGGCGTGATGGGGTGGAGCGGGCGAGTCGAACGGAGCCTGCCCTGAGCGAGTCCGCGCAGCGGGCGAGTCGAACGGAGCCTGCCCTGAGCGAGTCCGCGCAGCGGGCGAGTCGAACGGGTGATCACCGTCACACCAACCGACCCAGGCCCCATGAAATCCTGAATCCGCAATCGGAGACAGCTCCGCAGTTCGCACAGCCCGTCCAGGAATTCCCGTGAACCCCACCGTCCTCATCTACCGATCCGATCTCCTGCCGGCCTCGGAAACCTTCGTCGCCGCCCAGGCCCACGCCCTGCGCCGCTACACTCCGTTCTTCGCCGGACTTCGTCCCGTCCCCGCCAGCCTCCTGGTCGATCCCTGCGAGACCACTCTCCTCACGCACAATGACAAGTTCGCTAACAAGCTCCGCCGCCGCTTTTTCCTGGCCACCGGCATCGCCCCGAACTTCGTCCGTGCCCTCCAGCGTTACCATCCCGTTCTGCTGCACGCGCACTTCGCCGTCGATGCCGCAGCCGCGCTTCCGCTGGAGTCGCAGCTCAAAATCTCTCTCATCGTCACGCTCCACGGCTACGACGCCACCATCACTGACCGCGTGCTCCTCCGCTACGCCGCCGGCCGCACCTACCTCCGCCACAAAGACGAACTTCGCGCCCGCGCACGCTTCTTCATCTGTGTCTCGGAACACATCCGCCGCCAGGCCATCGAGCGCGGCGTGCCGGAGGCCAAGCTCCGCACCATCCCCATCGGCGTCGACCTTAACTTCTTCGTGCCGGACCCGCTCCGCTCCCGCGACCTCGATCCCATCGTCCTTTTCGTCGGCCGCCTCGTCGAAAAAAAAGGCTGCGATCACCTCATCCGCGCCATGTCGTTCGTCGAGGCTCGCCAGCCCGCGGCCAGGCTCCTCATCGTAGGCGACGGCCCGCTCCTCGATCCGCTCCGCGCCCAGGCCCGCGAATCCCTCCGCAACTGCACCTTCCTCGGATCGCAGCCGCCTTCCGTCGTCCGCGATCTCATGTACCGCTCCAGCCTGCTCGCCGCACCCAGCATCGTCGCTGCCAGCGGCGACACCGAAGGCCTGCCGATCAATCTTTGCGAAGCCCAGGCCATCGGCCTGCCCGTCGCCGGTTTTCAGGGGCCCGGCGTCTCCGAAGCCGTCCTCGAAAACGAAACCGCCCTCCTCGTCCCTCCCGGCGATGAACACGCCCTCGCCGAGGCCATCTCCAGCCTCCTCACCGACGCCTGCCTGGCCAAACGTCTCGCCGCCGCCGGCTGCCGCCGCGCTCAGCAGCACTTCAGCCTCGAAGCGCAGACCGCCCGCCTCGAAGACCTCTACGACGAAGCCCTCCAGTAGCTCCTGCAAGATGCCCGAGGAATCCCTTCGCCAAAGCTCCCTCTGGATGATCTCCGGCCAGGGAGTAGCCATGGCTGCCCAGGTCGTCTACTTCATCTTCATAGGGCGCACCCTCGGCAGCCGCGAGTACGGCGCTTTCGTCGGCGTCGCTGCCCTCGTTGCCGCGCTCAGTCAGTTCAGCTCCCTCGGCATGGAAATGATCCTCGTCCGCAACGTGAGCCGCGACCGCGCTTCCTTCCAGCGCACCTGGGGCCACTCGCTCGCCATCAGCTCCGTGGGATTTTTCCTGCTCCTCGCGGCTGCCATGCTCTACGCGCACTTCGCCCTGCGCCCCGAACTTCGCCCGCTTGTCCCGTGGATCGCCCTCGCCGACGGGCTCCTCGGCAAGCTGATCCAGCTCGCCGCCCGCGCCTTCCAGGGTGCTGGCCGCCTGGCCTGGACCGCGCGCCTTACCGCCTTCGTCAATATCGGACGCGCCCTTACCGCAGCGCTCCTCTTCTTCTGGACCCGCGCCCACAACATTCATGCCACGGCACTGCTCTGGACGAAGATTTACTGGGTCACCACCCTCACCATTGCGCTCTTCGCGCTCGCGCTGACCTCGCTCCTCCTCGGCCTTCCGCGTTTCTTCCGCATCCGCCGCGCCGACCTCAGCCAGGGCCTCAGCTTCTCCTTCTCCTCCTCCTCCATCTCCGTCTACAACGACATCGACAAGACCTTCCTCGTCAGCCTGGGCCAGACATATTCCGCCGGCATCTACTCCGCCGCCTATCGCGTGGTCGACGCCGCCAGCGCCCCCATCTATGCCGTCTACGCCGCCGCCGCTCCGCGCTTTTTCCGTGAAGGAGCCCGCGGAATTCAGGCCGCCCGCGACTTCTCCCACAAGACCCTGGCCCGCACCCTACCGTATGCACTGGCCGCCGCCGCGCTTCTTGCCCTCGGCGCGCCGCTCCTGCCCCTTCTTTTCGGCCCCTCGTTCGGCGGATCGGTCGCCGCTCTCCGCTGGCTCTGCCTGCTGCCGATCCTGCGCTGTCTTCACTACGCCTGGGGATCGGCCATCACCGCCTCCGCCTCGCAGTGGAATCGCACCGCCGCCCAACTCGGCGCCGCCGCCCTCAATTTGTGCCTGAATCTGTTACTGATTCCGCGCTGGTCCTGGCGTGGAGCCGCTGCCGCCAGCCTTCTCACCGACGGCTCGCTCGCTCTCGCCAGCTACATCGTCCTCGCCCGCCTCACCCGCCGCGAAGAGGTCCCCAACCCGGATCCAGCCGTCGCTCCCCAATCCGCAACCTGACGCCAACCCCACACCCCACCCCAACCCCTAACCCCAAGCCCTAATTCCCGGCCAGGTTCACCCCATAGCAAGTAGCGAAATCCTTTTCCACCACATTTTCAAGATCAATCGCCCGGCTCAATCCCGGAGGTAATGTCTCGCAACCATTTCGGGAAACCGCGCGCCATTTCGGGAAACCCCCGTCCACTTTTGACCCGTCGCAAGCCCCCAAGCTACCGCCAGGGATCACCCCACCACCCCTAATTCCCGCAGCAAAAACATGTAATCCAGCGCAATCTCCTTCAAATAGTCGTACCGCCCCGAGGCTCCGCCGTGTCCGGCCGTCAGATTCGTGTGCAGCACCAGATTCCGCCCGTCAGTCCGCAAAGTCCGCATCTTCGCCACATACTTCGCCGGCTCCCAGTACATCACCTGCGAGTCGTGCAGCGACGTCTTCACCAGCATCGCCGGATACTCCTTCGCCAATATTGGGAGCTCGGGGTTCCCGGCACGCCCGGTGTTGGCGTGCTGGGGCGAAAGGTTGTCATAAGGCGAATAGCTCAGCATGTACTCGAACGCCTCTTTCTCGTTCGGATCGCCCCACTCCTCGTACTCCGGCACCGTCAGCGGCAGCGTCGGATCGAGCATCGTGTTCATCACATCCACAAACGGCACATGCGCCACAATCGCGCGATACAGATCCGGCCGCATATTCGCAATCGCGCCCATCAGCAGCCCGCCCGCGCTCCCGCCCTCCGCCGCCACGCGATCCGCCGCCCCATACCCCTGCGCGACTAAATGCTCAGTCACTGTTACAAAATCTGTGAACGTGTTCCGCTTCTGCATCAGCCGCCCGGCATCGTGCCACGCCTTGCCCATTTCGCCGCCGCCGCGCACATGCGCGTACGCCAGCACAAACCCGCGATCCAGCAAGCTCAGCCGAGGGCTGCTAAACCCCAGCGGCAGCGAGTACCCATAGGCCCCGTACCCATAAACCCACAGCGGATTCGTCCCCGCCCAGTGTTCGGGGTCCCCGGCAAGCTTGCTTGCTGGGGTGACTTTGTCCTTCCGCCACACCAGTGAGACCGGGACCTTCACGCCGTCCGCCGCCGTCGCGAAAATCCTCTCCGACGCATACTGCTCGCGATCGAACCCTCCCGGCACCTCGACCTGCTTCAGCAGCTTCGACTCGCCCGTCGCCACGTCATACTCGAACACCGACGCCGGCGTCACCAGCGACTGGTACGCATACCGGTATTTCCCCGTTTCGTAAACCCGATTCGCATGCGCAGTGATGCTGTACACCGGTTCAGGAAATTCAATCTCCTGCCCGGCCCCCATCTCCGGCCCAGCACCCACGAACGGCGCCGCCCGCACATGCTGTAATCCCTCCCGGCGCTCCCACACCACCGCGTGCTCCGCGAACAACTCCACTTCCTCGAGCATTGCCTCGTCCCGCTGCGCGATCAGCTCCGTCCACTGCTCCTGTCCCGGCGTCTCCACCGGCGCCGTCACCAGACGAAAACTTCTCCCCGTGTCGTTGGTCCTGATATAGAGCCGCCCGTTGCGATGATCCGCGTAGTATTCGATCTCCTCGCGCCGCGGTTCGATCAAACGCCAAGTCCCCCGCGGCTCGTCCGCCGGCAAAAACTGCTCCTCCGTCGTGGTGTGGCTCGAGCTCTCCAGGATGATGTACTTGTCATCCCGCGTCCGCCCCGCGCCAATGTTGAAACGCTCGTCCTTCTCCTCGTACACCAGCTCGGCTTCCGTAAACGGCTTGTCGATCTCCTGCCGGAAAAACTGAAATTGCCGCTTCTGCTCCTCGTCCTCCACCGTATAAAACAGCGTCTTGTTGTCCGCCGCCCACACCACTGACCCCACGCGATCCGCGTGCTCCTTCATCACCTCACCCGTGCGCAGGTCCTTCACAAACAGCGTGTATTGCCGGAATCCCCGGTTGTCGCACGAGTACGCCAGCAGACTTCCATCGTCGGAAACCACCATCGTCCCCAACGCCATGAACGACTGGTTCTCCGCCAGCTCATTCACGTCCAGCAGAATCTCTTCCTCGCCCTCCGGCCCTTCTACCGTTCCCCGCTTGCGGCAGTAAATCTCGTACTGCTTCCCCTCCTCGGTCCGCTGGTAGTACCAGTACTCGCGATCGCGAAACGGCACCGAAACATCCGTCTCCTTGATGTGGCTTCGCATCTCCTCGTAGAGCTGCTTCTGCAACTCCTCGGTCCCCGCCATCACCTGCGAGCACCACGCGTTCTCCGCCTCCAGATACCCCATCACCTCGGGGCTGTCTTTCTCCCGCAGCCACGCATAATCGTCCACCAGCGTGTGCCCGTGGACCGTCCTCTCTGTATGCCTGCGTGCCGCAACCGGCGGACGCGTTGCGATCTCGCTGACTTCAACGCTCATCATTCCTCTTCTCTGGTTCGGGAAATTTAGAAATGCAATCAATAGATGCGCGGCGGGACACGCGTGCCACTTCGTCACGACAACAAAGTTGCCCCGGACTCGGGCAACCCTTCACTTTCGCGGCTTAGCCTCCACCGGCCACCGGCCACCGGCCACCGGCCACCGGCTACCGGCTACCAGCTACCGCACCGCCTGATCCAGCATCGAGTACAGATTCTTGAAATCCGTAATCTGCTTGTACCCGCGGCTCGTTACCACCCACGCCGTCGGCGTTTCGTTGATCCCGATTCGGTTCCCGAGCGCCGCGTCCGCCTTCACCTCAGCCGTCAACGTCCCCTGCGGATCCATCACGAACGGCAGCGCCACCCCATGCTGCTGCGCAAATTTCTGCGTGAATTTCTGCAGATCGTCCTTCGACTCGATGCTCGCCTGGCTCGCGAACACCGCATTGCGATAATCGTCGCCCAGCTTCTTCGACCTGATATCGAACCAGCGCGCATTCACCGCCGCCTGGAAGCTCCAGTTATGCTGCGGCAGCGGAAAATCATGCCGCACCCAGGCCACGTGATACTTCTCCACGGCCTGCATGATTACCGGATTATCCATCGCGCAGCTCGGGCACTCCAGGTCCGCGAATTCCACGATCGCCACCTTCGCACCCGGCGGCAGATGCAGCGCCGAAGTATCCTTCGGCTGCAAGACCTGTTGCTGCTGCGCCGAAGCCGCTGCCGCAATCAACAAGCCCATTCCGAACAAAGCAATCTTGTGCATTCCAACCATACTTCCACTTTAACTTGTCATCCCGACCGGAGCGAAGCGGAGCGGAGGGACCTGCTTTTTGCTTTCCGCCCTTACTTCGATTTCCCCACCCGCCACTTCGCCGCCACATACCCCAGATACACCAGATGAATCAAAATCGTCGCCGCATACGCGATCACCAAATGCCGATGTCCCATGTCCCCCATGCTCTCTCCTTAACCCAGCGCCGCAAGCCCGGCTTGTTGTTCCGCAATCTGATCCCGATACTCCGACACATATCGTAAGCTAGCCACAAAGATCCCCCACATCAGCCAGCCCGCCAGATTCCACCACACCGCCGGCATCATGCTCGGATCGATCCCCGACCCTGGCGCTCCGCCAAACACCGGCGCCGGATGCTGCGTCCGCCACCAGCGGGTCGACATATACACCAGCGGCACGTCGAGATATCCAAAGATCGCCATCACCGCCGCCAGCGTCCGCATCTGTGGCCCCGCCGCAAACCGCCGCAGCAGCAGATACGCCACGTAGATCAGCCACAGCACCAGCGTTGACGTCAGCCGCGCATCCCATGTCCACCAGATGCCCCACACCGCGCGCCCCCAAAGCGACCCGGTCACCAGGCCGATGAAGCAGAACACCACGCCCATCTCCGCCGACGCCACCGCCAGCGAGTCCGCCTTCATCGCCAGCGCCTGATTCCGGTTCCGCACCGCCAGATACACCAGCGAGCACCCCAGGTTAATCGCGAAGAACAGTCCCATCCCCGCCCACGAGGGGATGTGGTAGTAGAAGATCCGCTGCACATTGCCCTGCGCCGAATCCGGCGGCACCACAAACAGCGCAACGTGGAATCCCTCCGCCAGCACTCCCAGCGTCACCAGCAGCCACAACCATCGCCACAGTTTCATAACCTGCCCTTTCTTCTTCCTCCCACAACGCGCGCGAACTTCATGAACGAGGCTTCAGTGGCACGCCGGGCGGTGCTCCGGCCGCGCCCGCGTTGTAGTCAAACGTGAATCGGACCTTAACCTGATCCACCGCGATTCCATAGGGAAAAGCGCCGTACGGTGAAGACCCGGTGATCGCAGCCCATGCCGCCCGGTCCAGCGCCGCCTTTCCCGAAGCCTGCTCGATCGCAATATTCGTCACACGCCCGTCCGTATGCACCCAGCAGACAATCTTCACCTCGCCCGGCGTCGACAATGGCGGTTTGGCCGCCGCCGGCAGCACCGCCATCCATCGATCCTTTGTCCGGCTTTGCAGTCCCGCCAGATAACCCTTCAGGTTCTCCCGATCCGCCGGCGCCACACGGCTCACGAAGTTAACCGCCAGAGTGTCCGCCAAATCGGCCGCCGGCGCAGCATTCGCCGGCCCTTTTGCTGGAGTTGCCGGAGGATTCTTCGCTCCCACCACCTGCGCTCCCACCTGCGCCCCACCAGCCGCAAGCAACAATCCCAGAACCAGAACCCCGCCTTCAATCCGATTCATTTGCGTACCCTCCGGTAGTGTCTCAGTTTGAAATCCACAGGGGTTGCGCCGTTCCCAGCCGCCCCCGCATACTGAGGGTATGGCGAAGCGCCCACGCGACCCGAACCAATTGGCGAAACTCGTAGTAGACATTCCCAGCGGTGAGCGTAAAGACGATGTCAGCCCAGTCAAACGAGAGCAGCTTCGGAAGCCTACCCCAAAGGCCACGTCTCGACGGCCAGTTTAGCGAGCTTCGCCTGCCTGTCCTTGATCTCCTTTGCGCCCCACTGGTCATACTTGGCGACGGCCTGGGTGAGTGAATAGGACGAGTTCTTTAACACTTTTTTCTTCTCGGCAAACGAACTGTTTCCAATCAGCGTGTTCGCCTTCGCTTGCAAGAGAACCATATTGCCCAGCCGCTTGTGGAATGCGACTGCTGTCTCAGGGTCGAGCTTCCAGTTCCCGTCGGGATTTTCGGGCAAAATGTGCTCCAAGTTGATGTACTGCTCCTCGTCGTTCGGGACATTCTCCGGTTGTTTGTCATCCTGAGCCTTCAGTTGAAGAGCGCGCAGCAAATAGCGGGCGAGAAACCCCTGCGATATTCTCGCGTCAGCGAAAGCAGCCTCAAAGAGACCGTCAGCGGGAATGATGTCGGAAAGTCCAGTTTTTAAGCGTTCAGCCGTCTTGATGTTCCCGATGGCAATCTCATTGGCTCGAACAGCGTAGTTGCGATCTAAGAGTCCGCCACGTCCCCCCACCACTAGGAATCGAACCGACCAGAACACCAGCAGCTTGAAGGCTGCCTTCGCCTCCTTTACCGTGAAGTGGCGGGACACTGCGAACATAAGGGGACGGAGTTGCGAGACGCGCAGGTCGCGGTTGATGGTTGCAATATGTTTGCGGGTGGTAGTTCCGTATTCGTTCCACTTCTTATGGTCGGAGTTAAACAGAGCAGCATAGTCGTTCGCCCCTTCCGCTGCCTCCTCTAGGAACTCCAGTGCGCGACCTTGGCTATTCACCAGCGACCGCACCTTATCAAAAATCTCACGCTCCTTCGTTGGGCCGGTCTTGAGAATCAGGAGATGATGGAGATATGTAACGGTGATGTCGTCCTGCCCCAGCGATTCCAGAACACCCAGCATCTGCGCCCACTTTTGCTGACCCTCCTGAATCTTCTTGTCGCAGAAACTGAGTAAGAAATTCTTTATCAAATCCGCCTGAGATGCCTTTAGGCCGCGATCATTCAGGGTTTCAAACATCACGAATGCATTCAGGTGATCAGGGACATGCAAAACGATCACCTCTGCCCCATCGCGGAGGAACTTCACCCACTCCAAAAGTCTCTGTGTGCGAGCCACTTCAGCGTGCGGCTTCAAAATCTGAAGGATATGCTCCTCAGCAAGCCCCGCTGCGCGCTTGATCCGCTCGTGGGAGGGCTTGGATGGATCAACAGAGTGATCGCCATCGACAATGTACCTCGTAAAGAACGCATTATCGTCAACATTGAGCGTGAGCTTCGGAACGCTCTCCGTCGTGTCGATATCGGTGGTCCTGAGATACTGCTCCTCAATGTGGGCTTTGCGCTTGTTATCCTTTGTCGCTCCGAAGTAATCACGAATAGCCGCAAGCAGGATGCTCGTGGTCGCAAGTCTCTGTTGTCCGTCGGAGACTTCGGGAACCTCCCCTTTGCCGGTCAGCACAATGGTGCCTAAGAAGTAGGTGCCGTGCTTGCCAGAGATGGCATTAGCAAAGTCCGTGAGGAGGTCGCGGACATGTTCATCCTCCCACGAATACTCACGCTGATTGAGTGGTACGGCAAGCCGATTATGCGCTAGTACCTCGCCGATCCCTTTGTGCTCAAACCCAATTTCTTCCTTACCGCTCATGTGTTACTCCAGTACGCGCAGGAATGGGATTTTTTGCCCTGCTTCTTCGAGGTCGCGGATTGCCGCTTTACGAAGTCGCTCACGAACCCAGGCTGCCATTGGAATCCCCGACAAAGTGGCGCACATGCTGAACGCCTGCTTCTCTTCGTCAGTCAGCCGCAAATTGAAGAGTTCGGTCTTCGGCTTCGTCGATTTTGGTCTACCAGGTCGCTTCATGTTCTCTAGTGTATGCACAAAAACATCACAAAGCAACAGAAATCTCTTTACTGTATAGTTTATGTATATACAATAATCTTATGAATCGGCTTTCGATCACCGACCGAGCGCGCATCGTCCAGATGCTTGTCGAGGGAAACAGCCTCCGCGCGACCAGCCGCATGGCGGACGTTTCTATCAACACCGTGACCAAGCTGCTTGTTGATTTGGGTACGGTTGCGGCAGATTACCACGATGCGGCAGTTCGCAACGTGCGGGTTCGCAGACTCCAGTGCGACGAAATCTGGAGCTTTGTCGGAGTGAAGGCGAAGAACGCCACGCTGGAGCAGAAAGCCGCTGGCTGGGGCGACGTTTGGACCTGGACGGCGATTGACGCGGATACGAAGCTCTGTGTCTTATGGCTAGTTGGCGGACGGGACGCGGGATGGGCGCAGGATTTCATGGAAGATTGCGCCAGCCGTATCCGTGGCCGCGTGCAGCTTACGACAGACGGACACAAAGCATACCTGGAGGCTGTCGAGGGCGCATTCGGAATGGATGTGGACTTCGCCACTCTCCAGAAAATTTATGGTTCGCCGTCAACCGAAGAGCAGCGCCGCTATTCCCCGGCAAAATGCATCGGATGCGAGATGAAAACGGTCATCGGGAATCCGGACCCCAAGCACGTCAGCACGTCTTATGTGGAGCGCCAGAATCTCACGATGCGGATGGGGATGCGGCGCTTCACCCGTCTGACGAATGGATTCTCGAAAAAGCTGGAAAACCACGCGCACATGGTTGCGCTGCATTTCCTTCACTACAATTTCGGCAGGATTCACAAGACGTTGCGAATCACCCCGGCGATGGCCGCTGGGTTGTCCGACCACGTTTGGTCGTTCGAGGAAATCGCGGCGTTGGTCATTTGAGGAGAGCAAATGAGAATTGAATGGGAAGAAATCACCGGATCGGCTGGCGGCCCTGAAATGATGCAGCGCGCAAGGGTATTTGGCGGTTGGCTCGTGTTCGCATACGACGCCATCCTCGAAGCGTCAGGATTGACCTTTCTTCCTGACCCTGATCACAAGTGGAATGGAAATTCAAACTGAGACACTACCTACCCTCCGCGTCCCTTGCCACCCCACCCTGGCCCAGGGTAGAACTATAAAACCATGGCCTGGATCACCCTCATCCTCGGCGTTCTCCTCATGGCCATCGGCATCGGCGGCCAGATCTTCGGCACCCGTAAATCTTCCACCCTCGCCCCCGCCGATCGACACATCCGCAAATGGATCTTCACCGTCGGTTCCCTCGTGGTCGGCCTCTGGGTCGTCGCCTTCTCCGCCGCCCGCTTCCTCCATCATCACCACTAGACTCGCCGCCCTAGGTGGACTTGCCGGCTGCGTCTAGCGATGCAGGACCAGCAATTGATCCGCCTTTAACGACAGAGTCGCGAAGTTCTCACCCTCGTCATCGTCGAACTCCACTTCGAACAACTCCCGCCCCAGCTTCTCGATTACCGTTCCCACTTGTCCCCGCGCCAGATGTCTCGCCGGAACATCTTCGAGCAATGCCACCATGTCCTTCGCCTTCAGAGCCATCTCAACCTCCAGCAAACTCCCAACGTTTCTACGAGCTTTTGTAACAGGGCACGATTTCAATCGTGCCGATACAGCTTACAAACTGACTGGGGCTTTAGCCCCGGCCTTATTCCGCATGCAGGATCACCTCAAACAACATCAGGCACACCGTCGTGAAAATCACGTCGTACGCGCCCAGCAGTTTGATCCACATCACCGCGTCGCCTTCCCCCGTCAAAATCGCCGTCGCCGACATCACCATGCCCAGCAGCGCCGGTATAAAAATCGGAAAAAGTATCAGCGGCAGTAACAATTCCCTGTTCCGGGTCCGGATCGAAAGCGCCGCAAAGAAAACTCCGTTCACCATCAGCGCCCACGTCCCCAGCGGCAGCACCAGCAGCAGCAGCCACGCATTGCCCAGCGCGTGCAGGTTGTAAAACATCACGAACACCGGCGCCAGCACCAGCTCGACCACCGTCACAAACAGAAAGTTCGCCAGCGTCTTCCCCAGGAACAGAGACGCCCCCGGAGCCGGCGTCATCCGCAGCGCGTCGAGCACCTGATTCCGCAGCTCCCTCGCCCACGCCTGATTGAGCGCGCTCACCGCCGCAAACATGGTCGCCACACACAGAATCCCGCCCGCAATCTGCCGGCTCACCGCCCGGGTCGGATCGAACGCCAGACTGAACAGCACCACCACCAGCAACGCGAAAAACAGCATCGAGTTGATGGCGTCCTTCGACCGCCACTCCAGCTGCAGGTCTTTCTTCAAATGCGTCAGGAAATACGCGGGTTTCATAATTTGTCATCCTGAGCAGATCCTGAGCGAGCGTAACGAGTAGAAGGGGGAGCGGAGGGACCTGCTTTTTCCTTCGTCAGGTCCGCGACCGTCGCCTTCGAAGCTCGCAAATAATCCGCCGGACTCAGCACCACTTGAACGCCGCGTGTTCCCGCCGACACCGACACCACATCGAACAACCCCACCGTCTCATCCACGAAAACGGGGAAATTCTTCTTCGCCCCAAACACCGTCACGCCCCCGCGCACGTAACCAGTCAGCGGCTGCACCTCTTTCAGCGATACCATCTCCGTCTTCCGCGTCTCCGCCGCCTGCGCGAGCTTCTTGAAGTCCAGCTCTGCATCACCCGGCACCACCGCAAATACATGCTCCCGCTCATGCGTCAAGCACAGCAGCGTCTTGAACACCTGCTCCGCCGGCAGCCCAATCTTCTCCGCCACAATCAGCGCCGAAAATTCCTCCGGATCCACCTCGTACTCGCGAATCTCATACGGGATCCCCAGCGAATCCAGAAACCTCGCAGCGTTCGTCTTCGTCGGAGTCATCGCGCCGCCCCCGCCGTCGCCGCGGCTAGACCCAACCCGCCTCGTTTCGCGTAAGGCCCCTCTTCCAGACTTGCCACCGCCCCCGCATCCAGAGTCAGCACATAATCCGCCAGCGGCTCGGCCAACTCCCGCTGATGCGTCGTCAGCAATATCGTCCTCTGCTCCGACCTGAAGGTCTCCAGCAGCCGCAGCATCTGGTGCGCGCTCGCAATGTCCATGTTCGAAAACGGCTCATCCAGCAGCAGCAGCTCCGGCCGCGAAATCAAAACCCGCGCCAGCGAAGCCCGCTGCTTCATCCCCTGCGAATACTGCCCCACCGGCCTTTCCAGCGCCGGATCGAGCCCCACACGCCGCAGCGCCTCCTCCGGCGCCACACAATCCCTGCCCCTATACAGGCTCGCGAAATACCGCAAATTCTCCACGCCCGAAAACTCGTCATACAGCATCGTGGCGTGGCTCATGTAGCCGATCCGCTCCCGCGCCTCCATCGGCTCCTCGGCTTCACCGCCGTCGCCAAACACCCGCACCTTCCCGTAGCTCGGCTTCAGCAGCCCCGCCAGCGTCCGCAACAGCGTCGACTTCCCCGCTCCGTTCGGCCCCAGCACCAGATAGCACCGCCCGCGCTCAAACTGCACCGACACCTTGCGCAGCGCAGCAAAGGTGCCGTACAGCTTCGATACCTCGTCGAACTCCGCGATGATGCTGGTCATGGTTGCTTCCTGCGCAGTCTAACTCCGGCCCCGCCGCAAACACACTTCGACCGCACGCGCAGCCGGCGGCTGCACCATCCTTATTACTATTCCCTCTGCCCTATTGTGCGTTGCCGGCCGTGTCCGCCGTTGTCGCCATCGCTGTCGTCTGCCCCGCCCCGGCGCCTGCCGTTTTCTGCTGGCCCGGCTGCGCAGGCGCGTATTTCGAAGCGCATTTCGCCTGCAGCTGCGTCGCGTGGAACACGCCATCCCGCCCAAACGTCCCAATGGCCAGCGCCTGGCTGTTGTCCTTGAACGTGTCCGGCGGCGGCTCGTCACCCGTGTAAGAAACCTTCAGCTTGCGGTCCAGTTCCACCAGCACAAAGCTCGCATGCGACCCGTCGCGCACGATGCTCCCCGGCGCCACGCTCCCGGCCACCCGCAAATTCCGCGTATAAGCCTTCCCGCCCATCGACTGCAGTTCCTGAATCGTGACGTAGTAGCTCTTGTTGGCCTCGACTCCGGTCACCGCGAGGTACGAAATCGCGCCCACAATCAGCACCACCGCCACTGCAATCCGCACCGTCTGCTTGTTGCCGTTCTTCATGATGACTCTATTGTAAGCAGTCCCGCCCAAACCCCGCATGTGACGAATATCACCGTCCGCCGAGTCGAGCCGGTTCGCCCCCTTGAAGCCGAACGGCCCAGCTCGCAAGTGACGACGCCCGGCACCGGGCCGGGCGTCTGCGTTTGCGCGAAGCGCGTCCGCCTGGACAGCCTGCCCTGAGCGAGTAGGCGCAAGCCAACAAGTCGAATGGGGCCAGTCCCTCAGGCCGTCACCGGCTGCTCCGCCGTCACCCGCACCGGCGTCAGCCAGCCAAAACGATCCGGCTTCAGACCGTTGGCAATCCCCATGAACTCGTCTTTCAGCTGGTTGGTGATTGGTCCCGGATTCCCATCGGCAACCTGAATCCGATCCACCGACCGGATCGGCGTCACCTCCGCCGCGGTCCCCGTGAAGAACACCTCGTCCGCGATGTAGATCATCTCTCGCGGCATCGCCTGCTCCACCACCGGGATGCCGAAGTGCCGCGCCAGGGTCAGCACCGAGTCGCGCGTGATCCCCGACAGCACGGAATTCGCCAGCGGCGAGGTATAGAGCACGCCGTTCCGGACCAGGAACAGATTCTCGCCCGACCCCTCCGCCAAATAGCCGTTCACATCCAGCGCAATCCCTTCCTGATACCCGTTGACATCGGCCTCCATCCGGATCAGCTGCGAGTTCGCGTAGTTCGCTCCCGTCTTCGCCAGCGATGGCATGGTGTTCGGCGCCAGCCGGTTCCACGACGAAATGCACACATCGGCCGCGTCGCCCGCCATGTATTTCCCCCAGGGAAAATTCGCGATGTACACCTCAATCGGCGACCCCTTCGGGTTCACGCCAATCTCGCCATACCCGCGCAGCGCAATCGGCCGGATGTAGCACGGCGCAACGGCGTTCGCCTCCACCGTCTCCACCACTGCCGAGCACAGCTGATCGAGCGACCACGGCAGCGTCATCCGGTAAATGCGCGCGGAATCCAGCATCCTCTGCATGTGCTCCGGCAGCCGAAACACCGCCGCGCCCTCAGGCTGCGCGTAGCAGCGAATGCCTTCAAACACCGACGACCCGTAATGCACCACGTGGCTCATCACGTGGATCTGGGCCTTATCCCAGGGAATCAGATTGCCGTTGTGCCAGATTTTTGCGGTCGGCTGGATGGGCATGAAACGCCATCTCCTTTCACTTGCGCAGACTCGATTATATCTGCCCCGCCGCACCCTTCGCGCCCGCGCAACCGATGCAGCAATGACGCGAAAGTACCAGGGTGTATCGACGTATAGGGATGGGCAGCGACGGGAGCCATTTTTTCTCGGATCGAGGAGAGAGGAGCGACGCATACCGGGTGTCTGTTAGCGACGAAGGACAAAGAGCCGGGGAAAAATGGCCCCGTCCCGAAGGGTCGCAACGCTGCCCGTTCCTATATGTCGATACACCCTGGGATCAGGCCACTTCCCTCGGCCGCTCCCGCAGCAGAAACGGATTGAAGTCCGTCTCCCGGTCGAACGTGTCCACGCCCTCGGCCCGCTTCAGCCACGCCACCACCAGGTAGGTCACCGGCGTCGCCAGCGTCTCATACACCACCTTAATAAGGTAGGACGACAGAATCATGATCCCGATGGTGTTCCACGAGGTGTATCCCGCAAACGCAATCACGATTACCAGCGCCGTGTCCACCGCCTGCCCCGTCACCGTCGAGCCAATCGTCCGCGTCCACAGCCATCGCCCCCCGGTCAGCACCTTCATCTTCGCCAGCGTGAACGAATTGGTAAACTCGCCCGCCCAGTACGCGATCAAACTCGCCACCGCGAATCGCGGCACCAGCCCAAACACCGTCGCAAACGCCTGCTGATTCGGCCACCCCGGCGCCGGCGGCAGCGCCACCGCTACTTCCCCCATCACCGCCAGCAGTCCCATCGCGAAAAATCCAATCCAGATCGCTCGCCGCGACGCTGCGTATCCATACACCTCGGTAAAAACATCGCCACAGATATAAGCGATGGGAAACAGCAGCTGCGCCCCGCTCACCTTGAGCGGCCCAATCTGGCAAATCTTCTGCCCCACCAGATTCGACACCAGCAGCACCACCACAAATCCGATGGTCAGCAGATCGAGATAGCGAAAGCGCCGCATAAGAAGTCGAGAATACCGCACCGCATCGGTATTGAGCATCTGGCTACGCTGCACGCAGGAACCGATGCTGTTTCGCGTGGCGATGCCATCGCCCTGTGATATCTGTCAGTCAGCGGTTTCCGCGTAATTGCGGATCGCAGGATCGTAATTGGAGGATCGATGCTCACAGGCATCAAGCGTCTGCTCGGCTGGATCTGCGGCCCCCTGTTTGCGCTCGCGATCGTCATCGCGGTGCATTTCTTCGAACGCAGACTCCGCTTCGAGATTCGCCGCGACCCCGCCTGGCGCTCTCACTGACTGCGGCTCGTCGGCCTCCGCCCTGTTCCCCGTACCCTCTACCCTGTGCCCCGCGGCCTGTGGACTGTCCTTTGACTTTGCCCCACTCGCCCGTTAGAGTCAGAAGTGGCGTGCCTGCGCGGTCGAGCCTCCATCAGGCCCCCGCAGCCTCAGCGTCCCCGTCGTCTAGCCCGGCCCAGGACACCGCCCTTTCACGGCGATAACACGGGTTCAAATCCCGTCGGGGACGCCAACAATCCATTTCCGATAATCATCCCTTCTAAAGTGCTGAATAAAGAGGAATTGGAGCGGTTCAAAATCCCCGATTCGGGAGAGTAGGCCAAACCCTCATCGAATAGCAGATTTTGAACCCGCTGGCGTTGCTCCGGCCCAGCAATCTCCCAAGCTCGCGCGATATCGACCAAAAGCAACTCGGCGAACTGCACAAAGGATTCTGTGGTCGCGCGACTTGATTCAATGCTCTCCAGCTCACCCTCAGTTGCGGTGATCTCGGCATCGAACTGCGCTTTTACTTCGTTGTATTCGGCATCGGAGAGACCGCCGCGCAGGTTCTTTTTCAATAGCTCCGACTTTAATCTCCTCTGGTCGACAAGCCGCGATGCCAAAACCTTGATCCGGCTCTCGGCCTCTGCGTATTTCTCCGACCATACTTTCGCCGCAATTTTAGGGAAATCGGAGACTACTTCCGGCGATGGACGGAGGCGTTTCAGCAGACAGCGAAACTCTGTTTCTAGTCGCTCGCTGGATAGTTTCACGGCGCGACATCCTGGCTTGCGGCACCAGTAACGTGGATATCGCTTGCTCCTGCCCTTTGCAAATCCTCCCGTTAGAGGTGTTCCGCAAGCCTCGCACTTCACAAGCCCCTTCAGCGGTAATGCGGGATTGAACTTCCGCTTTGGTGTGGGGGTTGGTCGTCTACCGTCAAGAATCGCCTGTACGCTGTCGAACAAATCTTGAGGGATAAGCGACTGATGGAGGCCCCGAACCGGCTCAAAACTAGAATCGCTCGGGAGACGCACCCATCCGCAGTACAGTGGATTTCTGAGAACCGAATTGAATGTCTGGGGTGACAAAGGTCTTCCGACAATTGATTTCAGACCGCGTTGTGTGACCATCGCGAGGGCATCGGACTTCTTGTGGTTCCCAGTACTCATCAACTCGAACGCCAACCGGATAAGCGGCGCACGTTCGGGATCGGGCACAATGTTGGCGCCCTCCTTGCCGCCGACATTCAAGTACCCAATCGGAGCTCGAAACGGGAATCGTCCCGCAGCCGCCGACTGCCTCGTTCTCTCCTGCATCTTTTCTGAAAGGGCATCGGAGAAGAATTGGTTGAATCCGCCGACCATGTTCGCCGCAAGCTTCCCTGCCGCCGTTTCATCAACATTCGCTTCGTACGTCGAGCGTACTGATATGCCTATCCTGAGCAGCCCTTCGATGGTTGCGGCTTGGTCCTGAAGATTCCTTGCGAATCTACTCAGGTCCTGTACCACAACGTATCGCACGTGACCCCGCTCGGCTTTACAGAAGGCGAGCATTCGCTGGAATTCGGGCCTATCAGCAGACCTAGCGGATTCACCGGGATCAACAAAAGTCTCAACAACCGCAAGACCCCTCTGCCTGCAATATTCGCGGCAGCGTCTCTCCTGATTGGCGAGATTCAGCGGGCCTTGCGCTTGTTCCGACGTCGAGACTCTGACGTAAATTACCGCCCCATTTTCCACTTTCACTTTTTCCATAAGGTCGTTTCCTGCTGACACCCACTTGCGCCATGTTAAGCCGCTCTTCTCGTTTCACCCGACAGCATGAGGTCGGTTCGCTGTCCCGGCGTAAGACTTCCGAAAATGCGGGCGAAGACGTCTGCTAGCTGTTCCATTTCCTGAAGCCGCTGCTGGCGGAGCGTCTCCGACAGGTTGAGCAGTTCAGCATCCGTCTTCCGTCCATTGTTTTGCTTCACCTACCTTCCAAATTGGAAGCTTTCCTGAAGCGCCAACCACATCAAGAAAGTTGCGGGTTTCACGCCAACCCGCTGGCAATAAAGGAAGTAGCGTTGATACGCTTCCTCCGGGGTTTCTCCTTTCATAACTGCTATTATAGTTTTTATCGGTAGTACAAAAAATACAACAAATCATGGCACACATCAATGAAGCCACAAATTGAAAACATCGTCGGTATCCCAATCGCAGTTGTGCATCGCACGACGCCTTGGATTTGGGACCTAAGACAGGACGCGGACGAGAATCGAGCGATTGGCGAACCCATTCCCGAGTCCAATCGCTTCATCGCCCGCTCTGTTGAAACTCCGATGGTCGAGTGGAAAGGAGGCATCAAGCTTCCCGGACAGCCGCCGCTCCCGAAATATTTCGACGGTCATGCGATTCGAGACCATTTCATGGAACTCAAGAGCGACGCGGACGTTCTGGCGTTTCTGAACCTCTACGGAAAGTTTTCATCCTTGGAAGAGCTGGAGCGCACTGAGGGCTGGAAGCGAGTTGACTTTGAAGGCTGGCAGACCGTCTTCGCGGAACTCGCCAGACGTGCACCCGAAACGTGGAGTGACTATGTAAATAGCTTGCTCTTGCCAAGAACCGGCTTCGACATCAGAGGTGTTCTCAGCGCACTCGTGTGGGGCTCAACGCACCAGGTGGAATTTCACTGGCGCGGTCTTCCACAAGCCGACTGGCGCGGGGCAAAGCACCTCGCCTCCTTGCAAACCAACACCGTGGTATCTGCAATCCTAGCCACCATCGAAATAGACCATCTTCGAGGGGCGAAATTTGGCGTTTGCGCTCGCAAGGACTGCCCGAAATTCTTCGAGATCACCAGTCACCACAAACGGAAATACTGCAATCAATACTGCGCTCACCTCGAATCCATACGTCGGATGCGAGCACGACGGAAACGCGGGCGTACTAAATCCCGCAAGAAAGCCCCGCCAACGCCGGGCCGAAGCTGACTTGGAGGTGGTCGACCCCAAGGGGTCTTGCCGGGGGCCTTCGAAAAGATTGGCATTACCGAGCGCCTTCGACCTTTGAGATTTCGCCTTAGCAGGGCGGCGAGCTGGTCGGTCCGTTGAAAAATGGCCGCAACCGTTTCTCGCTCCCGGCCACGTAGTAGTTGAAGGCGTTCTTTCAGGCCGGCAAAGAGCACGGCGACAGAGAGTCAGAAGTCTTGGTCACAAACCTGCCGTCCGCCTCTTTTTAGCCTCTAGGTGCGCCCTCCATTCGTTCAGCACAAAGCTGGACAACAGACAAAGGAGAAGCAACATGGAACAGCAAGCGATGGACCCGGAAATCGGAATGACCCCAGTTTCCCCCGAAACACAGTGGGGGCCTGACGCTCCAAAAGGAGCGCGCGCGGTATTCTCCCGCATTATCAAGGAAAGTGCGAACGTCCCTCTTTTCGTAGGGCAGACGATGATCAACGCCCTGCGGGACCTCGGCTACAACAACACGACCTCCGCGCTTTGCGAGCACGTGGACAACGCTTTTCAATGGCGCGGCCAGAACGTGCGCCTTTACTTCCACGAAAAGGGAAAGAAGAAGGACGCCCGCAAGATCGACGTTTTGGTCCTGGACAATGGCGTGGGAATGTCGCCGAATGTCCTGCGTGCCGTTACAGCCTTCGGCGGCTCCCTTTGTTACGACAACCGCGAAACCGTGGGCAAGTACGGAATGGGGATGAAGGCGGCGGCGCTTAGCATTGGGCCTGTGTTGGAGATCTACTCGTGGCAGGAAGCCGGCGCCATCTACCGTATGATTCTCGACACGGTGGACCTTTCAAACAAAAACACTAACGTCGTTCAGTTGCCCGAACCCGTGCTCGTTGACACGCTCCCGCCGGAGGTGAGGGAGATTTTGGTCCAGCCCATGGCCATTCCGTCGACGAAGATCGGCTTGATTTATCTGCTTGTGCTCGTCGCTCAATACGGCGTAGCGCGGCAAGCAGCGTCCAATTATGGAATTCGGCTGGTGACAACCGTGCTCGCCCGGTGGGCCGCAAAAACAGTGCCGGCCGCCCCAGCCGCCGCGAGAAAGCAAACGCGCGGCAAGGTTCGGATCGATCCCCCAAAGGGGAATCAGCTACCTTAGGCACCTCCTTGACGCCCCCCTACCCCTCTGCTCAACAGTCTCTCCCGTAAATTAAGTACTTATATTACAATTACTTACACCGACATGGCTGCCCTTTTCCCGTGTGAGCGCCGGAGGAAAAA
>PMUI01000031.1 GCA_003166955.1 Acidobacterium sp.
CAGTTCGTGATGATGACGCCGTTTCCGGGCACGGTGGACTTCGGGCGGTGGGAGAAGCAGCAAGCGGAGGATCCGGCGATGGTGGGCGACGTGCCGATCACCCGCTACTGGCTGATTCCGACCGAGGTGCGTCCGAAGATGTTCACTCCGCATCCGACCATGAGTTCCGATGAAATTCGCGACCGGACGCAGAAAGTGTGGGACCGATTCTATAACTGGCCGGCGATCTGGGAGCGATCGGCCTGCTGTCCTAACGTGACCTCGCGCATCGCGTTCATCTTTCTCTCGAAGCTGTACCGCCAGATGTATGCGGGCACCGGCATTTCGAGCGATAGCGCGCGGCGAAAGAAGTCAAGGCGCTGGGCGCGCTGGACGGCGAGACAATGTAAGCGCCTGTTCCAGGCCAAGCCGATGCCGGAGCTGCAGTCTCGAGATTGGGGACCGGGGTTTGCTCGTCCGGCATTTATGCGGGATGAGTCGCCGGAGTCCACGAGACTAACTGTTCTTGGGGGGGACTAAGAGGGGGCCGCAGCTTGCGGCCCTCGGTTCGCCGGCTCAGTAGTAGAGGTACTTCCTCCACTTCAGATCCGAGTGCCCGATCATCCGCATAATGTGCCGGCTCGTGTGCAGCGTGAACGGACGCGGCTCCCGCTGCAGCTTCATGTGCTCTAGCTCGACGAGCAGGTGATTGCCCTTGCGCCGATTGCAGCCATGGCACGCCGCCACCAGGTTCTCCCACGTCGATAGCCCACCGCGCGAGCGCGGAACCACATGATCCAGCGTCAGCTCTGCAGAGGGCAGAATGACGCCGCAATACTGGCACGTATTCCGATCGCGCAGCAGAATATTCTTCCGCGACAGCGCCCGCGTCTGGTGCGGAATGCGCCGATACTCCAGCAGCCGAATCACCGAGGGCATTGCCATGCGCACGCGCGCCGAGTGGAGCTCCGTCGCCTGTTCCTCCTCGGTGCGCGCCACGCCTTTCAGCACCAGCACCAGCGCCCGCCGCGCCCCGCAAATATTGATCGGCTCATAGGAGGCATTCAGCACCAGCACCGGCGTCTGCAGCGCCTGCGTTGTCGTGACGACGCGCAGCCCGTCATGCCCGTGACTTTCGAGCTTTCCGTGCGCGAGCCCCTGTGGTTTCCCCAGCGTCTGTCTGCGAGCGTGAACACCAGCTTTTCCCAACGACATAATTCCTCCGTGTTGGTGCCCCGGTTTGCCAGGCCGGGTTCAAAAGTTCGCCAGCTATCGTGCGTCGCCGCCGGTCTGGACCGGGCGGCCTTCCTCCCAGAAAGCAAAATCCTCTTGCATCGGAAGCTCTCGTCCCTCCGGCTCCCGCAACTCAATATCCTCTCGCTGCTCTGTGCGCTGTTTCTGCGCGCGCGCCACCGTCGCCACCCACACGCGCCTGGCGCCTGCCCGCCGCAGAGCCGTCGAACACGCCCGCGCCGTGGCGCCCGTCGTAAAAATGTCGTCGACCAGCAGCACGTCCCGGCCCGCAATCGTCTCCGGATGGGGAACAGAAAAAGCGCCGCGAACATTCCTGCGGCGCTCGTGCGGATTCAAGCCCGCCTGGCTCTCGGTCGCGCGCTGCCTCACCAGCAGCGCAGCCGCAAGCCTGATCTGCATCTCCGGCTGGCGCCGCCGCATTGCACTCATCAACCCGCGCGCCAGCAGTTCCGATTGGTTGAACCCGCGGGTTCGCCGCTTCCCGCCATGGAGCGGCACAGGAACCGCGAGTAGTTCGCGCGGCAAATCCGGAATAGCCAGCACCTCGTCCGCCAGCATCGCGCCGAGCCGCTTCGCCACCGGCTCTATCCCGTCATATTTAAGGAGGTGGAGCAACGCCCGGAGCTTGCTCTCGTAAACCCCATGCGCCATCGCCTTCTCGAAATCAGGAGGCGCCGCGCGGCACGGACGGCACAGAGCATCGCCATCCGGGCCCGGATCTGCATCCAGCGCCTCGCCGCAGCGAGCGCAAAGTGAACCAGTTTGTGCGGGGAGATCGTTCCAGCAGGAGTTGCAAACAGGAAGGAGGCTGAAACCAACAAGCGGGAGGCCGCAAACGCGGCAGTCAGCGGGGAGAATGACGGAGGAGAGACTATCGAGGGTACCGGCCGCGGTACTTCGAAGCACGCGAACCACCGCGCGCCATGCCGAAACGTCCGAAAGCGGAACTTCAGGCTCGCGGCTTCCCCGGTGAACCGGGTTCACTGGGTTGTTCGTCAGCGACAGGCTCTGACTGAAGACACACCTCGTTTCGGAAGAGCGTGTTTGCGTCCCGTCAGCCGCGGGACCTCGTTTCGCCCCTCGTTGTGCGCAGTATACGGGGGAAGTCGGCAGCCAGCAACCGCAATTGAAACGGCCAGCCGTCCCGCAGGTACTCTGAATAGAGGTGGCCGAAACCCGAACCACCACCAAACCCGCGGGCTCTCAGCCGTCTAACATCAATTCCCATGCAGCTTTCCGTCCTCATCGACGACCTGGCACAGCAGGCGGGTTTTGCCGCCGCCGGCATCGCTGCCGTCCCCGAGCCCAGTTCCCCCGAAGATCGCGAAGAGCGGAGCCGCTTCGCCGGATGGGTCGACGATGGCCGCGCCGGCGAAATGGAATACCTGAAGCGTCGCGACCTCGCCGGCGAGTTGGTCCGCTCCTCCGTCCGCGTCGCTCTGCCCTGGGCGCGCTCCGTCATCGTCTGCGCCGCCAATTACAACTGCGCCGAGCCCCGCTCCACCGACCCCGCCACGCCCAACTCCGGCTGGATCGCCCGCTACGCCTGGACGGGGAAAGTCGAGAACGGGCGCGAGCGGCCTTCCGATTATCACAAAACGCTGCTGCGGAGGCTGGAGCGGCTGCGGGATTTGTTGGCGGCGGAGATGGGCGGGTTTGAGTCTCGGTGCTTTGTGGATACGGGGCCGGTGGTGGAGCGCGTCTACGCGCGGTATGCGGGGATTGGGTGGGTGGGGAAGAACACCTGCATCCTGAATCAGAAACTCGGTTCGTGGTTGTTTCTCGGCGTGATTGTAACTTCGCTGCAGGCCGACAAGGATCAGCGCGCCCACCTGACCCCCGACCGCTGCGGCTCCTGCACCCGCTGCATCGACGCCTGCCCTACCGGCGCGCTCACCGGCCCGCGCCAGATGGACGCGACCCGCTGCATCGCCTATCTCACCATTGAAAAACGCGGCGAAATCCCCGAAGATCTCCGCCCCGCCATCGGCCGACAGATCTTCGGCTGCGACATTTGCCAGGACGTCTGCCCCTGGAACCGCCGCGCGCCCATCGCCGCCGACCCCCAACTCGCCCCGCGCGCCGCCCTCGTCAACCCAGCCCTCGACTGGCTCGCCGCCATGGACGAACCCGAGTTCGGCCGCTGGTTCTCAGGCTCCCCAGTCCGCCGCACAAAGTTCCTCGGCTTCCGGCGCAATCTCGCCATCGCCATGGGAAACAGCGGCCAGCGCCGCTATCTGCCCACGCTTGAGCAGTGGTCCAGACACACCAATCCCGTACTGGCCGAAGCGGCACAGTGGGCGGTGGAGAATCTGCGACGGGATGAGAGTTAGGGGATTGACTCTATCGTCTATCTGTATGCCAAGGCAGATTGGCCCCTGCAGCACTCCTGGGTCGTGGTCCGCGCGGCCCTGTGAGGGTGAAAGTCGCGCAGTTTCCGGAACCGAATTAAGCGCCGTTGCGCACGACGTTCGCAGCGCTCAGCCCCTTCGGACCCTGCTGGCACTCGAACTCGACCGCTTCGCCTTCATTCAGCGTTCTGTAACCCGAATCCTGGATGGCGGAGAAGTGCACAAACACGTCTTCGCCGCTCGACCGCTGGATAAACCCGTAACCCTTGGCTCCGTTAAACCACTTCACAACTCCGTTTTCTTTCACCTGGGAACTCCTTCTTCGTTTGCGTCTACGTTGTTGTCTCCGCTTCGGCCCGCTTCCCCGAATCCATTACTGGTGTAACGAACTCAGAGACACCAAAAGCTGCCTTCGCCCGCCCTCTATCGGCGGTTCGGGCAGCTCAGGGGATTGCCGGGCAGTCACGGCGACAGCTGTGCAGGTACATCAGGAACTGGCCTTCTGAATCCGATTGCCTTCCTGGGGGATGGGAATCGTGTACCTGTTATGGCAGGAAACCAAATTGAAATCAAGGAAAAATTAGCGTGGAAAACAGGCTTTTTTCAGTAGGTTACGGAAGTACGCCCCCCTTCGTCCCCTCCTGCGCACTCCCCGCCCGCCCCTCCCCGGCCCTCTGTTACGATTTTTCCCAGAGACTTCCATGGCAGAAGGGCCAGAGATTCAGCCTGCGGTGCCCGTCGCCGTCCAGGACGCATTGCCGCCAGGCGCACCCAAACCGCCCGCCCGTCCCAGAGGCCGCGGATGGTGGTCCGTCATCGTCGCCCTCGCCCGCTATCTCTCCCAAACTGAAGTACATACCTACGCCTTCAGCGTCGCCGCCAATACCATCCTCTCCATCTTTCCCTTCATCGTCATGATGTTCACCGTCGCCGAGAAGCTCTTCCACTCCCCGGGCATGGTGAAGGAAATCGGCGGCATCCTCCGCGACATCCTCCCCTCCAATCAGGACTTCGTCGTCCGCAATATGAGCCTGCTCGTCCACCCGCGCGGCAGCGTCCAGGTGGTCTCCGTCATCATGCTGCTCATCTCTTCAACCGGCGTCTTCCTGCCCCTCGAAGTCGCCCTCAACCAGGTTTGGGGCGTGGCCAAAAATCGCAATTACCTCATGAACCAGCTCGTCTCCCTCGGCATCGCCTTCCTCATCGGCATCCTCGCCCTGCTCGCCGTCGCCGCCGCCACCGCCCAGTCCGGAATCCTCAGCTTCCTCTTCTTCGGCCACACCGCCAACTCCTTCTACGAATTCATCCACCAGATCTTCCTGCAGATCGCCGTCGCCTTCCTCAGCGTCGGCATGTTCTTCGTCGTCTACTGGATCCTCCCCAACCGCCGTCTCCCAATCCGCGCCGTGCTGCCTACCGCCGTCATCACCGGCCTTCTTTGGGATGTTGGCCGCATGCTCTACATCCTGGTCCTCCCGCACATGGATCTGAACTCCGTCTACGGTCCCTTCCAGGTCTCCGTCAGCCTCATGATCTGGGCCTTCCTCACCGGACTCCTGCTGTTGGCCGGCGCGCAGTACTCCGCTACCCGCCACGCCCTCCGCCTCGCCCACAAAGCGGATGTAGAAGCCGCAAAGAAAGCCGCAGAGAACCCGGCATAGCGCCGCGGCGACGTGAGCCGCGCCATCCAATGCGTCTGCGAGCATCTCGGGCTGTCCATGAGGGGATATCCCTAGCTTCTCACTCTTCGATCGAAGGAGAATCGGCTCGCGCCGCCACGGCTCAGTAGGTGGTTTCCCTCTACCAACGGGGAAAAACGCAACGGAGCAACTGCTCACCGCATCCAGTGCTGTGGGCCCTTTTGCAGCGTGAGAGGCTTCAATGAATCCCACTGGCCCGGGCACTAGCCAAAGCCATGCCGGCAATCCGGATGCTGTCCTCGTAGGCGCCGGGATTATGAGTGCAACCTGGAATGCACGGATGAAGATGGTATGAGCGAAGCAGAGTTTCGCGTCGAGAAGGATTCCCTGGGCGACGTTGCTGTGCCGGCGGACAAGCTGTGGGGAGCGCAGACGCAGCGTTCGCTCAAGCACTTCAGCATTGGCGCCGATCTGATGCCGCGGGAGATGATCGCGGCGTACGCGATCCTCAAGAAGGGCGCGGCGCGCGCGAATCACACGGGCGGCAGGCTCGACGCGGAGCGGCAGGGTCTGATTGTTCGTGTGTGCGATGAGATTCTCGCGGGACAGCACCAGGATATGTTTCCCCTCCATGTGTGGATGACGGGGAGCGGCACCCAATTCAACATGAATGTGAACGAGGTGATTTCCAACCGCTGTTGCCAGCTTGCCGGAACGCCGCTGGGCAGCAAAGCGCCGGTTCATCCCAACGACCATGTCAATTTGTCGCAGTCATCGAACGATTCTTTTCCTTCAGCGATGAACATTGCAGTCGCCGTGAATGTGAAGGAGCGGCTGATTCCTTCCGTTCGGAATCTGCACGACGCGATTGCGGCGAAGGCCGAGGAATGGAAGGACATCGTCAAGATCGGCAGGACGCACATGCAGGACGCCACGCCGCTGACACTGGGTCAGGAGTGGTCAGGCTATGCGGGGATGCTCGCCGACAATCTCGACCGGATCGAGGATGGGCTGAAGGGCGTGTATCGCCTTGCCCTGGGCGGAACAGCTGTCGGCACGGGCATCAACGCGGCTCCGGATTTTGCGGAGGCGGTTGCATCGGAGATCGCCAGACTCACGAATCTGCCCTTCGTTACAGCGCCGAACAAGTTTGCGGTGCAGGGCGCTCACGACGATCTGGTGCAGGTGTCGGGCACGCTGCGCACTTTGGCGGTCTCGCTTTACAAAATCGCGAATGACATTCGTCTGATGTCGTGTGGACCAAGGGCTGGATTTGCCGAGTTGTTGATTCCTGAAAACGAGCCCGGCTCCTCGATGATGCCCGGCAAAGTCAACCCGACGCAGGTCGAAGCCCTGACGATGATCGCCGTTCAGGTGATGGCCAACGACGTCGCAGCCGGATTCGGCGGCGCCGGGGGCTACCTGGAGATGAATGTCTACAAACCGCTGCTGATTTTCAACGTCGCTAACTCGATCAGGATCCTGACCGACGGCTGCACGAATTTCCGCAAATTTCTGATTGAAGAGACAAAGCCGAATCTGAAGAAGATTCAGGAAGACGTTGAGCGATCTTTGATGCTGGTGACGGCGCTCTCGCCGGTGATCGGTTATGACAAAGCGTCGCAGATTGCGCACTACGCGATGGATAACGACCTCACGCTGAAGAGCGCCGCGCTGAAGCTTGGTTTCGTTACGGAGGAAGAGTTCGACCGTGTGGTTGACCCGAAGAAGATGGTGCATCCTTAGGTTGCCGAACCCGCAGCGAAAGGGAGAGCTGCAGCTTCATGCAAAGGACGGAGCCAGCGATGTGCTGATGACCGTCGAGGCCGCGCCTGCAAATGTGCACATGTCGCGTGTTTCCTCCGCGATGCGAGTTCTGGAGGATCTGCGATACACTCAGGCTTCCCCGAAACCGCGTGGAGGCAGATTCTTTGTCAACGACTCAGGGTTTTCAGCCGTATGTTCCGCCGGGCGAGACCCGTCCGGAACTGACGTTCCGCGCCATCCTGCTCGGGTGCATCTTTGGGCTGATCTTTGGCGGGGTCACGGTTTACGTCGGCATCGAAGCCGGCCTAACCGTAGCAGCGTCGATTCCAATTGCGGTTCTGTCGATCAGCGTTCTGCGTGCCCTGGGCCGCGCGTCGATCCTCGAAAACAACATCGTTCAGACCACCGGCAACGCGGGGCAGTCGATTGCGGCGGGCGTGATCTTCACGTTGCCAGCGCTGATCTTCCTGGGATTCGACCTCGAATACTTCCGCATTTTTGTGCTGGCGATGCTGGGCGGCTGGCTGGGCGTGCTTTTCATGATCCCCCTCCGCCGCCAGCTGATTGTCGAAGAGCACGGCAACCTGATGTATCCAGAAGGCACCGCGTGCGCCGATGTGCTGCTCGCCGGAGAGCGGGGCGGATCGTTTGCGAGCCGCGTGTTCCTGGGCCTCGGCCTTGGCGGGCTCTACACGCTGTTTCAGAACAGCGACATCTTCGGCGCGTGGCCGGACACGCCGAACTACGCGCCGGACCTGGGGAAACAACACATCCTCAAGGGCGGCGCAGTCCGCCTCGACGCTGTGCCGGAATATCTGGGCGTCGGCTACATCATCGGTACGAAGGTCGCCGGAACGATGTTCGCTGGCGGCGTGTTTTCGTGGCTGGTGCTGATGCCGGCGATTTACTTCTTCGGATCGCATCTCACCGGCCCGCTCTATCCGGCGGTCAAGCCCGTGGCGGATATGTCGCCGGGAGAAATGTGGTCCGCTTACGTGCGGCCGATGGGCGCCGGCGCCGTCGCCGCCTCCGGCCTGATCACGCTGATCAAGACCATTCCGACGATTGTTAGCGCACTGAAAGCGGGGATGGGCAATCTGCGCAAGGGTGCGGCGGCAGCGGCCGCCAACAACGAGAGGACGGATCGCGATCTGCCGATGTCGGTGGTGGTGGGCGGCAGCATTGCGCTGGTGGCACTGATGTGGATCTTCCTGACGCTGAAGCCGGTGCCGGGCGCGCAGACGGGAATGCTGGCGAATCTGGTGGCTTCGCTGCTGATTGTGATTTTTGGATTTCTATTTGTAACCGTGTCGTCGCGAATTGTGGGGCTGATCGGCAGCTCCGCGAACCCAATCAGCGGCATGACGATTGCGACCTTGATGGCGACCGCCGCGGTGTTTCTGGTAAAGGGCTGGACCGCGCCGGCCTTTGGCGCGCTGGCCATCACCGTGGGCGGCGTGGTTTGCATTGCGTCGGCGAACGCGGGGGATACATCGCAGGATCTGAAGACGGGCTATCTGGTTGGCGCGACCCCGTGGAAGCAGCAGGTCGCGCTGATGATCGGAGTTTGCGTTTCGACCTTCGCGGTTGGCATCACGCTGAATATGGTGAATCGCGGATACGAGGAGTTCCACCCGATGGCGAAAGCGTGGGACATCTCCGCGCCCCATGACGGCGTGCAGAATCAGGGCACTTTCTCGCGGAAGGAATTTCGCGTGACGGCTGCGGATAAGACAGTGCAGACGCGGCCGGGAAGCGATTTCGTGCTGCTGAACGCGCTTGGATCGCATGAGCTGGCGGACGGAAAGTACCTCTTCAACCCGCAGACCGGGACGATCGAAGTGCAATGGACGCCCGGGATCGGGAGCGAGAAAGCCGCGGCTCCGCAGGCGCGGCTGATGGCGACGGTGATCAACGGCATTCTGCGGCAGCAGCTTCCGTGGGGGCTGGTTCTGCTGGGCGTTTTTCTGGTGATCGCGATTGAGCTGATGGGCGTCCGGTCGCTGACCTTCGCGGTCGGATCGTATTTGTCGATTGCAACCACGTTTGCGATTTTTGTGGGCGGAATGGTTCGGTGGATGGTCGATCGCGCGGCGGCTCGGGCCGGCGAGACGACGGAGGAAAGCGAGATTAGTCCGGGGTCTCTGTATGCGAGCGGGCTGATCGCGGCGGGTGGCATTGTCGGGCTGCTGGGCGTCGGGATGAAACTCTGGGAGTCGATGACCAACCGCGGGAACCCGGTGCAGTTGCCGCACACGTTTTTGTCGAATGACGGGGTTTCGGTTTTGATGTTTGCGCTGCTGGCCGGGTCGCTGTATTTCTTTGCGAGGAAGCCGCTGGGAAAATGAGCGGGAAGCTGGAAGCCGGAAGCAAGAAGAGGGACTGTATTTCTTTGCGCGGAAGCCGCTCGGGAAGTAACTCTTCCTCCTTCATCCCCCCGGGGGTAGTTTCCGGTGTTGACTTGTTTTGTTGCGTTTACGTAGTAACACTTTTTGTCGAGTACTGTGCGCTGATTGAGAACAGGTCAGTTGGGAGGCGGCCGCGATTGATTCAATCGCGGTTGTGAGTGCGTCAATCAAGGTCGTGAAGAGGCTTGTTGATTGAGATAGCGTCAGTTGCTTCATGCACTTGATTGATGCATTCTCGGTCGTGATTGACGGGATCGCGGTTGTGAGTGCGTCATCCGCGTCCGTGATTGGTGCATTCGTGTACGTGAAAGACGAGCGTTCGGCGCTCAGGGTTTGGCCGGTCGTTCGTCGCGTGTCGCTGGTGGTTGGTTGTTTGTAACTGACGGTTGTACTGGTTAGTTTGAACATACCGGCTTTTCCCTCCTGAACGGAAAAGGCCGCCTGATGGCGGCCTTTTTCTCTTTTCTACAATTGCGAAATGTTTCTTCTTTAACTCTTATGTTCAGAATATCATATGGAGAGAATTAACCTGCCAAATTTCTTTTGAATGTAAGTGGTGTGGAATCACCGGAAGTTACTTTGGGTAAGTGGTGGAAACTTGACAGGAAAGGCAGGGTATAGGGTTTAGGGGATAGGGTATAGAAAACAGGGACCGAAGCGTGGTTATCGAAGGGGCTGAGTTCGCGGCCTGACGGCGCCGCTCGACTCGGCAGCGTTGGCAGCGTTGCTCCGGGCGACGTGGGGCTTTCGCCGTCCGGATTGCCCATGACGGGCGGAATTTGGCAGTGTGGGCGGGGCCGCTGATCGGTGCAGGGCGCCGGTTTTTCCTGTGATTGCGGTCACTGACATGTGTTTCTCCGCGCTTCTATGCCAGGGAATCCTCAGAGAAGTCAGGCGGGAGGGATTATGTCGTGGAGCATTTGTGCGGTGGGCATGCCGGGACCGGTGCGGGCGAACCTGGCTGCCCAGTTTGACTCAGCGAAGCGCGGTGCCGAGGGGTTGACGGCGGAGCGCGTCACGATCGAAGCGATCGAGAAGGCAGTGAATTCCGAGCTGGATCTTCTGATCGGACGACTGGATGGCAGGACCGCGGTTCGCGTCAAGTCAGCCGGCTCGGCGGGGGCTGGTTCTTCGGCCAGCCTCGGAGGAGGGCCTCAGTTGTCGCTCAGCGTCGAATGCCTCCCGGAGTTTTTGTCTCACGGGCGGGCGGAAGAGTCGGATGAGGCGTGACGGATAGCGTTCGGCATTCAGCGTTCGGCGTTCAGCGGCGCGGAAGGCAGGCGAAACCATCCCTCAGCGGCTAAAGCCGGATTGCTACGGTTGTGGCATGGCTGAAGCCGTGCCCCTTCAAAGCTGCCGGCTCATTTGCCGCAAGCTCTGAAGCCGTGCCCCTTCAAAGCTGCCGGCTCATTTGCCGCAAGCTCTGAAGCCGTGCCCTTGCCTTACAGCCCAATCGGTTGGGTTTAGGCTGTTGACATGCAGATCGAACGGGCGAATGAGAGTGCGCGGGAGATGCAGGCTTAGCTGCCTCGGACGGGCGGTGAGCGCGCGGTATGACCGGCGGCCGGGGCGGGTCGTAATTTCGCTGAGTTCGGGGATCGATGTGATGTTTGCGCCGCAGGCTGCGGAGGGTTTGGGGAAGGCGAGTCCGGCGGAGCTGGAGAAGATCGAGATTTCTCCGTCGGGGTTTGGGATTCGCTTTCGAAGCTGGATGTGGATTTGTATCTGCCGGCGCTGCTCGAAGGGTTTCTGGGATCGCGGAAGTGGATGGCCGGAACCGGTCCCATCTCAGGGTCGGTAGCTTCGAGGAGTGACCTGAGACCCGCTTCGATTGCGGGTCTCAAACGTACCATCGGTAAGAGCCGTGCAGTGATGGAACCGGTTCAAGCTCGGCTGGGGGCTTCGGGCGGGCGGTCCAGGAGTGTGGCGAAGCGGTCGGCGGCGAAGAAGAACGGGCGGCTGGGGGAGGGCTATCCTGAAGAAGTCCGCCCATGGTCGCGAAAATTAAGAGGGAGACCTCGCCAGAAGACATCCGGCGTATAACGCGAATTGAGCTTCTGAGCGATAAGTGCTACCGAAGTCTTGCTCTGCTGAGGCGGCCTTCGAATGCCGCAGTTTGGGCGGCGCTTACCGAATGCATCAGGCAATTCCAGGACGCAATTCCGGATAATCTCTATGGGACCCGGCATCACATAAATGCGGTAACAAATTTCAGCTTGGCGGCCACTCAGTTCTGCGAGTTTGTAAAGAAATATGGCCGAAAGGACGAGATAGCCCCGACCCTTTTCGATTGGAATCCGCGGATCGCGAGTGAAGCGGTAAACGCGATCGCAGTGGCCCGGGGGTACGCGGATTTTTGCGGCGTGTTTCCCTATTGGCACGCCCAGATGTACGCGGCGGAGGTCGTCGACGAATGCACGATCCGGTTTGTCTCCAATGCGTCCCCCCTGGGCAGGAGGGTCACGGCGTACCACCAAGGAATACGGCCCCGAGGATCGAAACCCTATATTCAGAATACCGCCCTTGAATTGACCCCCACGCTTCAGCGACTTTTCGCTCGGTCATATTCGACCGCGACGGTAGTCGGGCGACTCGCAGTGAAATTCTCCTTTCTCCGGGAGTTAAGGGAGGCCTTGTTCGAGGTGCAAGAGGCTCGATCTGACCAGATGAGACGTCGTTATCCCACGACCGTGATCGGCGGTTACACTCTGGATGATTTCAAGAAGTTTTACTCCGCTATAAATGCTATCGCTGGGGCTCATGAACACCTCTACCATCTGTGGTCGCAGGCGAACGCCTTACCGTTGGGGTCCGCCGTTCTGGTCGAGCACCGCTTCGAATGGGTAAGGCAGATCCGCGAGTTGACCAAGCTGGATAGCGACTTGATCTATGAAATGCTCGCCGATACGACGTTTGGGAGGGTCCCGTCTACTGGATTTCAAGTTCTTCCATTTGTCCCGCTTCGTGCTGGAGGGTCTGTCCTTGCGCTTGCTCCGCCTTTCCCTCTTTCGAGCAATTGGGAGGAGAACATTTTGGGTTGCTTGTCGCGGCTTGACTCCGATAGATATTCAGCTGGAAGCGTGACAAAAGAAGACGAGATGCGAGAGCCATTGATCGCTCTAACCTCCGGAACACGGCTGGTTACCGGCGGATTTAAGCTGCCGAAATCTCTTCCAGATATTGACTTGATCGTGGAAGATATTGATACTCGCGTCCTGATAGTCTGCGAGCTGAAATGGTGTCGAATGCCCAGCGGGTATAAGCAGAAACAGGAAAGGGATCGGGAGATTCGGAAGGGTGTTGGCCAGATAGAGGCTATACGGAAGTTCTTGGAGGCGCACCCGAGCTACCTTATGGATCGGAAGTTCGTCACCAAGAATCTTACCGGATACAATGTTGTTCACTTTTGCGTAGTTGCACGAGACCACCTAATCGAGAGTCTTCCCGGGCAGGCCCCCATTTACAGTTACGAGGCGTTTCGATCTGAGCTTGAGAATTCGCAAAACACGCTGGCGGCGTTAAACTCTTTAAGCTCGTTCGATTGGCTGCCTTCAGAAGGGCCTGATTTCAATGTCCAGTTCCGAAGAAGGTGGGCCGGGATTGCCGCACTCGATGCGGAGGCATATTTCCCCGGGAATGGGCCTCGCGTCTTCCTCCAAATGTGAGGAGCGTATGCGGGAGTTGAGGGCGTGTCACCAATAGATGCGATAGGAATTTCGGGAGGATTTCGCGATGGCATTGTCATTCCACAAGATCCCAAGTCGTGGCAATTGGCGAATCTTGATTCGGTTTTCGCTTGATTACGACAAGTCTTCGGCCGTGAGAAACGCTATCGCACCGTTGCTCAAAAAATGCGGCATAAGAAGAACCAGGACGGGCACCTAGGAATCGGCGGCTCCTCATTGTTCGCCCGTGTCCGCAGCCAAGCAGATGCGGGAGTTGTTGCGAGTACTCGCCGATCCGAAAGGTAAAGTCCCTGGAGCCGGACCGCACGCGTTGCTGGATCACGTATGGTTTTACATTGAACGGGTTCGTTGACCCGTTGGAACGGCCGTTGCGTGCTTACCGCACGCTGTCATCCCGACATCAGACCGCTCAAAACAAACCGGGCTGTTTGCGGGGCAATGGTAGGCCGAAGTGTTCGTAGGCTAGTCTTGTGGCTACTCGGCCTCGGGGTGTGCGGTCTAAGAAGCCTATTTGGATGAGGAAGGGTTCGTAGACTTCTTCTAAGGCGTCTTCTTCTTCGGCCAGGGTTGCCGCTAAGGTTCCTAAGCCTACGGGGCCTCCGTCGTACTTTTCGATGATGGTGAGCATTAAGCGGCGGTCTAACTCGTCGAAGCCGTGGGCATCTACTTCTAATAACTTCAGGGCATCGCAGGCGGTTTGGCGGTCGATGCGGCCGGCGGCTCTTACTTGCGCGAAGTCTCTTACTCTTCTTAAGAGGCGGTTGGCGATGCGGGGAGTTCCGCGGCTGCGCATGGCTATCTCTGCTGCTCCGTCCTGGTCGATTTCGATGCTCATGACTTCGGCGGAGCGGGAGACGATGAAGCGGAGGTCGTCGTCGGTATAGAACTCGAGGCGGAGGAGGATGCCGAATCTGGACCGCAGCGGCGACGAGAGAAGTCCGGGCCGCGTCGTCGCGGCCACAAACGTAAAGGGCTTGATCTCCATGACGTGGGTGCGGGCGGCGGGGCCCTGGCCGATGATGATGTCGAGCTTGTAGTCCTCGAGGGCGGTGTAGAGCTTTTCTTCGAGCACGGGCTGGACGCGGTGGATCTCGTCGAGGAAGAGGACCTGGCGATCGCGGAGGTTGGTGAGGATGGCGGTGAGGTCGCCCTGGATCTGCAACGCGGGGCCGGACGTTTGCTGGAAGGGGACGTCGAGCTCGTTGGCGATGATGGTGGCGAGGGTGGTTTTGCCGAGGCCTGGAGGGCCGAAGAGGAGGACGTGGTCGAGGGCTTCGCCGCGGGATTTGGCGGCTTCGAGAGCGATGGCGAGCTGCTCCTTGG
>PMUI01000100.1 GCA_003166955.1 Acidobacterium sp.
CAGACGCAGCGGACTTAAAATCGGATTATAAAACAGAGATGTTTCCATAAATTATTGGTGATAAAAAGCTTGTATTGATGCCGAGCAACACGCAGCCCTTACGCAACCCTTGCACACTTTTGCGATTCTTATAGAGAAGCAGGAGGTGCAGCCGCATGGCAGAGCATCACACCATCCTCGGTGGCAAAGTTCACGTCTACAAGCGTCCGAACAGTTCGAGCTGGCAGTGCGCAACCTATCTAGCCGGGAAGAATCGGCGCACCACTACCAAAGAAGACAGTCTCTCGAAAGCGAAGGAATTCGCGGAAGACTGGTATTTGCAGTTGCGGGGCAAGCTCCGCGAGGGTCAGTTGAAAAGTGGCAAACTGTTCCGCGAAGCTGCGAAGTTGTACCTGCGCGAATTCGACATCATGACGCAGGGGCAGCGCAGCCCAACCTATGCGCGCGGACAGCACGCGAGGACAAACGGCTACCTGATTCCATTCTTCGGCAGCATGGTCCTTCCCGAGATCACGGCTGGCAAGGTCAATGAATATCGCATCCATCGCCTTGAGGAATGTAAGGCGATGCGCGGCAAGCCTCCAGCGCATAGCACCATGCACCAGGAGACCGTGACGTTGCGCCAGATTTTCAAAACGGCTCTGCGGCACGGATGGGTCGATCATCTCCCGGATTTTTCAGCGCCATATCGCGCGTCCGCGAAGATTTCCCATCGAGCATGGTTCTCACCGGAAGAGTACAGGCAGCTTTATGAGGCAACGCGGAAACGCGCGCAGGACCCCAAGCAGCCCCGTTTTCGTTGGGAAGCGGAACAACTTCACGATTATGTTCTGTTCTCCGCCAATACCGGACTCCGTCCCGACGAGGCGAGGCGTCTTCAGTTCCGCGATGTTACGGTGACCGAAGACGAGGGGAGCGGCCAGACCATCCTTGAGATCGAAGTACGTGGAAAGCGAGGCGTTGGTTATTGCAAGAGCACAACGGGTTCTGTGCACCCGTTCGAGCGGCTGAAAGCCCGCCCACGCCCAGATGGAGGGCCGGGAAGATCAGGCAGCCGCACCGCATCAATGGCCAACGGTGAGTGGCACGCGCCCGGACCCACCGATCTCCTGTTCCCGAAATGGCCGCGCGAGTTGTTCAACGCAATCCTTGAGGAAGAAAAGCTTCGCACCGACCGTGACGGAAGACCCCGAACAGCGTATAGCCTTCGCCACACCTACATTTGCTTGCGCCTGCTTGAAGGTGCCGACATCTATCAGATTGCCAAGAACTGCCGGACAAGCGTAGAGATGATTGAGAAATACTATGCAGCACATTTGAAGACGCAGCTCGATGCTTCCGCCATCAACATCATGAGGCCACGGCCGAAGAAAAAGACGGTTCCTAGGAAAGTTCCCGCACGAGTCGAGGCCGTCCGTTTGGCCGAGGAAGCGTAGATCAGCACTGCTTGCTTTCTGACGACCGAAACACTGCTATCCAGTGAGCCAGGATGGAACCATCCTGGCATGGTTTTGGGGCCGGAACCGGCCCCACTCCGGCCCGGAACCGGGCCTCCTAGCTGAAGGAGGCCAACACTTCATCTGGCGAAAGGACAGTGATGTCGCTGAACCGGCGAAAATCCTTGACATTCAGCGTCAGCAGATTCGCAATTCCGTGCACGCGCATCGCTGCCACCATTCGGGCGTCATGGACCTGGATACCGGAGACGCCCGCCGCAACTACGATTTTGCGCCACTCTTGATGTGTTGCTTCGCTGTCGGCGGCAAAAGAGAATTTGGATTCGATCAGAGCAGCGCGTTCATCCGTCTCTGCAACCGAGAATCCGAAGCCGTTCCTATCAGCAGGCCGAGTGCAGACATTCCAGAATTCAGCCAAGTTTTGTGACGTATAGAAGAGGTCCGCTCCCTCTGCCCAAAGACGATCCGTGCATTGCCGAATCGTTCCATATTCGGGGCTGTCCGGCTGTACAAGGCGGAGCAAAATGTTCGTGTCCGTCAAGTAGGACGAGCCGGGCATCAGGCGTGCTCACCATAGATCATTTCGCGTGAGAAGGTCTCGGATCGCAGTTGGGGAACATTTGGCGCTTTGCTCGCAAGAGCATCCAAAAAAGCGCGAAATTCTTCCTGGCTTGCACGCGTATGAGCTTTGCTTCTGGAAGCAATTGCTTCCCGGAGGAGCCGTTGCGCATACACTTCAAGCGCAATGCCGCGAGCCAACGCCTCCGCAGCAAGCTGTCTCTCCATCTCCGGGTTGAGTTCAACACGAATTGTCATGGAAACCTCACGCTTCTATCTATTATCGGATGGCTGGCGGTAAAAGTCGATCCAGTTTGATTCGTCGAGGCTTGCGCGACCAGATTTTTGTTGGCTGGATTTGTGCCGCACAATGGATGCGTTCAAGAGTTAAGAAGCATTGTCATCGAGGCTTGAAAACAAGCCTTTGAACATTGACTCGATCTTTTCAAATTCGACGCTGTTCACGTTGCTTCCAGAAAGCAGTCCCTCAATCAACCCGCAAAACCGTCCCGCCATTTCCAATGCTTGTGCGGCGTCCTCCGGCTTGACCTCGTCGGGTGTCTTTGCGAGTCCCCCCTGAGCGCCAATTCGAACATAAAGCGCATCCTGCTTCTCAATGTCACGCCTTCCATCCGCCAAGCTTTTTGCCATCGCGTCATAGACCGGCTCTTGATCCCAGGACCAATTAGATGATTTCCATCTGCCGATCTTTTCGTGCCGTAAGATGTTGACCGCATCCGCGACAGCTCGCGGCAGGTCGCGATGTTGTTCATTAAATTCTTGGAGTTGATTCCACGCCCTCTCTCTTTCATTTCTGTCAACCGCAGCTTTATACTGCGCGATGAGCTTTTCCCATTTTTCATGTTCCTCACGCCACGCCGTGACACGCTTTTCGAAATCATCCCACGTCGGATTGATGTAGTTCATGACGAGCCCTAATAACTGTTTGCTTGCATGATCACGTGTGGCTCGGAAAATCAGTGGGTTCCAAACGAGAACATCTCGCGACGCTAAGAACAGAAGAAACGCTTTGGCAAATTCCTCTTGCGCAATCGTCGCCAGTGCGAATTTAGTAGCCGGACGTTCATCTGGAAGCCATCTTGCATCCTCAATCAATCTTTCCCCGTTGGAAAGACAGGCAGCCGCTGCTTCGATGAATTGGGCACTGCGCATATTGAGTAGCATAGCGTGGCAATCACGCTTGTGGTGCTCCCGCTGAGAGCAGGCCGCACGGATGTATTTTTAATTCGGGTGTTGCGCCAGATAAAGCCACGCCTGTCGATAGTGCGCTGCCTCTTTATGGTTGCCCATTTTATCGTAAAGGAGGTACAGAGACTCGAGAACTAAGTTCACCAGAAGCCTGTCGTCATTAGTCGCATAGGGTTGCGATTGCAGTCGATTCAGCGCATCCAGATAAGCTGTTTCGGCCTCCTTGAGTTTCCCCTCAGATTCATAATCACCGCCTATGAAGGAATACACACGTGCGTCCGTTAGGTACGCATCCGTAGACTTGAGCGCCAACCTTCGGTTCCAGGCGGTTATAGCGTCGTCATAGCGCTTAGCGCCATTGAAGGTTAAGGCAAGCGACGACCAAGCCTCCACGTAATCGGGCTTCAGTTGCACTGCTTTGGTCAATGCGGCAATTTTCTCGCTATCGCCGGAGTCGAGAACCTTCCCCAACTCATACCACGCTTCCGCATTATTAGGTTCGATCACGGTGACCTGCTTGAAACAGCGCGTCGCCTGTTCATCGTTGTGGAGAGCAACGTAGACTTTTCCCAAGTAGAGCCACGCGGTTGCGTCCGACGCCTTTAGCCCAACTGCTTGCTGAAGAGCTGCTTGGGCGTCATTCGGTTTATTGACTATGAGGTATTCAACCCCGAGCGACACCCAGCACTCCTCCCAGTTCGGAGCGTAATTAACCGCCTGCTTGAAATCGGTGATGGCCTCGTCATGCTGATCCAATAATGAATGTGCGATCCCTAAGCCGTTCCACGCAGCAGGATTCTCTTTATTGATGCGAATAGCTTCTCCAAAGTCATGGATCGCGCGCTCGTAGTCCTTCGACGCAACGAATTTGTGTCCTTCGGCCACCAGCGAGTCGGCCTTCTGCTCGTCGTCCACTGTGGTGTCAGTCGTTGTGCTCGTCGCAGAAGGAGTTTCGAGGCTTTGAACGGCATCGAGCGAAAGTTGCTGGTGCCCGGACGCCACCAAGGGCTTGATTTCATCTGACGGAATTGCAAAGTTCAGGTTTTGCCCTTCCTGAAGATTCACGCCCCAAGTAATCACGCCGACCACAGCGCCTTTCATATCCAACAACGGGCCACCGCTATTGCCATGAGAAACCGGAACGGTCGTTTGAAGCCAGTTCTTTCCGGGTGACTCAGCCCGCAATGCGCTGATGATTCCATCGGATACTGTGCCTTCCAGTCCGAGAGGGCTGCCAATAGCAACAACATGGTCACCAACCCGCAGGTTGTCCGATGGTGCCAATCGAAGAAAGGGCAGGCCAGTACCATTTACTCGGAGAATCGCTATATCGAGGGCCGCATCTGCGGCCCACACACCTGCAACCGGAAAAAACGCGCCATCTGCCAGTTTTACAACTGCCGAATGCGCTCCTTTGATGACGTGGTAGTTTGTCACGATTTTTCCGTCAGGCGAGATGAGGAACCCGCTGCCCAAAGCCAGTTCCTTCCCCGTGGAATCGGATGTCACGATTTGCACAACTGCTCCGCTCGTGCTACCCACCAGGTCGGAAACCGTGAGCTGCTTATCGCCTGGGGCAGTACGGGTTTGTCCAGCGGTAGCTGTCGCGAGAGCCAAGGGCAAAAGAAACGAGACGATCGAATGATGCATTGATCTCTCCAATAAACAGACCCGCATCGCCCAACGTGGGGAGAGCGGGAGGTTTCCGCAAAATGCCGGACCGGAACCAACCTAATGATAACCCCGCTCTCCAGCCCGTAAAGGGGCGTCTTGCGCGTGCTCGTGGGCAATTCGTTTGGCTGTACAGCCCGCGCGATAGAATTTGAATTTGGAAACGGGGCTGGCAGGGACATTTCTATGGCCCGGTACCTTCTCATGCGGAGAGGTGGCAGAGCTCAAATAAGGAGATCGCAATGCAAAAGGTGAAGGAAGTTGTGGATTGGCCGCCGGAAGCGAGCGGATCGTACACAGGTGGGTCAACCTTTCCTCGGGCAGAGCAAGCCATTATTAAAGACGTGCGGACTGTGGGAAACCAGATCGATGTCACGTGCGATGGAGGGGATGTACATTTTCCTATCACAGCACCGGACGAAAAGATTGCCGGAAGGCTGGAGAAGATATTGAATAACAACATAGGGAAAACGCTCCTTCCTGTCGGAGAGGCTGAAATCCCGGAGGATTAGGGACATCTGCTCGGCTGCCAATTTGTTTGAACACAATCAGTATGACCGGCTGTTCCGAAAGCTGTACCTCTGAGTTGTCGCCGGTGGCAGATCGGCTGTCAGGGCCGGAGTTCCGTATCAGGACGAGCATCCCAAGACCGGCGCTGCCTACGGCATCGGCTGGAAGGGTGACACGTCACCCCGCGCGGGTTGCTGCGAGGTTGCTGGAGGTTCCTGCGGCGGGAACCTGTTGAGAGTGCAACGGTTGACGACAATATGCGCTGCTGGCGGTTGCTGCGGGAGTAACCTGCGGCTTCCGCTAGGGGAACCTCTTGAAAACACACGGCAAGAGGCTGGAACCGGCATCCCGGCGCGCTCACGCGCGTGTAGCCTTCGCTCCGCCGTCCGTAAAGGCTCTCCGCTTCGCTCCGACCGCTGCGCGGCGTGCTGCGCACGGCCTTGACTGACGGCTCCGCTGCGGCTGGTTGGCAGCTATGAGAAGAATGTCTTCTTCTCATGTTCCACATGACAAGGGCCACGGCTCCGATCTTCGGCGGCTCTGAGGCGGCCCAGCGGCTATCACTATACGGCGGCGAAGCACGCAGCGCCAGGGTTGTAGCTGAGAAGCTAAGAGGCAAAATTCCTGAAAACGAGTTACTCTGATAGCAACCTGGCGTTGCTGAAGGGGTAACTTGATGACTCCCCTCCCCTTAGCAAGAAAACGGCTCCGTTCGGCCCGTTGCCCGGCAAGTTGCGGCACGCGGCCAGCGTGCGGCCTGAATCCAGGTCCCAATCCCCAGCACAATCGAATCGGCGGTGAGCGATGAAAGCACCGCTCAGAACCAAGTCCATCGGCACGAAGGTGAGCGAGGAGGAGTTCGCCGCGCTCGACGCGACGGCGCGGGCTGCGGACATGACGCTGTCGGAATGGGTGCGGGCGGTGTTGCTGTCCGCGCCGGAAGTGGAGCTTCCCGGCGATGAGGCGGCGCTCGCCGGGCGGGTGGCGCTGGCGGAGTTGCTGGCGCTGCGCACGCTGCTGTTGAACCTGTTCTTCCGTGCGGCGAAGGGCGAGGCGATCCCGGAGCCGGAGATGCGGGCGCTGATCGAGCGGGCCGACGGCGCGAAGATGCAACGGGCGCGGGAGCGTCTGCAGGCGGCGCGCAAGGAGTCTGAAAAGGCGGAACCCGTGACCGGGGAGACGAAGCCGTGAGCGCCCGGTGGCCGAGCCGATACCCAGTGTGGACGCTGGGCGCGCTGGGAGTGGCGGCGCTGTTGTTCTGTGCGCAGGTGTGGGTCCAGTATGCGCGGGACTGGAGCGAGGCCGAGCGGGTGTACCTGTCGGCGTACCTGCGCAGCGGAATACGGGGCGGGTGGCCGGGTGCGTACGGGCGGTATGTGCTCTTGAATGGTGTGACGGCCCAGGGCCACGCGCAGCTTGTGCTGGGCGATGAAGCGGAGCGGGTGACAGACGCGGACGGCAAGCCGGGCTATCGGCTGACAG
Source organism: Acidobacterium sp. (assembly GCA_003166955.1). Lineage (GTDB taxonomy): Bacteria > Acidobacteriota > Terriglobia > Terriglobales > Acidobacteriaceae > Palsa-343. Next base: position 6,888 of record PMUI01000100.1, read on the forward strand.
ACGAGGGAATCCGGCTGGGCTTGACGCATCTTGAATGGCAGGCGGCGGTGTACAACGACCGGGGACTGCATGGTCTGTTGCGCCACTGGATATTCCGGGACGGCGACGTGTGGAGCTATGCCGCGAGGCCGCTCTATGGCTCGCTGGCGTTGTTCGCTCTGGGGCTGTTCGTGGCCGTGCCGAAGGACCGCGCGCGGCGGGCGATCCTGAAACACGGGCGTCATCTGAAAGGCCCGGAGCTGGTCACGGCGGCGGAGCTCAATACCAAGCTGGGCCGGTCGAAAAGGCTGATGCTGTACCTGCCGGACGGGGTCGCGTTCGCCAACGAAAAGATGGGCTGGAGCGACAGGCTCTTGAACAAAAACTCAAGCGGATGGGCGCGCATCCCGCGTGAGCGGGAGGGGATGCACTTCGTTCTCGCAGGCGACAGCGGCCCTGCAAAAATCGCGGCGATCCGGCAGATACTTGCCGAGGCGCGTGCACGCGGAGAGGCCGCTGTCGTGTACGACCCGGCGATGGAATACCTGGCGCAGTTTTACGAGCCGCAGCGGGGCGACGTGCTGTTGAATCCCTTGGACGCGCGGTGTCCGTTCTGGACGCCCGGCGACGAGGTTCCGCATCCTGCCGAGGCTCTTACCTTAGCCGCATCGCTCTTGCCCGGCAGCGATCCGGCAGCGCGGAAAATCTTCGCGCATCTCGTGAATCTGAAGCCCACGCCGGAGGAGCTGGCGCAGTGGATGAGCCGCGCCGAGGAGATCGAGCAGCGGGTGCGGAACACGGAGATGCGTGCGGTGCTGCGCGAGCGGGGCGGGGTTTTAGCCGTGCTGAAAACAGCGGCGAATGCGTTCCGGCTGCTGCCCAAAGAGGCGGAGACGGAGCGGCGCTGGAGCACGGCGGAATGGTCGAAGACGCGCAAGGGCTGGGTGTTCCTTACGTCGAAAGCGACAACGCGGGAGCAACTGCGCCCACTGCTCAGCCTGTGGCTGGACCTGTTGGCGTTGCGGGTGATGAACGAGGGCGCGAGCACGGGAAAGAAGACGTGGTTCGTGCTCGACGAGCTGGGGAGCTTGCAACGTCTGCCGCAGTTGGCCGAGGCCGTGACAGAGCGGCGCGGCCTGCATCATCCGGTGGTGTTGGGAGTGCCCAGCAAGGCACAGATCGATGCCGTGTACGGCCAGGAAACGGATGCGTTGCTGGGGCAGGCGGCGACGAGGATCTGGCTCAAAGCGAGCGAGCCGAAGATGGCGGAATGGATCTCCAGGAGCATCGGCGAGGTAGAGATGGAACGGTTCCGTGCGAAGCAGGGGCGAAAGGATTTTTTCTATCCCAAGAACGCGCGGAGCCTGCGCGGAGACATTACGCGCGAGCCGCTTGTGACGGCTGCGGAGATCGGCGCGCTCGATCCGTTCGATGGGTATCTGCAACATGGAAATCTCATCGTGCGGATGCGCTTCCCGCGCGTGGTGCCGGTGGAAACTGCGGAGAGGTTCGTCGAGCGCAAGCGTGCGCAAACTGCGTTGCCCGCAAAGCCGGCTGCCCAGCCAGTGCCGGCAGGCGTCCAACAACAGAAGGAAATAGCGGTCGAAGCCGTGCCGTCGAGGAAGCCGCCGAAGGCCGCGAAGCAGCAGGAGCCGCAGCCCGCAGCGGTGAACGAACAACATCCGTTCTTCGAGTGAAGCCATGATTACTCTGTCGAAGCCGATCAGCGCAGGCCAGGCGCGGGCGTATCACAAGCAAGAGTTCGCCAACGCCAGGGAGAACTATTACACAGAGGGCGACCGTGTGCGCGGCGAGTGGCAAGGCAAGCTGGCCGAGCGTTACGGGTTGCGCGGTGAAGTGGGAGAGCAGCAGTTCGCGCGCCTCTCCGAAGGCCAGCACCCGGAGACGAGCGAGCAGCTTGTGCGGCATCAGACTGCACGCGAGTACGTCAATGATAGTGGGGAGACGGTGCGTTCGATGGAGCACCGGGCGGGATGGGACGCAACATTCAGCGCGCCGAAGTCCGTATCGCTGACTGCTTTGGTTGGCGGGGATGATCGCGTGCGCGAGGCCCACAGGGAGAGCGTGCGCACGGCGCTTGACGAGATGGAGAAATACGCGCAGGCGCGGATGGGCGGCAACGTCCCGGCGCAGACGACAGGCGCGTGGGCTGTCGCCAAGTTCGAGCATGACAGCAGCCGTCCGGTCGATGGATACGCCGCGCCGCAGTTACACACGCACGCGGTTGTGTTCAACGTGACCGAAACGGCGGACGGCCAGACGCGCGCTCTTCAGCCACAGGAGCTTTACAAGACGCAGCAGTACGCGACGGCGGTGTATCGTTCGGAGCTTGCGGCGCAGTTGCAACGGCTGGGCTACGAGATCGAGCGCGGCGAGCATGGACAGCCGGAGATCAAGGGTTACACGCGCGAATATCTGGAGGCGTCGAGTCCACGGCGGCAACAGATCGAGGAGCACATGGAGAAGGCGGGCGTGCGCGGAGCTGGCGCCGCGCAGATCGCAGCGCATCAGACGCGGGATGCGAAGCAGCCGCTCTCGCACGAAGAAGTGCGCGAGCAGCATCAGAGACTTGCTGCTCAACACGGTCATCAGCCGCAGCACGTTGTCAGAGAGGCGGCGCCCGACCAGGCAGGTGGGCGAGTGCCCGATACGAGACGCATTGCTTTCTTCCGTGACGAACTCACAGAATTGGCGCGTGCCATTGTGGACGGCGCCAATGTTCGCGCATTTCATGCCTGGAGCCTGCTCGACAATTTCGAGTGGGCGGACGGCTATACCCAGCGTTACGGCCTCACCTACGTGGACTACCGCAACCAAAAACGAACCGTGAAGGACTCGGGACTTTGGTATGGAAAGGTCGCGGCAACCAACCGGTTGGATCACGACTCTTAGCGAATCACTCGCGAGAGGAAGAAAGCAGCAGCAATCCGATGATGCAAAGATGCATGACCTCGGGGTTGCGAAGCCAATAGAGAACAGTGACAGCGAATACGACTTGCCTCAACCACGCAGGAAACGGCAATCGGTAATGAGAAGTCGGCTTTGCGCACCCTTTCATCCGCCCGGACCCGGTTTCGGGCGTATTACCGGCAACACGGAAGTTTCGGGGGCCGGGTCGAAATGTCCGTATTGCCGACCACACGCCCCGAATCGCCGTGTAGCGCCCACGGCTGTGTCTACTAAATGCAATAGGGTGTGGTCAGGGGCATTCGCGATTATTCCCCGTATTCTGGCCACTTCGAGCGCCAACAATTTCATTGTCGCGTGCATATGACTCGGACTGCGTTCGAGCATGTCCATCACTTTATCTGCCGGGATAAACCCCAACTCTGAATCCTCAACAGCCTTCGCCGTTGCGCTGTACTCCCCATTCAGGGCTGCTGGCAGGCCGAGGATCACACCCGGTCCGAAGGTGTCCAGCGGAGAGACTTCTTTAGAGTCTGCCCATATGAGGGCGACCTTCCCAGTCCGGATCACGAAGACGGCGGAGGCCGGATCGCCGGATGAGAACACGAACGATCCCTTCTCTACAGGTGTGGCAATGGCGATGGCGTCAAGCTCTCTAAAGAGGTCTATGGACATAGGGCAACTCCAGTTGTAATAGAGTGGCTCTCTGTTCAGTGAAGGGATGTGACAACGGTCACTTGGCGGGGGCCGTTGGTCGGTTGGATCACGTCTTCGGTCAATTGTTGCCCCCGAAAACGGGCTGGCCGGATGGCGGCCCGTGCCCGGCAAGGCCTCGGTGAAGTAGCTTCGTCTGAACTCTTGGAAGAATGATTCGTGGGAAATGGAGAGCGTAAGCTTGTGGGAGAGGGGTTATGCGGTGGCGAGCAGAGGTGTGCGCCGGTTTGTATATCGGTACAACGGGAATGAGATTGCGCAAGAAGTCGAGGAAGACATGAGCGGCGGGATGGAGACGCCGAGCATCGGAAGTGTCATCAACCGGCACGACAGGGAATGGAAGGTAGTCCATGTGATTGCGCCGGTCTCTCCAAACGGAACCATTCCGATCGTCCGCGTGTTCTTGAACGACCCGACAAAAATCAAGGGACGCACGTTAGGCGTGAGACACCTGCCGTAATTACAAGACTCCCGGGGAAGCTGGATCGATCCATGACCCTCATGTTGAGGACGTATTACCGGCAACACGGAAGTTTCGCCGGGCCGAACCGTAATGTCCGTATTGCCGACAAACCAGACGCTACTTGGGAAAATGGCCTCGATGAGCGCTTTGGCCTGTTAACGACATTTATCTAACCTCTGAGCGCTGAATGATAAAGTGTCCGGATGCGATCAAACCGATCCGTGCCGCCCTGTGTCGTAATTCCTGTGCTCATTTACCCCGACCCCTGCGCAGCGGCCGATTGGCTGTCAAAGGCTTTTGGCTTCACCATCCGTCTCCGCATCGCCAATCACCGCGTCCAGATGAAAGCCGGCGATGGCTGCTTCACCATCGCCGAAGGCAACGTGATACCCAACAACTCGCACATCGTTCAGGTTCGCATCGAAGATGCTAAGGGTCACTGCGAGCGAGCGCGACAGAACGGTGCCATCATTCTGACGGAACCCCAAGACCAACCCTATGGCGAGCGCCAATACAACGCTCAGGACTTTTGCGGCCACCGCTGGGACTTTACGGAGACCATCACCGATGTCGCTCCCGAAGGATGGAGCGGCGGTGCATTTCATCTTGAGTGATTCGATTCTGAGCCTTCTTCGAAATTCCGAACTTGGTCTGTATCAACAGACCCGTCTATAAGCGGTTTGAGCCGTTGGCGAAACATCGACAAGTGCTGCTTTCTTCTGGAGCGAACCCCAACGCCGTCACCAGAAGTGGCATCGAAAGTGGCGGCTTCATGCGAGACGCAAGAACCAGAGGTGAAACCCCGTTTCACCGTGCTGCCGCATTCGGAAGCGAGGCCACGATCGAATTGCTTCTGAAGCATGGGGCGAAGCTCGACGCTCTGGATGTTTTTGGGGACTCTCCGCTCAGTTGGGCGAGTTGGCACCTCCGGCCTGATCCGATCCTGCGCTTGCTGTGCTACGGCAACTTCAAAATTCGCCCCGATCGACAATCCATGCGAGCCAACTTGGTAGGAAAACCATAGGTTCGTGGAAGAGAGAGGCTTCACTGGACCATCACCGGCAATACGGAAATAACGATGCGGCAACAAGCGGACAGACTGGACGACCCCGGGCCACAGCAGACGCCCGGGCGCCGAGGGCAGCCCTGTGAGACCGATAAAACGATTTACTACTGAATTGGAGGGGCCCCGCATCGCACGACAGACGCTAGTTCTGGGCAGCCTTCATCTGGATCACGGGAGAATAGTTTGGCTGCTGTGCGCCATCCCTCAGGTAGCTCTCAGTCCGCTGCATCGCCTCCCGTAGGTCAGCCTCATTGACGATGTTGTAGCGGTCAAAGATAGCCCGCGTTTTGTGCCCGCTGATCGTCATGGCAACGCGCTCAGGGACACCAGCCCGGACCATGTTGCGAATGGCCGTCCGGCGAAGATCGTGGAAGATACGCCCTGTGTACCGCGCCTCCACGCCGCACTCCTCGCACCTGCGACCACTCATAGTCTGCTTGCAACGGTCGCACACATACCGTCCCAGGCCGGCCGCGACACAGGCTGTCGCCCATGCCTTTCGAAAATCTCCTACCTGCGCGCCTTCATGGTGGAATACAAAAAGTGCAAGGGTAGCGCCGCTTTTGGTCTTCACTTGCCGCTGTGCCCTGCGCCGCTCAATCAGGTCCGCCAGATTACCACTGAGAGTTACCGTGCGGCCTTCACCATTTTTTGAATTCTCAGCGCGCAGCCGGATCACGTCGCTTTCGACATCTGACCAGCGCAGAGAAGCAACCTCGCCCTTGCGCCAGCCTGTCGAGTATCCAAACTGCACGAAGTCGCGGAGGTACGGCGGCAGATGCTGGATAAGCGCGCGGACCTCAGCGTCTGAGAAGAAACCCTGCCGAGCATTGCCCTTCTCGGACAAGTGGCGAATCTGCGGAGCAGTTGAAAGATGCCGCCGCTCGACCGCCAGCTTGAATGCCTGAGCCAGCAGCTGCGTGCTGCGGTTGATTGTTGCTGCTGCGCTGCCGGACGCCTGTCGCGCAACAATGTATTTGTCTACCGCCTCCGGCGAGACTTCCATTGCGCGCCACGCCCCAAAGTGATCTCGGATATGCTTCAGGTGAGATCTGAACTGCGGGCCGTCTTTGCCGCGCAGCCCGTAGTCAGCTTCTAATGCGTCCAGCAGCTTGCCGACCTTGATCCGCTCTTGCTGCGGACCCACGAAAGCGCCTTTACCAATCTGGTCGGCACCGACCTCCTTGAGCCGCCGCTTCAGGAACTTCTCGGCGGCTTGCCATTCAGGTGTTCCCGTGCTCTCGCGGTATTCCTTTCCGCGCAGGAAATAGGCACACCACAGATATGCGGTGCCCTTCCGGGCAAAGATCCTGCCGTCGCCTCTCGTCCTGATTTTCATCTTCTGGCTTGCTTGCACTTCAAAACACTTTCTCCAATTCGCAACTGATCGCCGATGCCACCGACTTCTAACGTCGGCCTTCAGCTCTGTCATTTTCTCCGCTTGGGTTGGGTCAGCTTAGCGTCGGTCCGCTCCGGGATTCAAGTCATTTTGCCGGATTGCTGCGTCGATCCCGTTACGCGAGAACAGGCGCCGCCGACCGACACGGCGCGTGAAGGGGAAGTCCTGGCGGTACAGCGTATCCGCGCTCACGCCGAGCCGCTTACTAGCCTCTGCCACCGTCAGCAACACTTCGTCCGCCTGCTGCAGCTTGACGGCTACGTGGAGCCGCATCTCGGCCTCGCGCCGAACCTCCTCAAGGTCGCCAAAAAACCTTGGGAGGTGCTCCGGGGCCAATTCTCTGGCAGCCCGCAACAGCTCGAATTTAAGCGTTTCCCACAAATTTCCCCCAAAACAGTCACGGACAGTTTCCGGACAGTGTGCGTCAAACCTGCGCCAACCGCGGCGTGCGGCCAGCGCGTTGGGTTGTTAGCCCCACGTACTCGTCTGTTCTCACAGCCGCCCGGGCTTCGCGCACAGCTAAGAACCGGCGCTGTAGAGCCAGGTAGATCGGCTACAAACAGATCCCCCACTACCTGAGAACTCCAGGGGATGTCGCTACGTCCGGGCGGTCGTTTCCGATGTGCCGCGGCCTGCCCGATGGTCGAGCATCCTCATCTACCCCCCTTCGAGGACTTCGCCCTTATTGCGATCCACGTCGTTCTGGTGCGGCCACCAGTGCGCTCCTCGCGGCCGGCGATTCGACCGCTGGATTCCAATTCCTGGAGAGCTTCATCAATCAGCCTGGATGATTTGTGGCGACCAAACAGGTCGCGCAGCTGCGTCCGGCTCATGCCTTTTGCACCGGCATTCTCCAGCTCTTCGTGAATTCGATCCGCGACTGAGGTACTGGTGGACTCGCCGAAGATGTACTGCGCTGAGGCAGAACAATATCCCCAGAGACCGAGCGCAGCCATCAGATGTTCGGTCCGAACTTCGTCGCTGCGATCCAATACGGCATATAGCGCCGCCAGTCTCAGGACCTGAGCTTCGGCCCGGCCGGTCACGGCTCCCACGAGTCCCGGCTGGCCCTCGCTCAGTTCGGGGTACACCTTTACCCACAACTCACGCGCCTTCCGATCGCGCCTCATTTCGAAATCGCCCATGCGCTTCGCCCACTGTCTCACGCCACTCAGGCGCTGCGCGATTGCCGTAATCTCCCCGTCGGGGACCATACCGCCCTCCGGCAGGCACTTGCTGCGACATACACAGACCCACAGCAGGCGGTTGGCGAAACCATTGTGGGCTTCGATGTCAGAGAGGTACCGAAGCAACTCCCAACGAGTAATGTGTCCAACCATGCTGATGTGTGCGCCGGTCGCCTTAAGCGGGTTGTGCTTGACCAGGGTACCTAGGTTGCCGTCGTCCCATGCAGCCCTCAGGAGCGGTGAGAGCGTGTTACCGCTGCGCTGCAGAATCCTGAGCACGCTGGCGAACTCCGACTGCAGGATGAGCAGGCGGCGGTCCTTCTGCACGGCCTCCCCATCCCGCACTTCTGCAATGAGACCTTCGGCGGTGGAGAGCCCGGTGGTTACTCGCCTCTCTGCCCATGCAGGGTCGACTTTCGAACAGATGCGTCTGATGTGCTCCCACGATGTGCCCTTCCTCGCCTTGCTGGTTTCTCCAACAAGGCACACAAAGAGGTTCAGGCCGTGTCGTGTCGACTCGACGGTACAGTTGACACCCGGCCCAATCACGTTTCCCGCGGCCACGAGAAACTGAACGAGAATTGCAGCGGGATCGGACTCCGAGTGCGGTTCGATGACCCTCACCACGTCCCCGGCTAATCCATGGAGCGCCACGTCGGGAAGCACCGGCCACCCATCAGGAACTGCGCCAAAAGCGACCGAAGCGACCGAAGTTTTCGTCATGACGTCTTCGGTGTCGCCGGTCCCGGCAGCCGAATTAGTCTGGCGTATGTGACTCGTTATCGCCAATCAACCTCCCGAACAACCTCTATTCACTGAGCCGACCCAAACGTCGACCGGCGTCGTCGACAATCCATTCCGAGGCCACCAGAGAAGGCCGACCCCACGGAAAGAGCGCCGGGACTGAAGTCCACTCTGCCTCGAAAGAATCAACGTGCCGGTTCGCGCCGGTGCTCACTGAGAAGCTCGAAATCCAAATCGAAGTCGGTCCCGTGAATCATCTCCGCGCGTGCGGATCGAGTCGGCCTTGGACCACCTCAATCAGCACCTGATCGAACCCGCTGATGGTGTAGCTCTCGACCATCCCTCTGTTGCCGGTCATCGTGCGCCACAGTGACTCGGCGGCATCTGGCAGCACGTTGATCATGCCGGCTACGGCGCCGTGATAACGGATGCTGCCGGTGATCTCGTGAGCTTCGGTGATCCTCATCCAGCTGAGGTGGCTTGCTCCCAACGCGATGCCATCGATCCACTCACGCCACCAGCGGTCGGCGTTCTTGCGCCGGATGCCGTTTCGTAGCGTAAGAGTGCACGACCATGCCCATTGAAATTTAAGCCAGCCAGTTGATGCGTTCGTCCTTGACGCTGTGAATCACTCCCCCTCCCAGTGTGGCTGATGCCTACAGTTGGCAATCATCTATCGAGCTGTTCTAACGCGGCACCGACGGGAACAACAAGGGATGTTCCTAGAACCAGTCTCATAA
>PMUI01000069.1 GCA_003166955.1 Acidobacterium sp.
ATACACGGCCGGCTCCCGATCGAGCGAGTACATCTCCCTGGACGACTTCAGATTCGTCAACTCGACGTTTGAAAACGACGGCGGTCATCTTTACATCGACTGTGGAAAGGCGCCGTTGACGAACTTTGTCTTCGAGAACTGCACCTTCGGCGAGCCGACCCGCCCCGGCGAGCTGATGGGCGCGAGCGTCGCTCCCATCCTGTTCAGGCATGTCAGGATGAACGGAGAAATGCTCCGCAATGTCGACCAGCTAAAGCGGGATAATTATGAGGTGTACGTTCCAGTCAGGTTCGAGCCTTAGTGCGTGGCTGGTCCTTTCGGCCAACCGGGACCTGCCTGCCAGGTTTATGGGAAGCGATAAAGCCGCACGCGCACGATGGTGTCCGGATGCAGGACAAGGATTTCTCCCTGCGCGTCGTCGTCACCGGCGATCCAGCGCGTGAGTTCCCACTTTCCGCCTGCAAAATGTCCCTGAAGGGTGATCCCCTCAACGGTGCTCGAAGCGGCAAGGACGGCAGCGAATCGCCCAGCTTTTTCACCGCAAACGCTGGCTTTTTCGGCACAAACGTTCGGTAGTGGTGCAGTTTTGAATTTCCACAGGTTCGAGACCGGCGCTAGACTGTCGGCATGGCAAAACGAACTGATCCACACCTAAGAACTTGTTGAAAAACGATTTTCAAACGCCATTTCAGGGTGCGAATGAGTGATAGGAAATGTATGCCAAGACTTGATCGACGCCTTGTAGGCCCATTTCCGTGCGAAGTAGATTTCGATTTGAACTGCAATTTCGGGCTGTTTAACCCTTTTTCAACAAATTCCTAAAGCCGCAGAAGGACGCCAAAGGAAAACTGACCGGCGATTTCGAGTGCTTCCGGTCTATTAGTGTGTAGTCGGCAATACGGACATTTCGGTCCACTCGGCACACCTGCCCGTTATTTCCGGTTTGCCGGTGATCCGGCCGGAACTCGCAGATTGCCCGTCCCAAAGTTCTCGATGAGCGCATTGGCGATGATGCGTCAACTAAGATACCAGGCGCTCGGAGGCGTCCGGGTTTGCCACAATCCTCTCGCTACCATAACCATGACCTGCCGGCCACAGAGTCGTATCCTGTTTTCGACGAATACTTTTGGGGACCGAATGAAACCGTTTACTCGCGCAGCGCGGCTTGTCCGCCATCTTCTCTCGCTCTGCGCTGCTGCGCCTGTAAGACCGCGAACCCACGGATTTTCGGAGGACACTCATGCCTGATATCACCCGCCGCGACCTGCTCGCTTCCGGACTCACTCTTTCTGCCTCGTCTATCTTCGCTCGCTCAGCCTGGGCTCGCACCGCTGCGCTGCTCGGCAGCGATACGCCTGAAGGGTCGGCGGCGGCTGTGCTGGCCGTTGCGCCGCGAGAACAATTGCTTTTCGACTTTGGATGGAAGTTCACCTTTGGTCATGGCAGCGATCCAGCAAAAGATCTGGGATTCGGCTTCGGCCAGGGGGACTTTTCCAAGACCGGCGAGTTCGAATACTCCAAGGCCGGCTTCGACGACTCCAGGTGGCGGGTTCTGAATCTGCCTCACGACTGGGCGGTCGAGCTGCCTTTCGTTCATGACGACGAGCAGATGTCGCATGGCTATAAGCCGCTGGGCCGCCGCTATCCGGAAAGCAGCGTGGGCTGGTACCGGCGCGAATTCGAGATACCGGAGAGCGATGTGGGCCGGCGCATCGGGGTTGAGTTCGACGGCGCCTTCCGTGACGTGCTGGTCTTCGTCAACGGCTGTTTCATCGGCCGCAACGACAACGGCTACGCTCCGTTCCGCTTCGACCTGACCGACTTCCTCGCGTATGGCGCGAAGAACTACATTGTCCTCCGCGTTGACGCCAGCTTCGGCGACGGATGGTTCTATGAGGGTGCGGGCGTCTATCGTCACGTGTGGCTGACGAAGACCGACGCCGTGCATCTGGGCAGGTGGGACAGCACCGTGCGCTCGACGGTAAACGGCAACTCGGCGACACTCGCACTCGCAGCCGTCGTACAAAACCAGAGCAAGCAGGGGGCGCGCGCCGGTGTGAGCTGGAAGATCGTGGACGGGAAGGGCGCGACGGTTGCGACCGCCGACGCTCCCGCGCAGACCGTCGCGGTCGACGGCACAGCGATGTACACCGCCACGGCAAAGGTCGCGAACCCAGCACTCTGGTCGGTCGATGAGCCGAATCTGTACTCCGCCATCGTAACGGTCGAGTCCGACGGCAAAGTGCGCGATGCGGAGCGGGTCACGTTCGGGGTTCGCACGGCGGTCTTCGACGCGGACAAGGGCTTTCTGCTGAATGGCAAGCCGGTCAAGATCCAGGGCACCTGCAATCACCAGGATCACGCGGGGGTGGGCGCGGCCCTGCCGGACCGGCTGCAATGGTTCCGGCTGGCGGTGCTGCGCGAGATGGGATGCAACGCGGTACGCACGTCGCACAACATGCCCACGGCGGAGTGGGTGGATGGCTGCGACCGCATGGGGATGATGATGATGTGCGAGACGCGCCAGATGAGCGCGAACCCGGAGGGCCTGCAGCAACTGGAACTGATGGTGAAGAGGTATCGGAACTCGCCCTCGATCATCCTCTGGTCGATCGGAAACGAAGAGTGGCAACTACAGAATCCGATGGCCGAGCAGGGCGCAAAGATCGGCGCCGGCATGGTGCAGCTCTGCCACGAACTGGACCCGACGCGGGTTGTCTCGGCGGCGGTTAACGGGGACAACGAAAAGGGCGTCTCCCTGGCGCTGGACGTCATCGGGTTCAACTACAACCCGAAGTTGCCCGAGGCTTACCACCAGAAGTATCCGCGGCGCGCGCTGTTCGGGTCGGAGACCTCGAGCGCGGTCAGCACACGCGGGGAGTACGCCACCGATCCGCTGCGCAACACGGTGAGCAGCTATGACGGCGTGGTGCGGTGGGGGGAAACGCCGGAAGGATGGTGGGGGTTCTACGGGTCGCGCGCATGGGAAGCGGGCGGGTTCGCCTGGACAGGGTTCGACTATCGCGGTGAGCCGACCCCGTATGGCTGGCCTTCCATCAACTCACAGTTCGGGATCGTGGACATGTGCGGATTCGCGAAGGACTACTTTCATTACTACAGAGCGTGGTGGGGCAAGGAGCCGGCGCTGCACCTGTTCCCGCACTGGAACTGGGCGGGGAGAGAAGGCGAGGAGATTGCGGTGTGGGTCTATTCCAACCTGGATGAGGTCGAACTGCTGGTGAACGGAAAGAGCCTGGGCGGGCAGAAGGTTCCACCGCTCGGACATGTGGAGTGGAAGGCGAAGTACGAGCCGGGCGCGATTGAGGCGCGCGGTTTGAAGGACGGTAAGGTCGTTCTGACCGAGAAGCGGGAGACAACCGGAGCGGAGGTATCGATCCGGCTGACGGCGGATCGCACGGAGATCGACGCGGACGGCGAAGATGTTGCGATCCTGAAGGTGGAGGCTCTGGACAGCGATGGGCGGCCGGTGCCAATCGCAAACAACAAGATTGCGTTCCATGTCTCCGGGGCGGGGAAGCTGATCGGCGTGGGGAACGGGAATCCCAACTGTCAGGAGAACGACAAAGAGCCCAGGCGCTCCCTCTTCAACGGTCTGGCACAAGTCATCCTCCAGAGCACGAAGCGCGCGGGCGAAATCCAAGTGGAGGCGGTGAAAGACGGATGGGATGGTCCGGAACTGATGCCGGCGAAGCTGTCGATCACAACCAGGCAGATCGAACCGCGGCCTTCCGTTCCGGTTGTCCATTCTGAAAGTGCCTGAGGGGGAAATGGGCGCAATTATTCAGTAGAAGCAGCGGACGCGGGGATGGGCCAGGCGAGCCTGCAAAGGGTGCGCCCGGATCGATGGCAATGCGCTTGCCCGGACGGCAGGAAAACCGGGCTGGTTGTATGGTGCGGGGAAGGCAGATGTAAACGTTTCCAGCTATGGCGGTACAATTTCCGAGCGGATCGTTAAGAGGAGCAGATTCCTGCCCGGCGGCAAGCTGCAAATCTCGCAGACAGCGCGACCGCGGCGCCGGATGCAGGGCAGGTCCGGGTTCGATAAGGAGGGGAGCGAGCATGAGGAAGGGAATCGGTCGTGGAGCGGCGACGCTGGTCCTGCTGGCGGGATTGCCCATGGTGGGGAGCGCACTGGATAACGGTTTGGCGAAGACGCCGCCGATGGGCTGGAACAGCTGGAACAAATATGCATGCAACGGGCTGAACGAGAAAGTGGTTCGGGAGACGGCAGACGCGATGGCCAGCAACGGCATGAAGGAGGCGGGCTACGCGTTTGTGGTGATCGACGACTGCTGGCAGACCAGCAGGGATGCGGAAGGCAACATCATCGCCGATAAAGAGAAGTTTCCCTCCGGCATCAAGGCATTGGCGGGCTACATTCACAGCAAGGGTCTGAAGTTCGGCATTTATACGGATGTGGGAACCAGGACGTGCGCGGGGCGACCGGGCAGCGCAGGCCATGAGTATCAGGACGCCAGGCAATACGCGGAGTGGGGCGTCGATTACGTGAAAGAGGACTGGTGCAATACGCTGCCGGGCCAGAACGCCGAGTCGTCGTACACGCTGTTCCGGAACGCACTGGCGGCTTCGGGGCGACCGATCGTTTTCAGTATCTGCGAATGGGGTTCGAACAAACCCTGGCTCTGGGCGGGCCCGGTCGGCAATCTGTGGCGGGCGACGGACGATATCCAGGATTGCTGGGACTGTAAAAAACCGCGGGGCGGCAACGGTGTGGTCGAGATTCTGGATCTGATGGATCCGATCTACAGCTACAGCGGGCCGGGCCACTGGAACGACCCGGACATGCTCGAGGTGGGCAACGGGGGCATGACGACGGAAGAAGATCGCACGCACTTCAGCATGTGGGCGCTGTTCTCCGCACCCTTGCTGGTGGGCACCGATGTCGTCAACATGTCGAAGGAAACGAAGGAAATCCTTCTCAACAAGGACGTCATCGCCATCGATCAGGATCCTTTGGGTCAACAGGGACGGCGCGTGAAAAAGGATGGCGACCTTGAGGTGTGGTCGAAGCAACTGGCGGACGGAGGCCGGGCTGTGGTGCTGCTGAATCGCGGAGCCACGCCTGCAACCATCGAAGCGAACTGGACAGATATCGGATATCCGGCCAGTATTTCGGCAACCGTGCGCGACCTGTGGACCGGGAAAGAAACTTCGGGACAGAAGGGGAGCTATTCCGCGCAGGTTCCGAGTCATGGGGTGGCGATGGTGACGGTCAGACCATGATTACGGAATCCCTAGGGCGGGCGCGACCGCGTTATCGGTTCGTCCCGCCGAGGGGTTTGAAGCAGGCTGTGCGCGGGAAGGCCGGGACGGTGCTGCCGGTCAGGGGTGGCGGCGCGTGCTGCCTGTGGAGTCCGTCGGGGCTCAGGCTACGAGATCCACTCGTGTAGCGCGCGGCCGAGGGAATCGATGGACAGGGTCGACTGACCGGGGGCGATGGCGAACTCCGGGGGTGCGACCACGCAGGCCTGGGAGAGGCTCTCGGCCACACAGACGCAGACGGTGGCGTGAGCGTATTCCTCGTAGCGCACGGCGGCCAGCCAGATATAGAGGGCAAGAATCTGCGCGTCGACGGCGCTGCCGGGCAGATCGTCGACGGCGGGCAGGGGATTGACCTGGTCGGGATTCTCGAAGACCGCCACTGCGGTGAATGGCTTGGGCTTGCTGCGGACGCCGAAGCGGGCGGCCAGGAAGCGCGGGCGGGCGCGCCGGAAGGCCTCAGAAGCGGCCCATTGCACAAACGAGTTGCTGAAAATGACGGCCCCATTTCCGCTCAAGTAAAGATTACGGACAAACTCCCGTGCGGCGGGATCGCCGGCAACCTCCGCCGGACACGAGGGAGCCAGATCCACTTTGCGCAGCCGGTCGTACACCGCGTCGGCATCGGAAAGGTCTTTGCGCATGGTGTTCATCTCGCGGGAGAAGTTCTGCCGNNGCATCGATGACCCACGCCTCGGCATACTGGTTGCGGGCGCGCTGCGTCACTTTGCCGAGCAGTCCGTTCGATAGCTGCGGGTTGCCGACGACCAGGTTCTGCAGCACACTGCCTGACAGGTTGGGCGGAATCTCCAGATTGAGGGGCCGGCCCAACTGGCCCCATCGCTGCCATACGCTGACGGCTGCGAGATCGAGAGGTCGTGGAATCTCGATCAGGACGAGGCGGTTTGCGGGAGCGGGGGCTCCTTCTGTTGTAGTGGCGTGGCGTTCGGCCGCGTCAAAGACGGCCTGCACGGCGCGGCGCCATTCCTGGAAGTACGGCGAGCGGGCCAGAAGCGAGGCGTTCTCAATGGTCTGCTCCGAGGTGGAGAACTTCCAGCTCCTGACATTCATTTTCTCTTCCAGCGCGGTCACTTCCGCGAAGAGGGCGGAGGACTCGTCCGGGGACAGGCTGTTCACATAGAGAAGAAGCTGCTCGGTCGCCCGGCGCTCGTTGGGGAACAGGAACTGCCAGTCGCGCAATTGCTGGTTCGCGAAGGGCAGGAATGTCAGGGGCAGCCGATTGAGGACGCCATTCTCCACCGCAGTTTTGAGACTTACCGGTAATGCGTCCGGGACAGCCATTCGGATTACGACTCCCTGCGGTTGACGGTCAGGTGCGGAAATCGGCGAGTAATGTGCCCTGGGATTCGAGCCGGCGGCAGCCGAGCAGGCCGGCGAGAGTCGGGCATATGTCGACGTGGCGAATGGGTTTCTCAATGACGTTGGGGTGATCGACGGCAGAGCCGAGCACCATCATCCACGTATCGCGGGTCGAGTCGTCGTTGGCACGGTGATTAAAGAAGCCGTTTGTCGAGGAGCCATCCGGGTCGCGTCCGAACTCGGGCAGCGTGACCATTGTCGTCTTGTCCCTGTAATCCGGATTGGCCTGAATCTCGTTCCAGATCTGGAAGGTGAGGCGGTCGGCGGTGCGAATGCCGGAGAGGTGCATAGCGTAAGAGCCGAAGTGTGCCGCCTCGACGTCGGAGTAGGCGACCACGAGGAGTTGCGGGGTAAAGCGGCGCATGATTTCGCGCACCATGAAGAAGGTGAGCTCATCGCCGGAAGTAGGTCCGCCGCTGTGCACAAACCTGGCGACGGCGTCCCTGATGCTGTCGCGCACACGGGGGTCCAGACGATCGGCGGCATCGAATACGTTCCAGCCGAGCCCTTCGTAGTTGTTGCCCTCCATGGCGCTCTGCAGCTCAGCCTCGATCTTGTCGCGGTCGGCCATGTCGGCGGTGCGGCCGCCGCGCAGCGCATCGGCTACGGCCATCAGCATCAACTGCTTGGGGAAGACGACGTTGGCTCCGAATTCCTGACCGTAGCCGGACGCGGAACTGGCGCCGATCAAGCTGGTCAGCGCCTTGTTGCTGGCGACGATCCAGGTGTCGCTCCGATCCACGCGCAGCCCTTTACGGAACTGCTCGAAGAGAGTCGGCGTGGTGGGAGCGAGCCTGCCCCAGTCGTCGACGCGCTGCCAGTTGCCGGTGAGGATGCTGGAGATGGCGTTGAAATGCGCGGTGACGCCTTCATTGCGGGCGTGATCGTAGAACAGCGCCTGGGGCAGAAGATCGTGCGCAAGGTGGGGTATGTTCTCAAGTCCCTCGCGGGAGAACGTTTCGGCGCGGCGGACGCCGCCAATGACCACGAGGACGACCTTGTGACCGGAACCGGCGCCGGTGGACAGGGGCTCGCAGGCGCGCGCCCAGGGAAGCATCATTTCCGCACAGAGCAGACCGGCTGCGCGCAGGAAGATTCGCCGGGATCCATCGACGATGGAAGCGGGATCGACGGCCGCGGCGCATTCCTGCAGCGGGTCTGGACGAGGATCAGGTGGCACGGTCGACTCCCCCCGCAGGGTTCCGGGGGGCCCTGAGCTGTTTGATCGCGGTTTTCGGCAGCGCCAGCGACAGGCAAGCCGTGTGACAAAGTTCGTGATATGGGCGGTGCGGATTCTGTCTGCCGGCATGCCTGGCGTGCAGAGACAGGCATGCCGGACAAGATCTCAGGATCAGGACTCCGGGTGCAGTGGTCATGTTCACTTCCGCCTCTGCAGCTGCCGCAGCATCAATCTATCACCAAACAACCCCCCGGAAATCTTTTTCCGCACTGCTTCTGTTCCGATGGTCACGTCAACGTTGCAATGGGGAGCTGGTAGTTTCCACGCTGCGCGCTGCCAAAAGCATGAGGCTGTGCGGATCTGTGCTGTGGTATTTGCTCGCTACAAATCGGAAGGGCTTGCCACGTCCGGTCGGGGTGGCCTTCAGGCCAGAGTTCGGGATTCGAAGGGAATGACCTGCGCAACATCGCAGTACAGTTGATGGCGATTGCGGCCCATGGCTTTTGCACGGTACAGGGCAACATCAGCGCTGTGCAAGAGCGAAGTACTGTCCTTTCCTCCGCCCGGATAAACCGTTACGCCGATGCTGACGGAGACGGAAACGTCGGTTTCGCGAACAGGGAAAGGAGCGGAGATGGCGCCCAATACCTGGGAGGCGATTCTCTCCGCCTCCTGCGATCCATGGACTCCGGGAAGAAGCGCGATGAACTCGTCGCCTCCCATGCGCGCAACCGTGTCCGCTTCGCGGACAGAACTCTGAATGCGCCGGCTGAGGGCAACCAGGATCTCGTCTCCGGCCGCGTGCCCCATCGTGTCGTTGAGCTGCTTGAAGCCATCCACGTCGATCATGAACAACGCCAGCGAAGTCCTGTTTTGTGCGGCTTTTCCGATTTCGTCCTCCAGACGTTCCAGCAGGACCGTGCGAACAAATACACCCGTCAGGGCATCGTGCTGGGCCAGGTAGCGAAACCTCTGCTCGTTGTTGCGGATGATGCTGGTCTGTTGGCGAACCTGATGGCGAAGCACCACAACCCAGCCCAGGATTCCCACGATCAGCAGGGCCAGTGATTCAAGAATGATGAAGGCATGCCGGCTGTTCCACCACGTCGGCGTATGGACAACAGCAACATCTGCCGGCGATCGGAGCAAAATCTGAAAGGACTCAAGGCGGGAGACGCCCTGCTGCCTTGTGGTTTCGCGCGGGTCGACTTTGCCGGCAAACACGCCGGTTACTGCGACCGTGCTTCCAACGGCCCATGCGGAACCAAGTCCTTCCTGTTGCTGGAGGGGGCCCGCGGGCAGTATGGCGGAAAACAAAGCTTTCTCAGAAGACAGGAGCAAATTCAACTGTCCCTGAGCCCAATACCTGCCCATTAACGTACCTTCGATCCTGACCAATTCGCCATCCTGGGCGCCGCTGAAGGCGTTCTCAGCGGAAATAAACGCTGGAGCGGAGGTATCGCCATCGCTCACCACCCTCAGGGTGGCGTCGGACAGGGTCGGGCGATAGTTCTCCAGCGCCAGGAAGCCGACCGCATCGACCAGCTGGCCGTCGCGCAGCGCCGTGCGGTCGGAGGTCTGCGTGCATAGCCCGTCGGATGCATCCACGATGCAGACCTTCTGTCCCGGCCAGGAGAGGGTGACTTTTCCCTGCAGGTGAATGCGGTGCCCGCCGGGAGGGTGCAACGAATACTGCATCAGGCTGCCGAGCGGCTGGATGGGCAGAGCAAAGGGATTAGCGGGGCCACGCTTTTCAATCGTGACCGATCGAAGGCCAGGAAACAGGATACGAACCCCTACCATTCTGCGTTTGGCATCGACCAGAGGGGCGGCGACGCCCCGGAGCCGAATCTGCGCATCCACCAGCGACGCGTAGTCGGCGTTCTTCTCCCTGTCCGTGGTTGCGGTTAGCGTTCCGTCGTCCGTAGCAAGGGTAAGGACCGCGTGTTCTCCCTCCAAATCGACGGAGTGAATAATTCCGTCCATCGCAACCCACTGGCCATCCTCGGTGCCGGTGAGCAAATGAGGAATCGTTTCCGGGCGAGGCCTCGGAAGCGGCGCGGATCCCGGAAGAAGCCTGATCCGGGATTTCACGATGATGGGCGCGTACCCCCCGGGGTTGGTCACGCCGGTGACATCGATGATGGAACCGGCATGGATCGGGGGAAGGGCTTCCTGTCCGGTTGCAACGAAGATGCCCCCGGTGTGGTCGGCCACGAAGAGAGCCTTTTGGCTTTCCTGGTAAGGATCGTAGAAGGTGACCACGCCACGCAGATGAACCGGATAGGCCAGAGCGGCCTGGCTGAAGGTGAGCGAATGCGCTTGGCGCGCGGTCGTGAGTACAGGTAGTCTCGCGACGGGCGGCTGAGGAGGTTCTGCCACAGCGTCTGCTCCCGCAAGCAGGAGGGAACAGATAAACATGACGACAGCGCCGGACGCGCGGCGCTCACGACATTTACAGCGTCCAGACATCGTCTTTGGGTATGATTCCACCTTCGGACTCTCGTCTCTATCCCACGATCGTGTGACTTCGTTGGCCTCTGTTACGTTGAATGCCTGGCGCTGGCCAATTGGCGTCAAAAAGGAATTCGTGCAGTGAAGGGTAATGCTAAGTTAACGGCAAAGAGCTCTGATTATCCAGAGCTTTGTACCAACTTCGGACGGGGGCGCAACCCTGGAATTCGAGACGATGCCTGGCGCAGCAGGAAAAGGCGCGGCGGGGCGAGCGAAGCGCAGGCCGGCGGTGACGGAGCACAGTATCCGCGGTGTTTTTTGTCTAGAGCGTTTTGTCGACCAGGAACTGGGCCATTTGGAGTAACTGCTGTCTCTTTGCCATGGGCAGGGGGCCATTGGCGATGGGCGTGGCCGGATCAGCCGAGGCCAGCACCTGTTCGATGCGATTGATGTCCAGTCCGCCCGCATTACTGTTCCTGAAGCGGTCCAGCACCTCTTTGGCCCTGTCGATCTGACCGGTCTGAAAGTAGAAGACACCGAGCATGGAGTAGCTGCCGGCCCATTCGGGAAGCAGATCCACGGCGTGTTCGAACTTATCCGCGGCCTGTGCGTTGTTCCCCTCCATGACAGAAGCGAGACCGAGGCCCCAGAGAATCTTTCCTGAGGCAGGCACACGGGCCTGCCCCTGCAAGAGTGTCCGTTTTGCGCCAGCGACGTCGTTCTCGCGAAACTGAAGCATGGCGAGGGAGAGGTAGTTCTGATCGTTGTCGGGACTGCGTCCAATAGCGCTGCGATCGAGCTGAGTGGCGCGGGTGACGTCTTCCAGGTGGGCATAGATATCGGCGAGCAGCGCCAGCCAGGCATCGTCACTGCGTTCACGTTCGGAGACCTGTTGTGCCGCATCGAGGGCCTGGGCATAAAGGCCTTTGCGAAAGAGCGCGTTTGCCAAGTCAAACTTAGCGTCGTCGGAATCCGGATCTGCCTGGAGGGCGGACTGGAACTGTGCGATGGCGTCGTCGTAGAGATGATAACGGGTAAGCAGAACGCCGGCTCCCGCGAGGGTTCGGGCGTCGCCCGCCTTCACCTGATCGAGCTGGGCAATTGTGCTGCGTGCATCAGCCACGTTGCCCGCTCGCAAATAAGCCTGCGCCAGCATATATAACACCTCAGGCTGCTCGGGATGTTTGTTCAACTGATCAAGAAGCTCCGACAGGTCCTGCCGATCGCGAGCTCTGGAGGAAAGCTGTGAGCGCTGGTCCAGGTAATCGAAGAGGTCCTCATAAAGGTAGGAGGTGGTCGCAGCGTTTTTGGAAAGCGCCTGGAACTGAGCCAGATCCCGATTCGCTTCCGCCGTGTTGTGCAGCTTTCGTTCCACCACAGCGAGTTTGTAGTAGCCGGGCGCGGGATCGCGACTGACCCGGATATATCTCCTGAGGAGTGCCTCGGCCTGGGAATACTGACTGGCTTCTATACGAAGGCTGGCCAGCTCAAGCAATGCGTCGGCGAAATCAGGATCGGAGTGGAGCACCTGCTGAAAGATAACCGCCGCACCGGCAGTATCGCCCTGCCGCTCCGCGATGTAGCCGAGATAGAACAGGCAGAAACTGCTGTGAGGATCGAGACGCAGACAATTCTGGAAATCCTGCTTCGCCGGATCGAAACGTCCCAGGTATGTATGCGAAAGACCCAGATATGCCCAGGCCCGCGTCGATGGCTGGTTTGTGACTACCTTTTGGAATTCGTCAATGGCTTTTTCAATTTGATCGGCCTTGAAGTAGCTCTCGCCCAGAGCAGAACGGAGATCGGTTCGCTGAGGAGCGATCTCCAGGCCTTTCTGCAGGAGGGGAATTGCATCTTCGAAGTAGCCCTGGGCGATACTGATTTGGGCCATCAGGAGGATGATTTCGATGTTTTCGGGCGCCAGCTTGCGTGCGCGCACCAGCGCGTCAAGAGCGTCCAGAGGTTGCGACTGTTTCCAGTGCGCCTGAGCGAGCAGGTAAAGTGCTTCAGCCGAGTCGGGCTTCAGAGTGAGGGCTCGACTCAGCTGGAGCTGCGCTTTGGAGTACTGATCGTCGAGAAGATAAGCCTGGCCGAGGTTATAGAGAATCTCGAATGTGCTGGGTTGAAGGACGTCAGCTTTCTGCAGCTCCAACAGGGCGGTCTTAGTCTGACCCTGAGAGGCGAGCAGGAGCCCCAGAGAGAAGTGCAGCTTAACGTCGGCCGGATTCTCCGAGGAGAGTGCGGTTGCGATGCGCAGAGCCTCCGCTGTACGCCTGGCTTGCAGATACGCCCGGACCAGGTTGAAGCGTGTTTCACGATCGGCGGGGCGAACGCGTTCAAAGTGAGGTATGGCGTCGCCGGGGCGTCCGCGAGCGAGGAGCAGCACACCCAGGTTGTAATTCGCATCGCGATTCTGAGGGTCGAGGCGCAGACTGTTGCGGAATGCCTTTTCGGCAAGGTCGGGCTCTTTCTGAGCGAGCAGGGCGTTGCCGAGGTTGTTATAGGTTTTTACCGAACCGGGAGCCAGGGCCAGGGCCTTCTGGAATGCGGCGGTGGCGTTGGGATAGTCGTGCTGTTCGCTTTCGATAATGCCGAGCATGTTATAAGCTTCGACGCTGGAGGAGCTCTGCTGAAGTTCCGCGAGCACGACAGACTTGGCGTCGTCAAGACGGCCCTCCTGTAGCAGAGCCTCGGCCGCCTGCAAGGGCCGTGACACTGACGGGGTAGTTTGCTGAGCGCGAATGGCGAGGCAGGGTGCGAGGCTCAACAGGATGACGATTCCAGCTATACCCGGTGGGTGCCTGAAGTTAGAGGCGCAGCGCTGAAGAATGGTCGAAATTCCCATCTGGCACAAGCTTTCGGGCGCGGTCAGCGCGGTGATTGCAGCATTTGCAGCGCCTGGTTCGCCGCGGGGTTACCGGGCTGGATGCGAAGTAAGTCCTCCAGGACGCCTCTGGCCTGTTCGGCATCGTTCTGCATCGAGTACAGGCTTGCAAGATTGAGATAAGACTGATCAAAGCCGGGGACAAGGCGAATGCAGGTTCTGAACTGCGCCTCAGCTTTCGAATAATCCTGCATGTGGACGTAGAGAACGCCGAGGTTGTTCAGGGCTTCAGGATAGCCGGGCCGCAGATCAATGGCTTTCTGGAGATACTGCATAGCCTTCTGCGTCTGGCTCTGCTGGGCAAAGAGCATTCCGAAGCTGTAATTGACTTCAGGATTGTCGGGCTCAAGGGCAAGAGCCTGACTCAGGCATTGTTCCGCCTTTGCGAAAAGTTTCTGGCGGCGATAGACGTTCCCCAGATTCAGTAATGCAATGGCATAGGTTGGGCGCAGGAGCAATGACTGCTGAAAGTCTCGTATGGCCTCATCCGGCAGACCCTGCTGAGCGGCTATCATGCCGAGATTGTTCCAGGCCTCGGGGTAGTCGGGCCGCAGCTTGAGACTCTGTTCGAGGTAGTCGCGGGCGCGAGGGATATTATTCCTGCGCAAATTGAGAGTGCCGAGGTTGTAATAAGCGTCCGGATCGTCGGGCTTAACGGCGATGACCTGCTGGAAGGATGCCTCGGCCTGATCGAAGTAACCGTGCTGAAAGAGGGCCACTCCATAAGTAAAGTCATTACGCTGAAAAGCGCCCCGGTAGAGCTTTCCGTCGAAGGGAAGGGCATTCTTCATGCGATCGGCGCCGACGGACCGCATCGATCCGAGGTCCTGCAGGAGGCTATTCGGCTCGACGGAACCCTGGCAGACTTTGACAATCATGCCCTCGGCGTCGAGCAAAAAGGACACGGGAATGGGAAGATCCCTGTGGCGGTCGAACAGATAACGATAGATTATGTTGTAGATGCCGGCCACTTCCTGAGTGGCGAGAAGGATGGGGAAGCTGAGCCGCTCGTGCGCCGCCAGCGAGTGGACCGCAGAAATGGCGCCGGCATCATCGACATTCACCGCCAGAATCCGCAGATGGCTTGCAGTGAATTCGGGCTGGTATTTCTCGAGCATTCTCAGTTGTGCGGGGCAGAGGGAACTGGCAGTCGCCCAGAAATAAAGAAGCACGGGGAAGCCCTGGGAGCTGCGGAGTTCGTGCGCATGGCCGGCGAGATCGGGCAGCGAAAACTCCGGCGCCTTCAGCGGGTCGATGAGCCAGGAGTCGACCTGGGCAGGCAAAGGCTCCAATTGCGGGGGCGGTCCCGCATGCGCCCAGGTCTGGGGGGGCGCGGAAAAAGGTTGAGCAGCAAACGAAACGGAGCCTTCCTCCAGTTCAATGCGATGGTTGGCCGGCAGGTTTTCGAATTTCTGAGTGAGGCCGCTGGGCCAGGTGACAGTAGCACGTATGCCGTCTCCCGGGGTGCCGAGACCAAAGAAGAGTTCTTTGGAGTGCTGAGCCAGGAAGCCGGAACCCGCCTGCAGGTACTTGGTCTGGCGAAGGCCGCCGGTCTCGACGGTGATCGAGGTTCCGATGGCATCGCGATTGCTGCGATGACCGCGCAGGCGAAAGGCGATGGACTGACCAATCTCGCGCATGACGTTATGCAGAATTCGCAGTTGGGGCGCGTTTCGGTTCTTAAGTATGATCTCCAGCCTTCCGTCGCGATCGAGATCAGCGAGGGCAAAGGAGCGACTGTCATCAATGATGTCCAGACCGGCGACGGCGGAGATTTCAGAGAACGTGCCATCGCGGTTGTTCGCGAACATGACGTTTCTCGCGTAGCCGTGCCAGGTGTTATCGCTGCGGATGAGTTCGTTGATGGCATTCCAGCCAAGTTCGTAGGCTTGCGCAGGGGTCGCGTCTTCGGGCGATTTCGCGACTACCTGCCGCCAGAAGAAACCTGCAAGATCGTCGCGATGCAGCGCGGAGATATATCCGTTGGCCACATACAGGTCAGAAAAGCCGTCGTGGTCGAAATCACAGAAATCGGAACACCACGACCAGCGTCCCATCTCCACGCCCGCCTCGTGGCCGAGGTTACGAAAGGTGCCGTCTCCCAGATTGCGATAGAGCGCATTGCCGCGCGCATGCCGTTGATACAGGGCACGGATTCTTTGTGGAGCATCCTCGTGAAACTGCTTCTGCTGCGAGACGCGCTGGCCTGCCGCTTCCCACATGCTGGGAACATAAACGCTCTGGTGGCCGCTATTGTCGTAGTCGCACCAGCAACAGCTCATACCTGCTCCGACGTCTTCAACGTGGGCTGCCTCCGAAACGACGGTGAAGGTTGCATCACCGTTGTTGCGATACAACTGGGAGCTGCCGAAGTCGTTGGCTACAAAAAGATCAGGCAAGCCGTTGTTGTTCGAATCGCCCCAGGCGCAGGCGAAGCTATAGCGATTGTTGTCCGCATTCAGTCCGGCTGCTTCCGTCGTCTCGACGAACGTTGCATTGCCTTCGTTGTGCAGCAGGCAATTCGGCGGCCCGTTGCGGGCGTCGTAATAGGGGACGGGATAGTGATACTGGTCCAGACCCAGGTAATACATGTACGTGCAGAAGTAGATATCGAGACGGCCGTCGCGATCGTAGTCGGCCAGCGCGGCGTGCGTAAACGATCCCTGCGGAGGCCGGGCAAAAGTGAAAGCATCCCGCTTAAGAGAGAACGAACCATTTCCCTGGTTCAGGAAGAGCAGAGGGCCGGTGCCGCAGACGACCAGGAGGTCCTGAAGTCCTTTATTCTCAAAGTCCGCGAACAAAGCGCACGCAGTATTGTCAAGAACACCGACGCCGGATCGTTCCGTGACGTCTTCGAATGTGCCGTCTCCCCGGTTGCGGTAAAGCCGGTTGGGAAGACCAGCAGGCTGGCAGACATAGAAGTCGTCAAAGCCGTCGTTGTCGAAATCGCCCGCGGCGACTCCGGTGTTGTTGTAAAGGTCAATGGCACAGGCATTATCGAGGACGGTTCTCCAGTAGTCGACCCCATGAAGCAACTGGTTCTTATAAGAAGGTGAATGCCCGATCGCCTGAGAGGAGACGTCGACGAAAATCGTCTCGCGTCCGATGCTGAGGGTTTCCTCACCGGTTTGCCAGCGCCGCGCTTTCCAGACCGCGGAATCGAGGCGCGACCACTCGGTGTGCCAGGAGCCGACGCGCTCCTCCCATCGATCGTCGGGACGGGTTGCGGCGATGTCGTAGCGAATGTCGGCTGCAACCGTGAGGGGTGAGCTGCCGATCTCCTCGAGGGCATAGATTTCGAATTCCGCGGTCGCGACGCGTGCGATCATTCCGAGCCAAGCCTGGACTGACTCGAGAAAGGGTTCACGTCCTGAAGTTGGCGCGGCATCGAAGCGACGTCTGACGATGTCAATACCGTAACCGGAACGTACTGGGACCTCTTTGGAGGGAACCAGCAGGCTGGCCTGGATCGAGGCATCGAGTGACTTCGCCAGGGGCGACAGATCGCGAGCCGAGGTCTTCAGGGACTCGCTCCATTGCCTGAGTTGCGACTCGATTTCGAAGGCGTACTTCTCGGTAGGGTAATTATCGGAGCCTGGGGGGACGAGACGAAGAATATCCGCCAAAGGAGACTGGGTCGGGTAGTGCGGAGTCAGACGAATGTCGGCGAACGGAAAGGCCGGATCGGCCGCGAAGGGGCCTCCAGGTGCTCCGAAGAGGAGAGAAACTCCCCGGGAGGGTGCCGGACGGAGGAGTAACGGCGCCAGTCCCATTCCCTTGAGCAATCCTCGCCGGGAAATGGGTTGTCCTACGTTTTTGCGTCCGAGCATGAGTGCGTGAAAACCGCGAAAGCCGGTACAGCCATTGCAGGATAGCACCTCAGGCCGCCTGGTCCTGACGGACCGGAGGGTCAGCCCCGGGTTGGCCCGGTGATTAGCGACTTTCATGCGCAGCTGGCGGGTTTCCGCCAGGGGGTGGAGCGGGGGCTCAAACTTTAGGTTGACAAAAAGTCAGCGGTTGTAGTAGATTTCGTGCCGTTCCAGAAAATGTAACCGGTTACTCGCTCGTTTGCCTGCTCGCTTAGCTTTAACGTTTATCGGTTCGGCGCGAGAGGCAAACCCCGAGATGAGAAGAAGATCAGCAAAAAGGCGATACACGGAGGATATTCGGATGGGCCTTACGCGCAATTCTATCCAGTGGTTCGTAAAGTCTGGCTATGTTGTGCTCGCCTGCTTGCTGTTGTTCACGGCTCAGCGGGTATTTGGCCAGGTTGATGAGGGAACTATCACAGGAGTTGTACAGGACCAAACCGGTGCGGTTGTGCCAGGAGCGCAGGTGACGCTTCTGAATACTGACGTCGGCCTGGCTATGCAGGCCACGACGAGCGGAGCCGGCATCTACACATTCTCGCCCGTCAGAATCGGCAACTATCACGTGACAGTCGCGGCCAAAGGGTTTGAGACGACCACGCAGACCAACATCACTTTGACTGTCAGCCAGACCCTGGAAGTGGATGTTCGGCTCAAGCCTGGCGCTACAACAGAAACCGTTATGGTGACCACGGCGCCACCGGTGTTGCAGACGGATGAGGCCTCGGTGGGTCAGACCATCGGCACGCAGGCGGTCAATGATCTGCCTCTCAATGGCCGGAACTTTACATTTCTGGCCCAGTTGGGCGCGGGCACGCAAACCCCGCAGGCCGACACGCGCGGCAACGCATCCACTGGAGCGTTTTCCGCCAATGGACTGCGCCCGGCGCAAAACAACTACCTGCTGGACGGGATTGACAACAACTCGGACACGGTGGACTTCCTGAACGGGACGAACTTCATTGTTCTGCCCCCAGTGGATGCGGTTCAGGAATTCAAGGTGCAGACGGCGGACTTCAGCGCCGAGCTGGGCCGGGCCGGAGGCGCGGTTCTCAACGCGACTATTAAGTCGGGCACCAACAATGTTCATGGGACGGTGTGGGAGTTCTTCCGCAATCGGGAACTCGATGCTGCGGATTGGTTTGAGAACTTCCACAATATTCCCAAGGGAGCCCTAGAACAGAATCAGTTCGGAGCGTCGATCGGCGGCCCCATCGTCAAGAACAAGGTGTTCTTCTTTGGCGACTATGAAGGCCTGCGGCGCGTGTTGGGCACTCCTCAAAACGGGACCGTGCCCACCGCGGCCGAGGTCAGCAGCGGCTTTACGAATCTCTCTGACATTCTGACCAGCGGCTCGCAGAAGGATTCCCTTGGGCGTACGTACTTATTGGGCACGGTGTTCGATCCGGCCACCACGCGCCTGGTGACAGCGGGCACGTTAGATACGACTTCGGGAATCACGGCAGCGTCGACCGGGTATGTTCGCGATCCTTTTGGCTGTGCGGCTTCCAATGCAGCGCCAACGACAGCCAATTGCCCGACTCTGAATCAGATTCCTTCGGGAAGGCTGGATCCGAACGCGGTCAAACTGATGTCTCTGTTTCCAGGCGCGACCAACTCCGCCGTCTCGTCGAATTTTGCATCCAATTTCAGCCTCTTCGAGCATCGCAATGCGTTCGATGTCCGTGGCGATTACAATCCTTCGGAGAAGAACCAGGTCTTCTTCCGCTTCAGCTACGTGGATGACCCGCAGTACATTCCCGGCATCTTCGGCGGCGTTGCGGATGGCGGCGCTTTCCAGCAGGGAATCCAGACGGCTCATTCCAACCAGTCGGCGGGCGCGTGGACGCACGCCTTTACGCCCAACGCCATCAACGTGGCGCGCGTGGGCTTCAACCACCTGCATACCACCCGTTTCGGCCCGGAAGGAAACGACCTGGGAATCCCGGCGACCTACGGAATTCAGGGCATCCCACAGACATCGGAAAATGGCGGTCTTCCCGAATACGATATCGGCGGCCTCACAACCATGGGCAGCAACTCCTTCCTGCCCTCGGACGAGATCAGCCAAACGCTGCAGCTGACCGACGACTTCACGAAAATCTGGAAACAGCACAGCTTCAAGATGGGCGTTGAGTCGCAGCACATCAAGTTCGACACGCTGCAGCCGGCGTTCTCGCGTGGCAACTTCGATTACAACGGTCAGTACACGGATGTTCCGCAGGAGAATAACGGCGGTACCGGGCGGGCCCAATTCCTGCTCACGCCGACAACGGCAAGCGTGCCGGGAGGCGTGAACTATTCGGGTGGCTCGGACTCCATCAATGCGTCCAACATCAATACCACCGACGACTATAAGACTTACACGGCGCTCTATCTTCAGGATGACTGGAAGGTATCTCGGAAGCTGACCCTGAACCTGGGTGTGCGCTGGGATTACTTCGGTCCGATTCAGGAAACGGGCGGCGGTCAGGCGAACTTCGTTCCAACGCCCGCTCAGGGCGGCACTTCCAGTGGCCCGAACGGCAGTACCCCGACGTACCTGATCCCGGCCAGCGGCAGGGACAACCGAAGTCTGTCGTCCACGGCGAACAACCCGTCTCTTGCCGGCGATGGATTCATCGATCTGCTGGCGAAGGACGGTATCACGCTGGAAGAAACGAACAAGTACGGCCGCGGGGTGGTGCTGAACCAGGAGAACAATTTTGCGCCGCGCGTCGGATTCGCCTATGAAGTGGACCCGAAGCTGGTCGTGCGCGGCGGCTACGGTATCTTCTACAACTCCTTCGAGAACCAGGGATATGGGCCGAACATTGGCGAAAACTATCCCTTCGTCTTCAACTTCAGCTATGGCCCCGAAGTGCCGTCGGGCAGTCCGAACGGGTTACAGAGTGTCTCGCCGATCTCGTATAACACCCCCTGGGCGGGTTGCAAAACGGCCAGCGCGGGAGGGACGTATACGCTGGAATCCGGCATGTCCTGTATCGGGTTTAGCCCTTTGGCCGTCAATGCGGAAGGGCTGGGATTGCAGGGAGCGCAATTCCACTGGATCACTCCGCGCAACCAGAACGCAAACCTGACGGTGCAGTATTCGCTGACGCGCAGCTTGTCGGCGCAGGCCGCTTACGTATTCACCCAGGGGCAGGATATTCAGGTGGGGATCGGCACCAACGATGTCTCGACGATCCTGGCGAATAATGCCAGCACGACCTTCGAGGTGCCGTGGCCCGATTTCTCCCATGGCATGAGCTATCAGAACACCATTGGAGAAAGTAATTACAGCGCTCTGCAGACCAAAGTGGAACAGCAGTTCTCCAATGGGCTCTACTTCCTGTTCGCGTACACCTGGTCCAAAACGACCAGCGACGCCGGCGATCTGCTCAACGGCGGCAGCACGGGTGGTTTCCGTGCCCCGTATGTCCCGGGGCTGGGGCCGAGCTTCGACAGGGGTCTGGCGGATTTCGATCTCCGACAGGTGCTCCATTTCAGCGGCATCTACAATTTGCCCTTCGGCAACGGGCAAAAGTTCGGCCACGACATGAACAAGGTTGAAGATGACATTGTCGGAGGCTGGTCGGTCAACTGGATTGCCTCGCTCCAGGGTGGGCAGCCCATCAACTTTGGTTGCCCTGACGGAACCGCGGCCGGCCTGAACTGCAACACCATCCTGGTTAAAGGGTCGGATCCGAAACTTGGACTCCACAAAGACTCAAATGGAGTCCTGAACTGGATTGGGAATGCGAAAGCCTTTAACCAGCCTTGCCAACTGATCGAAAACTCAACGAACACTGGCGTAATTCCCGGCTCGTCGCCGGGGGGCTGCATCCCGTTAACCGGGGCTGCTGCTCTGGGCTCGAGGCCCGGACAGATTCCGGGACCTGGATTCCACCGGCTGGATTTCTCGACGTTCAAGTCCTTCCATCTGAGCGAACGCTGGTCGGCGCAATTCCGGGCCGATTTCTTCAACATTCTCAACCACCCGAACTTCAACTCTCCAAACTTTGGCGGCAACGGGGTAGTCGCGGTCTCGAACTCGGGCAATTACCTCAACGGCAACTTCGGTGAAATTGGATCGACGCGCGATGATCCGTTAGATCCGCGGCAAATCCAGTTCGCTCTGAAGCTGTACTTCTGAGGTAAGATAAGACCGATCCGGAAAGGCGTCGAACATGGCGCCTTTCCGGACTCTATTTTTCGCAGCGCTTTGCTCACGCGCCAACGATGGAGGTGAGCTGTGAGCAAGTGGGCCCCGTTTCGGCTGACGACCCTCTGTGTTCTGCTGACGTGGGCGTTTTCCGCCAGAGCAACGGACACCGAAGCGCAGAATCTCGATCGGCAATTCAAATCAGCCGTGGCGGATTACAACGCCGGCCACTTCGCGGAAGCAGCCGACAAGCTGCAGAGCCTTCTGCCGCAAGTCCCCAACAGTTTTGAAGTTCACGAGTTGCTGGGTTTGACTTACGCCTCGCTCTCCCAGGACCAGAAAGCCATCGAACAACTGCGGGCGGCGGTGCAAATCAAGCCCGATTCGGCGCCGGCGCGCACCAATCTGGCGGCGAGCCTTTCTCATGCGGGAAAAACGGCCTTGGCGGGAGAGCAGTTTCGGAAGGCCCTCGAACTGGAGCCGGCTGACTACACCGCAAACCACAACCTGGGCGAGTTCTACGTGCAGACGGGAAGGCTGAGGGAAGCCTGCCCTTTGCTGGAGCGGGCGCAGCAAGCGAAGCCGGATTCCTATGATAACGGCTACGATCTGGCCATGGCCGATTTCCTCACCGGGCGCTCGGAAGATGCACGAAAAGTAATCGAGAGCCTGCTGAAGCTGAAGGACACTGGAGAACTCCACAACCTGCTTGGCCAGATCGATGAAAAAGACGGTAAGTTCGTCGAGGCGGCGAAAGATTACGACACGGCTGCGCACATCGACCCCAACGACGACAATCTTTTTGCATGGGGAAGCGAACTTCTGCTGCACCGGACCTACGAGCCGGCCGTCGATGTGTTCAAATTTGCAACGCAGCGATTCCCGGATTCACCGCGGCTTCAGATTGGGCTGGGAATGGCGCTGTACGCGCGCGGGCTCTATGAGGAATCCGTGGACGCGCTGCTGAAGGCCGTCGATCTAAGTCCGGACGATCCGCGCTGTTATCAGTTTCTGGCACGGGCCTACGACAGCTCCCCGAAGCAGGCGGATGAGGTTATCCAGCGCTTCCGGCGCTATGCGGAATTGCAACCCGGCAATGCACGCGCTCAGTATTACTACGCGATGAGCCTCTGGAAGGGAAAGCGGCTCGAACAGACCGATCCGGACCTGAAGGCGGTGGAGGCCTTGCTGAAGAAGTCCATCGCCATAGAGGGGACTTTCCCCGACGCGCACGTGCAACTCGGCAATCTCTATGCGGACCAGCATGAGTATCAGCAGTCGATCCCGGAATATCAGCGTGCGCTGGAACTGGATCCGAATCTGCCGGACGCCCACTACCGGCTCGGGACCGACTACGTTCACGCAGGGCAAAAAGACAAGGCGCAGCAGGAGTTCGCTGTCTATCAGAAGCTTCGAGCACAGCATTTGGCCGAAGATGACAAGGAGCGGGCAGAGGTTCAACAGTTTGTGTATGCAGCAAAAGGCATACCGGCAAGCAGGCCTAGCTATCGGGTGGAATAACAGACCGCGGTTGTGTAAATTGGCTGGAGAGCGTGACATATATCGACAAGACATATGTTTGGCAGACGGACCTGTGCTGAGGGGGAGATGAGCCGCAGCGCCCCGTGCGGGTGCGCGGTGAGCGCAAGGGACGTCGCCAACCGGCTCAGCTGCAGCCGGAGGGACTTTCTGCGGACAACCGCCGGTGTGACTCTGGGCTCCGCGCTGATGGGCGCCAGCCCTTTCCTGCGGGGGGAGTCCGCGCGCAGAAAGCGGAAGGTAATCGTCATTACCTTTGGCGGAGGAGCGCGCGATCAGGAGACTTTTGCGCCGGAGGGCCAGGAGAACATACCGCACCTGCTTCAGGAGCTGATCCCCCAGTCCAGCTTTTTTACCCAGGTAACTAACCAGGGGATTCTGGGGCACTACGTGGCGACGGCGAGTCTGGCCACCGGAGTCTACGAAACACTGAATAACTTTTCAGCGGTTCCACCGGATCATCGCACCGTCTTCGAGTACTTCCGCAGGGACCTGGGACGGCCCGCGCACGACGCATGGGTGGTGGCTCCCAGCAACGGCTTCAATCGCATTGGGGAGAGCTCCTGGGGGCAGGGTTGGGGAGCGACGGTGGTTTTACCCAAGCGGCTGCTGGGTGTTGCGACTTCGGGCAAGACCACCGATTACGACCACCTGCTGCATGACAACTACGAGACGCCGCTTTACGTACCTCAGTTGGCAGGCAGCGAATTCGAATTGCAGCAGCTGGAGACGATCCTCCAGCTGTCGGTGGATGACTTCATTCAACACGCGCGGACGCTCTCCAGCCCGGACGAGCTTTCTGTCTACATCGCGAAGCGGTTGATGCGGTTGCAGGCGCCCAGTCTTCTCTGGATCACGATGCACGACATCGATATTGCGCACTCGGGCGCCTACTCGCTTTACATCGAAGGGATCCGGCGCACGGACCGTCTTTGCGCGGAGCTGTGGGCTGCGGTGCAAAGCGAGCCGGAATATGCGGGGAACACCACCCTTCTTATCCTTCCCGATTTCGGGCGCGATGCCGACGAAGATGCGGGCGGGAACGGCTTTCAGCATCATCGCACCGGCGATGCTGCCTCTCGCACCACCTGGATGATGGCCCTGGGCGCCGGGACTCGTCAGGGAATGGTGTTTGACCATCCGGTGCAATCGATTGACCTGGTGCCGACTCTGGGAGCGATGCTCGGATTCTCGCCTTCCCAAGCGCAGGGCAAAGTCATCGGCGAGCTGGTGTAACTGCAATGCAGCCGCGCAACCTTGAGGCCGAGCATTTCGCCGGGTATCCCTCCGAGGCGAGGAAGCTCGCCGTCGCCAATCTCGCTGTGCTGCAACAGCTGCCCCTCGGCTTTCTGCCTGGCTTTCTGCGGGAATTGATCGATTACGATTACAAATTCCCCCAGGAGCGTGCGGCGATTGAAGCAGAGCTGGCCACGCTCAACGCTCTTGCGCCGGAGCAGCGCGCCGCCTGGTTCGCTCCGTTCTCGAATCTGTCGCTGTCCTCCAGGCTGGAGCGTTTCGACTGGATCAATCAACCCGCGCAGTTTCTGGAACAGGAATCGGCTTATCTCTGGACCACCGGGCAACAGGACGCGTTTCGGAGGGCGGCAACGCAGTATAACGACCGCTTGCGAACTACCTCTTCGGCTGCTGCCCTTCCCATGCGCAGACTGGGAATCGCGATCATTGGACAGGGCGTCACCTCCTGGGACGGACCTCTGTTTCGAAATCTGCACATGCATGGCACGTGGTTTAAGCAAATCGACCCTGACAAGGGATTTGAGCTGTTGTTGGCTGGTGTGGAAGCGCGGGCCCAGGCGCACGCCGTCCCCTACGGGCATTGGTACGTCGATGGCGGGCAGGCGGCGGACCACAGTCCACAACTGACCTGCGTGTCCTACGGGGCGCTGGAGCCTGTGCGCTCGGCGTTGCTGAACTATATACAAAAGCAAATTCAGCGGCCGGGCATGGGGCCCGAGGAATTAAGGTCCAACCTGGCTCGGCTTTTGCCCGCTGATCTGGGTGTGGAACAGGCGGGCGATCCGATACTGGATCGCTTTCAGCTGAAGCTGCTCACCGAAGGTTCCGGCACTCAGATCTTCAGCACGACGTTTGCGCAGTGGACCGCGCGCGAAGCTCTGCGGCGAGCGCAAACACTTACCTTACTGGTACGATTCGCGCCCAGGCAAAGGCAGCGGCCGATGAATGAACTTCTCTCCGACGTACCGGGCACTACTGAGCTTGACCTGCCGGGTTCACTGATCGATGCGGATATGGGAGCCTACTATCACTGGATGAACCAGCAGAGGCTGTCCGGCTCGGAGGAGTCTTCCTTCCTGGTGTGGTTTGAAGGCCACAACCAAGCTCTGGCCATTGCGCCCACTCTTCCGCGCGGGGTGGAGTCCGCCTCGCCGATGAACCTGGCATCGTTGCTCTCCCTGGCTGTTGGCTGATGGCTTCGACGAACTTCGCAGTCGAGAGTAAGCGATACGGCGCCCGGAACCCCGCTGCGTGGCGATTGAAGGCCTTCGCGATTTTGCTTGGCGCCGGGATCGTCGTCCTGATCGGGCATGCCCCCTCTATCGCAGCCAGCAGGCTTTTTGGTGCAGTCCCGCCGACCAGCAGTGAGCTTGTACCGGGCCGCTTTGTCGATGTCACGAAACAGACCGGTGTTCAATTCCTTCATCAGGCCCCCCACACTTCGCGCAAATATCTTATAGAAACCATGGGCTCCGGCGTGGCTGTCTTCGATTGCGACAATGACGGCCGCCTGGACATCTTCTTTGCCAATGGCGCACCTTATTCCGACCCAACTCCGCCAGGATTCATTCCGCGTAAAACCGGGCCCGAATACTGGGATCGGCTGTTCCACCAGAAGCCGGATGGGGCTTTTGAGGATATCACCGAGAAGTCCGGGCTGAAGGGCGTTGGCTATGACATGGGGGTGGCTGTCGGCGATTACGACAACGATGGTTATGAGGACATATATGTGACAGGTTATGGCGGCAACCACTTGTATCACAATAATGGTGACTGCACCTTCACCGATGTTACTGACAAGGCCGGCGTGGGAGGTAGTGGCTGGTCCACATCGGCGGCCTGGGTTGATCTCGATAATGACGGTTTGCTGGATTTGGTTGTGGCTCGTTATGTGACGTGGGACTGGAACGACCAATGGTGTGGCGAACACCGCGAAGGGTATCGGGGTTATTGTCACCCAGATGTCTTCCCCCCCATCACGATGCTGGTGTACCACAACGATGGCAATGGACATTTTACGGAGGTCTCCCACAAGTTAGGGCTCGATAAACCGGCGAAAGCTCTGGGCGTCGCTATTGGAGATTACGACCAGGACGGAAGAATTGACCTGTTCATTGCCAATGATTCGATGCAGGAATTCCTCCTTCATCAGAAAAAGGATGGAACATTTGAAGAGGTTGGACTGGAAAGCGGCGTTGCTGTCAACGGTGAAGGACAAACCTATGCCGGTATGGGCGTGGACTTTGCGGATTACAACAACGATGGGTGGCCGGACCTGGTAGTTACGGACCTGGCGAACCAACGCTATGCACTTTACGAGAATGCTGGAGACGGGACATTCAACTACGCGAGCGGTGAATCGGGCATTAGCCAAATCACCCTTCTGCACTCCGGGTGGAGCGTGCGCTTTCTCGATTACGACAACGACGGCTGGAAAGACTTATTGATCGCGCAGGGACACGATCTGGATACGATAGAGAAGAGCTTCCCGCAGCTTCGGTACAGAGAGCCGATGATGCTGTTGCGCAATGTCGGCGGCAGATTTGTCAATGTTTCGTCGATTTCGTCGGAAATTTTTCAGGAGGCATGGGTTGGCCGAGGTATGGCAATCGGCGACCTGAACAATGACGGACGAATAGACGCTGTGGTTTCAACTAATGGCGGCACGCCGCACGTTCTGCTGAATGAGACTGAAACGCAAAACCACTGGATCACTCTGAAACTTGTCGGACACAAGAGCAATCACGACGGCATTGGAGCCCAAGTAAAGATTGTCACATCGTCCGGCGACCAGTGGGGGACGGTAACAACTTCCAGCGGCTACCTTTCCTCAGGCGATCCGCGGCTACACTTTGGGCTTGGAACGGAGCGAGTGGTACGGCGCATCGAGATTCGATGGCCGAGTGGAATTCAGCAAGTGATGACGAACATTACCGACGACCAGCAGGTGAGGGTGGACGAACCGTCACAGTCCGACAGCAAAACACCAGTCGCGGTCGCAGCCGCACCCAGAAACTGATCGAGTGCGGATCGCGGAGACCGACCTGACTGGGCAGCGCGGATCTGCTGTTTCGCGAGTTAAATATGGCATTAGAATGAGAGCGGATTAGCCGCAACCACGCGACCGCGACGATTTCGCTGCCTGGCGAGTCAGACAGGGACATGTGAACCAACCCGTTACAAGTGTTTCCGATGCCGCTGGAAGTGAGGGTTCCATGCGGCGCATTCTCCTGCGCTGCACGGTTCGAAACCCGGGATGGCTTGCCGCAACGCTGGTCGTCGCGGTGATGGTCCTTTATGCATTGATGGCTTTGCCGCAGCAACCGGCGCAGAGCGGTCCCGACACAGTTACGATCAATGGCAGGGTCGTCGATGCGCAGGGACAGCCAGTTAACAGCGCGGTGATCCGTCTTCGCCACAGGGATGATTTCGGAGCAGTGGAAACGCAATCCGATGCGAACGGGGATTTCGCATTTACGGCACTTCGGAAAGGCAGTTATTTAATTACCGCAGAGAAGGCTGGCTGGCGGAGCCCCGAAGCTGCCATCGTAGTGTCGGCAGAAGTCCAGCGGATCGTGGATCTAGTCCTCAAGAGCCAGGACAATGTTCGTCCGGAGTCCGGTGACTCCTCGGGGCAGACCATGGAATTCTCCGACAGGCCGAATTTTACTGTTGCGGGGGTGACCGACTGGACGGCCGTTGGCGGACATGGGTCAGATACTATCCTGCGGACCAGCGAGGCTTTGGCGCGCGACGTCGTTACTCTACAACCGGAGCGGACGCATGTTGCCGCTGCCGCTACCGGAGATGGTAACTCGGAGGCGAAGCTGCGCGCAGTGCTCGCCGGAGACCCTGGGAACTTCGATGCGAAACACCGGCTTGGGGAATTTTACCTGGATGCGGGCAGATACGCGGAGGCGGTTCCATTTCTGGAGGGCGCATATCAAATCGATCCGAAGAACTTTGATAACACTTATGATCTAGCGCTGGCTTGCAAGGGAACAGGCGACTATTCGCAGGCTCTTAACGAAGTCAAGATGTTACTGACATATCGGGACGATGCGGATTTGCATCGTCTGATCGGTGAGCTGGACGAGAAACTCGGCGATCCGCTGGCGGCCGTTCATGAATATGAGCTAGCGGCGAAGGCGAATCCGAGCGAGGAGAACTACTTCGTCTGGGGCTCTGAGTTATTGCTGCATCGGGCGATCTGGCAGGCGCAGGAAGTCTTTCGCTCCGGAGTGGAGGCGTATCCGAAATCAGAAAGTATGCTGACCGGGCTGGGCGTAGCCCTTTTCGCGGGAGCAATCTATGACGACGCCTCTAGACGCTTATGTGAGGCATCCGACCGTGACCCTTCGAACCCGGAGCCGTATACGTTTATGGGAAAGGTTGAAATCGCCGCGCCAAACCCCCTGCCATGTATAGAACCCAGACTGGCCCGCTTCGCGCGGGAGCAGCCGCAGAACCCCACTGCGAAGTACCTCTATGCAATGGCCATTATGAAGAGCCAGCAAAAGTCGCTTGCACCGGAGGCCACGCAACAAGCGGCAATCCTGCTACAGAAGGCTGTGGAACTCGATCCAGGGTGCGCGGATGCCTGGCTGCAATTAGGAATACTCTCTTTTGCAAAACAGGACTTTAAGGCGGCGATCAACGACTACAGAAAAGCCATCGAGGCGAATCCGCAGTTAGGAGAGGCTCATTATCGTCTTGGAGTTGCCTATGACAGGAGTGGCGACCAGGCGAAGGCCCGGCAGGAATTCGAACTTCACGATGAAATTGAAAAGGCTCAGGCGGATGCGGTTGAACGCCAGCGAAAAGCGATCCAGCAATTCGTAATCGCGCCGTCCGGGCAAACTGCAGTGCTGCCGGAACAGTGAGCAGCGGTAATCAACGATTGCGGGCAATGCAGCGCGAGCCGAGCAGTTAAAATCATCCCGGATTCTTATTAGTCCCGAGCAGAGGCGGTTTCCAGGAAGCAACGATACCAGATCCCTCTCGTATGGTGAGAATTTGATTCGCTTTCACCTGGGTAAATCGTTCAATGCTCTGCGTCGTCGGCCATTTCACTTCGATTAAATCCACCGTATCGAGCTTTCCAAGGCCGAAGTGAAGGCGGAGATCGCTTTGGGACATTACGCTGGTGCCGCTATGGACTTCATCCATCTGAATGTGTTTGCCGGTGATTACTCGAACGCGGGCTCCAATGGCGGTCCGATTGCATTTGGATCCTATCAGCTTTAACTTGATCCAGTTTTGTTTATTACCGCCGTCGTTCCGGAGCAGCGACGGCACATCGTTCAGGTTCAAAACCAGAACGTCCATGCAGCCATTATTCTCGTAGTCCCCAAATGCCGCGCCGCGACTGGAAAACCGTTCGCTGATACCGGGCCCCATCTGTGCTGAAACGTCGCGAAAGTGGCCGTTGCCGAGATTTCTGTAGACCAAGCGTGGATTCTTAAAGGATTCGCCGAAGTTATATTGATCTACTTCGGGATAGACGTGTCCGTTGATCTGGACAAGGTCAACCCATCCATCATTGTCGTAGTCGATGAACCCACAACCCCAGGCAACATATTGATTGTTTATACCGACGCCGGAGCTGAGGGAGACATCGGTGAAAGTGCCGTCGCCATTATTGTGGTAGAGATTACAGGTATCATCCACGAAGTTGGTCTTGAAGATGTCAAACCAGCCGTCACAATCGTAATCGGCGACCGCGAGACCCATGCCGGCCTGTTCATGTCCGTCATCGTTATAAGCACATCCAGCCATGACGGCGACGTCGGTGAATGTTCCGTCATGATTGTTGCGAAAGAGGATGCTGGGTTGAGAGTCCACCGCTACATAAATGTCGGGCCAGCCGTCGTTGTCGAAGTCGTACGAGACAGCGGTAATCGAATAGCGCGGGCCCGGCTTCAGTATGCCGGATTGTTCCGACACGTCGGTGAAGGTACCGTTGCCGTTGTTGCGATAGAGAGCGTTCGAATCCGCAGGAAGGCCGCGTGGTCCGCACATAATCGGAATTCCCTTCCACTGGCATAGACCCAGGTCGCTGGCCGGGTCCAGCTGGATATAGCGGCATACGAAGAGGTCCAGATGACCGTCCCGGTTATAGTCCAGAAATGTGCAACCCGATCCCCAGCGGATCCGATCCTGATAGAGTCCGGCCTTGCGGGTAACATCGGTAAAGGTAC
The DNA here is from genome assembly GCA_003166955.1 of Acidobacterium sp. Lineage (GTDB taxonomy): Bacteria > Acidobacteriota > Terriglobia > Terriglobales > Acidobacteriaceae > Palsa-343. Next base: position 30,209 of record PMUI01000069.1, read on the forward strand.
CGTCGCCGTTGTTATGGAAGAGGATGTTATGTCCCCAGAAGCAGCAGAACAGGTCGTCCCATCCGTCGTTGTCGTAATCGCCCACGCACACGCCCGTCTGCCAGCCGCTGAGGCCGAGCCCCGATTTAGCAGTAACGTCGGTGAAGGTGCCATCACGGTTGTTCTTGTACAGGTGGGAAGTCGGCGCTTCACCTGGCGCCCAATGTGCATCGAGCCGGTCGCCATTCGTGAGATAGATATCGATCCAGCCGTCATTGTCGTAGTCGAAGAAGGCGATGCCGCTTCCCTTGGTCTCGATAATGAGGCGTTTATGGGCGATGCCGCCCCAGACGTTGGGGATGGTCAGCCCGGCTTGCCGGGCGACATCGACAAACAGAACGGGCGACTGCGGGGAGTCCTGCGTCGCCGCTTCCACGGCCAGCGGCTCTTTCCATTTCCAGAGCGGCGTGACCAGTGCGTCCATCAAAGTGCTGCCGAAGACGAAAAGGGAGGACCCGAGAAAGCGTCGCCGCGAGAAGTGCATAATTTACACTGATTATAGCGGTCGTCTCGAGTCGGCGGCGCAATTCCTGAAGATCCGCATGCGAGGCGGCGGCAGCACGCTCCCTTTGCGACGCAGTTGCACACGACGCGTACGCCGGGCGTCCAATTCGGATAGTCACGTGAACATCTAAGCTTTTGAGATAGGAGGCCCTCAGCGGTGCAAACCAGGGGATGGTGCGGCTCCGGGCGACGGAGGCAAAATCCGATATGAGCACAACCGTAATCTTGCATCCGGCTGCGACGAAAATCAATACGGCGGTGACGACGAAGACCCATGGTGCCGGCCGCGACCGGCGCGCAACTCAGGCTGCTGCATGACGCCGGCGACGCCACCGCTACGTCCCGACATGGCGACGTACAGCCAACTCCAGCAAATTTCACTGGGAATCGCGCCAACGTGGAATAGCCCGGACATCACAACCAACAACGATTTCCCGTGGACCCTGTTGCCGGCATTCCTAGTGAACGTCAGGAATCTTTCCGATGTGACGGCCGCCGCCAACGTGCTGGTTACGCTGTCAACCTCCGCATTCGGGATCGGATGGCTCAGACTCCCATGAGCTCTCAGAAATTGAATGTAGGCCCCGCGCAGACCGTCTCGCTGTCATTCCCGGTGCCGGCGGCGCTTCTCGCCGGATCGCAAAGCGTGGGGACGTATGTCCAGATCGAGGACGCATTCGATTCGAATTTGATCAACAACAACGGGGCACAGGTGCTCACAGGCCTGATGGCAAGCTCGGAACGATGAAAGCGCTGATTATGCGCGAGCCTGGCTCGGTTCGGGTAGAGGAGGTTCCGACGCCGGTCAGGAATCCGGGAGAGGCATTGCTGCGGGTACGCTATGTCGGTCTTTGCGGCAGTGACCTCAACTCCTACCGCGGACGAAATCCGCTCGTTTCGTTCCCAACCATTCCTGGTCATGAAGTCGCCGCGACCATCGTTGAAATCGACGAAACCGATTCGCAGCTCTCCGCCGGCGCGGATGTGACGTTGTCCCCCTACACGAATTGCGGAAGCTGCGCTGCATGTTCGAATGGCAGCGCCAATGCCTGCCAGTTCAACCAGACTCTCGGGGTGCAGCGGGACGGCGCTCTGGCCCAGTTCATCTCGGTACCGGTCGGGAAGCTATACACAGCCAGGCTCAACCTCCGCGAGCTTTGCCTGGTGGAACCGCTGACCGTGGGTTGCCACGCGGTCGCACGAGCCCGCATCGCGGAAAACGAGACGGTTGCCATCTTCGGATGCGGTGGCGTGGGTCTGGGTGCGGTAGCCGCGTGCGCGTTTCGAGGAGGAACTACAATCGCCATCGATGTCGATGATGCAAAGCTGGATATAGCGCGCCAGGCGGGCGCTGCCCACACTATCAACTCACAGCAGCAGGACCTTAACTCTGCCCTGGCAGAACTCACCGACGGGCTCGGCCCCGAGGTGATCATCGAGGCGGTTGGACGAGCCGAGACTTTCCGGGCTGCGGTGGATCTCGTCGCGTACACCGGCCGTGTGATCTATATCGGCTACGCAAGGGAACCTGTAACCTATGAAACGAAGCTGTTTGTCCAGAAAGAGCTTGACATCCTGGGTGCACGCAATGCGCTTCCTCGGGATTTCCGCGAAGTGATCCAGATGCTCGAACAACATCGGTTTCCTGTCACTTCCGCCATCAGCACCGTGGTCACGCTCGATGAGGCCCCGGAGGTCTTCCGGGCCTGGGACGGCGACCCCGCACGGTTCACAAAAATCATGATCTCTCTCGATTAGTCTCTTCCGGCAGAGAAGGATCCTTCACGATGCTGATCGCCCCAAGTTCACGTCCCGAATCGTCAAACCGCCAGGTTCCACTGCTTCCTCGCGGTTACGGCCTGCCTTTTGTGCTGGTCACTACCCTGTTCTTCCTTTGGGGCATTCCCAACAACCTGAACGATGTTCTGATCCGCCAGTTCATGAAGTCGTTCGTCATGAGCCGGTTCGAGGCGGGGCCTGCTTCAATCTGCCTTCTACATGGGTTATTTCCTGCTCGCCGTGCCCGCAGCGCTGGTCATGAGGAGGCTGGGTTACAAATCGGGGTTCCTGATCGGCCTAGCGCTCTTCAGCCTCGGGACCGCGCTCTTCTGGCCCGCAGCCACGGTGGCGCGCTATTCCTTCTTCCTTGTCGCGCTCTTCATCATTGCCAGCGGCCTCTCGTTTCTCGAGACCGCTTCGAATCCCTTCGTCGCCCAATTGGGTGATCCCCGAACCGCAGCTCGCCGACTCAATCTCGCGCAGGCGTTTAATCCCCTCGGCTCCATCATGGGGGTTCTGGTCGGTACCATTTTCATTTTCTCCGGAATCGAGCTGAGACCCGATCAGGTCGCCTCTCTTCAGGCGCAGCATAAGTACACAGCTTATCTGCACTCGGAAACGATGCGCGTCGTTGCACCGTACCTTGTCCTGAGTGCATTGACGCTCCTGATGCTTATCCTGATCGCTGTCACCCGGTTCCCATCCGCCTTACGCGAAGCGGAGCAACAGGAGTCGAGCAGGAGCAGCTTTGGAGCGTTACTCCACCATCCGCACTTCCTGCTGGCAGTCGCAGCCCAGTTTGCGTACGTTGGCGCGCAGGTGGGCACGTGGAGCTACCTGATCTCCTATATCCAGGCCTATGCTCATCAGCCAGAGAAAGTAGCTGGCTACTTCCTGACCGGAACCCTGGTTCTTTTCGGAATCGGGCGTTTCTTCTCCGCTTGGCTGATGCGCTTTATTCACCCGAGCAGACTCATGGCCGTCTACGCATTGCTCAACGCAGGCCTCGCTGCTCTGGGCGTGATCTTCCCCGGCTGGCTGGGCGTGTATGCGCTGCTGTTGACCAGTTTCTTTATGTCGTTGATGTACCCCACAATCTTTGCTCAGGGCATCCGCGGACTTGGCGAGAACACAAAGATTGGCGGATCGCTCATCGTCATGTCCATCGTTGGGGGTGCAGTTCTCACGCCGGTGATGGGTCTGCTATCTGTCAGGTTTGCCGGAGTCGCAATTGCGTATATCGTGCCATTCCTCGCCTACGTTTTTATCGCGATTTATTCATTTGCCGACCTCCGCCTGATGAGAACAGTCCGCGTGACGCCAGCAAAGCTCACATAGATCTTCTGCCTGCTGAATTTTCGCAGATACCATTGTCTGCCATGCCTTTACGGGTTCCGCTGGTGCCCCGAGATCGGTGGAATTATGAAAATCTTCCTTTCTACATTCGTTTCAGTTATCGTTATCTATCGAAATTTTCAAGATGCCCCGAAAGTCAGCTCAGGAGCGAAGCTCTCTCGGACGCCCGCACGGCACGACCATCCGGACCGTTGCAGGGGTGGCGAAGGTTTCTGTCGCCACCGTCTCGAGAACGATCAACGGTAACGAGGCAGTCCATGCCAAATTGGCTGCACGCGTCCGCCAGGCGATACAGCAACTCAGTTACATTCCGAATAGGCAAGCGCGCAGCATGCGCTCCGGCCGCAGTGGGGTTCTCGGCATAATCGCTTCTGAAACAGCGTTCCCTTCTCTCCCGACGCGGTCCGGACATTCGACGACACTGCAGCCGAATACGATTGTGACGTCGTTTTCTCCCAGCTCGATGGTGGATCAAAGCGCATCGACTCATGTGTTCGCCGGCTGATCGAACGCAAGGCTGAGGGCATCATAGTCATGGCATCGCACTTGCAGGAAACCTCCATGGATCGCACCTGGCAGACCGGGATCCCCATGGTCTTCATCGATGTTGGCCCAAAAGAGGCGGATGTAACTCTAATCTCGATCGACTACTCCCGGGGCATTCGGCAGTCAGTCCAACATCTGGCCGCGCTGGGGCACAGAAAGATCGCCTTCGCTTCGGGTCCGATACAGAGTGTCTCCGTCATGGCAACAGACGCTTGTCGCTTTCGGAGGCGATCCGTGAAAGGGTGTTTTGACAATGATCAGCAGGCGAAAAGCACTTTCCATGATCGCGGGTGCGCCCGCAATCCTCCTCTCGCGCAAGTCTTTCGCGCAGCGCTCCCTCCTCGGGTTACCGTTGGGCGTGACGTTCGACGCGCAGGCGGCCGAAGCTCCCCATCCCAATTTGGAAATTGCTCCCGGGCCCTTCAAGGGCACGCGCGAGTCGCTCAGGCAGTGGCAGGTTCCTGAATGGTATCGCGACGCCAAGTTCGGGATTTGGGCCCATTGGGGACCGCAGTCCGCCATCGAGTATGGAGACTGGTACGCCCGCAACATGTACATCCAGGGGAGCGGGCAGTACGAATATCACGTGAAAGTATACGGCCACCCAACACGAGTCGGATACAAGAACTTGATTCCCCTCTGGAAGGCCGACAAGTTCGATCCCGATCATCTACTTGGGCTCTACAAGAAGGCAGGGGCGAAGTACTTCTGCACCATGGCCGTGCATCACGACAATTTCGACCTGTGGAATTCCAGGTATCAGCCGCGCTGGAACGCCGTTGCTATCGGGCCAAAGAGAGATATTGTGGGGGCCTTTAAGAAGGCCGCCGAGCGTAACGGATTACGCTTCGCGGTGAGCGAGCACCTCGCCCCCAGCTATCACTGGTTCTCAACATCGCACATGAGTGACAAGACCGGACCTTTGGCTGGAGTCCCGTATGACGGCGCAGACCCCGCCTATGCCGATCTTTATCACGAACTGCCCAAAGATTATCCCTATGGCCAGCGAGTCAATGACCGGCAGGCGCCCGACCCGTGGAAGATGCATTACTTCAAACGCATCAAGGACTTGGTCGATAACTACCAGCCCGATCTGCTCTACACCGACGGCGATATCTTCTTTGAAGAATACGGCCTGGCTCTGGTCGCGAACCTCTACAATCTCGACGCCAATCGCCACGGAGGTCGCTGCGAAGCTGTCTACACGAGCAAACTGCCGAGTGATTGCGAAACTGGGACATGCGTACAGGACTGGGAGCGTGGCGTAGCCGCTGGCATTGCGGAGAACCCTTGGCAGACCGATACTTCAATCGGCGACTGGCACTACAGCATAGACGACCGGTACAAAACGCCCAAGTACGTAATCGATATGCTGGTCGATATCGTGAGCCGCAATGGAAACCTGATGCTGAACTTTCCTCTGCCGAACAGCGGAGAACTCGATTACGAGGAGCTGGTCATTCTGGACGAGATCACCAGGTGGATGGCCATCAACAGCGAAGGAATCTATGCCACGCGGCCTTGGAAAATCTTCGGCGACGGCTCCGTGGCCACAGCGCCGCCTTCCAGCGGCGGTACACGGTTCAACGAAGCAGGCCGCACCGACTTGACGGCGGAGGAAGTGCGCTTCACGACCAGGGGCGAGACGCTTTATGCATTCGTGATGGGCTGGCCGGAGAAGCAGGCATTTATCAGACCGCTGGCAACGACGAGCCCCTTGTCGCCGCCCAAAATCCAGAATGTGGAACTATTGGGCTACAAAGACAAGGTGAGGTGGACCCAGGACGAACAGGGTCTTACGGTGTTGCTGCCAGAACAAAAGCCCTGCGATTACGCGATCGCTCTGAAAATCGTGTAGCTATGGCTGGTCAAAGCGCGTGATGAGTTTCTTCGCGCCTGCACAGCCGCCGAAGGATTGCGCCCGGGCCCTGCGGCGATGCTCCGTCTCACCCGCTGACGTGCCCCCGAATTCTC
>PMUI01000051.1 GCA_003166955.1 Acidobacterium sp.
GCAACTTCACACCTATTCCCTACTGCCTACTCCCTGCCTTTAGTCCGCGGCCGGTTCCCCGCCCCCGCGCAGGAAATCTTCGATCGAAGCTTCCGGCTGCCGTTCGCCAAATGCCGCACGGCCGTTCGCGCCAGTTCCCCCGGCCATCCACGGCCCCGCCGTCGGCAACTGCAGGGTCTCGTTCCTCCCGTCCCATCGCCGCAGGAGCCCATCGAACGGCACACGCGCCGCCATCATCGCCGCGCCAAAGATCGTCTTCAGAAACTCGGGCGTTCCATTCTTCCAGAGTCGGATCATCGGCACAATTTCGCCGTTGCCATCCGGATGGTACGTGCGTTCATCCCACCGCCTGCGTCCCTCCGGATGCCCCGGATAGTCCGCAATCACATGCGTGAAATTCCGGTAGAACCGCCAGCCCAGCGGCGCGGAATATTGTGGCATCACCAGCACCGTGCTCTGCCGCCCTTCGCGAATCTCCTCCACGAACTCCCCGAAATCCGCCGCGTTGGTCAGGTTCAGCGACGCATTCGGCTCACACCCGTGCCGATCTCCGCCCGAAATGATCGGCTGACGCCACTCCGCTGCCAGCCTGAAGACCCCGCGGTTTTCCTCGTGGTTCCGCATGCCGTTCAGTTCAAACGCATGCACATATTCATTGGCGCACTCGAGAAATCGCGTCAGTTCGAAACGAAACCGCGCTGCCGGAATGTCATAGAAGTTCCACAACGGATGGTTGAAGACCACCAGCACGCCCGGCATCGCGCTCAACTCCGCGAACAGCGTCAGAATCCTCGCCTCGTCCGCAGCCGCGGTCGCTTCCCGCATCGCCGCCATCAGCGCATGCGCCGATGCGGGCGGCAGATTGTGCACACCGAAATGAAACACCGCCCGGCCCCATTGCACCGTCCACTCCGTCGAGATCGGCACGTCCCCGAACTCCGGATTCTCCCGCAGCAACACGCACGCATCGATCCGGTCGTGGTCGGTGAGCGACACCATCGGTCGCAGACCCAGCGCCTCGATCTGACGCGTCTCCACCTCCTGCGCAAGCCGCTCGCACAGCGGAGGCGTCCAGTGGGCGTGCTCCAGATCCAGCGCTATGCCGGTCTGCCGCAGGCAATCCTCTTTCCTGCCTTCGAACCAGCGCCGCAATAGCTCACGCCGCCCCAGAAAATTTGCGATGAATCTCAGGCTTTCCTGCGAATGCCGGGTATGACCGTGGAGAGATACACCGCTCCGGTACGGAACAACAGCGTCCCGGTCCCTGGACAACAGCAACAGCTGGTTTTGCAATCGGCCTCCGCCATCCCATCGACGCGCCTCGTGGGATGTAGCTTGCTTGCCTGAACGCGATCCGCCTCAGTCCCGTGACGTTACTCCAGGAACCCGCAATCCTGCTCCTGAAGGAGAAAGAGAAGTCAGTTAATTATAGGACGTGCTCCTGCCCTATAGCACCAAAGTGTTGTTTGGAAATTGAGATTTGAGGAACTCTTTCATTGACGGACCACGCTGGCGCGGGTCATCATAGAACATCTTGTTCCTGGAAACCCGTAACCCTCTTCTGGCTAAGACCTTCCTGCTTGCCGCGGCCCTCATCGTGTCCGGCTCGCTCGCTTCCGCACAAATAGTTGACGCGGCAATTACAAATTTATCCGGTGACCCCGCCGCCCCGGTCGCCTCGCCTCTCTCCGTCTCCGCCCATCTCGGTGTCGACCAGATTGTGCAAAAGCTCGCCGACAGCGAGAAAAAGCGCGCTCAAGACCTCAAAGGTTATACCGAGCAGCGCCAGTACTCCGTCACCTACAAGGGCTTTCCCGCCAACATGAGCGCCGCCATCGTCGTCGAGGCGACCTACTCGGCTCCCGGCACCAAGCAGTTCCGTATCCTCTCCCAAACCGGCTCGAAGATGCTCGCCGATCACGTCCTGAAGAAGCTGCTGGAGGCGGAACAGGAATCGGCAGCCGATCCTCGCCAGACCGCCCCCACCGCCGCCAACTACAATTTCACCCTCGTCGGTCAGCAGATGATCGACGGAAGACCCTGCTACCAGCTCCAGGTCGAGCCGAAAACAAAATCTCGCCTCCTTTATCGAGGCACCATCTGGGTCGATGCCGACGACTTCGCCGTCGCCAAAATCGAGGCTGAACCCGCCCGCAATCCCTCCTTTTGGATTCGCGACACAAAAATCCATCACGTGAACGCCAAGACCGGAGAATTCTGGCTTCCCGAACATAACGAGAGCGATACTGACGTGCGCCTCGGCGGTCGCGCCACCCTCACCATCGACTACGGCGCCTACAAAATGGATTCCCCCGACCCGCGCACCCAACAGGCCGCGCTGCAGTCCCAGACTTCCGCGTTACGGAAGTAGCTTCCGCAACGACCCAATAATCAGCCTCCGCTTCAGGCTCCTCTTCTTTTGCCCTCCATCCTTCTCCGCTTTCGGGCGCGGATGCTCGATCGCCTGCTCATAATACTGCCTCAGCTGCTCCGTCGATCCCTGCCAGCTGTGCCGCTCCACATCTGCACGCGCTCGCGCACACACCACTGCCCGTTCCGCCTCATTCCCCAGCGCCCGCCGCACCGTCTCGATCAGCCCCAGCTTGTCCTCGGGCTCAAATAAATATCCCGTTACCCCGTCTTCCACCGCGTCCGGAATCCCACCCGCCCGGCACGCCACCACAGGACAGCCCGACGCCATCGCCTCCATCAGCACCAATCCCAGCGTCTCTGTCTTCGACGGCATCACAAATACATCCGCCGACGCATACGCCTGCGCCAGCGGCTCCCCGCGCATATACCCGGCAAAATAAGTCGGCGTCCCGCGGAAATACTTTTCCAGCTCATGCCGCATCGGACCATCCCCGACGATCGCCAGCCTCGCTTCCGGCATCGCCCGCAGCACCTCGCGCAGCGTCCCAATATCCTTCTCCGCGGAAAGCCGCCCCACATACAGCAGCAGCGGCTTCTCCGGCTCCCCGGCGCTCAGCGTCTTTCGCATCTCCGCCGAGCACTTCGACGGATGAAACTGCCGCGCATCCACCGCCCGCTCCCATAGCGCCAGCCTGTCGATATCGTGGCTGCGCAGCTCCTCCATCATCTGCGTCGACGTGCACAGATTCAGGTCCGCCCGCAGATGCCGCGCCCGCATCATCTTCCACGTCGGGCCCTGAAGGAATCCCATCCCGTAATAGTGCAGGTACGCCGGAAGATTCGTGTGATACGAAATCACAATCGGGACGTGCAGCACCTTCCCGTAATAAATCCCGCCGATCCCCAGCAGCGATGGCTCGAACAGATGAAATACGTCGGGTTGAAATGCCTCCAGGTGCTTCCGCATCGAAGCCCGCGGTGCCGCCACGCGCAGCTCCGGATAGGCCGGAAACGGAATCGACGGCAGGCTCACCACCTTCGCCCCAAACAACTCCTCCGGCCCGCCGCTCGGCGCGAAGATCATCACCTCATCGCCCGCCGCCCGCAGCGTCTCCACCGTCTTCGTCACCATCGTGACGATCCCATCGATCTTGGGAAGAAATGTCTCCGTGACGATGGCAATTCTCATCCGCAGCGAATCCTCATATGAACGCTAAGGATATCCGCTGTTGCGGTCGTCTCGACACTCTATTTTTCCAGGCTTCGCGCAGAAGATATCCGCGCTGTCACGCCATCGGCGTCACACTACTGGCTACTGGCTTCCAGATCACGCCGGCAACTTCTCCGGCGTCGGGAACTGGTGCTGCTGACGCCCCACATCTCCGTCATACTTCACCGTCGTCTTGAACAGCTCATACCGTCCGTCCGCAGACCACTGACGCACCCGATCCTCCAGCGCCCGTCGCTCCGCGTCCGTCATCGGCTTGAAGTTCCCCGCGATCGAGAGGTTCTGCTCCAGCACTTCCATCGAATCCATCCCGCCGATCGTAGTCGCCACCGGCAGGCTCATCGCGTAGCGGAGACCCTCCTCGGCCGTGATCGCTCCATGCGTCACCATCTCGCCGCTGCCGCCCAGGCTCTTCATCCCCAGCACCGCGATCCCGCGCCGGTTCGCCTCCGGCAGCACATGCTCCTGAAAACTCCGGAACCGCGCGTCAAACGCATTCAGCGGCATCTGCACTGTGTCGAAAGGGAAGTCGTGGCTCAGCATTTTCAGGTGAATGTCCGGATGCTTGTGTCCCGTGAATCCCACCCACCGCACCTTGCCCTGCTGCTTCGCCGCCGCCAGCGCCTCAATCGCGCCATCGGCCCGGAAAATGAGATCTGGATCGTTGTAATAAACCACCTCGTGAATCTGCCACACGTCCAGATGATCCGTCCCCAGCCGCCGCAGCGACTCCTCCAGTTGATGCATCGCCACGCTCTTGTCGCGCCCGTGGGTGCAGACCTTCGTCATCAGGATCACCTGATCGCGCTTGCCCTTGAGCGCGGCGCCCAGCCGCTCCTCGGCCAGCCCTTCCTTATATTCCCAGGCGTTGTCGAAAAAGTTGATCCCGCTGTCGATCGCGCGTCCCACCATCGCAGTCGCTTCCTGCTGATCCTTCGTCGCGCCGAGATGAAACCCTCCTACGCCGATAATCGAAACCTGCTCTCCCGTCTTCCCAAAAGGCCGTCGCGGCACCGTATACGAAGGCATGGATCCTCCCGTTGTCTGTGCTCTCAGGCTCGATTCGCGTCCTGCCATCACACCCACCCCGCTCAGCGCAGCCGATCGCAAAAATGTTCTGCGCGATACATCGAAGGGCCCACCGCTCATGACGACACCGCCGGCCACGGATGGCCCTCGTTCTGCGTCGCCTTCAGCATCTCCTTCACTTCAACCGACTGCTCGTCGATCGGATAATTGTGCGCCATCCGCGCCTCGGGATTGTCGAACTTCAGCGAGGTCTTGTACGGCTCGAATCGCCCATCGCCCGCCGCCTGCTTCACCTGATCCCGAATTGCCTGCATCTCCGCCTCCGAAAGAGGCGTGAATCCCTGCGCGATTTTCAGATTCTGCCGCAGGACATCCATCGTCTCCATCCCGGTAATCGTCGTCGTCACCGGCAGGCTCATCGCGTACGACAGCACTTGTTCAGCGGTGATGGCGCCCTTCTTGACCATGTCACCGTTGCCCCCGAATGGCTTCATGCCCAGCGCCGCGACCCTGCGTTTATTCAGTTTCGGCAGCACCTGCTGCTCAAAACTCAAAAAATGCGAGTCGAACGGATTCAGCGGCATCTGCACCGAGTCCCAGGGGAACCCCACGTTCAGCATCGCCAGATGAATCTCCGGCCGCTTGTGCCCCGTGAACCCCACAAACCGCACCTTCCCCTGCTCCTGTGCCTTGCGCAGCACCTCGGCGGCGCCGCCGGGACGAATGAACAGCTCCGGATCGTTCTCGAACACGACGCCGTGCACCTGCCACAGATCCAGATGATCCGTCTGCAGCCGCGTCAGCGATTGCTCCAGCATCTGCATCGCCAGGCTCCCATCGCGCCCATGCGTGCAAACCTTCGTCATCAGAAAAACCTTGTCGCGCTTACCCTTCAGCGCCGCGCCCATCCACGCTTCCGTCTTGCCGCGGTGGTATTCCCAGCAGTTATCGAAAAAAGTCACGCCACCGTCGATCGCGCCATGAACAATATGGATCGCCGTCCGCTGGTCCGCCGCCTGGCCGATGTGATGCCCGCCCAGCCCCAGCGCCGAAATCTTCACATCCGTATGTTTTCCGAAAGGCCGCAGAGGAATCGCGGCCGATGAATCTGGCATACCCACCCCTCACCTCGGTAGATGCCGCGCCACCGACCCAGGATTCCCACTTCGTTGGCAGTCATCTCGCGCCGAAGCCCGAATCCACAGATGGGATCGTTACCAGAATGCTGTGCCCCCACTCCGCCATCGGTTGTTTTTCCCCACGGAATGTGAATACTTGGACGGGGCCAGATTCCGTGCTTCCCGGCCCGCGCAAAGAAAGAGGTCCACCGTGGTTACGCTCCGGAGAGTCTTCGTTCAGCTTTCAGTGGGGTACATCGTTTTAGTAGCGGCCGCCGCACCCGCGCAGTCCAAAGCATATCCTTCGCCCATCGAACTCAGCACCGGCTGGCAACTCCAGGACTCGGCCAAAGTCTCCGACGCCGGCGCTACCGTCTCCGCGAAGACCTATCAGCCCACCGGCTGGATCGCCGCCACCGTCCCAGGAACAGTTCTCACCAGCATGGTCAACGACGGCATCTACCCCGAGCCCACGTACGGCGAAAACAACCGCGAGACTGTCATCCCCGAGAGCCTCAACAAAACTTCGTACTGGTACCGCACCACCTTCACCGTCCCGAAGGAATACACGCACCGCCAAATCTGGCTCCACTTCGACGGCGCCAACTACTCCTCCGAAGTCTGGGTCAATGGCACGCAGGCCGGAACCATCCAGGGCGCATTCATCCGCGGCCTCTTCGACGTCACTAAACTCGTCAAGCCCGGCGACACCGCTGTTCTCGCTGTGAAAGTCTCCCCACAACCCCACCCCGGCGAACCCCACGAGCACAACATCGCCAATGGCGTCGGCAAGAACGGCGGCATCACCGCCCTCGACGGTCCCACCTTCCTCTCGACCATCGGCTGGGACTGGCTCAACGCCGTCCGCGATCGCGACACCGGCCTCTGGCAAAAAGTCTGGCTCTCCGCCTCCGGCCCCGTACTCGTCGAAGATTCCCTCGTCATCACCGACCTGCCACTGCCGAAGACGGATTCAGCCGACTTGACGGTGAAGGCAACGGTCGAGAACACGAGTGACAAAGAGGTGAAGGGAACGTTGGAGGGGGAGATCGCGGCGTCTCTCTTGAATGGTGTGCCACAAAAGCTCCCTGGTCAATTTGGTCCAGCGTCGGGCATTCTCTATTTCTCGCAGCAGGAGACGCTGGCGCCGCATGCAAAGTTGGAGATCACGCTGGATCCGAAGACCGTCACTGCCCTGCACATGGCGAATCCGCAACTGTGGTGGCCGAATGGGTACGGTGCGCAGAATCTGTATCAGCTGGTCTTACGTTTTACAGCTAGCGGTAAAGTCTCGGAGTGGACGAACACGCAATTCGGCATCCGCAAAATCACCTACGAGTCCCCCGGCGTGGACGCCCTCACCATCTCCGTCAACGGTGTCAGAGTCTTCATCCGCGGCGGCGACTGGGGCCTCGATGAAGCCCTCAAGCGCATCTCGCGCGCGCGCCTCGACGCCGAGATTCACATGCACGCCCTCGCCAATATGAACCTGATCCGCAACTGGGTCGGCCAAAGCACCGGCGAAGACTTCTACGAGCTCTGCGACAAATACGGCATCCTCCTCTGGGACGAATTCTTCCAGGCCAACCCCAGCGACGGCCCCAACCCCGAGAACCTCCCCGTCTACCTCGCCAACGTCCGCGACAAGATCCTCCGCTACCGCAACCATCCGTCAATCGCCGTCTGGTGCGCGCGCAACGAGGGCTTCCCGCCTCCTGAAATCGACTCCGCCCTCCGCAAAATCATTCCCGAGCTCGACCCCGCCCGCCTTTATCAGCCAAGTTCGACATCGGGCCGCGGCGTCAGCTCCGGCGGCCCGTATTATTGGCGCGATCCAGAAAATTTCTACGTTCCCGATGCGCCCTTCAAAACCGAGACCGGCAGCATGTCCGTCCCCACCCTCGAGTCAATTCACGGCATGATGCCGCAGAAGGATTGGGAAATCATCAACGACGACTGGGGCGCGCACGACTTCACCAAAGGTGCGCAGCACGGCGACACCTACCCCTACGTCCTCGCCGGCCGCTACGGCCGCGTCGCCAACCTCGCCGACTTCGTCCGCAAGGCGCAGATGATGAACTACGAGGCCTACCGCGCCATGTACGAGGGCCACAACGCGCAGCTTTTCACTCCGTACACCGGAGTGATCACCTGGATGAGCAATCCCGCGCAACCCAGCTTCGTCTGGCAGCTCTACCACTACGACCTCGAGCCCAACGCCTCGCTCTTCGCCGTCAAGTCTGCGTCTGAGCCGGTCCACATCCAGATGAACGAAGTCAACGGCAGGCTCCAGGTCATCAACAACCTGCCCACAGCCATCTCCGGCGATACCGCGCACGTCGCGATCTACAACCTCCGGGGCGGCTCTCTCCTCGAGAAAGACATCCTCGTCTCCGGACCCGCCGACACCGCCATCGATCTCGGCCCCACACCCCTGCCCACGAACATCTTTAGCCTGTATCCCCTCCACTTCATCCAACTCGAGCTCCGCGACGCTCAGGGGCAGATCGTCTCCCGCAATCTCTACTGGAAACCTCTGCCGGCCATGCACGACGATCTGACCGCGCTCGATTCTTTGCCGACCATCAAACTCGACGGGGCCATTAGCCGTCATGACAGCAGCGACCGCCTCGGCCTCGAAGTCACACTAAAGAACCCCGGCCATGCGATGGCCCTCATGGCGCACCTGCAGCTCCGCCGCAAATCCTCCGGCGACCGCGTGCTCCCCGTCTTCTACTCGGATAACTACGTCTGGCTCGCGCCCGGCGAGAGCCGCACCGTCACCATCGACGCCGCGCTCGCCGACCTCAAAGGAGATACGCCCCTCGTCGTCCTCGATGGCTGGAATGTCGACATCGATCCCGTCACCAACGCCGACAGCGCCCTCGCCCCCAACATTGACGCCCAGGTAAGCCATTGGCCCGTCACCGGACTGCCCATGATCACCTCAGGCCTGCCCCTGCAGCATCAGACGCAATAGGCACGCGCCGGACCTTGTTTTGCGGGGCACAACTGTTCAAGCCGAGCCCCGCAAAAAAAGCCCGCAAACCAATGCGACGACGCCAGGTTCACCCCACAGCAAGAAGCTAAAGCTCCATCTTTTCAAACGTCAATCCACTTCATTCGGTGCTTCAGTCCGAAGTAACGTCCTTCGACATCGCCTTGTGCCGTTTTGGGAAAAGCACAATCCCAACCCCGCCCCATGCTCCGTAAGCTCACCAGCCGTGCCGTGAAAACCAAAAAATGAATTCCGGCTTGAGCCGCCAGGAGAGCACTCCGCAGGCTCAGAACAAAGTCTGCGCCGCCACCTGCTCCAGCAGCTGCGCCGAATTGTTCTTCACGTTGCCCACCGCGGCGTCCACGCGCCACGCATGCATCAGCACAGACTCATACGGCCGCAGCAAATCCACCGGCGGCCGCCCCGCATCATCGCGCCGCAGCCACCGCTCGTAATCCCGCGTCATCAGGATCACCGGCATCCGCTCGTGCATCGGCGCCGTCAGCTCGTTGGCTTCCGTCGTGATGATCGAAAAACTCTCCAGCTCCGTCTTCTTATCCGCCGACTTCCACCGATCCCACAATCCAGCGAACGCCAGCGGCTCATCACCCCTCAGCGCAATCGCCCACGGCTGCTTCACCTTCGCGTCGAATTTCTGCCACTCGTAAAATCCATCCGCCGGGACTAAACACCGCCGCCGCATCGACGGTTCCCGCCAGATCGGCTTCGTCATCAGGCTCTCCGCCTTCGCGTTGATCGTGCTCACGCCCAGCTTCTTCGGATCCTCCGCCCAGTACGGAATCAGCCCCCAGTACATGGCCCGAATCTCGCGCTCGCCCGTGTCGCGATCCTCCACAATCACCGGCTGGAACGTCGTCGGCGCAACGTTGTAATCCGGCAAAATCTCAAACGATGGCGGCACGCCCACTTTGAACGCCTCAGCAATGCGCTGCTTGTCCGACCGGCGATAGTAGCGTCCACACATATAGCGCCCCGACGCGATTTCGTGAACCCTATCGATGCGTCTGCTGCGATTGTAGAAAACTCCGGGCTCTACCGCCCTGCGCTACGCTGGCACCCGTTGCCGCGGAGGCTCTCGAGTCCGCGCAGTCGGACCACTAGCCTCCGCAAGGAGTGAACAGTACGTTGGATCGCCCGGATTGCGCTGCTGACCGCCAGTGCGTCGTACTATGGTGAAAGCGCCGTCCTCACGCGGAGGGATGTGTGAGCGGTTGAAACAGGCGGTCTTGAAAACCGCTGTGCCCGCAAGGGTACCGGGGGTTCGAATCCCTCTCCCTCCGCCAACTACTTGTCCAGCAGCATCCAAGGACATCCAGCCTTCAAGCATAATCGACTGAAAACAATAACGTTCTTGCCTTCCTCCATCCAGCGCGGTACTATACAAGCCGACTTCCGCTGGGGGTACTTCCGGGGGTATTTTCCGTTCTACCTTGGGGGTATTTTCCTTTAGCGATTCGCTGGAGGCTTGCTGTGGCACTTACGGACACTGGAATTCGCAAAGCAAAGGCCAAAAACACGGCATATCGGATGAGCGATGGTGGGGGCTTGTACCTCTTCGTGACGCCTCCAGGTGGCAAACTCTGGCGCTGGAAGTACCGATTTGACGGGCGCGAAAAGCTGATGTCCTTCGGGAGCTATCCCGATGTGTCCCTTTCCTCGGCCCGCGAACGGCACCTTGAGGCGCGCAAGCTGCTGGCGACCGGCACAGACCCTATGGCGGAGCGAAAGGCTGAGAAGGCAGCGGCAGAGGATTCCTTTCAAAGCATCGCCCGCATCTGGCTCGATCACTGGCAGGACGGGAAGAGCCCGCGTCACGCCGCTTATGTAGAGCGCCGCATGGAGGCCGATATTTTGCCTTGCCTGGGCGCGCGGCCCATCGCGGCGATTGAAGCCCCGGAACTGGTGGCAATGACCAAGGCCATTGAACAGCGCGGAGCGCGGGACATCGCCAAACGCGCATTGGAGACGACCGGGCAGGTTTTCCGTTATGCCATTGCTCACGGATATGCAAGGCGCAACCCAGCCAGCGAGATTCGCCCCAGTGACATTCTGAAATCGACTCGCAAGGTGAACTATGCCCGCTTGGATGCCAAGGAATTGCCCAGCCTGCTGCGGTCTATTGAGGTCTATCAGGGGACGCACGTCACACGCTTGGCGATGAAATTGATGTCCCTCACCTTCGTCCGCACCAGTGAACTGATTGGCGCAAGATGGGCTGAATTTGATCTTGAAGCGGCGCGCTGGGATATTCCAGCCGAGCGCATGAAGATGCGGACTCCGCATATCGTTCCCCTGGCCAAACAGGCATTGGACGTGCTGGACACCCTGAAAACGCTCACTGGCAAGAGCGAATGGCTTTTCCCCGGCGACCGCAACGCAAAGAAGCCGATGAGCAACAACACAATTCTCAAGGCGCTTGAGCGCATGGGATACAAAGGACGAATGACCGGGCACGGATTCAGGGGGCTTGCATCCACGATCTTGCATGAGCAGGGCCACCCGCATGAGCACATCGAGTTGCAGCTTGCCCATGCGCCCCGCAACGCCGTCAGCGCCGCCTACAACCATGCGCTCTACCTGGAGCCGCGCGCCCGGATGATGCAGGACTGGGCGGATTTTCTGGAGCAGACGCGGCGCGGTGGCAAGGTTCTGCCGTTTCGCGGCTCAGCGGCATAACAAAGACAACTCGCTTACTGCGCCCACCCCCGCTCGCTGGTTCGCTGCGTAGATCCGCTCGGAGCGGTTGGTTGGCGAATGCGGAAGTGACGCTGTAATTTCCGTATTGCCGGTAATACAGCACCATGGCTGCAGCGAGCGAGGGGTGTGTCACCAGGGCGCGGGATGTGCGACACCGGTTACGCCGGTACGAGACTCGGGGCTGAAGCCATCCGGCGCTTTGTCATTGCGCGAATCTCAGACGATAGTTCAGGCCGCACCTAGCGCGGATCGCGCGCCAGGACGATGTTTCAAGCTAACGGAACCGTCCGGCTCAAACACGAACTCATATTCACTACTGCAAGGACCGCATAGCCAAAAATGCTCCACTCGCGCTTCATTGCCGTTGCCGTGAATGATCAATATGAACAAAGGGGGGAAGCCCGAGCTAATTACGGTCAACAGTTGATTGAACAGCTCGCGATCGATCTTTCCCGCCAGTTCGGGCGCGGTTTTGGCAGAGCGAACCTTTGGCAAATGCGCGCGTTCTATCGAGCCTGGCCCGAGCCGAAGATTCTCCAGACACCGTCTGGAGAATTCTTAACAGCTCCTTCTTTCAGCAACCTAGACGTACTTGCTTCAAGCATCCCCACCGTGGCGGTGCACTTCCCGCTCCCATGGTCCGCCTACGTCCGCCTGCTGGCTGTCAGGAACCCAGACGCGCGGGCGTTCTACGAAACCGAAGCCCTCCGCTCAGGCTGGACTGTCCGGCAGCTTGACCGGCAGATCAGCACCCAGCTGTATGAACGCATTGCCCTTTCCCAGAATAAGGCAGCCATGCTCGAAGGGGGGCAGAAACGGTCGAACCGGGCGACTCGATCACGCCGGAGGAGGCGATCAGGGACCCCTTCGTTTTGGAGTTTCTCGATCTGAAGGACGAATACTCCGAATCCGAACTGGAGCACGCCCTCATTCAGCACCTCACGGACTTTCTCCTGGAGTTGGGCGACGATCCTTCGGAAAACAGACACTGTATTTTAGCCGATCTGCGTCGCTGTGACGTTTCGGGTCTTGGTCGCAAAACTGCACAAAGTGCCCTTCGTGGAACGCGCCAGAACGATGGTGAACTCAGAGCTGCCATCTGGATCGACCAGCGGGCGGAGGGAAGTGGGGCCGATCGATCCTAACCTCCTCAAAGTCAATGGCCGGATCTCAGCAATCCGGCCGTTCCGAAAGGTGTGGGTTAAGAAACTGCAGTGCCGACGAGCGACCGGCGTTGAAATGGGAAAGCCTGAGGTCCTGTTTGCCGACTATCTGGGAAAAAACAATCAAGTCTCCAAGCGGCTGACTGGCAAGGATTCGTCAAGTGACCCTGCGAGCGTCGGTCGCGGCTGCGAGGTAACGGACGGGAAATGCGCGGGGAGGCCGTGGTCCCGAGGGCTGTAGCGGAACGGGTCGGGTGACCAGCATCACAGCCATTCCCCCCTGGCAAGATCGAGTTCGTCGAGATCCCCTACGAGGGCACCGTCCCTTGCCCGAATCCGAGCCGGGGATGACATGCAGCAACAACCTACGCGCTCTCGCCCGGAACACCTGCGCCTCCTCTTGACAACTGACTTACATGGAGGGTCAGCAACCCGGAGGAAGCGTCCGCGATAAGGTAACAGGAAGGCTTATCGCTGCACCGCGAGCACCCTCTGAGACTTCCTCCGACCCACGAAAGCGGCGAGCCAGCACTATGTAAGCAACAGGGAAGGCTTTGAATCTGCTGGCGGTTGCACTTCGGATACAAGGGTGAAGAAACGGGAATCGCGAGTTTGCCCATAGAGGGACTCAGCTGTCGCGGCGTCGACTGGTTTTGAGAAGAGGAAACCCTGAAAGTAAGTGCAACCCAGAGTGCGCAGTCTGGACAATTGCTGCTCGGTCTCAACACCTTCGGCGATAACTTCCAGTTTGAGAGAACGAGCCAATTCCAGGATGGCTCTTACTATATCCATGCTGCCTTTTCCGGCGGTCAGTTCACGAACAAAGGAGCGGTCGATCTTGAGTGTGTCGAAGGGAAGGCGCTGGAGATAACTGAGAGAAGAGAAGCCGGTTCCGAAGTCATCGATTCCGAGCCTCACGCCCATATTCTTCAAACGGTTCAAGGTGATCAGCGTCTGTTCGGCGTTTCCCATGATGGAACTTTCGGTCATCTCGAGTTCCAGGCATTCGGGCTTCAGTTCGGCCTGCTTCAGGGCACCTTCCACATCTTCCACAAAGTGGGGATTGCTCAGTTGACGCGAACAAACATTCACGCTCACGGTAAGAGGAGGATCCGGAGCGAACCTCCGTCGCCATTCGGCCGCTTGCAGGCACGCCTCGCGCAGGACCCAGCGGCCCAGGAGAAGAATGAGATCGCTCTCCTCAGCGACGGGAATGAACTCCCCGGGGGGAACGAGTCCCCGCTCGGGATGATTCCAGCGAACGAGCGCCTCAAAGCCATGAATGCGGCCATCGCTGTCCGATACGATGGGTTGATAATGAAGGACTAGTTGTCCCTCGTCAATCGCCTTGCGCAATCCTGTTTCGGTGTCAAACCGGGTGTCGACCTGCTGGCGTAGTTCCTCATTGAAGAACTCGAAGCGCCCTTTGCCGTTGTTCTTGGCTTGATACATGGCGGTATCGGCGTTTCGAAGAAGCTCTTCGGGAGTGCTGCCGGTTGAGCTGAGGGCGATTCCGATGCTGGCCGAGACAAACATTCGGTGGCCCTCAAAATTGAAGGGCTCGTTGAGCCGATCGAGAACCCGCGCGGCGACGACCGAGGCGTCGGCCTCATTCTGGATATTGAGGAGAAGGATAGCGAACTCGTCTCCGCCGATGCGCGAAACAGCGGGTTGCCTGGACCCGCTCCGGCGCGAGCTGTTGCGAACGCTGGCGCGCAGGCGTCCGGCCACATTGATGAGCACCTCGTCGCCCGCAGCATGCCCGAGGTTGTCGTTGATCAGTTTGAACCCATCCAGATCCACAAACAGGACAGCGAACAGGCCGCCCTCCTGATGGGGCGTCTCGAGCGCGGACTCGAGGCGGTCGATGAAGTAGAGGCGATTGGGGATATGTGTGAGGGGATCAGCGATCTTGCCCTCGGTGATGTCGGTTTGCGAGCCCGCCATGCGGAGCGCTTTGCCCGAGGAATCACGGACCGCAATCCCGCGGCTCAGCGTCCAGATGAAGCCGCCGGATTTGTGGCGCATACGGTACTCACTGACGAACTCCGGAGTCTTGCCCGCGCAGTGCGCGGCAATCTCATCGCGGACACGCTGGCGATCGCCGGCGTGAATATGGGCGAACCAGTCCTCGGGGCTGGACCAACTTTCTTTCTCCGAGTAGCCGAGCATGTGACCCCAGCGGGAAGAGAAGTAGATTTCGTTGGTGATGAGGTTCCAGTCCCACAGACCGTCGTTGGCCCCGCGGGCTGCAAGTGCATAGCGCTCCTCGCTCTCCTGCAGCGACTTAAGCGCGTCACGGAGCGCCTGTTCCCGAGATTCGATCCGGGAGAGCATTTCGTTGAATGCGTTGATGAGGAGACCGGCCTCGCCACCGGCGCGGATCTTCGCGCGGACAGAGTAATCCTTATCGCTGGAAATGCGGCCGGCCAGAGCGGCCAGTTGCACAAGCGGATTAGCGATGGAAGCGGCGAGGCGAAGAGAGGCCAGGAACGTGACAACGACAGAGATCACAATGACCACAATGGCGATCTCAGCGTATTCGAGAAGCCGGGAGCGAAACTCACGCAGATCGAAAATCAGAGCAATGGAGCCTGTGCGCTCCCCGTTGAGGAGGACGCCGCGGAAGAGAATAACAGACTCGCGGCCGAAGTACGCGCCGTCACTGCGTCTGGCAGGGAAAACAGGAACAGATTGGCTGCCCGCCCTGCGGTACTCCGCAAAAATGTGCCCTTGTTCGTCGTAGAGACAGGCGGCGAGGACATGAGGTTCCGTCGAGAGGGCGCTCAGCATCTCCCGGGCAGCTCGCTCATCGTTGAATGCAAGCGAAGCGGCCGTGTTTGCGCCGAGGGTGTCGGCCAGAGCAGTAACTTCGCGAACGGCGCTCGCGCGATAACTCTGGCGTTCATAGATGGCGAACCCGAAAGAAGCAAGCAGGACCGCGATGACGCTCGCGGAAAGGGTGAGAAGGGCGAGATTGAAACGGATGGAGAGGTTCCTGAACCGCATGGTTCATCTGCTCCTATCCGTCGACCGGTGGCCCGTCACTGATGTAGCGAGAAGAAGCAGTCTGGAGCTGATTTTCAGATGAGCCGAATCGGCTGCTGTGAGATTGATGTCGAAGCGGATTCGATCTGACTCGATCCGGAAGCGGATCATCCCTCCGTCGGAGAGAAAGCTGTCGGATTCACCAACTGTGAGAACCGGTTGATCGCGCAGGTCCTGCAGGATTTCCGGTTGCCGGCGGCCTTCGTCACGACTGAGAAAGAGGATCTTGCAGCCGGGGATCGCCTGAGGATCGTTCAGCAGACGGATGTGTAACACGCGCTCGCCGATGAGCTTGCCCTCCAGTGTGCTCTGGAGTTCATGCCGTTGCGGATCATCGTCGAAGACGCAGATGATAAGGGAACGATTTCCGGCGCTATTGGGGTCCGCAGGCCAGTCCACAAGCTGGGCGAAGTGGAAAAGAAACGCGGCCTTCACTTGGGATTCTTCGACAGTAGTTTGCCCACGCACATACTGCGTTGTTCCCGAAACCAGCAGGAAGAAGCAGAGAATCGGGCCGAGGTACCCGAAACGGCTGGACCGCCGGTAAAGCATGCCCTTCGTCGAATTATTGTCCACTCGCTCCAATTGCGGCCTCCCGCTCAGAAGGACCACACAATTTTGGCGTAGGCGTCGCGCCTCATCAGCCCGGGCAGAACGGTGGTGTCCGGGCCGGAGAATTCCGGGTGTAGATTGCGCAGCAGGTTCTGACCGACAACGCTCAACGAGAAATGCTCACCCGCATCCCAGATCAAGCTGGTGTCAAGGCGGGTGTAGGAAGGAACTGCGATGGCCGGCAAACGGTCAACGAAATAAGCCGCCGTGTTCCACTGGACATTCCTGGGCAGGCTGACGCTGGAACGCAACTGTGCCTGATGGTCCGGTGAGCTGCCTTCCGTTGCCGCAGGGTCTGTGAAGTCCAGGCTTCCGGGGAATGGATGCAGATGTGCGGATAAGAAACTATAACCAGGACTCAGCGTCCAGAATCTCGTAACCTTCCAGTTCGCGAAGACCTCAATTCCGTGTGTTTCGCCGTACAGTCCGTTACCGAACGTACTGGGAATGAGCAGGTGCAATGGCGCCGGATTCGCCTCAAGGCGTGGGGTTCCAGGTTCTACCGAGGTCAGATCGCGATAGCGGTTATAGAACACCGTTAGAGCCAGCGAGAATCTGCTGCTCCAGGTGCCTCGGTATCCTGCCTCGAATGCCGTCAGGTGCTCATTCTTTTTGCTGGGATTCCCGAAAAGGCTGACAAGGGCAGGAATGTCGCCGGGACCGGGAAAGGCTGTGTAATTCACGCGGATATTGGTGTCGCTGCGGGCGGGAGTGCGGTCGGCGCCAGAAACAGCGCTCCAGAACATGCTCCTGCTGTTTGGCATCCAAACAAGGCGTGCGGAGGGTTGAAGCCCAAAGCCGGTGTAATCGTTGTCTTCAACCCGGGCGCCCAGGCTCAGCTTGAGACCGTTGGGGCGGATGGCGATCTCATCCTGCGCAAAGAAATTGAAGAGCTGGGTGCCGCGGTTCTGTGGCGTGAAAGAGATTCGCAGGGTCGGGTCCGTACCGTCCGCGCTCACGCGGTAGCCGAGGCCCCAAACGATGTCCTGTCGCGCATTCCAGGCGAAATGGTGCTGAAAATCAATGTCGAAGGTGTTCAGCCCTATGCTGTAGGTGGTATCCCCCCGACTGGTGCGGTCGAAGTAGACCTGCAGCGAAGTCTGTGATCGCGGCGAGATGACGCGATTCCATCGGGTCAGCAGATTCCAGCCGGAGTATCGGTCGCGCAGAGCCAGGACAGCGTTTGCCGGCGGCTCCAGCGAAACTGGCGTATCGGCCGTCTCTCCCGCATTGCCCTGATACGCTTCGCCTTCGGTGGTGAGGGAATCTTTCGCGGAGAGCTTCGAGTCGGTTCGGAATCCGCCACGAATCAGGCGCCAGTCATCGTGGCCGTCGAGTCCGCCAAGCGCCGGAAGGGCGTTGTAATGGAATCCCTCCGCACTGACGCGCCACGCGCCCAGGTTGCGAGCATTTCCCCCGTACCGGAACGCCTCCGGCCCAGTGCCGCTGCTGCCTGCGCCGGCGACCAGATAGCCACCGGGCGTGTCGTTGGCAGTTCTTGTGATGATGTTGATGACGCCGTTTACGGCGTTGGCGCCCCAGACTGCCGCGCCGGGGCCGCGAATGACTTCGACGCGCTCGATAGTGTCGAGAAGAATGTTCTGAGAATCCCAGAAAACACCGGCGAAAACAGGAGTGTAGACCGTGCGGCCGTCAACAAGGACAAGGAGCTTATCGGAATACTGGCCATTGAAGCCGCGAGCGCTGATGGCCCATTTGCCGGTGTCGATCTGGGCTACGTCAACGCCCGGGACCATGCGCAGCAGGTCGGGGATATTGAGTGCTCCGGATCGGCGTATGTCTTCCCGGGTGATAACGAAGATCGCCGCAGGAGCCTCAGAGGTCCTCTGCTCCTTTTTGGATACAGAAGTTATCTCGATGTTCATCAGGTCTTCGAGGCTTTTCTGTGTAAGATCGCCTGGCTGCTGGGAGTGAGACAGAGGGCCGGCGATGACAAGTAAGGTGATCCAGGCAATCTTCTGGGGTCGCCAGAAGAATTGCTCGAACGGACCAATACATGAGAGGGCGGACCGATCGGTGGAAACGGGACTAGGAGAAAGACGGATAGGCAGCCCCAGAGGACTTGATCGTGCTACTCCCAGAAGCGTGGCAGGGAGTGAGCCGCGGTGTATGTATGATTTGGCACACGCACGAGTACAACTTCCGTGGCAGGACGAGCCAGTTTCGATCCAGAGGAGCGCAAAGAAAGCCCGCCGTTCCCGGCGAGGTCCGGCAGGCGAATTCTTCTAGGACAGTCACACCGTGATCTGGGGATCGAAACAGTAATGTTGGCCGCGAGATTAGCGGTGTCCAGGGCATCGCCGGGCGGATTTGGCTGGTGGCGGGGGCATTTATCGAGCGAGCTACAGATTCGTTTTGGACGACACATGGAACTGCGATGATGAACATGACAGCTCCTATCCTTGCTCGAGCCACGAATCAAACGTAATCACGATTGCGGAGCGGCCTGTTCTGCTCTGTGACGCCGCGGTGGTGAGTGTCCCCGCTCGGTCGGCGAAGTGACTCTTCATATGGAGGTGCGGCTGGAAAATACGGCAATTTCTGTATTGTCGGCAATACGGACATTTCGACCCGACACTTCCGGATTGTTTGAATGCTAA
>PMUI01000054.1 GCA_003166955.1 Acidobacterium sp.
ATTTATGAGACCAGTTCTAGTCATTAAGAAATCGTTGACCTCCTCCCCGCCCTTAAAGCCATGCAATAGTCCGCTGCTTGGGTTGGCAAATCTGTGTGCCAACGACACGACATATTTCGGTGGGTATTTTTTCCGGTTAAATAGAAGATCGTACTTCTTGGCCTCGCGGCGGGCCGGAACCTCGTGCCCCTGGCCTAAGGCTTCGAGCGCTTTCAATATATGTGACCTTTGGATGAAATCAGGGATCATAAATCCACCTTCCCGCTGCACGAGCAAGCCTAACGGAGCTGTCCCCGCAGAACAATCAACGCTAATGCTTCTGCTGGTCCGGTCTACGGCTTGGCAGCGCCTTGGGATGGGTGCTGACCGCGAGGAATCAACGACTCGTACCGAGAAACGGGCTTGGATTGGGCGACCGAATTGATTTCGTAAGTCGTTTATTATCTGTGTTAATACCAATTCTCTGGAAATGGTTTGACGTTTTGTGCAGGTAGAGCGCACATAGACGCATGGTTAAGGCGTTTGCGTATCTCCGCGTTAGCGGGAAGGGCCAGGTGAGAGGCGACGGATTCGCCCGCCAGCTGTCCGCGATCAGGACGTATTCAGAGGCGAACGAAATCAAGATCGTTCAGGTCTTCAAGGAAGAGGGTGTCTCCGGGACGATTGAGTCAATCGACCGTCCGGCCTGGTCCGCGATGATGGCCGCCGTGCTCGGAAATGGAGTAAGGACCATCGTCATCGAAAAGCTGGATCGCCTTGCTCGTGACCTTATGGTTCAGGAGGTGACGATTGCCAATCTGGCAAAAAGCGCTATAACGCTTGTCTCGGTCGCCGAACCAGATCTGATGGCTAACGATCCAACGCGAATCCTGATGCGGCAGTTCATGGGCGCAGTAGCGCAATACGACAAGAGTCAAATTGTTCTGAAGCTTCGGGCGGCGAGGATTCGAAAGAGGGTTGCGGAAGGGCGGTGTGAAGGACGCAAGCCTTTCGGCCGGGACGAGAGCGAGCAATTCGCAATCCAGCGGATGGAGGAACTCAGAGCTAGCGGGCTCTCTTTCGAAAGGATCGCAACGCGTTTGAATGCCGAAGGCGTACGCACCCGAACAGGCAAACAATGGCACGGGATTGTGGTGAATCGAATTCTGACTGGCTCACCTCGGTTCTCCCGAGACGGCTCGCGAGGTCGGGCACAAACTCGACACTCGATGAAAACTGTTCGGGGATGAGCCAGATTTGGCCGGAAAGGACTGCCGTGGAAAGCTACTCATTTGGGGCAATGGTCTGGTGGCAAAGACTGAAAAGGGCAGACCGATGCCGGGTTTTTGTTGATTCGGGCATGCCGGAATTTCAGGTGCTCGGATTTCACCTGAGTGGTCATGATCTGCATGAGTTGCCCGCGTCGGCACGCTCCATCGTTGAATCGGCGTGGAGAAATGAATTGGCAATGCATTCGACTTCCGATCTAGTGCCCCGGCACAGAAACTTCCCGATCTGAAGCAGTATTTCAAGACTGGTTCCGGTTTAGATTGCTCAAAGGTGCCGGCAACAGGGACAAATCGACTGGGTATGCCGAAGGAGTTAGCCACTTTGGGTCGGGGGGGCCCGGCGGCGGCTTGCAGCTTTCTGTATGTTCAAGATTATTCAGGACATATTTGCCGCAGCGACTGCAGGCAGGATTCTCGATTCAAGGGCACAAGCCGTTTTGCCTAAAATTATGCATGACGACCTTCTCGCCATGGCGCCGGACTGGTCCGCTGCCGATCTCCTTGGCAGCGATGCTCGACTGGCGCATTGTTCCAATTGTTCAGCGGGCCAAGCGGCCCCTCATCAAGCGTTGGACCGAGCTCGCGACCTCTGACGTCGCGACCCTGAAGCTATGGCAAACGAAGTTCCACGACTGCAACTGGGGAGTGGCGACTGGTAGCGCGTCTGGAGTCTTCGTTGTCGACGTCGACGGAGAGGACGGACAACGTTCGCTCGAAGCACTCACCCAGCGATCCGGGGGCGCTCTCCCGGAAACGCTTAGTTCAGGCACCGCTCGCGGAGAACACCTGTGGTTCCACTATCCCAACCACGCAGAGGTTCAATGCAGTGCAGGCCGACTCGGCCCCGGCCTCGACGTTCGCGGCAGCGGTGGTCTGGTTCTGATCTACCCGTCGATCCATCCGTCTGGTGTGCCCTACAGATGGCCGAAGAAAATAGTACCGATCGCCGATGCTCCTGAGTGGCTCCTCAACGAAATATCGCGAGCCTCCAACCCGAAGCAACTGTCGGTTCCAGGACCCAGGTGGATGAACGTTTACCAAGGCGGGCGCAATGACTGGCTTGCCCGCACCGCGGGATTTTGGCGGCGCAAAGGAGCCACGGCCGAGGAGATCGACTTGGGACTGCTCCAGGCAAACGCGACTCGCTGCAAGGCACCTCTATCGGAGGACGAGGTGCATCGAATCGCTGCGAGTATCGCTCGCTATCGGATTGGCGGACCGGACATTCTTCAGCAGGCATGGCGCGCTGTCGAGGAGGATTCGAAAAACTCGCGGTCAAATGAACAGAGGTTTTTGACGCTTTGTCAACAGCTCCAGAAGCTGCGCGGTGATCAACCCATCGCCCTTCCTTTGAGGCGAATTGCCGATCTGATCAAGTGCGACCTGAGCACGGTTTCCGGGTATCGCAAAGACGCCGAGAAAGCAGGGCTACTGATGCCCGTCGCGCCTTACATCGCCGGTCGCCGCGCAGCAACGTTTCGCTGGAGCCGCGGATGAGCGAGGGCACGCCCAAACTATGGGAGTTCTGCCTTAATCCAACCTATGGCCGATTCCTGTTTGTGAACCTAAGCCATAGGGGGGTGTTTTGTTCTTTACCTTCATCTGGGAACTCTGTTCAGTCTCTTTGAACCCTGACGCAATGCAACTGATCGTGGCTTTAGCTGACAAGGCAATGTGACGGCTCAATGGAGTGCAATGGTGAATGCGAACTTACCCGTTGTGGCGTGTGACTGGCTCGGAACAATGACAGAAAGCACCCATGGTTGTGACGAGAGACGAATGCAAAAAATTGAATTGATGCGGGAAATCACAGCGCCGCGTCAAATCAGAGCCGCTTCACTGCCTTCACACAATGCCCCACAATCGTGCCACGTTTCGATTTGCGGGACCGCGGCGTCCGGATAGCCCAACACCCCGCATATCCGGGTCAAAAGTTTCCCCGATGGATTGCAAAAAAGGAAGCTGCTCGGAGTCGCCCAAATTTCGATAAGAGTCGGTTGTGATGGAGAGATCAAGAGTGCGGAACTGAAACGCCGAATAATGTCGCTGATGGTCTGTGCCAGATGCGCCGGTCAGTCCTTTTCTCGCATTCAGGTCGGGGAGAAATGACGAGCGACTATTAGGCCGTTACGATGTGCAGTATTCTGAGCCCCTCCAGGGGCACATAGACCCACATTGAATGATTCGCCACTCGTCGAATCCGTTTCCAAGAGGCCTGATCGCGAGGCCACAGTTTGTTCCGAGAGGCGGAGCGCTTCCTCACTGGCCCTGCCAATCACGGCCACAGACGGGCCGCGCCGCGGACGCCGCTGGAATCGCCATGCTTCGCGGGGACCACCGAGGTGGCCGCGGACTTGCCAAAGGCCCAGTTGGCGATCTTCGGCGGCACGTTGCGATAAAGGCGTTCGATGCGGGAGAGCCCGCCGCCCAGCACGACGATATCAGGATCGAGCAGGTTGACCACCTGGGCGAGCGCGCGAGCGAAGCGATCCTCGTAGCGCTCCAGCGCGGCCATGGCTCGCGGGTCGCCTGCCTCGGCTGCGGCAACGATTTCGGATCCGGGAAGCGCGGATCCCGAGGCACGGCGGTAATCCTCTTCGAGCGCGGGACCGGAGAGCCATCGCTCAATGCAGCCACGCTGGCCGCAGTAGCACGGGTCGCCGGGATATTCGTCGGGGCGCTGCCAGGGCAGCGGATTGTGGCCCCATTCTCCAGCGAGGCCGTTAGGGCCAGAGTGCATGCGGCCATGCAGGGCGATGCCCGCGCCACAGCCGGTGCCGAGAATCGCCGCAAAGACGACAGGCTGGCCGTCCGCCGCGCCATCGACGGCCTCAGAGACTGCGAGGCAATTCGCGTCGTTGACGCAGCGGACCTCGCGGCCCAGCGCGACAGACAAATCCTTTTCGAGCGGCCTTCCGTTGAGCCAGGTGGAGTTCGCATTTTTCACGAGGCCCGTGGCGGGCACGATCGTGCCGGGAATGCCGACGCCGATGGGGCCGGTGGGGCCGACTTCGCGCTCGATGGATGCAACGAGCTCCGTGGCCCCGCGGATGGAGCTCTCGTAATCGTGGCGCGGCGTGGGAATGCGGGCACGACGGAGTTCGCGGCCGTCGGCGTCCATCGCCAACGCCTCAATTTTGGTGCCGCCCCAGTCAATGCCGATGCGGACGCGAAGCGCCTGGGTCATGATCGGTTGGATCCCCAATCGTCCAGCGCCGCGGCCAGACGTTTCAATGCCTCGCCGGTCATGGCGGGATCGCCACCGATGCCGATGCGGAAATGGTCCGGCATCTCGAAAAATCGTCCGGGCACGACGCTGGTTTGGTAGCGGGCGCGCAGGAATTCACAGAACTCATCGACGGAGCCGTTTTTCATGCGCGGAAAACTCACCGTGCCCCAGCGGCTATCGAAACTATCGAGATCGCCGCGGCCACTGAAGAAAGCATCGAGGGCTGTGCGGTTGGCTTCGAGAAGCGCGCGGGCACGCGCGTTGATCTTGCAGAGCTGGTCGAGGGCCACGACGCTGAGCAGTTCGCCGGGATGCACAGGCGTGGCTGCGAAGAGGTCGTTGAGCCGCCACATGCGCTTCGCAAGGTCAGGCTGCGCCAGGATCCAGCCGCAGCGCAGGCCGCTTAGACCGTAGGCCTTGGTGAGGCTGTTGGTAACCACGAAATTGCTGCCGAGGTGGAACGACGAGCGCGCCGGCTGGTCGTAAACCATGTCGAGATAGACTTCGTCGACGAGCACCTGCACCTCGGAATTCTGTGCGATTCTGCCAATCCGGGTCAGAGTCTCTTCGCTGGTGAGCGCGCCCGACGGATTGTGCAGATTGGTCAGGCAGATGAGGCGGGTTTTCGACGTGATGCGTCGCGCAATTTCGTCGGGATCGATTTGAAAATCCTGCTCGGCGCGGCGTTCGAAACGGAGAATGCTGGCCTGCAGATACGACGCCACTTCGAGCACCGGTCCATAGGTTGGCTGCTCGATCAGGACATCGTCGCCAGGTTCGAGCAGAGTAGCCATGGCCAGATGATTCGCCATCGATGTGCCCGCGGCGGCAACAACGCAATCTGGAGTGACGCCGCACTTGCGCGCCAGGCGCTCTTGGAGCGGCGCGTAGCCATAGACGGTGGGACCGTTGATTTCAAGATCCTGCGCTGAAACGTGTAACTCCGCGAGCGGATAGCTCATGATGCCGCTGGTGGCAAGGTTGTATTTTGCCGGCGAGCAGAGCTTGGCCCACTCGAGATAGGTGGACGCGACCGCGCGCGTATTGCTCATTCTGTTGCCTCCCTGAGCCGGCGCCGCTGCCAGAACGCGTACACCGGCAATCCGATGAGGATGATCACAAATCCGATGGAGCTGTTGCGAGGATACTTCCACAGCGCGTTGGCGACGATGAGCCAGCACGACAGGATGAAGATGAGCGTAGTCACCGGATGACCCGGGACGCGAAAACCGGGACTGTCGATGGGATGGCTCCGTTCGCGGCGGCGCAGGACAAACAGGCAGGTCGCGCTCAGGCCGAAGAAGGTGAAGTCAATCGGCGCCTGGAAATTCAGGATCTGTTCGTATTTTCCGGTGAGCGCGATGACGACCGCCCAAACGCTCTGCAGCACGATGGCCACGACGGGAACCTGGGTTTTGCGCGAGAGGTAAGCGACGCCGCGAAAGAAGAGGCCGTCCTCGGCCATGGCGAAATAGACGCGCGGCCCAGTGAGCACCGACTGGCTGAGAAACCCGATCGTCGAGACTGCGATACCGAGCGCGATGAGACGCGCTCCCCGCTCGCCGGCCACAATTTGCATGACCGAACTGGCTGGAACGCTGGTCGCGGCGAGCGCCGTGACTCCCAGGGTGCGGAGGCAGACGACGTTGACGGAGACGTAGAGCACGACCACGGCCGCGACACCGATCATCAGTGCGCGGCCTAGATTCCTGCGCGCGTCGCGAATCTCGCTGGCGATGAAGTTCGTGGTCTGCCACCCTCCATACGAAAAGAGTACGGGGACCATGGCCGCGCCCAATGCGGTGAGCAGGTCGAAGCTGACGGGACGATCGAGGACGGGATGAAGCAGCGGCTTCGGCGCGCGGACCAGGAAGAGGCCGGCGCCGACGAGCGCCGCAATGGCCGCGATCTTGAGCACCATCAGCACGCTTTGGAAGCGGCCGCCGGGTTTGACCCCGAGGCAATTCACGGCGGTGAGTATAGCCAGGGTGACGACGACGACCCAGTGTTCGGAACAGGGCAGGCGCGTGAGTTCGAGGAAGTAGCGCGCAAAGGTGACGGCGACTGCGGCCATGCCGCCGGTCTGAATAATAAGGAGCAGGGCCCATCCATACAGGAATCCGAAGACGGGATGGAGCGACTGGCGGAGATATTCGTACTGGCCGCCGACCTCGGGAATGCGGGCTCCGAGCTCCGCATAGACGAAAGAGCCGAGGATGGCGATGATGCCGCCGGCGACCCAGACCGAGAGGATGAGTACGGGAGAGTGCAGGCGCTGGGCGACGACGTAAGGGTTCATGAAGACGCCGGCGCCGACGATGCCACCCATGACCATCATGGTCGCGTCGAAGAGGCCGAGCTTCGGTGCGAGTTTCGGGCGGCGACTCTCGACGTCCAGGGGTGGTTGTGTCACCGAAGCGAATTCTATCCGAGAGGAGAGCGGTGCTTCCGGCAGCGCCCTGCATCAGGCATCCGGATGTTGACGCTCATTAGAGGTGTCCCCAATGGAAGTCCAGTAGAAATGGCCTCCTACTAGAACCGCACCCAGAGTTGGTCCCTCGATCTCCCCTTCGCGGCCGAGGCTCGTTCAAGCCACTCCAGTTGAGCTCAGGCATCACGGACTGCGGTAGAACCCGCTCCAGCGCGAGTCTTCGGATTACGAGTCCAATTTGTGTCGCTCGATCCGAGGGCGGAGCGGCGGTTTTGTAGACCGCTATACACTTCCAGGCCATTGAAACAGTTGAAGATAGAGATGCCAGTGTCCCAAAGGTGTCCCGAATCGCCAAGACGGGCGCGAAATTGGTCCTCACCGCTGGCCAGCGGGCGAAATGGCTCAGAGCGTTCTATTCCGATCTCACTCAAGCCGCGCGGGCCGTACTTCCGGAGTGCCGACTTTACGGGAACTATGAATCTATGAGTATTGCTTCGGCTTCGCTCAGGGGCCCCTAGTTGATCGATCATGGGGCAATCGGGCGGCTGGCGAGGCGGTATCCCCAGGCGATGAGCAGAAGGAAGATGATGGCGATGACAACCTGAGGCTCGATCACCACTCCGGCGATCTTGTGTTGCACAACGGGCGACGCCGCGCCCAGAGAGAGGCTCGTCCCGGGGACAAGGAGGGTGAGGTAGAGGAACGGCGTCCACAGCGCAAGCTGGACCAGCAGAGCTACCCTGACTCCCACCTCGGGCTCGGTGGAGCGCCTCCACAGGAGCCAGATGGCGATGGCCACGGCGCTCCAGGCGATGACCGAGCCGTATGCGATGTGAAACCTGGCATGCGGAGGCCAGGTGGGATTGAAGATGTGCGTCTTGTTCCAGTCGGCGAGCACATTGATGACGGGGTAAGCCCCAAGCAAAAAGGTAAGCAGGGATTTTCCGGCTTACTCATAGCGCGTGTCTCCAATGGCGGAACAGGAATCGCTGAATCGCAGGGGCGGGGGAAACGCAATGTTAGCACGCGCCGCAGACTTCCAGACTGGGGGATTGAGGTACAACCGCAGGTTACTTGGGCTGGGTCAGGACTGGCTCTTCAACTGCGGTTGCACCTTCAATAAGAATTACCGGCAACACGGAAACAACCAGGCCGGTGGCCCATAACACGAAACCAACTCAGTTCCACGCAGAGAAGGGGACAATAATGTCATCGGCGGGCACAAGCGTGTTAACCGAGACATGCGGCCAGGTCAGACCAGCGAAATTTAGCAGGACCGTCTGGGTGTACTGAATTTGCGTGAACTGAACCGTAAGTTCGAATGGCATATCCAAATCGTGCGGGGGTGTGACGGAGAAGGTGGGCACGCGCTGGCCCGGAACACTTGGTTTGGCTTTAATTGCGAAAGGTGGCTCACCTACCGTGTAAGGTGGCACCAGAATGACCTCCTGGACGGTCTCGATCCAGAAAATTGCGAACATCTGCAAGGCCTGGGCGTTCGGCGCAGTCGCAGCGGCCTGGCCCAGCAAGAAGGCAATGTTGTCGACCCCGCCCCCAAAAGGCAGCAACTGAGGCGGAGGCGGAGGACCCGTTGAAATGATAATGGCCGTCGTGGCGGTGATCTTTTGTTTGCTGATGTGACTCTGCAGCAGGCTATTGGGATTGTCCAGCAACGGTTGCGTGATGGTTCCCGCGGCTATGAATGAACTGAGATCCTGAGGGATTCTCGGAGTGTTCGGATCAGCAGCCGTCTGGCTGGCGAATCTGATCTTCTTGGGAGGGTTGCTGCCGGTGGTAAAGGGTGTGATATCTACGGGTGCTATCGTGGGTGGCCCCGCGACGGTCAACGATGTGCCCTGGGCTTCAATCGTCGCGCCGTGGGGGATAGACGCCATGCGCGTAATCGACTCCCCGAGCGGTGGAACGAGGGTTGCGGGTACGTGAATCCAGATGCCCGGCTCAACGTGGATGCCGACACTTTCGCCGTGGATTGTGATGTCGTTGATGACCTGCAGGTACGGCACGCCATTGAGGAAAGCATCCGGTTGCGTGGCTGTACCGCGGTTTGGAACCGAGCCCAGACTTTTTGAAAAAGAAAGCCTCTCGGAGGTAAGGTTCAGTTCCAGGACATTGTCGCGGGGAGGTGGAGGTGGCGGAATCGGGTTCGGTAGTGGGGCAGGCGTGGCGGCGCTATCTGGCCGGAAAATGGTATTGAAGCCGTTGCCGACCCAATCTCCCACAAATGCAGTCAGCGGACCAAGGGGTGGTGGTGGTTGAGGTGGTGGGGTTACAGTTTGATCCGGGCGCACGTGCCCGAATATGAAGTCGCTCGGTAGTTCGATGGATGCTCTGGGCTTTGTGTCGCTCATGTGGATCCCTTTCTTGGTGCAGGCGTTGATTTCTCAGGGGCCCCATTGCTGCGTTGGAAACCGACTTATGGTCGAGAGAGGTCTAGCAACACCACGTTTGAGCGCTCCTGAACTCGTTCGATCACCACGTCCCGACCGTCTGGCGAAATATCGAAATCGCGAATATCGAATTCGGGCGCGAGGTGGGTCAACTGCCGCTCGGCTCCAGTCTCCAGATCCATGAGCCAGAGGTCCTTATGTTGAATTTCTCCTCGCAGCATCACGAGAGTCCGACGCCCCCCATGAAGGAAGACCAGATGCCGGGCTCCCCGAGTCAGAGTCAGGGCCTGCAACGGGTGCGGTACGGCCTCGGCCGTCACTGCCTTCACAGAAAATGTGGTGCCGATGTCGGGTCCGGAGTAGACAACAATGCTTCCATCAGGCGCCCACGCCGGATCGACAGAATACTCTCCGACGAAGGGAGTGGGGGAGCCGCCATTGATCGGCACACGGAAGAGGTGTGGAACGCCGTGGTCGTTGGCCGCCGAGGTGATCGATTGGCCATCAGGTGCCCACGCGAGCGCGCCCTGCAGATCGAGCGAATCAGTTACGACCCGCGCGTTCGTGCCGTCCGCCTGCATCGCATACAAGAGCGTTCGGCCATTTTGCCGGACTGAAAAGGCTATATACCGTTCATCGGGTGAGATTGCCGGGCCCCCCAAAACTCGTACTCCTTCGCCACGCCACAATTCCGCGCTGGTCCCGTTGGCCAGTTTCCAGATGCTCTCGGCAGTGCCCGCCGCAAAAACATACAGAAGATAATCTCGACCCAGCCGTGGAGAAGACCCAGTGCTCGTCGTCAGTGAGATCTGTTTGGCCTGCGATGCTTCTCCAGGTGAATCAGGGATGCGCAAGCGCCAGAGTGTTCCATTGACGGTTGCGCGTGTAACCACCAGCCGCCGACCATCGGCGCTAGCCGCCAGCGACGTGTATCGGTCAAGGCCAGGGGTCAGTCGGTGAGGAATGCGGCGCTCGACGTCCATACTGTACAGCCATGGACCCGCACCATCGGAATCGCTGGCCAGGTACATAAGAGTGCGCTGGTCCAACATTACTGGATAAGTCACTCGACCATGGTGCGACGTGATCCGTTCGGGAGTTCCGCCGACCGGACGAATGCGGAATATGTCTAAATTATCTGGTAGAGAACCTTGAACAAAGTAGAGGAACGCCGTGTCGGGCGCCCAAATCGGAAAGTGACCGTGAAGCCCAGCAGGCGAAATGAAGATGGGCCTGCTCTCCGACCTCACGTTGCCGTCTGATACGAACAGCGGGTCTCCGGGACCAGGTGTATGGTACGCGAGTCGTGTGCCGTCGCGCGTCCAGTCAAATTCGGCCACCCCTTCCAGGTAAGGCCTCGGCTCGCCGCCAAGTGTAGGCACCGCCCATACGCTGATGTCGCCGCCGTTCGCCCCGTCTTGCCTGCGGACCCAGAAAGTGACCAGAGAGCCATCAGGCGAGAACCCCAAAGTTCGGATCGACGGATTAGCCAGCCCGGGAACAGTCCCATGGGTCAGATTGTGGAACTCACCAGATCCGACCTGTGTAACCCATACGTCTGTGGATCCGTCTCGGTCCGACAGAAAGGCCACGAAATGGCCGTCACGGGAAACCGCAGCGGCCTGCGCCAATCCGTCGAATTCCGTGACCGTCTGGAATCGCGCATCTGCTAAAGGGTTTCGCCAGAAGCGCTCAGTGCTCCGCAGCCACAGGACCGCGCCAATCGCCACCGCGGCCGCCATCGCCAGCGGCCAAACAAACCTCCATCTCCGAAGCAAGGCCTCCTTCCTTGGCGCCTGTACGGGAAGGTCCGGCGACGGAGCATCGTCCGCATTTTCCTGTCCTATTCGAAGATTCCTGCTGCGCATCCACGCATCCAGGTCTGTCCGCGACGCGTACACCGAGCCAATCCTGTCATGCAGGTGACGGTGGACCGGCATCTCCTCCCGCTTCTCCCAGCGCTGAACCGTCGTTACATCGCGTTTGAGGTAGGCCGCAATCTCCTTCCACGAATCCAGCCGATCTTCACTCGCGGATTGTGGTGTTCCAAGGGATGGTTCGCCCATGGCGCTCTC
Organism: Acidobacterium sp.; assembly: GCA_003166955.1. Lineage (GTDB taxonomy): Bacteria > Acidobacteriota > Terriglobia > Terriglobales > Acidobacteriaceae > Palsa-343. Next base: position 11,412 of record PMUI01000054.1, read on the forward strand.
CTGGATGGTCCGCAGGCGTCACGAACCCGGCCGGGAACCAAATTGTACCTCCGCCCTGTAATGGCACGGCAAAAGACTGCATTCGACGGCAAACAAGGGAAACGGCTGTGCTTCTGCGCCTTACCGTTTGAACACGCCCGACAAGAGGCCGATTGTTTCAATGCGTCTCAAGCGAATCTCAAACTGGAGGTCTCTTATGGAAAACAAAACCCTGGCTTCGGCGGCACGCGCACTTTCACTGTTCATGTTCGTTTCAGGCACCTGTGCTTTGGCCCAGGAAAGCAAGCCAGTGCACTTCACCGGCCTGCTCAACGACTATGTACCCTTGCTTACGACTGTCAAAGGCAGCCCATATGAAATGCATGGTCAATGGTCAATGGACGTCCACCCGGAATGGGGCACCGCCGACTTCTCAGCGGATATGACGATGTCCAGCTTTGGGAAAACCGAGGCCGGTGCCGTAGATCCGACGCAGCCCCTGGTGAACCCTCACACGCACCACATCAGGTTGACGAACGTCAGGATCACCTGGGACATGACCGGCTGCCCCCCATACGCCACCGCCACCAAAATGGGCTTTCAGATAAACGGCACGGTCAGCCTGTTGACGGGGAATGGAAGCAACGGCACGTTCGAGACGAATCCACCCTCATCGACGCTGCAGGTCTGCGTCACCGGAGGGCTCGATGTTCAGTTCTCGGTCACGAATTCGAACATTACGCTGGTGTTCGTGGGGCCTGCGACATCACATTTCGGGCCTCAGGCCATCCACGGCGTCGTGCGCGCAGCCTCAGACCGCTCGTTCGGCGATCGATAGGTCGGTCGATGAACGACCCTTCAGCTCATTGCTTTCGAACCATGCCTTCTCGGGTGTAGTTCCAAGCGTCAAGGAAAAAAATCGAGTGAGGGGGAGTGCGATTCGAGGACGGATCGGCATGGTCCGTCTTAGCCTCGCCTCCCTGGACGCCGTTTGTACAAAGCGACGAGTCGTGTGCATGCACCTTCGTCGGTGGCGATGACAAGAAAAGGAGTCCGACATGCAAAAGAGACTGGCATGCCTCGTGATGTTCAGCGTCACAATTGCGGCCACTGCTCTCTATGATTCAGGAAAGGCCCTGGCGACAGAATCTGAAGGGTTCAAAAGCACCTCGCTCGCTCAGGGCCGCTTTCGCGAAATTGATGTCACTAGGACCTTTCAAGGTGGCCCCGAGGCGGCCGGTGACAAGGAAGCTAGGCAATTACTGCAACAGACAAAAGGAATGTCAGACGTGTATGTGCAGAGCAATACCTGGGCTCCTGGCGGAAGCACTGGCTGGCACATGCATCCCGGGCAAAGCCTGGTTATCGTCACGGCGGGGACCGTGACGGACTATGAGGGGAATGATCCCGAATGCAGGCCTCACGTGTACACAAAGGGGATGAGCTTTGTTGATCCCGGTGCTGAACACGTACACAACCTTCGGAACGAAGGCGATGTCGAGGCAAGAACGATCGCCGTTCAATTCATTCCGACAGATGCGGCGCGTCGGATTGACGTTGCGGATCCCGGGAACTGCCACTTCCAACGGGGACGAACTGATTCAACGCCACCGCGAGCGATCCCAGATGCCAAAAAAAACCTTCCCCAGAGAGGGGCGAGTGATTATTCGAATTCATTTCGGTGAGTTCCGAGTGTATAACCGCCTATCCGGAAGTAACCCTCGAATGACGCTAACAGATGGGAGGAAAAGACCGACCACCAGCGGGATGCGTTATGCGGATTTTAATCCGCGAATCTCGCAAAAATCTGCTATTTATCAAATGATGAGCGCTCGCAACTTATCGATTTTATTAGTGCCCGGAGGGGGACTTGAACCCCCACGACCGTCAAAGGTCTGCGAATTTTAAGTCCGCTGCGTCTGC
>PMUI01000002.1 GCA_003166955.1 Acidobacterium sp.
CAAAACATCGGGCAGGCCAAGTGCGCTGAAGGCGTCCGGTGACCACCGCAGCGTCGTGGTAAACGCGAACGTGCAAATCCGAGGTCGTATAGCGCAGGAACTTCATCCGGCCCGAGCGGGCAAAGTTTAGAGCCTGGTATCGCGTCATGACGGCCATGTGTGGAACAGCTACTTCCATGTCATCGGCACAAAGGTGACCGAGAGCATCTGCATCACCGCTGATCTGAGCCTGGTTCCACACGTCTTCCAGATGCATCAGTTCGCGTGCGTCATTGCTGGACGGAGTTTGGGAAAGGCTGCGTGCAGGCTGAGTGAACGCCGCTATCAGGAACAATGCGACAGAGGCCACTGATCTCATTGTCGATTCTCCAAGAGTTTGAAGGAGATTAACCGATTGCGCACACGACCCGCAACGAACCCTGCCGGTTTGTTTGAATGCTAAGTCAGTGAGGAGGGCGTGGTGGTGTTGCATAGGCTGAACTCAGCGGAGACGCTTATTCAGAGAACACCACGAGGCTCCTCAGAGACTTAGCATTCAAACAACTCGCTCGCCCGCAATGCAGTTTCGGAATGCGCGTTGGCCGGCTGCGGTGCAACCCGAGGCGGCGGGACAGGTTCCCGCGCCCCCGGAAGCAGTCGGCGGCCGGCCGTTCCCACGCGCAATTACGCCATCTGTCTGGGGAATTTGCTGAGCATCTTGTCGATCGCTTTTGCAAGCTTATTCGCATTCTTTTCTGGATTATCGCTTAAGGTGTCGTGCGCCATGCCGCGCCAGACCAGATGGTGCGAACCCGTCTGGTAGACATCAATCACCAGCGTGCCCACCGGAACGGTTTCAACGGTGGTCGTGGATATACCTCCCCAGCCATGCCAGCGCCAGCCGGGTCCCAGACCTTCGTAGAACGTGTCGTATTCGGCACGATCTCTGCGCACGGCGATTGCCGTCAGTGTTACATCTCCTCCCATGGGTACCTTCTGCCACCCGCGCGCCTGAAGGACGCGGTCGACATCCCCACAGATCCGTGCTTCGGCGAAAGGATCCGAGGAATGGACATGACTCCAGGAATAGGTGTGGAACTGCGAGAACTTTACCGAATGATCGTAATCGGTCTCCACCTTCTGAGCCGACGCAGGAAGCGAAGCGAAGGCGGCCAGCATTGCAGCAATTAAGGAAAACTTCCTCAGAACACTCATGGTGACATCCTCCTTTGCTCTTCTCGTTAGTCAGGTTCGTCTCTGAAGGGCTTGCCTGCACGAATGATGATCGTGCAGGCGCCTTATGGTTACCGTCCCGGGTGATGCACCTCTACGCGAGGTCCAACCAGACGCACCCACGGATGGGTATAGGGATGCACATAACCGAACCGGTTCCCCCACACCCGGACCCACGGACGGTGGTCGATGAGAATCGTGTGAGTCGGCCACACGAATCCCGAACCAATCCACCAGCCCCACGTCCCGAAGGTTGCTCCGATCGTGATGGCGGGGCCGAAGTGAATTGCAGTCGTCACGACGACGCCGGCACGCGGGGGAGCAAAGACGACGTACGGGTCGTACCAGGGCACGTAAATCACAGCCGGATTCAGAGGCAGCACCTCGATATAACCGCCCGAATCCACGACATTCACATACTCATTTGGCGCCAGATAGCCATACCCTCTGGCCACGCGGCGCATCCGCTGCACCGCGTCCATCACTTCAGGTCGCTGGTTCAGAACAGCATTCCCAAGCTGCTCGGTCCAGGCCTGATCTTGCGCCATCATGTCTAGTACCGAAGGGAACGGCAGCAGACCCAGCACGCTGGGATCCCACTGCAGATGGTCAGCCTGAATAGCTGCTGCCAGCGCATCACCCTTGAGGTAGCTGTGTTGATCGGCCCAGGCCGCAGCATCGGGAATCTGATCCCAATAGGTTGAGGCTGTCAGGATCTGTGCCAACAGCGGATCAGGATAGAGTGCAATCCGCTGGACGAGCTGGTCCAGCTGCGGCGGATTCAGAGGAACCGGCTGTGCCGCCAGGTTCCCCGTTTGGGCAAGTAAAAGCGCCGTGAGACCCACAGCCAGCAGCCGGGCGAACAGGGACCGGCCACGATGACGGTCAGCAAGATGGCGCCCTCGACGAGATTGAGTAGCAAAGCGATGTATACAGAGCATCGTTTCCTCCACAGAAAGTCGTTTTGTGACGCCCGCTTTGCGGGCGATTTGCCTCTGGATTTCTCCGAGTCCTTTCATCTCGGTCCATCCACCCGCTACTGACGCCAGGCCCTGGAAAAAGTCGCTAAAAATATTAGCGAGAGACACTCATATTTGGAATATTTGGAATAAGCGTTTATTTTACAGTACGTTACAGCACTTTACCCAATGTCACAACATGATAACGTTACGCTCATATTTACGCGCCGCCTCGCCTCCCCTGCATCCTTGATCCGGATCAAACTGCGAGCTGCGCTTAACTCTCCGATCTCGTCTGCACGATGCCGGTGAAGCTGCAGGTGCGTTCGGACCGCACCACCAGGCCTGTCCGGCTGGAGGGCGATTGCAGGAATGGCATGCGGGGCACAAAGCCAACTCCAATATGTTCGACGAATGCCAAGGAGCTCAGGATTCGGCACCGGGAATCCGAGCCCCCAGGTCGCTCCTGTGAAGTGCAGGTAACACGCTCTTCGACGGGGTCGCGGGAGTGTTGTCGGCCATACGGAAGTTTGCCGGTCAGCCGCATGTTCCCGACCTCGAAACTTCCGTGTTGCCGGTCACTCGTCCACAAGCCCGCAATCTAGATCCCTCCGCCACACCCAATGAGCGCATTGGCGATTTTGCACCAATCGAGATGGCGGCTGGATTTACTTCCGGCTCGCTGACCATACAGACATTACGAAATACAAGCCCAGATCAACTCAGCATTCTGCGGGGATTCGAGTTTCGCCATGCTGTCCCGGAAGGACGCTCCCGGTTGGGCCGGCCGCCGTGTTCCACTTCTGTCGGCAGAAACGGGGATGGGGTCATCACACTCGACGAGTGGCTGGCTGCCAAACGGACGCGGGAGAGCTTCGCAACGTCGATACCGCGCATCGTCAGGCCGACGATATTGATTGCTATACTTGCGCTGACTGGCGGGGCGATCATGACGGAAAGATCACACCGGAGGACGGCCATGCCTGTACCGTCCCGATCCTTTCTGCAAGCTCGCGCAGCCGCTTTCTTCAAAGCGATGGACCGGAACGGCGACGGCGTCATCACTCTGGACCAGTGGCTGGCCACCTCGGCCGCGGCGCGGCAGGCGTCCACCGCATCGACGCAAACCACGACGGGAGGACTACTTCCGAAGAGTTCGCGGCTGCGCTGGCAGCCTTTCTCTGCCCTGATGAGACGGATCGGACTGAAGACACTCGAGCGTCGCGGGGTCGACCTCTGCTGCTTCCTCCAACCACGTTCACCCCTCACAAACAAGAAGAGAGGAAGTCCCACAGGAGACTCCCTCTCTCGAACAACTCGACTGCCCTGAATCCCGCGATGAAAACCTGGGAGGAAGGCGGCAGGACGCCGCCCTCCTTCAGGATCGCGATCAGAAGTTGTATTTCACTACAAGCTCAATGATACGGCGAGTGTCACCCCCAGCTTTGGTGTCCGTGGTTCCGTAAGTCGGTGACGCCGAGCCAAGCACGGCCGTCTTCGTTGTGTAATCGACGTTGAAAGGCAGCGCCAGCTGGCTTCCGCCGCTAAACCCCGCCAATGGGTGATTGATCCAGTTAAAGGCGGACGCGCGGAACGTGACCGTCTGGCCCTCGCTGATGTGCGTGGTTTTGGCGATCGCCAGATCGGCGTCGGTGTAGGAGGGACCGGAGAGATACGGGAAGTTCCGAGCTCCGTAACTCCCGATGGCGGGAACTCCGAAGCAATTCACTTTTGCATGCTGGTTCAGGCCCAACCCCGATCCAGGATTGCAACTCACCGCAGGCTGGATCGTTATGCCGGCCGTGGTGCCGTAATAAGTGGCTGCGCCTAGACCGCTGGATACCTTATTGGCACTCGCCGACGCGGGAATGTTCACGTAGGTGAGCGCCATGCCGAAGTTGGGGCTATCCTGCGCCTGCAGGTTGCCGCCGCCCTGCCATGTTGTGATGCCCGAAATCAGCCAGTTATTCACCACACCGGAAAGGATCTTGTTGTCTCCACGATAGAGGTGCTTATCCGTGTAGGAATAGGAAGCGTTGAAGACATTCGGGCGATCGATCTGCTCCGCGCCGTAGTTGCCGCGCAGAGAGTACGGGTTTTCCGAAAGATCCGTGCCGAGAGACTTCGAGTAAGTGTAGTTGACATTGAAGGTGAACGTGTCAGACCGCTTCACCACGCTGGCCTGCAATCCGCTGTAGTTGGAGTAGCCGCTATGGTTTACGACATAGATATCATTGGTCCCGTAAGCGTAGCCAAACGGCATGTAGTCGGCGGGCTTGTTGTTGGTAGACCCTGGTCCGCCGATATTTTCGGGGTTGGGCGAGACCACACCGGTGACCGGATCTGCCTTGAAGAGGGCTCCCAGCGGCATCTTATTCTGGTTGATGTAATCGCCGCCGGAGAGTGTAGCGCCACTGCCGCCGCCGATCAGCGCGTGAGACGTCTGATTGCCTACATAGCCAACCTCTACCAGGGTTCTCCAGGGTAGTTGCTGGTCAATGGTGAAATTGTAGGCGTAGGTCGTTGGAATGTTATTGTCGTCGCTCGGGCTTACGGCATAGATCGTACCCGCGCAGCATGTCGCGACCGAGCTTGCCGTGGGTGGCGTCAACCCGTGGCCACCGGTTCCGACCTGATTGAGCAACACGCTTGTACTGCCAGGCAGGCTGTATCCCCTCACCCCCTGCGCATCGGACAAGCCACCGCTGTAGTCGCCCCACTGATCCCCCCACTCATAGGCACCCCAGCCGCCACGAAGGACGGTCTTGCCGCTTCCGAACAGGTCGTACGACAGTCCAATCCGCGGCGAAAGCGTCAGGAAAGGCGTGGTCAGTCCGCTCTTCGGCACGGAGGGATCGATGGCGTGGTAGGAAAGTCCGGGAAACTGGGCGCCGGCGTTGAAATCGGTCTGTACTTTGGCCGGGAGAAAGACCGGAACGCCGTAGCTTCCCCGATCGTACCACCGGCCCATGTGATCGAAACGGACGCCGTACTCAAGAGTGAAGTTCCTTCTGATTCTCCACGAGTCGTCGCCGTAGAAGGAAATCGTCTTATACGCCAGATCCCCACGTGGATTGGCACTGTTTTCAGAGTAGGCACTTGCATTGCCCATGACGAAGTTGGCAGTTGGGTTATTCGGCGATCCTGTATCCACTCCCGTGACTACGTTATTCGCGGGGCCCCCGTTGAAGCTGTACACTCCGTTGGGAGTGTTGAAGTTGCCCTGATCGTTGTTGATCATCTCATAGAAGACGCCGGTTTTGACGGTGTGCGGGCCCAGAATCTTAATCACGTTGTCATAAGCCGAGGGTGCTTCCTTGAGCAGCGGATAATCGCTACCCGCGAAGATATCCTGCTGCGAAAAGTCCGGAAACGTGTATGTGCCAGCGCTGTTATAGGACGGGATCCACGGATCGGCGGTTCCAAACACCGTTCCACCAGGGTAACCGAGTTTCGATTTGTAGACCGCCGACGGATTGGGAACAGCCACCGGATTGTTGCCGTAGCCGACCGAGCCGACTAGCTCGTTGGTCAAAGTATTACCGAAAATGTGGGTGAAGTGGCCGGTGAGTACCTTCGTGGTTTCCAGCCCCTGCATGGACCCGCCGGGAAATGGAATGGAATCGCCCGGCGTCCAGTAAATATGAGCACCCGAGCCATTCTCAGGCGCGCTGTCGGTCCCGTATTGATAGGAAACGTAGAGCTTGCTCATGTCGCTGAAGTCATAGTCGACCCGCGCGCGCCACATGTACCCATCGTGCACACCGGGTACGGGCTGGAAGAAGTTCGAATACCCATTGGCTTTGGTCGGGGTTGCATTCGGTGCGGGCCATATCTTGGCCAGAACCGCGGCATATTGAGCCGGAGCATAACCGCCGGCGGCCGTAAATTGAGCTGGAATATGCCCCGCCGGAACACCCGGCGTGACTCCGATTTCGGTGCCGTCCGGCAGAAAGGTTCCCGTCAGATTGTCGCAATATGTTCCCTTGGTGGAACCGATCCCCGACTGGCACAGCGCCTGGCTCGCGCTGTCACCCAGGGAGAAGTCACCCCCCATCATGGCAGGCGTCGGGATGTGCGATTCGAGGTTAAACGCGTTGCCGGTGTTCTGGATGATTTTCTCGTACCCGAACCAGCCCAACAGGTGTTTGCGCGTGAAGGGAATCGAACCTCCCACATCGCCGCCAGGATAGTACATGTGCGCTGTCCCTGCCGGGCTGTGCTGGTTGTTGGACACCCAGGAGTTTGCATTCAGGACATCGTTACGCGCATAGAAGTAGCCTTGCCCGTGATATTTTTCCGTTCCCGACTTACTAATGCTGCTCACCACGGATGGACCATGGGAAACATCCGCGCCAAAGTTCGACGCCTGATAACTCACCTCCTGGGTCCAGTCCGGAAGGATCAGGGCGATGGACCAGCAATTGCACCCTGGATCGTTGATGTTGACTCCGTCGAGCAGATCCGCCGTACCTCCGCGATTGGGAACTCCGTTGGTCGCCAGCCCATCGCCGATCGGGCTGCCCTCTGTGCCGATATTGAAGAAATCGAACTGCAGCCCATTCCCCATAAAGTTCTGCACCGTCGTGATTCCCGGCAGCACCTTCAGGAGTTCCAGCGTGTTTTGGCTTTCCAGAGCGAGGTTCTGCAGATCGTTGTAATCCAGCACCGCGCCCAACTGCCCGTTTTCCGTCTGGAGAACCTTGCCGGCACTGGCATTCACGGTGACGGTCTGGGTTGCGCTGCCGACCACGAGGCTCAGGGGGGGAGCCTCTACCGCGGCTCCGGCGTTCAGGACCACACCCACCTGTTGCGCGGTTTGGAATCCTTTCATCTGTACGGTGACCGTGTAGGTGCCGGGGAGCAGGACCGGGAAGGTGTAGATTCCCTCTTTGCCCGTGACGGTATTCGTCTTGTCCCCAGTCGCCTCATTGACCGCCGTAATATTGGCGCCGGGAACGACCGCTCCCGTGCTGTCGGTCACGATTCCGGATAGAGATGCGGTTGTTTGAGCCCGCATAACCGGCACAGCCGCCAGAATCAGCGCGCATGCGATCGCTGCCTTGATGCAATTCCTGGACAAGGTCCTGAAGCCTGCCGGAACCGCTGCCAGCTGTCCGAAACCTTCAAAGATGGCAAATGACAGTAGACCCTTGCTTCGAACCTCGTTTTTAAAGTAGTACATCGGATGCCTCCTGAATGGAACGCTGTGTGGGCAATCGCCCTGTTTTTGGTTTTTCTGTGCCTGGTGCCCGGCACATGAAATCGTTTTCATGGCCCTCGAGAGTATTTCCGTAACCTCCGAACGCATTTGAAATCGCGTTTTTGAATCGCGATTTTCCAGTGGGTCCCAAACCTTATTCGACGAAAGCGCTTGGCTTAAAACGATTTACTTCTGATGCCGCGCGACCCCCTGCCATCTGCCGCACGAAATCCTTCCACTTGCGGAAGGTCATGCGCATTTGGCTCCACTTTCGCTGCCGTTTGGTGAAGCGCAAAGACTCTACGCGAGCCTGGAATCGACCCGTAAGGTTAATGTTGTACGAAATTGTTGCAGGCTCTCGTCCTCGCCGTGTACCGAACCACGTACGTTATTGAGTACACGGCAGATAAATCCACTCGCGAGGGCCCCTGTTACATCATGTTGCAAATACCTGCCAGCAACCGGTATCTACAATAGGCGCGGAAATACCGTCGGCAATTCGAGCGCGATATCATGCGGCAGCAGCCCACTCAAACGCTTTCGGAAGCGGAGCGTACCGAATTTGAAGCGGTGGCCGAAGCCTTTGCTCGATCGCCCCGTCTGGCCAATCTGCTCAACTACATTGGCGAACGCTATTTTACCGGCAAAGGCGACCAGCTCACCGAATACAACATCGCCACTGAGGTCTTTGGCCGCTCGAAAATGGCATTCGACGCTGGCGAGGACGCCATCGCCCGAGTTGAGGCTCATCGCCTGCGCAAAGGCCTGAAGAAGTTCTATGAAGGACTAGGCAAAGACCACGAGCTGCAACTCACGATTCCGCCCGGAACCTACATCCCCATTTTTACGCACAAGGCTGTTGCTGAGGCGCCTTCGCCTCTAACGGGGGTGCCTGAGGAGCGACCGGAGCGGAACGTCGTCCTCCCCTTCGGGGAAACCGCCGAACAGTGGCACTCGGATCTCAATCGAGTCTCCCCTCCGGCAGTCTCTTCGCCCAACAAGCTCCGCAACCGGCTCTTTGCACTCTTGGCCGTGGCCCTCGCTTTCTCGTTTGCGGCCTTCGTCGTCTACCGTGTCCGAACCGGGACAGGCAAAGCAGCGGTGGCGCGAAGTTCCGATGCCGCGTCGCCGCCGCGGCTCTCCGGTTCCGTCGCACCTGCAACCGTGCCGCTTCGGTTGTTGGCAGGCTATAGCGGTGAACCTCAAACGGATAGCGCCGGCACCGTCTGGCACGCGGATCGGTACGTTCATGGGGGAGGACCCTGGCGCCGTCCGGAAGGATCAATTGCCGGGACCAGCGACCCTCTTCTCTTCGAGCAATGGCGATCCGGAGATTTCTCCTACGACATCCCTCTCAGGCCTGGCGTCTACGAACTGCACCTCTACTTCGTCACTTCTGAAAGTTCCAGCGACGCCCTGTCCACATTCACCGTTCAGATCAACGGGAGTCGCGTTTTGCAGGGATTCGATGTGAATTCGGATGCTCTGGGCGCGGACATCGCCGATGAGCGAGTCTTCCGCGACGTATCTCCGGCCGGCGACGGAATCCTTCACGTGAGCTTCAACAGTGAACGCGGGCCGCCGCAGCTGAATGCTCTCGAAATAGTGCCGGGAATCCCGCACAAACAGCTTCCCATCCGCATCGCCACCCAAAGTGTGTCGTTCACCGATCATAGTGGCCGGTTCTGGCATCCTGATGACTACTACGTAAACGGCCGGCTGTCGGACAAACGGCAGGAGACGATCGGGTCACCGGATCTTGACTTGTTCGCGACCGAACGCTACGGACATTTCACCTACGCCATCCCCGTCGATCCCCGCGACCGCTACACGTTGATTCTCCATTTTGTCGAGTTTTACTTTGGACCGCAGGCGCCCGGCGGCGGTGGCGTCGGTTACCGCCTCTTTCGCGTGATGTGCAATGGCCAAACCCTGCTAGACAACTTTGACATCTACCAGGAAGCCGGCAGCCTCAACGTCCTGACGAAGACTTTCTACCACATGAAGCCGTCGCCCCAGGGCAAGCTAAATCTGACCTTTGAACCCATCGTCAATAACGCAACCGTTTCCGGAATTGAAGTTCTCGACGAATCCCAGTAGCCTGTGTCGATTTCGCATGCGACTCTGGTGCTGATGACTGGATTGGGACGGTCGAGATTGATAAACGTTGGGCTGCCATGACTGTTGTATGCGTTGTGTGCTCCAGCGATCGCTCCGCAGACCCTTCCTTTCTCCCCGAATGTGCTTGGCCTCAGCACCGCGAACCAACCGGGCTGGCCTTTTTGTGGTTCCTCGAGAACTGGACCCGGCTGGCGAGTACTGTCCGTGTAGACGGTCATTCGAAACAATGTTTTAATCGAGCGAGGCGTTGGCGGTCCTGTCGCGCAAATGCACGGTGGCCACGCCCGAAGAACACTAAAACAAATGTCCCCGTTACTGCGAGGCTAAAGCGCGGGCCGTGGAGCGCGATCTGCTTCGCAAACCGTTTTCAAAATCCGGTTCGCTCGCCATTATCCAGAGTGGAACGATATAGTCGAGGGCAAGTCGGTCCGGGCCGCAGTTTCGTCAACATCATGCTCCCTATTCTCCTTTTCGCGCTGATTCAAAATGCATCAGGAGCTCAGCCTGCGCCCGATCCGTTTGCTCCGCTCGCTGTCTATAACGGGACCTGGACAGTTAAGGCGGAACATCCTTGGAGCGGCGGCCCGCCTGGCACCCTGGATCACCTGGTCAGCCGGTGTCATTACTTCACTCTATATTTCGCCTGCGAGCAGACCGTCAACGGCAAAGCCCAGGCTTTGCTCGTCTACACCATCAGTACCTCTCCCGGTGACGTGCCCCCGAAAAA
>PMUI01000079.1 GCA_003166955.1 Acidobacterium sp.
AGACCTCTGCTGTTGTCGGGACGTGGCTCAGCCTGGTAGAGCACTCGCTTGGGGTGCGAGGGGTCGGCAGTTCAAATCTGCCCGTCCCGACCATTGATTCTTCCCTCCCGATTCCATCTAACAGATTCCATCTGTTCGAGAGCGGACGCGCGTCGTGCTACAAGAGAGAGCATGGTTCGCGCGACGAAGTTTCTTCTCGCTCTGTTTCTTGCCGGTTGTTTTTGCGCCCTTGCTGCCGCTTCTGACAATCCGGAGGCGCAGAAGGCTTCGTCTGGTTCACTGGCGGAGCGGACGGCGGCTATGCGGCACTGGCCTGGGTTGCTCGGGCTTGACTGGGATGCGAAGGCGGGAAAGCTGTATCTCGAAGTGCCGCTGACGGGGAATGCGGATCATACTCGGTCGGCGGATTTTTTGTTCGCCGAATCGCTGCCTTATGGGATGGGTTCGAATGACATTGGGCTCGATCGCGGGCAGATTTCGGCGGGGCGGCTGGTGCATTTTGAGCGCACCGGACCGAAGTTGCTGCTGATTGAGCCGAACGCGGAGTTTCGGACCTCGTCAACGGAGGCGGCAGCGCAGATGGTGGTGACGCAGTCGTTTCCGGCGTCGGTGATGGCGGGGCTCAAGGTGGAGGCCGAGGGTCCCGATGGAACGGTGCTGGTGGACGCGACGGATTTTTTCCTGAGCGATGTGCATCACGTGTCGGAGGCGCTCGCCGGGACGGGACAGGGGGCGTATCGCGTGGATGTGGCGCGGTCGACGATTGCGCTGGATGCGACGAAGGCGTTTCCGAAGAACACTGAGGTGGAGGCGGAGCTGACGTTTGCGGCGCAGGGCGATGCGAGCCGCGAAAAGGCTCCGTTTGTGCACGACGTGACGCCCGATCCGCGGTCGATTACGGTGCGGGAGCATGTGTCGTTTCTGGAGCTGCCGCCGCCGGGATTTACGCCGCGACGGTTTTCGCCGCGAGCCGGATATTTTCCGATGACGTGGCGCGATTACGATACGCCGCTGGGCGTGGCGATTGATCAGCAATTCATCATTCGGCATCGGCTGATCAAGAAGGACCCGAACTGCACGCGGGCGTGCGAGGCGGTGACGCCGATTCAGTATTATGTCGATCGCGGAGCACCGCCGCTGATGCGCGAGGCGTTGGTGGAGGGCGCGCGGTGGTGGGATGAGGCGTTTCAGGCGGCGGGGTGGGCACCGGGGACGTTTCGCGTGGACCTGCTGCCAGAGGGCGCGGACCCGATGGATGTTCGCTACAACATGATCCAGTGGGTGCATCGGTACACGCGCGGATGGAGCTATGGGTCGGCGGTGGTGGATCCGCGGACGGGCGAGATTGTGAAGGGCAATGTGACGCTGGGGAGCTTGCGTGGACGGCAGGATTATCTGATTGCGGAGGCGCTGACGGCGCCGTATGCGAAGGGACGGCCGCTCCCGGACGCGGAGGGCGAGTCAGGTTCGGGGGCGGCGCTGCAGATGGTATTGCAGCGGATTCGGCAGCTATCGGCGCACGAGACGGGGCACACGCTGGGGCTGTCGCATAACTTTGCGGCGAGTAGTTTTCCGCACAGTCCGGAGCAGACGGTGTCGGTGATGGATTATCCGCACCCGTGGATCACGCTGAATAAGGATGGTGTGCCGGATGTGTCGCATGCGTATCCGGCGGGGATTGGGATTTGGGATAAGGTGGCGATCGATTATGGGTATCGGGAGTTCGATCGCGGTGGGAAGCCGGTGGAGGATGCGGTTGGGCTCGACAAGATTCTGCACGATTCGGAACAGACGGGGCTGATCTACATCACGGATGAGGACGCGCGGCCGCAGAGTGGGGCGCATCCGCACGCGCATTTGTGGGACAACGGGACGGACCCGGCGGCGGAGCTGGATCGGGTGCTGGCGGTGCGGACGGCGGCGCTGGAACGGTTTGGCGAGGATGCGATTCGCGAGGGCACGCCGCTGGCACAGCTGGAGGACACGCTGGTGCTGGTGTATTTGTTCCACCGGTATCAGACGGAAGCGGCGGTGAAGGAGATTGGCGGTCTGGATTACCGGTACAACGTGCGGGGCGATGGGCAGATGACGCCGCAGGTGGTCGCGCCGGATGCGCAGCGGGCGGCGCTGGCAGCTGTGGTGAAGACGCTTTCGCCGGAGACGCTGACGCTGCCGGAGCGGCTGCTGCGGTTGCTGCCTCCGCGGACGCCGGGGCTGCCGCGGACGCGGGAGAGCCTGGCGGCGCATACCGGGCTGACGTTCGATCCTGTTGCGTCGGCGGAGTCGGCGGCGGATCTTACTCTGGGACTCTTGTTCAATGCGGAGCGGGCGAACCGGTTGGTGGAGTATCACGCGCGCGATGGCGCGGAGCCTTCGCTGGACGATGTGATTCGGGCGACGCTCGAGGCGACGGCTGTGCCGGCGGGCGCGCCGGGGCTGACGGCGGAGGTGAAGCGGGCGGTGGATGGGCGGATTGTGGAGGCGCTGCTCGGGCTGGCTGGGAATCCGGTGGCATCGGAGGAGACGCGGGGAACGGTGCGGCTTACGCTGCAGGCGCTGCGCGAGGATCATGCTCGCGGATCAGAGGGCAAGGAAGACCAGGCTTTCCGCGCGCTGGAAGTGGCGCGGATCGATGAATTCTTCCGGGATCCGGCGAAGTTTGTGCCGGCGAAGCCGATCGCGGCACCGCCGGGGATGCCGATTGGCGACGAGGAGTAAGCGAAGCAGCTCGGTGGCGTTTTAGAAGGAGAAGATTGGGCAGGCCAGGGGGCGTGGGCGAGCCCGCGCGTGGCTTGCGCAGAAAAGCCTCCGGCAGGACTGCACCCTCCGGCTGCACGATTGCATACTGAATCGGGCTGGAGCAGTAGACGCAGTTGGCATCATGGATGGTCTCGGGATTCTTCCCGAGAACCTGGGGAAATGTCCTGAGGCACTCGGTGCAGGTGACCATGACGTACGGTTCTCCAGCATCGTCATGTCCATTGCGCGGAATCCAGACGGGCGCTGTCAGGCTGGGGCGAACCGGGGATGGCAGCCGCTCCGGTTGGGTCATAGCTTTCACAATGCGGAACAGGAGGCCGGGATGGGTTCCTTTTTCATAGAAGGCATCGGCGGCAACGCCTGGCGGCACGTTGTCGCCTGAATATGAGCCGCTCATGGCAATGACGTGAACCGCAGGAAAACGGCGACGGACCACGGACAGCAATTCGAAGCCGGACATACCCGGCATATTGAGATCGGAAACGATGACATCGGGAATGTCTCGCCGGATCTCGGCCAGTGCGGAGAAGCCGTCGGCAGCAGTCCGCACGCTGTATCCGAGTTCGTCCAGGATGGCGGAGAGAGCCAGCCGAATCGGTACTTCGTCGTCAACGATAAGGAGTTTTGCCTGGGGATAGGACATCGTGCACCTCTTCGAATAATCACCTCTGTTGAAGTGGGTGGGTTAACAGCATCATCCTCCCGTGGGAATCTTGATGTTGGTCAATATTGCTCAAACCGGCGATTTATTAAAGGCACCTGTTTTCAGCGACCTACAGGCAGTCACACTACTATTGCGGTGACAAGTCGCGATATTTGGCCACTCGCATGCAGCGTCAACCAAGGCGGAGACTTAACCAACATCGGCAGCGGCTTTCTAAATATACCTTGCTGACTTAGGATGGACAAAGCTACTCCACTCAGATAGAGTTGGAGATGACGAGGTTACTACACCTCCTCCTCTTTCAGGTTCCCTGAACTAAGTCAGCCCATCTGAAGTACTCCCATCTTAGCTAAGAATGGCCTCTTAAGGAGGACCTATGTTCGCACGCAATGTATCTTTTCGTCTGAAGTTCAATATGCTCTCTGAGTACGGCCACTTATTTGACAGCCAGGTTCTGCCTTTGCTCCGCAAGCAAAAGGGATTCAGGGACGAAATCACGATTTCCAGTCCTAACGGCCTGGATGTGACAGCCATCAGTCTGTGGGACAACAAATCGGATGCGGAAGCCTACAACACCAGCGCTTACCCCGAAGTGTTGAAGACCCTTTCCAAAGTGGTCGATGGAACCCCCAAGATCCAGACGTGTGAGGTTATTAACTCGACCTTCCACAAGATCGACGTTCCGGTTCACGCGTAAGAACCGTGAGCTGTCCGAGGGGAGGCGGTTCACTCCGCCTTCCCGGCCCTCCGGTTCGGTTCTTTGGTTTGAATGGCGATCCTCGCGCCATGCATTTTCATCCGATCCGCGTTGCCCGATGGTCACAAATTCCTCCCTCGCCTTAGCGACCAGACTCCTTCCCTAGCGTCAATCCATTACCATCCTTATAAGGGAATCCCCCGGAGGAATTGTTTTGAAGCGTTTGTCGAATCTGTGTTTTTTGCTTGTCGCGCTCGTGTCTCTTGCTGGCGCGCCTTTTTTGCGCGCGGCCGATGCTCCCCCGACTCGCGCGACGTTGCCCAATGGCATGCGGGTGGTGATTATCCGCAATACGCTGGCGCCGGTGGTGACGGTCGAGGCGAACTTTCTGGTAGGCGGCGAGGAAACGCCGGACGGATTCCCGGGCATGGCCCACGCGCAGGAGCACATGGCGTTCCGCGGGTGCAAGGGGGTGACGGCGGACCAGACGGCGGCGATTTTTGCGCTGCTGGGCGGCGACAATAACGCGGATACGCAGCAGAACATCACACAGTATTTCGAGACGGTGCCTTCGGCCGATGTGGACATCGCGCTCGAGGCGCAGGCGGCATGTTTACGCGGGATCGACGACTCCGATGCGGAGTGGAATCAGGAGCGGGGGGCGATCGAGCAGGAGGTTTCGCGCGATCTTTCGAATCCGACGTACAAATTTGTCGACCGGCTCAATCAGGATTTGTTTGCGGGCACGCCCTACGCGCACGATGCGCTGGGGACGCGGCCCTCGTTCGACAAGACGACGGGGGCGATGCTGAAGGAATTTGCGGACAAGTGGTACACGCCGTCGAACATGATTCTGATCATCGTGGGCGATGTGGATCCGGCGGCGACGCTGGAGAAAATCAAAAAACTGTACGGGGATATTCCCAGCCATCCGCTGCCGGCGCATCCGGAGATTCAGTTGCAGGCGGTGAAGCCGGAGACATTCACGCTGGACAGCAATTTGCCGTACGTGCTGGGGTTCATCGCGTGGCGGATGCCGGGAACAGATTCACCGGACTACGCGGCGATGCAGATATTGTCGGACGTGCTGGCGAGCCAGCGCGCGGATTTGTACGGGATGGTGCCGGCGGGCAAGGCTCTGGCAGCGGAGTTTGGCCTGGCGGAGACCTATCCAAAGGCCAGCGTGGCGTTCGGACTGGTGGCACAGCCGGCGGGTGTGGATACGACCCCGGCCATCGAGGAGATGCGGGGGATCATCAACAAGTACGCGCAGGATGGCGCGCCCGCGGATTTGGTGGACGCGGCGAAGCGCGCAGAGATTGCGCAGGCGGAGTTCCAGCGGAACTCCATTCCCGAGCTGGCTTCGCTGTGGTCGGACGCGCTGGCTGCGGAGGGACGGAACTCGCCGGATGAAGACATTGACGCGATGCGCAAGGTGACTCTGGCGGACGTGAACCGGGTGGCGAAGCAGTATTTGCTAAACGCTGCGACGATCACGGCAACGCTGAAGCCGGCGCCGAATGGGGAGCCGGTGGCGGAGAAGGGATTCGGCGGGAGCGAGAAGGTGACGTCGGCGCCGACGAAGCCGGTGACGCTGCCGGACTGGGCGGCGAAGGAGCTGGCCGAGCTGCAGGTGCCGACGACGTTTATTCCGGTTTCCGACACGACTCTGGCGAACGGCATCCGGCTGATCGTGCGCACGGATACGACGAGCCCCACGGTGACGGTGATGGGGACGGTGAAGCACAATGGCGATCTGCAGACGCCGCCCAACCAGGAAGGAGTGGGGGATGTGCTGGACCAGCTCTATTCTTACGGCACGACGTCGCTGGACCGGCTGGCGTTTCAGAAGGCGCTGGACGATATCGCCGCGACGGAAAACGCCGGGTACGGCTTCTCGGTGAAGGTGCTGAAGGAATATTTTTCGCGGGGCGTGCAGTTGCTGGCGGACAACGAGCTGCATCCGGCGCTGCCGGAACAGGCATTCACGATCACGCGCGGGCAGATGGCGCAGTTTGTGGCAGGGAATCTGCAGAGTCCGGGCTATCGGACGTCGCGGGCGCTGGATTTGGCGCTGCTGCCGAAGGGCGACCCGGTGCTGCGCGAGGTGACTCCGGACACGGTGACGAAGCTGACGCTGGATCAGGTAAAGCAATACCACGACGCGACGGTGCGGCCGGATCTGACGACGATTGTGGTGATCGGCGATGTGACCCCGGAGGAGGCGAAGGGTGTCATCGAGAAGTGGTTTGGCGACTGGAAAGCGACGGGCGACAAGCCCAACACGGTGCTGGCGGCGATTCCGGTGAACAAGGCTTCGGCGGCAACGGTGCCGGACGCACAGGCGGTGCAGGATTCGGTGACGCTGGCGGCGCAAATCGACGTCAACCGTTTCGATCCGGATTATTATCCTCTGCAGCTGGGGAACCATGTGCTGGGCGGAGGGTTCTACGCGACGCGGCTATATCACGATCTGCGGCAGGTGGCGGGGTACGTCTACAACGTGGACGTGAGCATGGATGCGTCGGAGACGCGCGCGAGCTATTCGGTGAATTACGGATGCGATCCGCCGAATGTGTCGAAGGCGAAGGCGCTGATCGTGCGGGATCTGGAGCAGATGCGGACGCAGGATGTGTCGGATGCGGAACTGCATCAGGCGAAGGCGCTGCTGCTGCGGCAGATTCCGCTGGGCGAGTCGAGCGAAGAGGCGGTGGCGGGTGGTTTGCTGGGTCGGGCCGAAGTTGGGCTGCCGCTGGATGAGCCGATCCGGGCGGCGAAAAAGTACTCGGCGCTGACGGCGGACGATGTGAAGGCGGCCTTTGCGAAACACGTGCAGACGGATAATCTGGTGCAGATTGTGCGGGGGCCTGCTCCGCAGTAGACTCGCTGGGTAACACGCCAAACTGCGCCAGTGCGAAGTTTGGGCGACAACGAGTGCCGAGAAGCTGGGCATCAGGGCTGATCAACAATCAGCGGCGGGAAGGCGCTATGCGTGCTCTTTGCCGCCAAAATGATGACGGCGCAGCTGGTACAAAATCAGCGCCAGCAGAAGACTTCCATAGGTGCGGTGATGACAGTAACGGCAACGGACGGGGTACTGCAGGACAGCCAGATGCTCCAGATCGCGGAAGCGAAGGCTGGAGAGGCGGAACTCCGTTGCGTGGCAACGCGTGCAAACCATGGTGGCATCACGATACGAGGATTGCGCCGCGAAATCCAGAGCCGTCCCACGGAAGAGCTACTGCCTGGGTTCCGCAGTCGGTGTACCGTATCGATAACTGCGCTGCGCGAGGAGTAACCATGGTTTGGGACGTATCCTTCACCTGCGACATCTGCGGCAAGAAGAAGGGCGACTCCAACCACTGGTGGATGTTTATGCTGGGCGATGTGCCGTGCTTCGAGGAGGGGCAGCCGAGCCAGCGCTTCACGGTGCTGCCGTGGAATTTCGCGGAGAGCCGCAATCCGGAGATGCGGCACCTGTGCGGCCAGGGCTGCGCGATGCAGGCTCTGGAGCGATTCATGACGAATCGGAGCATCGAGCGCGAGATGGGCGAAGTGGCCTGAGGGGAGTACTCCCAGCGTAACGAGGCCTGCGCCCCGGATCGCGCGTGGCCGGGAGAAAAACAGCTAAAAGGGGGCTGCGGCTGATTCTCGTTTAGTAACTAAGTATTCTAACTGGCATGTTATAGCCGGAGTTATTAGATTCGTTCTAACTCCGCAAAAGTGTGCGTGCTTTGAGTCGACTGAGCGTAGGATAGGTCCGGCATGATCCGTCGAGCGATCCGGTTTCTGGGCAATGTGGTCTCTGGCTCGCCCAACGAAGAGGAGCCCCCCTGCCCTTCGCTGGTGCTGCTTTTGGCGTTGCCGGTGGAGCTGACCAGCGGGAGGGTGCTGGAACTGGCGGCGCAGGCGTGGGGATCGGAGAGCGAGGCTTCGCTTGCCAGCGCGGGTATGGGGCAGTGGCTGATCCGGGTCTCCGATGTTCCCTTCCTGCTGCGCAGCGGGCGCAGCCGATATCCGCGGCACGGCGACGAGACGAATCAGGCGCGGCAGCGAGTTTGGGACCGGCACAAAGCCTGGCTGGCGGTGGATTATCCGGACGGGCCGAAGATGCCGGAGTCGGCTTGGCCATCGTTTTACAAGCTGCTGTTCCTGATGGCGAATCAGATGTGGGACGAGAACTGCCTGGGTTTGTATCTGCCGGCGCAGGGAGTCACGGTGCCGAACATGGGCGATCTGATCGGCAGCATCCGCTGGGCGGGGAATAACGGGACGCCTCTGCCATTCCTGCACGAGCCGCAGGAGAAGAAGGCGTGACTACAGATTGCAACTGAGGCGTTTTGTGTTCCGCTTCGGACGACAACCCTCTGTGGAAACGCCTTATCGCAGCAGGTCTTCGAGGGCGAGGCTCAGCTCGGTTTTTTCGTCGCGGTATTTTGCGATGATTGGGGTGTAGACGCTCAGCCCCCATTCCTTCGCTTTGCCTTTTTTGATGGCGCGGGCTCCGGGGACTACCACAGCGCCCTCGGGGATGATGAGGGGCTTGTCCGCATCGGCGCGGAGAACTTCGCCGCGGACGACATCGTAGACGGGAGTGCCGCGGGTGAGGATGGTTCCGGCGGCGAGCACCGCGCGACGGCGGACGATGGTTCCTTCGTAGACGCCACAGTTGCCCCCGACGAGGACATCGTCTTCGAGGATGACGGGGCTGGCGTTGACGGGCTCGAGCACGCCGCCCACCTGGGCGGCGGCGCTGAGATGCACGCGCTTGCCGATCTGAGCGCAGCTGCCGACGAGGGCATGGGAGTCGATCATGGTTCCTTCGTCGACATACGCGCCGACGTTGACATAGCTGGGGGGCATCATGACCACGCTGCTGGCGAGCCGGGCTCCGGCGCGGACCGACGAGCCGCCCGGAACGATGCGAATGCCCTGTTCGGGCGAGAAGCGGCGCGCAGGAAAGGTGTCCTTGTCGACGAAGGAAAGGCCATCGCCGGAGGACTGGAGTTGTCCGATGCGGAAGCCGAGCAGGATTCCCTGCTTGACCCATGGGTTGACGCGCCAGCCGGTGGCGGCGGAGGGGTCGGGCTCGGCGGCGCGCACGGTACCGGCTTCGAGGGCGAGGCGCAGCTCGAGGAAGGCTTCAGCGGCCCCTGGATCGCCGACTGCGTCGCCACCCGCGGCAGCGAATTTTTCGAGTCTTGTCCTGAGATATTCGAACGGATCAGACATGTCTGCCTGTTCAGAATAGACCGGGATTGTCTTTCAAGGAGGATCGGACGATGCGGGGTTAGGTGTGGCGACGGCCGCCGCCCCAGAAGAGGTCGTCGAGGGCTTGTGCGGGAATGTAGGCGTCGGCAGTGCCGTCGGGCTTGCGCTCGGCGATTTCGGTGCAGGTTCTGCCGCCGAGGGTATCGACTTCGTAGAGGTACAAGGTTCTGCCGTCTTCCGAGGTTACGCGGACATGGGTGTTGTCCATCCAGGCTTCCTTCGCCATGAACACCTCTCGCCCGGTTTTGCGGGCACAAGACCATTACAGTCGCTGGCTCTTGTGTAAATCAAGTGGATAACAGGTACGAAATTGATAATGGCTGGGCGGAGGCGTGGCTATCGCGAATAAGCTGCGAGACCGTTACAGATTATTGGCAGAAAAAGCCGCGCGTATCCTTTGATTTGTGGCACCTCGCACCTCAACCCGCACCGTTCCCGACGAACCCGCTTTGGGCGAGCTCGATCTGATTGCGGCGATCCGGCACCGGGCTGGGGCTCGACGAATGGGGACGGCGGCGCGGCTGGGGATTGGGGACGATTGCGCGGTTCTGCGACCGAAAGCCGGCTACGAGGTTTGCGTGACGACGGACTTCACGCTGGAGGAGCGGCATTTTCGGCGGGACTGGCATCCGCCGGAATCGGTGGGACATCGTTGCCTGGCTCGGGGGCTGAGCGATCTGGCAGCGATGGGGGCGGAGCCGATGGCGGTGTTTCTGTCGCTGGCGGTTCCGGCGCGGCTGCCGGCGAAGTGGGTGGATCGGTTTCTGGATGGATTTCTTGGGCTCGCCCGGAAACATCGGGTCGCGCTGGCTGGCGGAGATACGGCGCAGTCGCCGGCGGTTTCGAACCAGATTTCGAAACAGGGCGATGGGCTGATCCTCGCCGATGTCGTCGCCGTTGGGCAGGTTCCGAGGGGAAAGGCTGTGCTGCGACGCGGAGCGCGGGTGGGGGATTGGATCTATTGCACCGGGGCGCTGGGCGGAGCGGCGGCGGAACTGGCGTCACTAGCGGAGAATTCGAGGAGATTCGGAAAGATCACGAAGGCTGCGGCAGGGCATCCGCATTTCTATCCTGAGCCTCGCCTCGCTGTGGGTCGGCGGCTGCGCGTGCTTGCGCACGCAATGATCGATTTGAGCGACGGGCTCTCCACGGACCTGACACATTTGTGCAAGGAGTCGGGGGTGGCGGCGGTCATCGATGAGGCGGCCGTGCCGGTGCATTCGCTGGCTGCTGGGGCCGAGAACCCGCTCGATCTTGCGCTGCATGGTGGCGAGGACTACGAGCTGCTGTTTACAGCGGGGCGGTCGGCGCGCATTCCGCAGAAAGTGGCGGGAGTGCCGATTCATAGGATCGGGACTATATGTGAGGCGAGACGTCGCGGACCCAGGATCGTCCTCGAGACCCGCAACCGGGGCCGGATGCCTTTGGAAGCTGGGGGATATGAGCATTTCAGGCAGGTCAAATCGGTCGGACCCAGGAGCCTGACAACGCGCCTGGCAACACCGGTCCCCCGTCTGCATCTTAGGTAGCAATCGGAGACGGTACACTGCCAGACCGAGCAATGACGGCGCCGCTGCTCCCATCGCCCGCGCCGGAGCCCCATGCTCGACCCCCACTCCGGCTTGTTTTCTACTGAGGAGGTTCCGTGAAGGGTATGGGCATGCCGCGCGGCATTCTGATTGTCGACGACGACACTGCGATCACCGAGACCCTCTCTGCCATTTTCGAAAAGCATGGCTACGAGGTGCGCTGCGCGCACTCGGCGGAAACGGCCATTGAGGCCATCGCGCAGTGGGAGCCTGACCTAGCGATTCTGGACGTGATGCTGCCTCGCATGAATGGCATCGAACTGGCCATGGTGCTGAAGGCGAACCGTCCGGCGTGCCATCTGGTGCTCTTCTCGGGTCACACCGGCACGCAGGCACTGATGGAAGAAGCGGCCAGGAAGGGAAACATGTTTGAGATTCTGGCCAAGCCTGTTCATCCTTTATTCATGCTGGATTTTGTTTCGAGCCTGTTTGCGGATGCGCCGAAGGGTGCAGCGGCGTAAGTGGGGCCTGAGCGGTGGGCCGTGAGCAGACGGTAACGGGGCTCGTTAAGGGATTGCGCGATTACCTGTTGGCGAGGAGCGCACATCGCTCAGATTGTCGACCACTTGAAGGCCCCGGCTCTCCTGATGGGAAAGCCGGGGCCATGATGACAGACAGACCTGTAAGCCGGATTCTGTCGAGGACGGCCATTCCTCTTGGCGTCGCATTGCTGCGCCGCTCCAGCGACCTACCCGGAACTTCCATCCCTTGCAGGATGCCTCACAGAGGTTGCCGCGCCGGGCCGGCGCGTGTCCGCATTGCTGCGGACNNCGTTCCCTATTTGGTCTTGCTCCGTGTGGGGTTTACCGTGCCTCCGCCGTTGCCGCCGGAGCGGTGCGCTCTTACCGCACCTTTTCACCCTTACCCTGGGTTTCCTGCGAGATTTCTCTCGCGAAAAAACCTGGGCGGTTTATTTTCTGTGGCACTAGCCGTCCCTGAGCTTTGAGGCTCAGAGCCCGGATGTTATCCGGCACACTGCCCTGAGGAGTCCGGACTTTCCTCCGCCGCCTTACTTGCGCTCGGCTGCAGCGGCCGTCCAGTCTGCCTGCTGGTTTGATTTTATCGCGAATCGAGCCAGGGCCTGAGGAGATTCCGGCGGGTGGATCGCCTGAATTACTGCACGGGCTGGAGCGCGACCTGGCATTCGATTTCCGAGTATCCCTGGCGAGAGTCGCGGATGCCAGTTCGGATCGGGTACGCGATCGATGCTGGTAACGTCATAATGCTGCCGCAACAAATGGCGCTTCAGGATTCCACCAAAGAATCCAGCGCCCCCAGTCACCAGTACATGGGGCATCAGGAAGTATCATCCTTAACAAAATTGGACTTGCCTCTTGATGTAGCCCCGCCAGTCGGCCCGCCCCTCGGACCTGTTCCCGGCTACCTGGGATTGGTCGCAGACATCGCGGCACAGGGAACACCTGCAGGGTCAGATGAAGGCAGGCCGCCCTGCGGATGCCTGTCGTAACAGCGGGTCCGTGAGTCGGAGACGCTCAGGATTTGTATCGCGCTTTCTGCATTCGCGTTTACTTCTTGTTTGCTATGGAGCGGGAGTAGTCGCCGCTCTTGCCGCCGGTTTTGCGCTCCAGCACCAGGTTGCGGATGACGATGCCTTTGTCGAGGGCCTTGCACATGTCGTAGATCGTGAGCGCGGCGACGGCCGCTGCGGTCATTGCTTCCATCTCCACGCCGGTGGCTGCGATGGTGGCTGCAGTCGCGCGAATCGCAATGCCGTCGGCGACGACTTCGGTGCGCACATCGACGAAGCTGAGCGGCAGAGGATGACACATGGGAATGAGTTCCGCTGTGCGCTTCGCTGCCTGAATGCCGGCGATGCGGGCTACTTCCAGCGGATTGCCTTTTGGGTTGTGCGGCAGCGCTGCGAGGGTTTCGGCATTCAGAGCGACAAACGCGGAGGCCTCGGCCTCGCGGCGCGTTGCGGGTTTCGCGCTCACGTCCACCATGCGCGCCTCGCCCGCATCGTCAAAATGGGAGAGCTTGCTCATGCTTTGCCAGCATACCTCGATGATGAGATGCGCAGCAGTCCGCGATCACGTTTCATGGGAGGGCTGGTCGCGCCAGGGACAGTGCCGGCATCCCGATCCGCAACAATAGCCACGCCGCCGATGGTAGACCTCGGTGAAGACGACGTACGGTCCCTCGCGATAGAAGTCTTCGTCTTCAACCAGCGGTCTGGATTTGGAATCCGGCTCGGAGTCCCGCTCCTGGTTTGGATCGACGTCGTGCTGAGCTGACGGCTTAGACAATCGCGCCGCCTTCCAGTGGAGCGTCGAACAGCAAGCTTGCTGGCATCGGCATCTCCACCACAGCTGCTTCGGACTCCGATTGCGGCAAGGGCAGGGTCACCGTGTTCCCTGCGATGGACGCCGTTCGCTCGCCCGGAATGACGATGCCGACGAGGTTCATGGGATCGGCGGCGGCGATGGTGAGAGGCGGCATGTCGGCCAGGGTTCGCGTACGGTTCGCGCGCAGCGCATCGGCGGCTTCGGACAGCGCGAACTGTTCGCCGCCAAATCCCGAGACGAAACGGCCGCCGCGCACGATGCCCCGGGCCTCCAGGCGGCGGAACATGGCGACCAGCTCACGCCACGGCGGAACGGTTGTTTCTCGCGCCAGCACGTCGCGGAAGACGATGCCATAGCGACGCAGGAGCAATTTGCACGCTGACTCCACCTGAGCGTCGCGGCGAGCCGCTGCCTGGGCCGCTGCCTGGGGGTCGCGGTGCTTCAGATCGCCTGCCGGAATGGGCTCGCCGGGATCGGCGAGGAGGGCCCAACGGCCAGAGGCGTTTCTGCCCGATGACTTCGCTTTTCCAGGCGCTGCAAACGCGCGCTTGCGACGAGGGTCGATCAGCATCCGGAGGCTGTCGAACCCGTCGGCATTTACGACTCCTGCTGCTACTAATTCCCAGAGAGCGCGATGTACTTCTTCGGCTGGAGCATTGAGCATGCGGATGAGATCGGCCGCGAACATCGCCCCGCGCTCGCCGAGGCACGACCGCACGCGATTGGCGAGCGCGCTGAGGCAGGCATCGAGATTGGCTTCGGGAATTTGTCGCTGCGACAGGCACAAATCCATCCAGTGCGCCTCTTCGCGGACGAAGAACGTGACGGGAGCCATGCTGGTGGGCACCACGCGGCGCGGACCGCCGCTGGCCGCATCGGCAAAGGCGGGATGCGGGGAGATTCGTCCCCATCCGACAGCGCCGGTGAGGCACAGCGCGTCGAGCCAGCGGGGGTCGTACCCGGCGACTCTTTGGGGCAGGATCGAGCGCTCCCATTCCGCGGCCGGCGCCTCGAATCCTTCGAGGCCGCGGAGCGCCTCCAGCAATCCCTGCTCGCCGCTTAGTTGCCGCCGCTCGCCGAGGTGCTGCCAGTCGAGGAGGAAGCGCATGTAAACGGCCGGGGTCACCGGTTCGATCTGTTTTCGGAGGGTGCTGAGGGTCCGCCGATGGATGCGCTGCAGGATGCGGCGCTCGCACCACTCCACGTCGATGTCGGGGACGGAGTCCTGCCCCGGTTTGCCTTCAAACACTCCCCGCAGGATGATTCCAGTCGATTCGAGGCGGACCATTTGCTGGAAAACTGCGGCCGGATCGAGCCCGAGGCGTTGCGCGATGCCAGCGGATGTTACGGGGCCGAGAATTTGTAACCATCCCTGTAACGTTTTCTTCAAAATGTCACTGCGCTCGGGCGTTTCCCCTGGGGTTTTCAACATTTCCACAGAGAATTCCACATCCGCCCACATGGACCGCAACCATTCTGCTCGTTCCGCTGCGACAAAATAGGTTATCCCCTTTGTTTTCGCGGTTGCGACGCGTTGGGCTCGCTCCAGCCGCGCCAGAAAGATGTCCCAATGCCGGCATGCCTCATTCCAGGACAGGGCCTCCTGGGGAAAGAAAACCAGCGAACACAGCAAATCGTGCAGCTCGTGTTCGTCGCGGATGTCCGGCCAGAGTTCCTGGCGAATTTCGGCGATCGCTTCCTGCGACAGCCGTCCCGCCTCGCCCAATTGCGCGTCGGGGAGAACGCCACGCATCTGCACGGCACGAGTGCGACGCTCTTCAAGACCGGCGTCGTCGAGAAATGCGAAGGGATTGGCATTGATGAGCTCGTGCGCAAATGCCGATGGGGTGGTGGTATCGACGGCCACGCATCGGATACGGCCGTCGTGCATTGCCTCGAGAACAGCCTTCAGGCCGTCGAGATCCATCGCCTCCTGCAGCACGTCGCGCATCACTTCCCTGACCAGGGGGTGGTCGGGGATCTGGATGTCGCCCTCGATGTTCTCGAAGCACGCGGCGGCCTGCGGAAAAACGCTGGCCAGCAGGTCGTCGCTGCGGATGCGCTGGATCTGGGGAGCGACTTTCTTTCCTTTTTGGAACCGTAATAGTTGCAAACTCCGCGAGGCGTCCCAGCGCCAGCGCGTTTTGAAGACCGGCGCGGCGATGGAGGCTTGCTCCAGCAGCTCGGTCACGGTCTGCGTGGTGAGGAAATGGAAAACATCGCTGAGCGGAAAGCTGTGCTGTTCCGCGAGGCAGATGTTGAGGCCGTTGTCGGTGGCAGCCGCCTGCAGCTCGAAATTGAACCCGCGGCAGAAGCGCTTGCGGAGGGAGAGGCCCCAGGCCTTGTTGATCCGGCCGCCAAAGGGGGCGTGCAGGATCAGCTGCATCCCGCCGCCCTCGTCAAAGAACCGTTCTGCAACGATGGTTGTTACAGATGGGACAACACCGAGCACCGCGCGGCCCGCTGCAATGTAGGCGATGAGCTGTTCTGCGCCGGGATCGTCGACGCCGCATTCTTCTTTGAGAAACGAGGCGGCCTCGGCAATTTCGGGAATGGCCTGGCTGACGTATCCGGGGAGAACATTGCGCGTCCGGCGGTCGATTTCCTCGCGCAGCTCCGCGACAAACTCCGACAGCTCACGGGTTCGCTGGGGCGCTTCACCAAACCAAAATGGCAGCGTTGGCGGGGCTCCGTGCGCGTCTTCGACAAGGACGCGGCCCGCCGACTCGATGCGCTGAATGCGCCAACTCGCGTTGCCGAGCTGGATCACGTCGCCGGGAGACGAGTCGACGGCGAAGTGCTCGTCGAGCGTGGCAATTTGTACGCCTTCCGGTTGCAAAATCACCGGAAACAGCGCGGTGTCGGGGATGGCGCCGCCATTCGTGATCGCGGTGGTGCGTGCGCCGCGGCGTGCCTGTACGCGGCCCTGCACGCGATCGCGCAGGAGATAGGCGCCGTAGCGGCCGCGGCTGGACTCGATGCCCTCGGTGAGCAGGTGCAGCGCTTCGTCGAATTCCTCCCACTGCAAGTCGCGATAGGGCTGTGCGCGGCGAAAGACCTCAAAGAGGGTTTTCTCTTCCCAGGGCTCGGAGGAGCATGCGGCGACGATCTGCTGCATCAGGATGTCGAAGGGTTTGGCGGGGATTTCGAGGCGATCGAGGACGCCAGAGCGCATGGCGCGGATGAGCGCGGCCTGCTCCATGAGGTCGTCACGGGTGAGGGCGAAGAAGCGGCCCTTTGGGATTGCCCCGCGCCAGTGGCCTGCGCGGCCGACGCGCTGCATGCCGACAGAAATCGCGCGCGGCGACTGGATCTGGCAGACCAGGTCGACGGTGCCGATGTCGATGCCGAGTTCCAGCGAGGCTGTTGCGACGAGAACCCGGATCTCACCGTTCTTGAGACGATGTTCGGCGTTGAGGCGGAGTTTGCGGGAGAGGCTGCCGTGGTGGCAGGCGACGTTTTCCAGGCCGAGGCGCTCGCCGAGCTGGAAGGCCAGGCGCTCGGCCATGGAGCGCGTGTTGACGAACACCAGGGTCGAGCGGTGCTGCAGGGTCAGCTCCGCGAGGCGCGAATAGACGCTCTCCCAGATGGCCATAGTCGCGACCGAGCCCAATTCGTCGGTGGGGACTTCGATGGCGAGGTCCAGCTTGCGGCGCTGGCCGGCCTGGACGATCTGGACTTGATCGCCGCGCGCGCCTCCGAGGAACTGCGCGACGAGTTCAATGGGGTTCTGAGTCGCAGAGAGGCCAATTCGTAACGGTGGCGGATACTGAAGCAGACTGGCGCCAATCATGAGCGCGTTTTCCGCCGTCACCAGCGCATCCAGGCGCTCCAGGCTCAGCGCCAGATGCGAGCCTCGTTTATCGTCGGCGATCGCGTGAATTTCATCGACGATGACGGTGTGGACGCGGCGCAGATGTTCGCGGCTCTGGTGAGCGGTCAACAGAATGTACAATGATTCCGGTGTGGTGACGAGGATGTGCGGCGGCGTCCTGAGCATGGCGCGGCGCTCGGCTGTGGGCGTGTCGCCGGTCCGCACGGCCGCGCGCACGGGCGGGCAAAGATAGCCGCGCTCGAGGGCGAGTTGCTGAATCTCGCGCAGCGGGGTTTCGAGGTTTTTCTGGACGTCGTTGGAGAGCGCCTTGAGCGGGGAAACGTAGACGACCTCGGTTTCGCAGCCGAGACGGCCGTCGAGGGCTTTGCGGATGAGGCCGTCAATACAGATGAGGAATGCTGCCAGGGTTTTTCCGGAGCCGGTGGGCGCGGAGATGAGCACGGGTTGTTCGGCGAGAATCACGGGCCAGCCGAGTTCCTGCGGTTCGGTGGGCGTGCCGAAACGGCGAACGAACCACTCCTGCACGAGCGGGTGCGCCCATTGGAGGGACGCGGGGACCGGGAGGTCCGGCGGGATCTCCGGGACTGGGGTCACCGGGGAGAGCATCCGCCTATTTTAGCGCGGTTTTCGTTTCTTCTTCGCCCCGGCACCGGGACGAGCACCTGCGGCAGCGGGATCGCATTGGCACCGCCCCGCGCTGCCCAGATTTGACCCGCGAACTGGCGGCGCGGTTCGGGCATAATGGCGGTCGACGAGCGAGATTCTTCGTGGAAGCTGCGGAAAAGCGCGGCACGATCTTCGCGCTGACGGCAGACGCGGCGCCGATTCGAGAAGTGCCGGTCATTGTGCTGGTTTCCGCCGGGGGGTGCCCGGAAAGAATCGCTGGCGCGCATTGCCCCGGACGCGAAACAATGGGTGGTCGAGGACAGCGGGCACTGGGTCCACCTCGATCGCCCCGATCGCGTGCTCGCCGCCATCCACCACTTGCTGGCGCAAACCCGGGCAAGGCAGGATGAACATACCAGCATGAGAGTCCGGAGTTGACGATGAATCAGGTGGCCGAGGAGTGCATCGCGCTCATCGCGAAACAGAAAAGCATTACGCCAGAGCAGATCCACCTCGACAGCACTTTCGATGAACTGGCGCTCGACTCGCTGGACCGCGTGAGCCTGGCGTTCGATATCGAGGAGAAGTACGACATCGAGATTCCTGAAGAGAAGCTGGGGCAGATCAAGACGGTCGACGACATGGTGACTGGGATTGAAGAAGCGGTGCGCCGGAAGAGCGCAACGCCCACTACCAACGCATGACGCGTGTGGTGATCACCGGCGCTGGATGCATCACGCCCATCGGGCAGGACGTCGGCAATTTTGCGGAGAGTCTGTTTGCCGGGCGCAGCGGAATTCGCGAGATGGTGGATCGGCCACAGGACCTGCACTTCACGCGTACCGCGACGGTGGAGGATTTTCAGCAGCAGGAGTGGCTGACCGCGAATCAGCGACAGATCGCAGAGCGCTCTTCGGCGTTTGCGATTGCCGCGGCGCGCCAGGCGGTGCAGCAGTCGGGCATCGTGGCCGCGTATCCGGGCGACTCCATCGCGGTAATCTTCGGCTGCTCCGTTGGCGGGCGCAGCACAGAAGATCAGGAGGCGGAGAAGTTCCACAAGCGCGGCGCCCGCATTCATCCGCTCACCGTGCCGCGGGTGATGGCCAGCTCTGGCACCAGCCTCGTGAGCATGGAACACGGCATCACGGGGCCGGCATTCACCATCACGACGGCATGCGCATCGGGAACGCACGCGATTGGGTTGGCGTTCCAGATGGTGCGCACCGGCGCGGTGAAGGCTGCGCTGACGGGCGCGCACGAAGCGCCGCTGACTCACGTCTTCCTGAAGGCGTGGGATGGGCTCCACGTTGTTTCGCCTACGAGTTGCCGGCCTTTCGCCGCGGATCGCGATGGGATGACGCTGGCGGAGGGCGCGGCGGTATTTGCTATCGAGACGCTCGAATCGGCGGAGGCGCGGGGCGCGGAGATTCTGGCGGAGATTGTCGGATTCGGGATGTCGTCGGACGCGCACCACATCACGCAGCCTGCTCCCGCGGGACCTGCCGCGGCGATGCAGCGTGCGCTCGATGATGCGCATATTGCGCCGGACGAGGTCGGCTACATTAACGCGCACGGGACCGGCACTGAGGCCAATGACCGCGTGGAGGCGGAGGCCATTCATCGTATTTTTGGCGAACGCGCGCGGACTCTGCCGATTAGCTCGACGAAGGGATTGCATGGGCATGCGATTGGCGCTTCGGGGGCGATGGAATTGCTGGCGACGGTGCTGGCGATCCGGGGGAATTTCCTTCCGGCGAATGCTGGATTGGGTGAAGCAGACTCGGTGGTCGATCCGGCGCTCGATTTAGATCATGTTCTGTTACAAAATGAGCCGGGGAGCCCGAAGGTGGCGCTTTCGAGCTCGTTTGCGTTTGGGGGATTGAACGCCGTGCTGGCGGTACGGCGGTTTGACGGCTGACGCAGTCTGCGGAAAGACCTCGCGTATACTGAGCGCCATTCATTTTCAACAGGAGAACTTGTGCGATCTTTCGTGCTTGCCGGTTTTGTGTTCTTGATGGGCGCGGCCACGGCTGCGGCCCAGGATGTTCCCACCTTCGTGAAACCCGAGACGCCGGCGCTGGTCGATACCTATAAGGACATCCATGCGCATCCGGAGCTTTCGCATTTCGAGGAGCGCACGTCGGGCATTCTGGCTGCGGCGCTGCGCGAGGCGGGTTACACAGTGACTGAGCGCGTGGGACGGTATCCGGATGGATCGCAGGCGTTCGGGGTGGTGGGCATTCTAAAGAATGGTGCGGGACCG
Source organism: Acidobacterium sp. (assembly GCA_003166955.1). Classification (GTDB taxonomy): domain Bacteria; phylum Acidobacteriota; class Terriglobia; order Terriglobales; family Acidobacteriaceae; genus Palsa-343. Next base: position 19,992 of record PMUI01000079.1, read on the forward strand.
ACGCTGATGATTCGCGCCGACATGGATGCTCTGCCGATCGTGGAGGAGACCGGCGTGCCATACGCGAGTCATGTGACCACGAAAAACAAGGATGGGGTGACGGTGGGCGTGATGCACGCGTGCGGACACGACGTTCACACGACCGTGCTCATCGGCACAGCCCGCGGGATGGCGGCCATGAAGTCGCGATGGCACGGAACGCTGATGCTGGTGGGGCAGCCGTCGGAGGAGACGATCGACGGCGCGAAGGCGATGCTGGCGGATCATTTGTACGAGCGCTTTGGGCGGCCGGATCGCATCATCGGACTGCACGACACGAACGGGCTGGCTGCGGGAACCGTTGGCGTTCGCAGCGGGTCTTCGGCCAGCAGCTCGACTTCGGTTGACGTCGTGATTCGCGGCATCGGCGGTCACGGCGCGTATCCGAACACCGGGCGCGACCCGATCACGCTGGCCGCGCTCTACATCACGCAGATCCAGACCATCGTGAGCCGCGAAGAAGACCCGCAGGATCCCACGGTCGTTACGGTCGGTCACATCGAAGGCGGCACGAAGCGCAACATCATTCCTAATGAGGTGAAGCTGGAGCTGACGACGCGATCTTTTACCGACAAGAGTCGCGACACGGTGATCAACGGACTGAAGCAGATGGCCGCGGGCATCACAGCGTCGGCGGGACTGCCACCGGAGAAGGCTGCGACCGTGACGGTGCTCGAGGACGAGTCGACGCCGGTGCTTTATAACGATCCCCCGCAAACGGAAAAAGTGAAGGGGACGCTGGTGAAGACGCTGGGCGCGGATAACGTCATTGATATTCCGAGGGGTATGGCCAGCGAGGATGTGGGCGTGTTCGCGCTGCCGAGTCATGAGATTCCGCTGACGTACTTCATCCTGGGCGCGATGGATCCAGTGAAGCTTGTGGCGGCGAAGGCGGCGGGCAAGGAACTGCCTGGCCCGCACACGAGCCGCTTTGAGCCGCTGCCGGAGCCGACGCTGCGCACGGGAGTGACGGCGATGACCAGCGTGGCGATTTCGCTGCTGCAGTAGGTCTGAAGCGCCGTGGCGGTGACTTCGGTGCCAGGAGATTCTGCACGCGGTCGAAAATTCTCACGCGATGAGACTCGGCGGGGAACAATTCCGTCTTCGTGAGTGATCGCAAAGGGTCCTGCCGTTATGTCGCACTTTGGGAAGTTCGTCTCCTGCCTCGGCCTCGCCTCCACACTGATTCTGAGCGGATGCAGCAGCATTCAGGTTCACCTCGGGATGAAGGTCCGTCTCGCCAAACTCCCTGTCACCTCGATGGAAGCCACGCTCCCTAAAGACCCGGCCATCGCGCCTGGGGAGAAGACCCCGCTGGTGGTGACCTTCGCCCAACCCGACGGCAAGGTCCTGGTCACCGAGGGCCAGGGCAAGGGCAAAGTTCTGTGGAGCGACCTCGCCATCACCGCGACCGTCGTCGCCATCAACAAGAAGGGCGTTGTCTCGCTGGCTCATGATCCGCGTGTGAGCGACGGCAAGACCGGCCACCTTGCCATTACTGTGCCCAGTCATCCCGATCTCCATGCCGAGATCGATATTCCGCTCCGCTACGATTACAAATTCGCAGTGAATTTTTCCGGCAGCGCCGGATCGAGCGGCATGAACGGCAGCGATGGCACCAGCGGCATCTCCGGCAGTCCCGGCTCGATCGACCCGAACAACCCTTCGCCCGGCGGAAACGGCGGCGACGGCGGGGATGGCTCGAACGGAGAAGACGGGGGCGCCGGGGGCGATGCACCGCCGGTGCAGGTGCAGGCGACCCTCCGTGCCGGAGCCCATCCGTTGCTCCAGATCGGAGTCACCGCGCCTGGCCGCAAGGAGCACTTCTACCTTGTCGATCCGCAGGGCGGCTCTCTCACCGTGACGGCGAACGGCGGTTCCGGCGGATCCGGCGGCAAAGGTGGGCGCGGAGGCAGTGGCGGCTCTGGCGGGTCGGGTACGCCCGACGGATCGAGCGGGCGAAGCGGCTCGGACGGCAGAGACGGCTTCGATGGGCCGAACGGGCGCGCTGGAAGCATCACTGTGCTTTACGACCCGCAGGTCAAGCCGTTTCTGGCGACCATCGTCCTTTCCAATCAGGGAGGTCCCAAGCCGGTGTTCCAGGAGCAGCCCATCGCCCCGCTTTGGTGAGGTGGGGTTTGTTTTGAGCTGCCGGAGCCAACGCTGCGTGGAGGGGAAGATTCTCGTTGCACACTGTGTGGTGCACCCGTATACTGCCGCATCCCCCAAAAACAAAGGAGGCGGTATGGGCAAGATTAATGTCGGCCGTTGGATTTTGGGTGGTTTGGTTGCGGGCGTGGTTGGGGACATCGTCGAAGCCATTTGTCAGGGCGTGTGGCTGGGACCGAGCTGGAACGCTGCGATGCAGGCGCTGGGCAAACCAGCGCTGACAACCAGGATGATCGTTGAGTTCAACCTGGTGGGGCTGGTGATAGGCCTGGCTGCGGTGTGGATCTATGCGGGGATTCGGCCTCGGTTCGGCGCGGGTCCGAAGACGGCCATCTACGCCGGTCTGGTAACGTGGCTGCTGGCCTCGCTGCTGGCGAACACGTTCTTCATGGTGATTCCGTATATGTATCCGCATCACCTTGCGCTGTATGCGACGATTGCCGATTTCATCGCGTGGATTCTGGGCACAGTGGCGGGGGCCGCGCTTTACAAGGAGGCGTAGCCGGGGGGCGTTGCAGTTCAGGTTCGGAAGAATGTAACCGTGCAGGTTCCAAATATGAGGAGCCTGCACGGTTTCCTGTTCTTACGGCCGGATTGGGTTCAGAGATTCGCTTTCCTGCCCGTAAACAGGCGAACGATCAGCGTCAGGATAACCGCGCCGATGACAGCGATGACGATGCTCATGATGAGCCCGTGCTGACCTACTCCCCCGAGGCCGAGGTGGCTGGAGATAAAGCCGCCGATCAGCGCGCCGACCAGCCCCACGAGCATATCCATCAGAAAACCGAACCCGGAACCCTTCATGATTTTTCCGGTCAGCCATCCTGCGATCACACCAATAATGATCCAGGCAATAATCCCGTGTCCCATCATGTATCGATCTCCTCTTCATTCGTTTTAGGGGGAATGACCCTGATAGTCCTTTCGAGGGGAAAGATCAAGCACGGAATTCTCATCGGGTTTGCAGTGGGGCCGCGGCGGCGCGGATTTTTGAGATACTCGTGCGATGTTCAGGAATTTCTTTGCTGTCGCTCTGTTTCTCGCAGTGCCGGCTCTGCATGCTGCGCCGCCGGAGGAGCCGGCATCATGGCAGGCGAAGGTGGCGCAGGAACTGCCACTGCTGGGGCATCGCAACTGGATTCTGATTGTCGACTCGGCTTATCCGCTGCAGGTTGCGCCGGGGGTCGAGACGGTGGATACGCGCGCACCCCTGACGGCCGTCCTGCCCTACGTGCTGGGAGAGATCGAGAACTCCGAGCATGTGCGGCCGGACATTTATATGGATGCGGAGCTGCCGTTTGTTACGGATCAGGATGCTCCGGGGACCTCGCAGTTTCGCGCGAATATCGCCGATGTTCTGCACGGATACCCGATTCAGACGATGCCTCACGACAAACTGATCGGGACCGTGAACGATGCGGGGAAGACGTTCCAGATCCTGGTGCTGAAGACGAATATGACAATTCCGTATTCGTCGGTTTTCATCCAGCTGAAAGCCAAATACTGGGGTGACGACGCGGAAGCAAGGCTGCGGGCGAAGATGGGCTCTGCACAGAAATAGATCGGCTGTGTAGAGCGAAAGCGGATGCGCCGCTATCGCAGGCCCATCAGGCCACGAACGGATTCGATGAGCTTCTTCGGGTCGTAGCCGATGCCGTCTTTGAAGACGGTGTCGACTTTTTCCACGTCGGCGATGTTCTGCGCGGGATTGCCGTCGACGACAACGAGATCCGCGGCTTTGCCCACGGCAATGGTGCCGAGGTGGCTGTCTTCGCCGAGGAACTGCGCACCGTTCTGGGTCGCGATGTGAATGGCTTCTTCGGGAGTGAAGCCGGCTTCGACGAGCAACTCGAGGTTGCGCTGATCGCCGAAGCCGGGCAGGACGCCGCCGTAGCCGGTGGGATCGCAGCCGGCCATGAGGAGGCCGCCCTGCTTGACGAAGTCGCGCTCGAACTGCATTTCCATTTTGAGCAGCGTCGGCCAGATCGCATCGGCTTCATGCTCTGCAATGCCGGCGCGGGTTGCCGCATAGCTGCCCCACGCGTCGGGGAGCAGCGAGGTGCGCACGCGCATTTCTTCGCTCATCGGCGGGCGATTCGGCACGAAGCTTTCGAAGATGGCCAGGGTTGAGGTGATGGCGACGTGGTGGGCGATGAGGTTTTTGATGGTGCCCTGAATGTCGGCGCCTTCGACGTCCATCCTGGCCAGCTCGGCCTGCGGAGGATGTTGGCCTGGGCAGACGCCCGACTTTTTCTGGGAGTAGAACTCGGTGTCGACGGCGAGGCCATGTTCGAGGTTGTCGATGCCGAGCGCGGCGGCTTCTTTGAAGCCGACGGCGCAGAGATGGCCTGTGATCTTCAGTCCCTGGGCATGGGCGTGGTCAACCGCGGCTTTGAGTTCGTCGGGCGTGATGTGCATGTAGGCCTTGAAGGAGGTCATGCCCTCGGCGGACCAGTAGTCGACCAGGCGCGCGGCGTCGGCGGGGCCGGTGAGGGTGTGCAGCTGCGGGCCGATGGCGGGCGCGCCTTCGAGGTAAGGGCCGGTGAGGAAGAGCTTCGGGCCGGGGATTTGGCCGGCGTCGATGGCTTGCTTGACGGAGATGTCGGTGTAGGGTTCAAGACTGCCGGCGGTGCGCGCGGTGGTGACGCCGCCGGCGAGGTAGAGGCGCGGCGCGCTGTCGGCCATTTCGCCGTAGAGAGGAAGCAGGCCAGGGCCGCCGTCGGGCAGCGGATAGAAGAGGTGTTCGTGCATGCCGACGAGGCCGGGGAAGACGGTTTTGCCGGTGAGGTCGAGGACTTTGGCACCCGTTGGCATCAGCTGATCCGCGGTTTGCGGGCCGATGGCTGTGATTTTGCCGTGGTCGAGGATGACCATCTGGTTCTCTTTGGCAGGGGCGCCGGTACCGTCGATGACGCGCACGTTCTCCAGCACCACGACGGGCGCATCGACCTTGACGAAGGCCTGAAGGGTCGCTGGAACCTGCGCGCTCGCCATTGATCCACAACAGGCCACCACAACCGCCGCTATGCATCGCATCATTTTTTCCTCAAGAGATTCTGTTGGAAGCGTTTTGCCTCAGAAGATTCAGTTTGGAAGCGAAATCCCACTATCCTGTGGACTGCGGCCGGCGTCAAGCTGCGGCATTATCCATCGGAGCGCTCACGAATCCTTTATGTCTTCCCTGGCGCGACTTTATGGGCTGGGCATTCGAATAGACAGGTGCCGGGCCAGGTCGGATCACCCCGTCAAGCCAACATCGGGCTTGCCGGGGGCCCCGAAACGCTCGGCGGAGGAATTATGAGCGCCTTTCGAACCTGCCGACCCTTGTTGGTCGACGCTACTCAGGCCGCTGAGCTTTCCACGATTGCCACCGACCTTGGATTTGTCAATGTGAAGCGCGGGGAGTGGATTGTGCGGGGTGAAGATGGAGAGACGTACGTCGTCGACGACGCGTTTTTCCAGCGGACTTTTGTGCCGATCCAGAAATATCCGTGGGAGCAGACGGAGGAGTCGCGCAGCTACGGCTGCTGATGGGCGCCAAGTCCGGTCCGCGTTCCATGGCGGTGGAAGACGAATCGACTTTGCTCCCGAGCCGTCGGATAATGGGCAGAGAGGCGTCTCTCCATGACGATTCAGATCGAACTCAGCCCGGAAAGCGAGGCGCGACTCGTTGCGGAAGCGCGGGCGCGGGGAATGGCTCTGGAGAAGTACGCCGGGAGCCTCCTGCAGGAGGCCCTGGCGTCACCGGCGAATCGACCCGGCAATCTCACGGTCGAGAAATTTCATGCCATGTTGGACGCGCTCGCGCGAGGCTCCGAGGGTCTGCCCACGTTGCCGACAGAGAGCTTTACCCGGGAGAGCTTTTACGAGGGCCGCGGCTGAATGCCGGACGGCGCTTTTCTTGTCGACAGCAATATTCTCATCCGATGGGTCAAACCGGACGACCGCGATTATCTCCTTCTCAATGGCCTGATCGAAAGCCTGATTCGCCGGGGCAGTACTCTCTGCTACACCTCGCAAAACCTCGCAGAGTTCTGGAACACATGTACCAGGCCGACCGACCGAAACGGTACGGACTGAGCATCGAAGAAGCGGATGCGCGCGCTGCGGTGATCGAGAATTCTCTGGATATTCTTCCCGACGGCCTGGCTGTGCATCAGGAACTGATCGTCGCGTGCAGAGTGTCCGGGGTTCAGGTTCACGATGCGCGGCTGGTTGCCGCCATGCACGTCTACGGAATCAAGCGGATTCTGACATTCAACGATCATGATTTCGCCCGCTACACTAAGGTGGAAGCATGGCATCCGGAATCATTATCCAGCAGACTTGGTAGTATCTGAACCGCCGCGCATCTCATGCCCGAACTGCCTGAAGTGGAGACCATTGCCAACGGAGTCGACCGGCGGGTGCGCGGCGACAGCATCGTCTCGGTTTGGTTCAGCAAATATAAGGAGCCGTTCAAGACGCCGCCCGTCGAGATGGCGGCAGCGCTTGTGGGCCTGCGCATCGGTCGCGTCTACCGGGTTGGCAAGCATATTGTCGTGGACTTGGCGGCGAAATCGGCCCGGAAGGTGAAGGCGCAGTGGATCGTTCACCTTGGGATGACGGGGCGACTGCTGGTTTCCGCGGCGGATGTTCCTCTGCCGACGCATACACATGCGGTTGTGCATCTGGCTTCGGGGCGCGAGCTGCGCTTTGTCGACGCGCGGCGATTCGGGCGGCTGGAGCTTTATGTGGCTGGCGGCTTCACGGGACCGGGCCACGAGCCGCTGACCATTTCTCCGGCGGAGTTTGCGGGGCTGTTTCGGGGGCGCAAGCTGGCTATCAAGGCTGCGCTGCTGAATCAGTCGCTGCTGCACGGGGTGGGGAACATCTATGCGGACGAGAGCTTGTTCCGGGCGGGGATCCGGCCGACCCGCCGCGCCGGGCGGCTGACGCGGGAGCGGTTGGCGAAGCTGCACCGAGGGCTGAAGACGGTGCTGCAGGCGGCGATTCGGGCGGGGGGGTCGTCGGTTTCCGACTATGTGGATGCTGACGGGGTGGAGGGTTTCTTCCAGATCCAGCACCGCGTCTACGGCCGCGAAGGCCAACCGTGCCTGGTCTGCGGCACGCCGATTCGGCGCATCGTTCTTGCGGGGCGAGGGACCCACTTTTGTCCGCATTGCCAGACGTAGAGCGAGAGAGCCGACCGGGGAATCGGGGACCAAAGTAGTCCCACTCTCGTGTTATGAATTTCGGGACTCCTGGTCTGGGGTTCTACGGGAATCTGAATGGATTGGGCCTGCCCACTTTAGTTAAGCGGTTGATTCCACAGTGCAACAGGAACGGCCCCCCAATTGCACTTTCCGTTGACGCCAGCGACGTATAGGTCCTCGAGAAGAGGGCCGGTGCGAACAAGAGATTCCGGCCGATGAGAGCAAATCCTTCGAGATCCTGCCCCGGCCGGGATGCAAAAAGTCCTAATCCATAGGTTAAGGATGAAGGGCGACTTCAGGGAGGCCAGTGACTGGCTGTCACGCAGAAAAGCCATCCGGACACGGATGGCTTTTCTGTTTCCTCTTTGCCCACTCAGGCCAAGCAAGGCTTGAATCGGGCCACCGGTCCGGTTACTACAGCGCACCCCCCTTTCTGGGTGACCGCATCAAAGGACTTGTCAGGCTCAGGCCCAGGGAGTAGTATTGTTTTTGCCTATCGAGCGGCTGATGCCACGGCGGATATCCGCGAGGCTCGCCGCGATTCTCGAGAGTCAGGAATCACCCCCGGGAGCTTTTCTCCGCCGTCGCGTGTGCCTCAGAGGAGAAACCAGCCCGGTTGCGAAGGTTGAATCAGAATCAGACGGCAACTCCAGTACGTTCCGTTGATCGGCGTGACATTCGGTTGTGTTCCCCCGTCTCAGTCGTCTGGTAGCCGGGCGGGAGCCGTAGGGGCCCAGGAATCCAGTCAAAAAGTGTCGCGTCGCAGTATGAACTTTCCGGCCGCATCCGTTGTAAGCGAGCTGCAGGCTTCAGGCCGGAGCTAAATAAACCACTGTTCCTGGCTCCCGGCGGGTCAGGTTTCGCGCTGCGGGTCCCAAGGTCGCAGTGCACGCGAGCCCGGATTCAGGACGGAAGCGGGAAACAGGAACAGAGAGTCCATCGCACCAGGAAGTGCAGGCATGACAACAGAGCAAAACCAGCCTCAGCCTCCGGAGAATCCGGTCTCGGCGCAGGGGCAAGCAGTGAATCAGGGGCAAATTCATGGGGAGGGTGGCGGCGGTAGTCGTCGCCGCCGCAGGCGCCGCAAGCGGAACAAGGGCGGCCAGGCACAGGCGAACGGCCAGGGGCAGAATCAGGCTCAGCCGCAGAACCAGCCGCCGCAGCCCCAGGCGTTTAAGCCAAAGCCGCCCAAGCCGCAAACTTCCAGCCAGGTCCGTTTCTTCAAGAACAGCAACGGTAATGGACAGCACCAGGGAGGCGGAGGTGGCCGGCGCCGCAACAAGCAACGCCGGGAGCGGGTCTTTGTGGGTCCCATGGACCATAGCTACCGCACCGTGAACGGCAATGTCGCCGACTCACCGCCGTCGACCATCGAGCTCCGGAACGGCAACGTCGGCGGCAATGGCCATTTCGAAAACGCCGCGCCGTGGGAAGCTCCGCCGCCGCCGATCAAAGAAGACGCGCCTATTCGCATCTACCTCTTCGTCGAGGATCTGTTTTTCTTCGCGAAGATCAACGAGAGCGCGCGGAAGCTCGGCATCAAGGTCGCTTTTGTCAAGAATGACCCGGAGACGGTGGCGAAGATCACTGAAGGGCCTGAGGAAGAGCGGCCGTCGCTGATCGTGTTCGATCTGAACAACGCCGCAGCCAAGCCGATGACGCTGATCCCGAAGATCAAGTCGAAGCTGAAGAAGGGGACGTCGGTGATCGGGTTCCTTTCGCACCTGCAGGGAGACCTGAAGGCGAAGGCTGTGGAAGCCGGATGCGACATCGTGATGCCGCGCTCGGCGTTTTCGCAGAACCTGCCTACGCTGCTGCGGCGGCACGGGCTCGACGAGGAACAGGAAGCGGAATTCTCGCACGCGTAAGGTTGATGATGACTGTGAAGAGCCCCGGCTTCGCGCCGGGGCTTTTCGTTTTTGCGTGGCGCTGGGACGCCTGGGTCGAAAATGGTGTAGAAGGGACGCTGCGCGTTTTGGGAGCAAGCATGAGGCGTTTTTTTGTTGGGACTTCCCTGCTCTCTCTGCTGTGGGTGACGCAGATAGGAGCTGCGCAGGAACCCGCGGTTCGCTGGATTGGGACCTGGGGTGCTTCGCCGATGGGCGGCCACGTGAATTTTGGGCAACCGTCCCCTGCCAACTCGACGTATCGCAATGTGGTGCGCATCAGCGCCGGTGGCGATTCGCTGCGGGTTGAGCTGACCAACGAATTTGGATCGCGGCCGCTGACCGTCGGGGCGGCTCACGTCGCCTTGAGCGTGGGGCTGGGGGCGTTCAAGCCTGGCACCGACCACGTTCTGACTTTCAATGGGCAGCCGTCGGTCATCATTCCGGCGGGCGCACCGGTTTTCAGCGATCCCGTCGCGATGCAGGTTGCGCCGCTTTCGAATCTCGCGGTGAGCGTCTACCTTGCCGACCAGCCCATCGACGAGACGACGTGCCATCAGGATGCCCGATCCACGACTCTCATCACCGAGGGGGATAACACCGCTGCTGAAACGCTGACCGACGCACGGTCTATTTATTCGTGGTGTTTCGTCGAGGGCATCGACGTGAGCACGCACGAGAACAATGCTGCTGCCATCGTGACTCTGGGCGATTCGATCACCGACGGTGCACACTCCACGCGCGACACCAACGGGCGCTGGCCCGATGTTCTTGCGCGCCGTTTGCAGGCGGATCCGAAGACGGCGCATCTTTCCGTTCTGAACGAGGGCATTAGCGGCAACCGTTTGGTGCACGACGTTGCGGGACCCAACGCGCTGGCACGCTTCGATCGCGATGTGCTGGAGCGGGACGGGGTGAAGTATCTCATCATTCTCGAAGGCATCAACGACATCGGACGCACCGCGATGCCTCGCGATCCCGGCGATCCGATTACGACACAGGATGAAATTCGGGCACTCGGGCAGTTGGTGACGCGCGCGCACTCCCACGGCGTCAAGGTCTTCGGCGCCACGCTTACGCCGTACGTCGGCGCCGGCTACGCTTCGCCCGCGGGCGAGCAGATGCGTGTGGCGGTGAACGAGTGGATCCGAACCAGTGGCGTTTTCGACGGGGTGATCGACTTCGATCAGGTCACTCGCGATCCGGCCAAACCTGCGGTTTTTGCCGCCGATGTTGACTCCGGCGACCATCTTCATCCGGGCGACGCGGGTTACGAGAAGATGGGCGCGTCGATCGACCTGTCGATTTTCCACTGAGAAGCGGCGGCGATTCGGGCGATTGCGGGCCAATCTGAATAGTGAAGCATCCACTTGACAATGATGCTGAGGCGTGTGCATTCTTGATAGTGAAGCTTATGCTTCACTATTTCCAAACAGGAAAGCAGGTCACCCATGGAACCTTCTGTCACGCACTCAACGTTTGTTATTGAGCACAATTACCCGTACCCACCGGAACGGCTGTTTGAGGCGTTTGCCGATCCGGAGAAGAAGCGCCGCTGGTATGCCGACCGCGGCTCGCATTCGGTCGAACAGTTCACGATGGACTTCCGCGTCGGCGGCACCGAGCGGCTCCGCTTCCACATGGGGCCGGACACGCCCCTCCCGGGGGTGCCTCTCGCCGCCGACACGGTTTATCAGGACATCGTGCCCAACCAGCGGATTGTCTCGGCGTACACCATGACGATTGGCGACCATCGCATGTCGTCATCCCTGCTCACCATTGAGCTGATCCCGATCGCGGGGGGTACGGAGCTGCGCTGCACGCACCAGGGCGCGTTCTTCGAAGGCTCCGACGGTCCCCAAATGCGGGAGCAGGGCTGGCGGGGGCTCATTGCCAGGCTCACGGAGGAACTGAAGCGAACTGACTCAAAAAGCGCCCGGGAGCAGGGCGCGGCTTGAAGAGAGGCCACAGCGTCGACCGGGTGTTTCACGCGCTGGGCGATCCGACGCGGCGGGCGATCCTCGATCGGCTGGTCCATGCGCCCACGACGGTGACGCGGCTGGCCGAGGGGCTGGGCATCACGCTGACGGCGGTCGGCCAGCATCTGCAAATACTCGAGGAATGTGCTTTGGTGCGGACGGAGAAGCTCGGACGGGTCCGTACCTGCAGCATTCAGTACCTCGGGTTCGATGTACTTGAACAGTGGATCCGCGATCACCGCAGCCTTTGGGCGCGACGGCTCGACCGGCTCGCCGATGTGCTGGCCGAGCCGGACGAGCGAAAGTAGCTACAGGTGGATTTTGACCGGCCAGGTCTTCCAGATATCGGCGCAATAATCTCGGATGGCGCGGTCGGAGGAGAACTTGCCGATGCGGGCGACGTTGAGGATCGACATGCGCGCCCAGTGTTCGGGATCGCTGTAGGCGCTGCTGACCTGATCCTGGCAGTCTACGTAGGCCTGGTAGTCCGCGAGCAGCAGGTACTCGTCTTTGGTAAGGAGTGAGGTTGCGAGCGGCTCAAAGAGCTTTTTGTCGCCGTGCGAAAGCTCGCCGCTAGTCAGCGCATCGATGGTCTCGCGCAGGTCGGCGTTACCGTCGTAGATGGCGCGGGGATTGTAGCCCTGTTGCTTTCTCTGCTGGACTTCGACGGCCGTGAGGCCGAAGAGGAAGAAGTTCTCGGCGCCGACCTCCTCGCGGATTTCGATGTTCGCTCCGTCGAGGGTTCCGATGGTGAGCGCGCCGTTCATGGCGAACTTCATGTTGCCGGTTCCGGAGGCTTCCTTGCCTGCGAGCGAAATCTGCTCGGACAGCTCGGCGGCTGGATAGACTCTGTGGCCGAGCTTCACGCTGAAGTCCGGCAGGAAGACGACGCGCAGGCGTACGGCAACCAGCGGATCGTTGTTCACGGCTTCGGCGACGGAATGAATGAGCTTGATGATGAGCTTCGCCATCTGATAGCCGGGGGCCGCTTTGCCGCCGAAGATGAAGGTTCGGGGCACGACCGGCGCGTTCGGATCGCGGTGGACGCGCTTGAGCAGCGTGATGATATGCAGGAGCTGGAGATGCTGGCGCTTGTATTCGTGGAGGCGCTTGACGAGGACATCGAACATGGAGTCGGGATCGACTGCGATGCTGAGGCGATCGTGGATATAGGACGCGAGCTGCAGCTTGTTTTGCCGCTTGATGGCGCGCCAGCTCTGGCGGAACTCCAGGTCGTCGGCGAGGGGCTCGAGGCGACGGAGTTTTTCGAGGTCGTAGACCCAGCCCTGGCCGAGGCGCGCGGTGATGAGTTGCGCGAGCTGCGGATTGCTGAGGACCATCCAGCGCCGCGGCGTGACACCGTTGGTTTTGTTGGAGAATTTCTCCGGGGAGAGCGCGTAGAAGTCGGCGAGGACGTTGGTCTTCAGCAATTCGGTGTGCAGCGCGGCGACGTCGTTGATGGCGTGGCTGCCGACGGCGGCGAGATAGGCCATGCGCACGAACTTGTCGCCGTTTTCGTAAATCAGGGAGAGCCGGCGGGCGCGGTCTTCGTCCGAGGGAAATTTCCGGCGCACCTGCTCGAGATGCCGGCGGTTGATCTCCTCAACGATCTGCATGTGGCGCGGGAGCAGGGCGCTGAAGAGGCTGCGCGGCCACTGTTCGAGGGCTTCGGGCAGCAGCGTGTGGTTGGTGTACGACAGCGACTGCACGGTCGCGAGCCACGCCGTATCCCATTCCATCCCGTGTTCATCCACGAGCAGTCGCATCAGTTCCGCAACCGCGATCGCAGGATGCGTGTCGTTCATCTGGACGGCGAAGTTGCGATGCAGCTCGGCGAGCGGGCGGTTCTGCGTGGTCTGAATACGGACGATGTGCTGCAGGCTGCAGGAGACGAAGAAGTACTGCTGCGCGAGTCGCAACTGCTTGCCCTGGGTTCCGTCGTCGTTGGGATAGAGGATTTTCGAGAGGTTCTCGGAAGCGACCTTGTCGGCGACGGCGCCGAAGAAGTCGCCGTGGTTGAAGACGCCGAAGTTGAAGCTTTCGACGGCCTGCGCCGACCAAAGGCGCATGGTGTTGGCCGTGTTGGTGCGATAGCCGAGGATCGGGGTGTCGTGCGGGACGCCGCGCACCAGGCGCTCGGGAATCCACTTAACGTGGATCCGGCCACGCGCGTCGGTGTGGGTTTCGGTGTGGCCACCCATCTTGACTTCGAAGGCGTCTTCGGGGCGTTCCAGGGCCCAGGGGTTGCCGAGGCGCAGCCAGTTGTCGGTCGATTCGACCTGCCAGCCATCGCGAATCTGCTGATCGAAGATGCCGTACTCATAGCGGATTCCGTAGCCGATGGCGGGAATGTCGAGGGTGGCGAGCGAGTCCATGAAGCAGGACGCGAGGCGGCCGAGGCCACCGTTGCCGAGCCCGGGCTCGCCCTCCTGTTCGATCAGCACGTTGAGGTCGAGGCCCAGCTGGCGCATCGCCTGCTCGGCCTCGTCGTAGATGCCGAGGTTGATGAGGTTGTTGCCGAGATGCGGGCCGGTGAGAAACTCGGCCGAAAGGTAACAGACCACCCGGACATCCTGCGCCTGGTAGTTGCGCGTGGTGGAGATCCAGCGCTCCACGAGGCGGTCGCGGACGGTGTGGGCCAGGGCCATGTAGAGGTCGTTGACGGTGGCGCGCTCCACGGGACGGCCCTGGACGAAGAGCAGGTTGTCGAGGAACGACTGCGCGAGGGCTTCGACGCCGGGCGCTGTTCTTTCGCTTTTGAGGGATTTTTGCTGGGCCAGCGCCGTCGCTGCTGTATCGGAGATCATTCCACACACCTCGCCCCGCCTTCACCATAGACCTGGCGCGGCGGCGGAGCGCTTTAAAGATCGGCCAATTGAGTGTTGCGGTGCTGCGAATTTCTCAGTTCGGGCTCGTTTCCCGAAACGAATTCGGGGGGTGGGGAAAGCTTGATAAGTTTTGCAGATGGATTTCCCCAAAAAGCCCATTTTTCCAGAGAGTTCTCCGCTGAGAGCGCCAGAGCGGGTTACGGACTTGACATTAGACATTCGCTTTTAATTCGCCTAAGCTCATCGTAATGGCCTGAGAGGCCCTCGCTTCAGAACGCGGACGATCTTTGCTGCAAGTTTGCTGTCCAATCCCGTTCAGTACCTAGGAAGCCTAGGGGAGCTTTATGAAAACCGATAGTCGCCGCCGTCGTGGGAATATTCTCCTGCCGCTGATTCTCGCCCTCGTTGCGCTTCTGAGGGTATATCCGTACGTGGAGGCGCAAACGGTTCCGGCGCCGACCGCGTCAACTTCCCAGCCCGCTCCCTTTCCGTCACAGCTTAGGAAGACTGTCATTTTTATTGACGTGCTGTGCTGGGATGGTGCAAACCAGATCGATGTACAGGGCACAGGCTTTATCGTCGTCATGCCGGATGACAGGCTGGGCAAAGATCGCGGGTTCGGTTATCTCGTCACCAATCGACATATGGCGGAACCATCCTTGGGCCTAAATCGGCCGGTCAGTGTGCTGAATACGGCACTCAGGATCAATCTGAAGACGCCAACCCCGGACGGGCGGCAAGCGGGGGCTCTCAATCTGGGGCCAAACGTCCCTTGGCGCTTCTCGCCAGATCTTTCTGTTGATTTGGCGGTCGTTCCTTTCATGCCTGACATTTCCGTATTTGATTTTCTAACCATCCCCGTCTCACTTTTCGCGACCAAGGACGTTGTCACTTCGAGGGGCGTTGGAGAGGGAGACTCCGTTGTTTTGGCTGGATACTTTGCCCAATTTCCGGGAATGAAAAAGGTCCAGCCGATCGTGCGTGAAGGAATGCTGGCAATGATGCCAGATGAGGACATCCGGACGACGCTGGGAGCTCCAGGGCACCTTTATTTAGCGGACGTTCATACTTTCCACGGGAACAGCGGCTCGCCAGTGTTTGTGAATCTCGGAGGTTTGAGAGGTGGA
Source organism: Acidobacterium sp. (assembly GCA_003166955.1). Lineage (GTDB taxonomy): Bacteria > Acidobacteriota > Terriglobia > Terriglobales > Acidobacteriaceae > Palsa-343. The sequence continues at coordinate 35,215 of PMUI01000079.1, forward strand.
AACATGATTGTCGGCACGGATTACAAGCTACTTGACGTAGTAAGCGGATTTTTTCCGGAATCTGCCGATCTAAAAATCCAAGCTGCGGCTACCTTGATTGGGACGGTCGAGGGTAACAGCAATGTCACAACTATTGTCCCGGTCGACGAGATCAAAGCGATCCTCGAGTCACGTGAACTGAGTCAAATGCGGGACCAAGTGATTGCATCGTTGGCTCCGAGTTCCCACTAATCTTTGGGCTATTTGGCGGGAACGGCAGGAGCGGCTTCCTGGAGCGGGATGAGGGAGAGTTGTTCGACGACGGCGAGGCCGGTTTGGCGGAGCATCTGGAAGATGGTGGGGGCGGCGAGGCGGGTGGCGTCGTACTCGACTCGGATGGTCTTCCATTCTTCGTCGAGCTTGATGCGGCGGATGCCGTAGACCTCGCGGAGATTCCCCAGTGCGGACATGGCGAATTCGGTGGGGTGGCCTTCGTAGCGGTAGAGGGCTTCCAGCTGGGTCATGGGTTGATGATACCGGAGGGTACAGGGTGGAGGGTGCAGGGTAGAGACAGGCGGCGGTTACGGATGGGGCACCCGGGATTCTGCGCACAGGAAGGAAAGCGGCGCGCTTTGCGCGTTTCCCGGGTCTCAAAAGCGAGACCCGGCCCAGCCGGCGTAATTATTAACTTCCACTGGCGGTTCTCCCGCGCCATCCTGGCTCACAGGCGGACTCCTGGTTGGAGGTAGGGGTTGGATTCGCGTTCTTCGCCTATGGTCGTCGCTGGGCCGTGGCCTGGGATGACTTCTGTCTCGTCGGGGAGGGTTAGCAGGCGGTCGTGGAGGGAGCGGAGGATTTGTTTGCCGTTGCCGCCGGGGAGGTCGGTGCGGCCGATGGAGCCGGCGAAGAGGGTGTCGCCGGCAAGGAGGAGGTTTTCGGGGGCGAAGTGGAGGCAGATGCTGCCCTCGGTATGGCCTGGGGTGTGGAGGATGCGGGCGGTATGGCCGGCGATGCCGGTGGTGGCGCCGTCTTCGAGGGGGCCGTCGGGGGGAAGGATTTCCGGAGTTGGCACGCCGATCCAGGCTGCCTGCTCGTTCATGATTTTGAGCTGGGGCAGATCGTTCTGGTTGAGGAAGACAGGGGCGCCGGTGGCTCGCTTGAGGAGGGCCGCGCCGCCGATGTGGTCGATGTGGGCGTGGGTGACGATGATCTGCCTGAGGGTGAGTTTGTGGCGGGCAAGGAGGGCGAGGATTTGCGGGATGTTGTCACCGGGGTCGACGACCATGGCTTCGCCCGTGGTCTCGTCGCCGAGGATGGTGCAGTTGCACTGGAGGGGGCCGACGGGGAAGGTTTCGCGGATCATGGCACTATCCAGCGTACTTCACCACAGAGGACGCGGAGATCACGGAGGAGGGTGCTTCGGATGAGAGAATCGCGAGAGGCGGAATGAGCTCGATGGAGTGCAACGCAAAAAGGGCAGGCTCGAGGGCCTGCCCTTTCGTTTTCTCCGGAGGAACTACTTGCTCTTCGGGGTGCTTTGCGAGGTGCTGGCGCCGGAGAGGACGGAGTGGCGGTGGGTGGTCTGGTGCTGCATGAGGACCGTGAGCGAGATCGACGTGATGATGAAGATCCCGGCCAGCCAGGCGGTGGCTTTGGTGAGGAGGTTGGCGGCGGAGCGGGGTCCGAAGGCAGTCTGTGAGCCCTGGCCACCGAAGGCGGCGGCGAGGTCGGCGCTCTTGCCCTGCTGCAGCAGGATGATGATGACGAGCAACACACAAACGATGACGTGGATGGTGGTAACGAAGATGATCACGGTGTTCTTAAGAACCTCATTTTTCGACGAACTCGGGGCGCGCGCAGGCGATGCGGGCGGAAATTTTGGTGCGGAAGGGGGGACTTGAACCCCCATGCCTTTTGGGCGCCACCCCCTCAAGATGGTGTGTCTGCCAATTTCACCACTTCCGCACGGAAGTGTCCTTGAGAAGTATAACAAGGGGGGGGGTGGAGCGAGACCAAAGCAGGACGACCCACCATCATGGCATCCGCAGGGCTGGCGGCAGTTGAGGGCCGCGGTCTGAAGGAACGATTAATTCCTGCTGAATCGCGCGATATCCCCTTGACAGGACTGATCCGGCAATTACAGAATGCTCTCCGCTCGCCTTATCTGGATTCCCCCAACAGCCAATGACGTTACCCACGAAGCGGAGGGTTCTCCCATGCGTCTGTCTTTGCTCAGTCCCAGTCGAATTGCGTCCGTTGCCATTTTGCTCACGGCCACAACCTGCATCGGCCACGCCGCCACCTTGTGTGTGGCGCATGGCGGTCATTCTCACTGCTATAGCACGATCGGGGCGGCGGTGACGGCGGCGTCTGCCGGAGACGTGATCCACGTGGGGCCGGGTGTGTACAAGGAAGACGTGGTGATCGGAAAGCCGCTCTCCCTGATTGGGGCGGGGTGGGACGACTCGGTGATCGATGCGTCGGGTCTGGCGAACGGGATTTTTGTGGACGGAGTCGACAATCCTGGGCTGGCGGACGTGACGATTGCGGGATTCACGGTGAAGAAGGCGCAGTTCGAAGGAGTGCTGGTGGTGAGCACTTCGGATGCGATGATCCGCGACAACAAGATTGTGGACAACGATGTGGTGCCGGCGGTGTTTGGTTCGGGGCCGGCCTGCACGGGGCAGCCTGCGTTTGAGACGGATGAGAGCGGCGACTGCGGGGGCGGGCTGCATTTGATCGGAGTGGCGCACTCGATTATTTCGGGCAACACGCTGACGGGGAACGGCGATGGGATCCTGCTGAGCGATGAGACGGGGATCAGCCGGGACAACCTGATCATCCACAACGACGCCAGCGATAATCCGCCGGAGTGCGGGATCGTGCTCGCATCGCACCCGCCGGTGGGGTCGGCGCCGCCGGCGTTTGCGGCGCATTTTGGAGTGGTGCATAACACGGTGGCGTATAACGTGTCGGCGCGGAACGGCGTCACGGTGGGCGGCGCAGGTGTCGGGTTGTTTTCCGACGGCGAAGGGCAGGGGCTCGTTGCCGGAAACGTGATTTTGGGGAATCAACTGATCGGGAACGGCATTCCCGGGGTTTCGCTGCACTCGCATGTGGGGCCGGCGTTTGGGCTGCCGCCCGATAACATGGATGGGAACCAGATTATCGGGAACTTTATCTCCGGGAACGGCGCGGACACGGCTGACACGGCAACGCCGGCGACGGCGGGGATCAATATCAACAGTGGCGGCGGCGGCTCGCCGGTGCTGGGGACGATTATCTCGGGGAACATCATCGTCAACGAGGAGATTGGGATTGCGGCGAATACGCCGGCGGAGGTGGAAGCGCACCTGAACACGATTGAGGGCGCGAAGACGGGGGCGGCGAACGTGTGTTCGGTCGATAATCCCACCAATCCTACGGTGTGCACGGGCAGCCTGGACGTGACCGAGAACTTCTGGGGATGTCCGGCTGGTCCCGGGACGGGGGGATGCACGACGGTGAGCGGGGCGAATATTGTATTTACGCCCTGGCTGACGACTCCGCTTCCGGACTTTGGCGATCATCACTAGGCAGGAGCAGCAGGTGCGACGGGCCGGTCCATGCTCGACCGGCCCGTCTTTTTTTGCGCTCGGGCAGATGGCACGGTTTCATTAGGGTGTGAGGCGGCGGTTGGATTCTGTGCGGGCTTTTTCGAGGTCGGCGTGGAGGACTTGGTCGTGGTCGACCATGAGGTTGCCGCCTACGTAGACGCGCTCGATGTCGGGCTCGGCGGCTACGAGGACGAGGTTCGAGTAGGGGTCTTCGAGAACGCGGCCGAGGCGCGCGGGGTCGATCACAACGAAGTCGGCGAACTTGCCGGGCTCAAGGGAGCCGAGTTTGTCCTTGACGCCGAGGACGTCGGCCGAGCCCATGGTGTGAAGCCACAGCACCTGGTACGGGCTCATCACAGTGGCGTCCTCATATTTGTCGTGGATGGCGTAGAGGCCGGTGCGCATGTTCTCGAAGGGGTCGGCGAGATCGGCGCTGGCTTCGCCGTCGACGCCCATACCAACGCGGATGCCTAGCTTTAGATATTTGGGAATGTCGGCGACGCCTGAGGCTAATCGCCCGTTCGACAGCGGGTTCCAGGACATGGAGGCGTGGGCTTTGGCAGTTTCGGCGAGGATGAACTCGTCGGTGTGGATGAAGTGGCCGAAGATGAGCTGGTCGTTGACGAGGCCGGAGTCGAGCATCCAGCGGAATTTGCTGCGCTGGTCGCCCTGGGTTTCGGGGGCTTCGACGAAGTGGGTTTCGTTGCCGAGGTGGAATTCTTTGCCGAGGGCGGCTTCCATGACGGCTTGCTGAACGGTGTTGTTGAAGGCGGTGGAGCCGTTGATCATGACGCTGAGGAAGGCTGTGTTGTGGGGCTGGGCTGCGGTCCAGTCGAGGAAGGATTTGAGGCGCTGGCGGGCGGCATCGATGGTGGAGTCAGACTTCATGGTGTCGGGCTGGTAGCCGTGGACGAAGCGGAGGCCGGACTCAGATTCGGCGCTGAACTCGGCTTCGTCGAAGGCATTGCCTGATTTTTCGCTTGTGTTCTGCCAGGAGGTTCCGCCGTAGTTGAAGTTGTAGGCGGCGGTGATGCCGTGCTGCAGGTGATCGAGGCAGCCGTAGAGCGTGAACCAGTAGAAGTCGTCGGGGGAATTGTGGAGGGCGTGCTGGCCGTAGAGGTCGGCGATCCAGCCGGGGAGGGTCTTATCGGCGGCGAGTCCGCGATAGGCGGCTTGCCAGAGGTGCGAGTGCGCGGAGATGAAGCCGGGGATGACCCAGGCGCCGTGGCCGTCCCAGGTTTGGGCGAGGTTAAGGTTGGCGGGCGGGTCGCCGGCGTGGACGGCAGTGATGGTGCCGTCGTCGGCTACCAATATGTAACCGTCGATGGGCTCTTTTTGGCCGTCGGCCATGGTGAGGATGTGGACGTGGGTGACGAGGAGTTTGGGATTGGCGGCGAGGGTGGGCAGTGCGGAGAGGGTGAGGAAGAGGAAGGTGCGGAGGATTGCGGAGGTGGGTCGTTCCATATTTGTTGTTACAGCTAAAACGGTGGCAAGGCAATGAAATTCGAGTAGACTGATGCTCTCCTGCTCGATTTTGGTGGCGTTTTGACGGGGTCCCCGGTGGGGGACGGCGGGTTTTCATCTTCTCGAAAGGGGTTGCGGATGGCGCGTGTGGTTCGGTGTTCGCTGATCCAGGCGACGAATGTGGAGCCTGCGGAGAAATCGCTGGGCGAGATCAAGAAGGCGATGATCGACAAGCATGTCGGGCTGATCCGGCAGGCGGCGAGCGAAGGCGCGCAGATTGTTTGTCTGCAGGAGATTTTTTACGGGCCGTATTTCTGCGCGGAGCAGAGCACGCGGTGGTACGACTCGACGGAGCCGGTGCCCGGCGGGCCGACGGTCGAGCTGATGCGGGCGCTCGCCAAGGAGCTGGGGGTTGCGCTGGTCGTACCTATATATGAGGTGGAGAACGAGGGCGTCTACTACAACACGGCGGCGGTGATTGGGCGCGGGGGCGAGTATCTGGGGAAGTATCGGAAGACGCATATTCCGCATGTGGCGCCGGGGTTTTGGGAGAAGTTTTATTTTCGGCCGGGGAATCTGGGGTTCCCGGTGTTTGATTTGGGGTTCTGCAAGATTGGCGTGTACATCTGCTACGACCGGCATTTTCCGGAGGGCGCGCGGGCGCTGGGATTGAACGGGGCGGAGATTGTGTTTAATCCGTCGGCGACGGTGGCGGGGCTGAGCGAATATTTGTGGAGGCTGGAGCAGCCGGCGCACGCGGCGGCGAATGGATATTTTGTGGGGGCGATTAATCGCGTGGGGACCGAGGCTCCCTGGAATATTGGCGAGTTCTATGGGCAGAGTTATTTTTGCGATCCGCGGGGACAGATTTTTGCGCAGGCTTCACGCGATAAGGATGAGGTGCTGACGGCGGATCTGGATCTGGACAAGATTGCAGAGGTGCGGAAGACGTGGCAATTTTTCCGGGATCGGCGGCCGGATATGTATGGGGACCTGGTTAAGCCGTGAGCGAGCTGAAGGCGAGCGAGAAGCGAGCGAAGAAGCGGTCAGCTGTGAGCCGGTTAGCTGGGGAGCGGTTAGCGGACAGCGGATAGAAAAGCAGCGTACCACAGAGGACACAGAGAGCACAGAGGGCGCGGAGAACAGCAGGCTTCATCGGGGCGTGGGATGGAAAATCTTTCGGGGAATTCGGAGATTGCGGAGCGGTTTGGGGATCTGCATCCTCCGCTTACGGCGCAGGCGGCGATTGCCGAGGCGAATCGTTGTCTGAACTGTTTTGATGCGCCGTGCATGGGGGCTTGTCCTACTCATATCGATGTTCCGCGTTTTATTGGGAAGATTGCGCGGGAGAATTTGCGCGGGTCGGCGCTGACGATTCTGGACGCGAATGTGCTGGGAGCGAGTTGTTCGCGGGCTTGTCCTGTGGAGGTGCTGTGCGAGGGCGCCTGCGTGCTGCATCGTTACAACAAGAAGCCGATTGAGATTGCGCGGCTGCAACGGTTCGCTATGGATGCGTTTCATCGGGCGGGCGGGCGGCTGCCGTTGAAGTCGGCGGAGATGCGTGCGGAGAAGATTGCGTGCATTGGGGCGGGCCCGGCTTCGTTGGCGTGTGCGGCGGAATTGCGGCAGCGGGGATTCGCAGTGACGGTGTTTGAGCGGCGGGCGCTGCCGGGCGGACTGAATACTTATGGTGTGGCTGAATACAAGCTGCCGGCGCGGGCGAGTCTTGAGGAGATTGAGCTGATTCAAGCGCTGGGCGTTGAGTTTCGGTATGGCGTGGAGATTCGGACGCAGGCAGACCTCGATGAGTTGGAGCGGGAGTTCGATCGGATTTTTCTGGGCGTGGGGCTGGGCGCGGCGCGGCGGCTGGGGATTCCGGGGGATGAACATCGCGACGTGATTGACGCGCTCGAATTTATCGCGCGGTATAAGACGGCGCATCCGCCGCAGGTGGCGCAGAGCGTTGCAGTGATCGGGGCAGGGAACACAGCGATTGATGCGGCGAATGCTGCGCGGCGGCTGGGCGCGGAGAATGTGGCGATTTTGTATCGGCGCAGCGAGCGGCATATGTCGGCATTTGCGTTTGAGTACGAGCACGCTAAGCAGGAGGGCGTGCAGTTCCAGTGGCGCGTGATTCCGGTGCGGATTCATGTGGATGCTTCTGGGATTAAGTCGCTCGAATGTGCGCAGGCTCGGGTAAATGAGGCGGGCGTGTTAGAGGCCGTCGAGGGGACGGCGTTCCATTTCGACTGCCAGCAGATTCTGTACGCGATTGGGCAGTCGCCGCTGCTGGAGTTGTTGTCTTCCGTGCGCGGGATCGAGCTGAGCAATGGGCGGGTGGCGGTGGATCGGGCTACGGGGCTGACGTCGAATCCGAAATATTTTGCGGGTGGGGATTGCGTGAACGGCGGGCGCGAGGTAGTGGATGCGGTCGCGGATGGGAAGCGTGCAGGGGTGGCTGTGGCGCAGGCTTTCGAGGTGGTGCATGCCTGAGAGTCCGAAGCTTGCTGTGAATTTTGCTGGGATTCGTTCGCCGAATCCGTTTTGGCTGGCTTCAGCGCCGCCGACCAATTGCGGTGAGCAGATTATGCGCGCGTTCGATGCGGGATGGGGCGGTGCGGTGTGGAAGACGATTGGCGAGCCCATCGTGAACGTGTCGTCGCGCTACTCGTCGGTGGACTGGAACGGGCAACGGATGATGGGGCTCAACAATATTGAGCTGATCAGCGATCGGCCGCTGGAGGTTAACCTGCGCGAGATCGCGGAAGTGAAGCGGCGATATCCGAAGAACGCAGTGATTGCGTCGCTGATGGTGGAGTCGAAGCGCGAGGCGTGGCACACCATTGTGGCGCAGGCCGAGGACGCGGGCGCGGATGGGTTGGAGCTGAATTTTGGGTGTCCGCATGGGATGAGCGAGCGCGGGATGGGGTCGGCGGTGGGGCAGGTTCCCGAGTACACGGAGATGATTACGGGTTGGGTGAAGGAGAAGGCGCGGACTCCGGTGATTGTGAAGCTGACCCCGAATATTTCGGATATTCGCGTGATCGCGCGGGCGGCGAAACGCGGCGGGGCGGATGCGGTGTCGGCGATCAACACGATCAATTCGATTACGGGGATCGATCTGAACACACTGACGCCGCGGCCGAATGTGGATGGCAAGAGCTCGCATGGCGGGTACTGCGGGCCGGCTGTAAAGCCGATCGCGCTGAACATGGTCCAGCAGGTGGCGGCGGATGCGGAGACGGCGGGGCTGCCCATTTCGGGGATTGGCGGCATTGCGACGTGGAAAGATGCGGCGGAGTTCATCCTGCTCGGTTGCGGGACGGTGCAGGTGTGCACGGCGGCGATGCACTACGGGTATCGGATTGTCGAGGACATGATTGACGGCTTGCAGAACTGGATGAGTGAGAAAGGCTATTCGTCCATTGAGGATTTTCGCGGGCTCGTCGTGCCGAAGGTGACGGAGTGGAAACATCTCAATCTCAGTTACAAAATCGTCGCGCACATCGATGAGGCGAAGTGTATTGGGTGCGAGCTTTGCTATATCGCTTGTTGGGATGGGGCGCACCAGTGCATTCATGTCGATCGGGTGTCGGGTCCGGTGGATGGGCATGTCGAACTGCACGCTACACCGGCCAGCGTCGAGGCGGCGACCCGGGCCAGCATTGCGGTGACGCCGATTCCGAAGCTGGATGCTGGTGCTGGGTCGAATGGGAAGGCTACGCCGCTGGCGCGGATTCCTCGGGTGGATGAGACGGAGTGTGTGGGCTGCAATTTGTGTTCGCTGGTGTGCCCGGTGGAGGAGTGCATCACGATGGTGGAAGTGGCTACGGGGAAGCGGCCGGAGACGTGGGCGGAGCGGTCGGCGGGAGAGTGTGCTCCTCCACCCATGACGCAGCATTAACTAATAAGGATGACGAGCGGATGGGACTTCTGATCCAGAACGGGAGTGTTGTCACTGCGGAGAAGACGTTTGCCGCGGATGTTTTGATTGAGGGTGAGGTTGTTCGCGAGGTGCGGGCGGGGATTGATCCGGCTGGGCACACCGTGGTCGATGCGGCGGGGATGTTGATTCTGCCGGGTGGGATCGATGCGCATACGCATCTTGATATGCCGTTTGGGGGGACGACGTCGGCGGATGATTTTGAGACAGGGACACGGGCGGCGGCGATTGGCGGGACGACGACAATTGTCGATTTTGCGATTCAGGCCAAGGGCACGAAGATGCGGTCGGCGCTCGATACCTGGTGGAAGAAGGCGGCTGGGAAGGCTTGCATCGATTATGGGCTGCACATGATCGTCACGGATCTCGGGACTTCCGGGCTCGAGGAAATGGACGATTTGGTGCGCGAAGGGGTGGCGAGCTTCAAGCTGTTCATGGCGTATCCCGGCGTGCTGATGGCGGATGACGCAACGATTTTCAAAGCGCTGCAGCAGACCTCGAAGAACGGCGCGCTGATCTGCATGCACGCGGAGAATGGATCGGTGATCGATGTGATCGTGCAGCAGGCGCTGGCTGCGGGAAAGACGGCTCCGATTTATCATGCGCTGACGCGGCCGACGATTGCTGAGGCCGAGGCGGTGCAGCGGGCGATTGCGATGGCGGAGATGGCGGGGGCTCCGGTGTATATCGTGCATTTGTCGAGCGAGGATGCGCTGAACCAGGTGCGGGAGGCGCGGGATCGCGGGCTGCCGGCGTTTGCGGAGACATGTCCGCAGTACTTGTTGCTGTCGCTCGAAGAGACGATGAATCACGATTCGTTCGAGGATGCGAAGTGGGTGTTCACGCCGCCGCTGCGCGAGAAGAAGAATCAGCCGAAGTTGTGGGATGGGTTGAAGGACGATCATCTGCAGGTGGTGTCGACGGATCATTGTCCATTTTGTTTTGAGGATCAGAAGATTTTGGGCGTGAACGATTTCACGAAAATTCCCAACGGCGGCCCGGGGATTGAGAACCGGATGCAGCTAATCCATCACCACGGCGTGAATGCGGGAAAGATTTCGCTGAACCGGTTTGTGGAGATTACGGCGACGGCCCCGGCTCGGATTTTCGGGATGTATCCGAAGAAGGGGACGGTGGCGGCGGGGAGCGATGCGGATTTGGTGGTGTGGGATCCGACGGCGGAGCACACGATCAGCGCGAAGACGCACAACATGCGCTGCGACTACTCGATGTTTGAGGGGTTCAGGGTGCGGGGGAACGCAAAGCAGGTTTACGCGCGGGGCGAGCTGATTGTGGAGGGCGGGAAGTATTTGGGCAAGGCGGGGCGAGGCGCTTATTTGCGACGCGCGGCACGCGGAGGGGCGTGGCAGTGATTGTTCCGGAGAGCAGCCTCTACAATCCGGACCTTGCACCGACGACGCCTGCGCATCGGACGTGGGGGACGTACAACTACATCTCGCTGTGGTTTTCCATGTCGATGGAGGTGAGCACGTACATGCTGGCCTCGGGGCTGATTGCGGGCGGCATGGACTGGAAGCAGGCGCTGGGGACGATCCTGCTGGGGAATTTGATTGTGCTGGCGCCGCTGCTGCTGAACGCGCATGCGGGGGCAAAGTACGGGATTCCATTTCCGGTGCTGGTGCGGGCGTCGTTTGGGACACGGGGCGCGAATGTGCCGGCGATTTTGCGGGCGATTGTGGCGTGCGGATGGTTCGGGATTCAGTCGTGGATTGGCGGGCAGGCGATTCACGCAATGCTGGTGGTGATTTGGCCTGGCGTGGAGGCAGCGCCGTGGTCGGTGTGGGCGTGCTTCCTGGGATTTTGGGCGCTGAACATGGTGGTGGTGTGGCGGGGCGTGGAGAGCATCCGGTTTCTGCAGGGATTTTCTGCGCCGTTCATGCTGGTGATGTCGCTGCTGCTGCTGTTCTTTGCGTTGCACAAGGCGGGTGGGTTTGGGCCGATGCTTTCGGAGCCGAGCCATTTTCATTCGACGGGGGCGTTTCTGCGGTTCTTCTTTCCGTCGCTGACGGCGATGGTGGGGTACTGGGCGACGCTGGCGCTGAATATTCCTGACTTCACGCGCTACTCGAAAGACCAGCACGCACAGGTGGTGGGGCAGGCGTTCGGATTGCCCGTTGCAATGACGCTCTATTCGTTTATCGGGATCGCGGTGACGTCGGCGTCGGCGGTGATTTTTGGGCACGCGATCTGGAGCCCGATTGAACTGATGGGGAAATTTCATCAGCCGGTGGTGGCGTTTATTGCGATGATCGCGCTGCTGGTGGCGACGCTGAACGTCAACGTGGCGGCGAATGTGGTGTCGCCGTCGAATGACATTTCGAATTTGAATCCGCAATGGATTTCGTTCCGGACGGGCGGGCTGATCACAGGATTTCTCGGCCTGGCGATGATGCCGTGGAAGCTGCTGTCGAGCTTCAATAACTATATTTTCGGATGGCTGGTGGGGTATTCGGGGCTGCTGGGCCCGGTGGCGGGAATTATGGTTGCGGATTACTTTGTGATTCGCGGGAAGCGGCTGGATGTGGAGTCTCTGTATATGCGGAATGGGATTTATGAGTACCGGAGCGGGGTGAATCCGAAAGCGATGGCGGCGCTGGTGATCGGTGTGGGCCTGGTATTGATTGGGCGGTTTGTTCCGGCGGTGCACTGGCTTTACGACTATGCATGGTTTGTGGGATTCTTCGTCTCTGGCACGGTGTACGTGGCGTTGATGCGGGGCGCGGCGGTGGAAGCACCGATCGCAGAAATGGCGGGAGAAGAGGAATGAGCACAGTGATTGCGGACGTGGTGGTGACTTCGTCGTATATTGCGGGGCAGTGGACGGCGCCTGAGGGCAAGACGCAGCAGCCGATTGTGAATCCGGCGAACGGCGAGACGCTGGCGATGCTGCCACATGCGGGCGCGTCGGATGTAGATCGCGCGGCGAAGGCGGCGCATGCTGCGTGGCTGGAGTGGCGCGAGGTTCCGGTGGTCGATCGGGTGCAGCCGCTTTATCGGTTTAAGGCGCTGCTTGAGAAAAATGTAACAGAGCTTGGCACAATTATGACGCGCGAGAACGGGAAAACGCTCGAGGACGCGAAAACCGAGGTGAAGCGCGGGATCCAGATGGTGGAAGTGGCGTGCGGGATGCCGTCGCTGATGATGGGTGACTCTCTGAACGATGTGGCGAACGGGATCGATTGCAGAACGATTCGGCAGCCGATTGGGGTTTGTGCGGGGATTACGCCGTTTAATTTTCCGGCGATGGTGCCGCTGTGGATGTATCCATTTGCGATTGCGGCGGGGAACACGTTTCTGCTGAAGCCTTCGGAGCGGGTTCCGATGACGCCGACGCGGGTGGTGGAGTTGCTGCTCGAGGCGGGGCTGCCGGCGGGCGTGATCCAGCTGGTGCATGGCGGGCGCGAGGTGGTGGAGGCGCTGCTCGCGCATCCGCTGATCAAGGGGATTTCGTTTGTGGGGTCGTCGCCGGTGGCGAAGATTGTCTACAAGGAAGCGGCGGCGCATGGGAAGCGGGTGCAGGCGCTGGGCGGGGCGAAGAATCACTTGGTGGTGATGCCGGATGCGGATTTGCCGCAGACGGTGGATGCCATCATGGGGTCAGCCTTTGGCGCGGCGGGACAGCGGTGTTTGGCGGGGAGCGTGTTGGTTGCTGTGGGTGAGGTCGCGGAGCCACTGCTGGATTTGCTGGTCAAGAAGGCGAAGGCGCTGAAGGTGGGCGATGGGATGGAGGCGGGCGTGGAGGTGGGTCCGCTGGTGGGGATGGATCAGAAGAAGCGGGTGGTGGGGTATATCGAAAAGGGTGTGACCGAGGGCGCGAAGGCTATCTGCGACGGGCGCGGCGTCGAGGCGGACCCATCGGGCGCGTTTGTTGGGCCGACGGTTTTGGATCATGTGAATCCGTCGGCGACCGTGGCGCGTGAGGAAATTTTTGGGCCGGTGCTGTCGGTGCTGCGGGCGGAGACGCTGGACGATGCGATTCGGCTGGTGAATTCTTCGGACTTTGGGAACACGACGACGATCTACACGCAGAGCGGGAAGGCGGCGCGGGAGTATCAGAGCCGCGTTGAGGTGGGGATGGTTGGAGTGAACATGACCGTCGCTGCTCCGATGGCGTTTTTCCCGTTTGTGGGGTGGAAGAATTCTTTCTTCGGGGATTTGCACGCGCATGGGAAGGATGCGGTGGCGTTTTATACGGAGCAGAAGGTTTTGATGACTCGGTGGTTCTGAAGGGCAGCCGGTAGCTGGTGACCGGTAGCTTGTATGTTTCTGAGGGGTGAGGGTCAGATATGAGCGATGGCAAGACCGCATCCGCTGCGCCGGTGACTGCGTGCCCCGTAGAAATCGCCATCAATATTATTGGCGGCAAGTGGAAGATGCTGGTGCTGCGCTCGCTGCTGCTGGACGGGCCGCAGCGGTATAACCAGCTGCTGAAGAGCGTGAAGGGGATCAGTCCGAAGGAGCTGACGCGGAATCTTGCGGAGCTGAAGGCGAGCGGCCTAATTGCGCAGGTCGCGTCGAATGGCGTTCGGACGTTGCCTTACTCGCTGACGAAGTTGGGTGAGGGGCTGATGCCTGCGTTCAAGAGTCTGCTGGTGTGGGGGCGGAAGATTAATTCTCGCAAGTAGTGCAGCGACGCACATATTTGTTCGTTGACACGGGGCGGGGCTTCGCGAACAATGGGCGAGCCTTGCGGCGACCTTGCTGAAACCGATGGGCCGGAGAAAATACACGAGATGAACAGCACGACTCGGATGCGCGCGCTTGCCACGGACGGCTATGGGGCGCTGGACCGGATGAAAGTGGTGGAGATGCCGGTGCCGGAGCCGGGCGATGGAGAGGTGCGGGTGCGCGTAGTGGCGTCGGCGCTAAACCCGGCTGACTTTAAGGTTGCGAAGGGCACGGTGAAGTTTCTGCATGCGCGCAATTTTCCGATGGTGCTTGGCTACGATTTTTCGGGCACAGTGGATGAGCTGGGGCGCGGCGTTGACGGGATCGCGACGGGCGCTGAGGTTTTTGGTTTTGTGCCTTACAGTCCGACGAATCGACGCGGGACATTTGCGGAGGCGGTGATTGCGCGGGCCGATCAGCTGGCGGTGAAGCCAGCGGCGGTGAGCCATGAGCAGGCTGCGGCGGCGGCGACTCCGGGTGCGACTGCGATTCAGTCGCTGCGCGATCTGGGGCGGCTGCGCGAGGGGATGAACGTGGTGGTGTCGGGCTGCTCGGGGGGCGTCGGGTCGATCGGGGTGTGGATCGCGAAGAAGCTGGGCGGCAAGGTGATCGCGGTTGGGTTGGGGCGCGGGCTGGAGCTGGCGAGCGCGATGGGCGCGGATCGCGTTGTGGATCGGAAGAAGGAAGATGTGGCGGCGGTGCTGCGGGGGCCGTTCGATGTGTTCTTCGACGCTGCGGCTGCGTACCGATGGAGCGAGTGGCGCGGGCGGCTGGCGCCGGGCGGGACGTTTGTTACGACGCTTCCATCGCTGGCGTTTGTGGTGGACAAGCTGTCGAGCCTTGTGAGCGGAACGCGGTGCGCAGTGGTGATGGTGAAGTCGAAGCCTGCGGATTTGCGCCTGCTGGGCGAGTGGCTGACGGCGGGGCTGGTGGTGCCGGTGGACCGCACGATTTCTTTGGCTGAGGTACCGCAGCACCTGGCGCGGCTGGAGGGCGGAGAGGTGCTGGGGCGTGTGGTAGTGTCGATCGGCGATCGATAGAGAGGCCATGACGCGCACGCGGTTGAGCCTCTTCTATCTCGCGACTTATCTCTCACTCACAGGGATTGCGTTTCTGGCTGCTCCACAGTTGGCGCTGAAGGTGCTGTTCGCCACGGGCTACTACGACAGCGTGTTTGTTCGATTCGTGGGCGCGTTCATGGTGGCGCTTTCGATTCTGGTGGTGCAGATGATTCGCCATCGGCTCGAAGTTCTGTACCCGACGACGCTGGCGATCCGGGTTTTCTTTCTGGTGGTGATTGCGGGTCTGTTTTATGAGTCGCGGGACCGGTTGTTTATTGTCATTTTCTGCGTTGTTGCGGTGGGCGTTGCGCTGACTGGCGCGAGTTACTTTTCGGAAAGAGCTCGGCGCTAAGCAGGCGCCGGTCCAGAGGAATCGGGCCGGGAACTTCCTCGATGAATCCTTTGTTACGCACATTCTTGTGCGTTGACGCGCGTTCGCGGGCGAGGCGAGGATGGGTTCCATGAAAGCTGAAGCGGGCACGAAAGCGAATCCCTGGAAACTGAAGACGCCTCCGGGGACGAGTGAATTTGAGGCTTACAAAGATGAGTCGGCCGATCCGCCGGCGCTGGTGGTGCAGGTGGGATCGACGCAGCTGCGGTACCATCTGCGGTCGATCGAGGATCTGCATGCGATGCTGAAGGCGCATGGCGACTGGATGCTGCTGGGCAGTGCGGACGAGCAGAAGCCTGCAGCGGAGGGAACGGTGGAGGCGTGGGGGCGGTCGGCGAAGAATCCGGTGGGCGGATGGTATGGGCTGAAGAAGGGGCTGCGCGGGCGGTTCGCGATGTATGTGCCGCCGGTGCTGAAGAAGCTGGGGCTGGCCGAGGTTGAGGAGAATCCGCGGAACAATCGCATGCGGGCGGTTTGAGTTAGCGAGTGGCGGGGCGGCCGGGGCCAGTGTTAGATCGCGCGGCCGGCGGCTGCTCCGGAGGCCCAGGCCCACTGGAAGTTGAATCCGCCTAAATGGCCGGTGACGTCGACGACTTCGCCGATGAAGTAGAGGCCTGGGACAGCGCGACATTCCATTGTCTGAGCGGAGAGAGCGTCCGTGTCGACGCCGCCTGCGGTGACTTCTGCTTTCTCGTAGCCTTCGGTGCCGGTGGGGGTGAAGGGCCATGCGTGGAGTTGGCGCTCGAGTTGGTCGAGGGCGTGATTCGTCCAGTTGGGGGGTAGGGCCGCTTCGAGGAGGCGTTCGGCGAGGCGGGCTGGAAGTTTCGTTCGGAGGGCTGCTTTGGCGACGGCTGAATCGCGGCGGGCGTTGGGTTCGCGGAGGGGGGCGAGGAGGTCGTGGTTGGGGGCCCAGTCGATTTGAATTGGTTTCGGATTTGGATCGGCCACGGCGCTGGTCCAGTAGGAGGAGATTTGCAGGATCGCGGGGCCGCTGAGTCCGCGATGGGTGAAGAGGAGTTTTTCGCGGAAGCGGTGTTTGCCGAGGGAGGCAATGACTTCGGCGGAGACTCCGGTTAGGTCGGCGAAGGGGTTGTGTTCGGGGTCGCCGAGGACGAGGGGGACGAGGGCGGGGCGGGGATCGCAGATGGGGATGTTGAACTGGCGCGCGATGTCGTAGCCAAAGCTGGTGGCGCCCATTTTGGGGATGGAGAGGCCTCCTGTGGCGATGACTACGTTGGCGGTGGTGTAGGTCGCGGTGTTGGTTGTGACTCGGAAGCGGGGTTGGTCGTTGCCGGGCTGGAGGTCGGGTTCGGTGTTGAGGCGGATTTCCTGGACTTTCGCTTCGAGGATGATTTTGACGTTGGCCTGGGCGGCTTCGGCGAGGAGCATAGCGACGATTTGTTTTGCGGAGTCGTCGCAGAAGAGCTGGCCGAGGGTTTTCTCGTGGTACCTGATGCCGTAGCTTTCGACGAGGGCGATGAAGTCGGCCGGGGTGTAGCGGGCGAGGGCCGACTTGGCGAAGTGGGGGTTGGCGGAGAGGAAGTTGTCGGGGCGGGTGTGGAGGTTGGTGAAGTTCGAGCGGCCTCCGCCGGAGATGAGGATTTTTTTGCCGACGCGGTCGGCGTGTTCGAGGAGGAGGACGCGGCGGCCGCGCTTGCCGGCTTCGATGGCGCACATGAGTCCGGCTGCGCCGGCGCCTACCACTACTGCGTCGAAGTTTTGGTGGGTGGTGGGTTGGGTCACAGGCGGCCGAGCACGCTTGCTTTTATTAGAGCATCGAGATTTCAAGAGAACCTTGTTTTTCGCCGATAGATCTCCCAGCAGCTTCTCCACTTTGTATGAGGCTTCCGGCAAGGTGCGGAGAAGCTGTTTTTCCGAGAAGAAGACGCTGAACAGATGCGGTCATTCTTCCTGTCGATTGGAGAACGGCTACCAGCAATGCGGCAAAAGACTCCAGCGTCGCGGCATTCAATCTCCGCACCGATCAAGAACAGCATCATCGTCACGGCGCTGGGTGGCATCGGGCTGCTGGTGATTATGCAGTGGAGCGCGTACGCGGTACGCAAGCACGTGGCGATTGCGTCGCAGTCGATCTTTCCGGCTGCGCTCGCGAGTCAGAAGGCGGACGCGGCCTTCGAAAAGATGAATCGCGACTATAACAACGCGGTGGTGATGCAGGAGACGGCCGCGCTCAAGAGCGCCCGCCATGAGGGCGACGATGTGGCGTCGTCGCTGGCCAGCGCCGGGGCGTTCATGCAGTTCAACCCTGGGCGGCATGAGCAGATCGAATCTTTGCTGCGCGCGGTGACGAACCTGCAGATGCGATCGGGGACCGTCTACGCGGCGGCCGCGGAAGCCAATGGTATTTCGCCGAGGCAGCGAGACCTGGCGGATTTATCGCACGAAAACAGGTCGGTGCAAACGGCGCTGGAGACGCTGCAAAGCGACCTGGCGAACGACTTTGCGGCGGAACTCGCGCTGACCGGCGGACTGTTGAAGGTTCAGGAAATCCTTGAGGCGGTAGTGCTGGTAAGTGTGATTGTCGCCCTGTTCTTCACGGTGCGGTCCCTGGTCAGCGTTACGGTGCAGGAGCGGGAAGATGCGATCCTGCGCCAGGCGCATGCAGAGCGGGACGACGAACGCAAAATGTTGCGGGCGTTGATCGACAACATTCCCGACTTTATGTATGTCAAGGACACCGAGAGCCGGTTTGTTCTGGCCAACGCTCACCTGGCGCGCGCAGTGGGAGCGAGGACGCCAGAAGAGGTCTGCGGCAGAACCGATCGCGATTATTTCCCGCCCGAGATGGCGAATCCATTCTACGAAGACGAGCAGAGGGTGATGCGTTCAGGGCAACCTTTGCAGAACCACGAAGAGAAATTTCTCGACGAAGCAGGAACCGAGATCGACGTCCTGACGACGAAGGTACCGATTCGCGATAACAAAGGCCAGGTGATCGGGATCGCAGGGGTAGGCCGCGATATAAGCGCGCGCAAGAGAATGGAAGATGCGCTGCGGGAGGCGGAACTCAAGTATCGCGGAATATTCGACAAAGCCATTTTCGGCATTTTTCAAAGTACGCCGGACGGGCGGCTGCTGAGCGTGAACCAAGCCATGGCTTTTACGTTCGGCTACGATTCCCCGGAAGAGATGGTGGGAAGCGTCACCGATATGTGGGTGTTTTTTGTAGACCGCAGGCGCGGTGTGGAATTCATGCAGATCATGGACCGCGTGGGAGGGGTAAGGAACTTCGAGTGCGAGGTCTTCTGCAAAGACGGAACGAGAATCTGGCTCAACATGAGCATTCGCGCGATTCGACAGAATGGAGCCGTAGTCCGCTTCGAGGGAATGTGCGATGACATTACCGAGCGCAAGCAATTGCGGGAGCATCTGTTTCAGGCGCAAAAGCTGGAATCAGTGGGACAGCTGGCGGCCGGTATTGCCCATGAGATCAATACTCCGGCTCAGTTCATTGGAGACAACGTGCGCTTCCTGAAGGACGCTTTCCATGACCTGTCGGGGCTGCAGGCAGATTACACACGCTTGTTGTCGGCAGCGAGGGACAACACCTTGTCTTCGGAAGCAATTCAGGATGCGGAGAATGCGGTGGAACGCGCTGACGCCGGCTATCTGCTGGAGGAAATTCCCAGGGCCATCGACCAGACGCTGGAGGGCATAACCCGCGTGGCGACGATTGTGAGTGCGATGAAAGAGTTCTCCCATCCGGGTACGAAGGAAAAGACCATGGTGGACCTGAACCACGCCATCGAGAGCACGATCGCGGTTGCGCGGAACGAGTGGAAATACGTGGCCAATCTGGAAACCGATTTCGATCCGTCGCTGCCTCGGGTCTCGTGTGAGCCCGGTGAATTCAACCAGGTGATCCTGAATCTTATCGTCAACGCGGCGCATGCCATCGCGGATGTGGTTCGCAAGGGGGGACCGGAAAAAGGAACCATCCTTGTGCAGACGCGGAACCATCCGGCGTGGGCCGAGGTTCGGATCCAGGACTCGGGAACAGGAATCCCCGAGAGCGTACAAATGCGGATCTTCGATCCTTTCTTCACGACGAAAGAAGTCGGCAAGGGAACGGGGCAGGGTTTGTCCATCGCGCGCTCAGTGATCGTGGACCGGCACGGCGGGACGATTCACTTTGAGACGGAGGAGGGAAAAGGCACGGCGTTCATCATTCGCCTTCCTCACGATGGCAAGCCTCTCGATACGAAGGGAGTGGCAGCCTGAGGGGCCGTTGTCTGGACGATGAAGACGAGGCTCGCGGTGGCCTATTGGATGCTTGCCGGCGCTTCGGCGTTGGTGATTTCCTGGATGGCTTTCCAGGATCCGTCCGCCTGCTTGCGGAAGATGGCGACGAAGCGACCCTTCTCCGTGGCTACCTTATTACCCGCCGGGTCGGCGGCGGTGAGTGCATAGGTTCCGCGGGCGTAGCCGAGGTCACCTGCGGCGGAGACTTCGACCTGGACGGGCTGGAGAGCGAGCGACCAGTGGGGATCGGTGAAGACATCCTTCATAGTGCTGGCGATGGCGCCGCTGCCGGTGAGGGTGGGGGCGTTGGGGAGCATGAGGTTGGCATCGTTGGTGAAGTGGGCGGCGATGCGGGCGGCGTCCTTGCCGCTCCAGTCCTGGGCGAATGCGGCAACTTCGCCTTCGCGCAGAGCCCGGGCGTCGGCAGCACGGTGATCGGACTGCGTGCAGCCGGTGAGGAGCAGAAGTGCCAGGGTGAGAGAGATGGACGAGGGGCTGCTCACTACTTTTTCTCCGGTTCTCATTTTTTGGTTCGCGAGGCTTGCGGGATTATAGCCCTAACTCATTTGGGGACGGGTGGAGTTTTTCTGGGGCGGGCGAGTTGGACAGAGGGAACCGCAGGTGCCGTTCGGCGCGGTCGCTTACGCGACCTTGCTCAGGCCAGGCTTTTCGACTCGCGCCTGAATTGTTTGTTGCGTCAAAAGCGGCGCAACGTATTCGGCGGCTTCGCTCAGGATGACGGAGCTTTGTTTTCTGTTGAGGCAGGTGGTGGTTCCAGCGAGACACGAGGTCCTTCGCTTCGCTCAGGATGACGAGCTATCGTTAGTCGGGGGCGAGGCGGACTGCGCTTGCGTAGGCTGGGCGGCGGTGGAGGATCAAGGTCAGTCCTAAGGAGCCGGCGGCCATAAGGGCGGCGAAGAGGAAGATGGGCGAGTAGCCCAGTCCGGCGACGATCAATCCGACCAATGGGCCGGTGAGTCCGAGGGATAAGTCGGCGAAGGCGGTGAAGATGCCTAAAGCGGAGCCTCGGTTTTCGGGGGTGACGCAGCGGACGGCTTCGACGCCGAGGGCGGGGAAGACCAGGGAGAATCCGAAACCGGTGAGGGCTGCTCCGGCGAAGGCGAGGGCGGGGGCCGAGGCGAGCCAGAGGAAGACGAGGCCGGCGATTTCGACCGAGAGGCAGACGAGGGCGACGGGGAATCCGCCCCAGCGGTCGATGGCGTGGGCGAAGAGGAGGCGGGCGAGGATGAAGAAGGCGCCGAAGCTGGTGAGGGCGAAGGCGGCGTCGGGCCAGTGGCGGTGGGCGTAGAAGAGGACCATGAAAGAGGCGATGGTGCCGAAGCCGGTGCTGGCGAGGGCGAGGCTCATGCCGTGGGGGAAGACGCGGCGGAGGACGTGACGGAAGGCGAGGGGTTCGCCTTCGGGAGTGGCCACTTCGCCGATCGGCCAGGCGGTGAGGAGTCCGATAGCCGAGACGGCGACGCTGACGAGGCCGACGCCCGGGAGGCCCCAGGCGCGGTCGATCCAAACGCCGAGGGGTGCGCCGATGGCGATGCCGCCGTAGGAGCAGATGCCGCTCCAGGAGATGACGCGGGCGGTGTGTTCCTGGCCGACGCGGCCGATGCCCCAAAGGCAGGAGCCGGTGGCGAGCCAGCTTTCGCCGAAGCCGAGGATGAGGCGGCTCAGAAAGATGAGGCTGAGGCAGGCCAAAGGCAGGAGGTTGAGGAATCCGGAGAAGAACAGGACGAGGCCGGACGCGGCGCAGGCTACGAGGCCGGAGAGAACGGTGCGGCGGGCTCCGACGGAGTCGGCCATGCGGCCTGCCTGGGGGCGGCTGAGGACAGTAGCGACGTACTGGGCGGAGATGGCGAGTCCGGCGAGGACAGTATTGAAGTGGAGCTGGAGGTGGACGACCGACGGGAGGACGGCCATGGGGAGGCCGATGGCGAAGTAGCAGAGGAAGATCTGGAGGGAGGTAGGGAGAATCCGAAGCGTGACGGAGCCGGAGGTGGAAGGAGCGAAAGGGGTTGTGGCGGTTGCGGACATTCCCTGTCTTTATGGTAGCAGCGGCGGGCGGCGGGAGCGCGTACGGGGCTGGGACAGGTCCCCCATAGGTGGCATGGGAGGGGGATGGTGGTAATAAGAGCCCGGAGTACAATGGTTGGATACCCGCAGAGAAGGGTCGGGGCCGGGACACTCGTTTCCACAATTAAAGCTGGTGTCTCTGACTCCTCGGACGGGTCTGCGGCGTCTAAATGGTGGTGAATTCGGGCCAGGCGTTTGGGTGAAATCCGGGGGGACCCGGCTGGCTGGGATACCGTGTGAAAAGAGAGAGGTTTTCCCCAAGGTGAACTCGACCGTTAAGCAAATCCTGTTCTGGGTGCTAATTATTGCGTGCCTTTTGGTGCTCTGGCAGTTGTTCCAGAAGAACGGCGCAATGGGGGGGCACGAGCAGGACATCGCGTTCTCCCAGTTCCTGGGAGATGTGGAGTCGAACCAGGTCGGCGACGTAACGATCACGGGCCAGGAAGTTCGCGGCCATTTCCGCGCCGACAAGGGCGCCTTCCACGTGGTCGTTCCTCCGAACTATCCGCATCTGTACGACGTTCTGGACCAGAACAAGGTCAGTGTGACAGTGAAGAACGCGGACAGCAACAGCTGGTGGGGCTGGCTGCTGCAGTTCTCTCCGCTAATTCTGATCGCGCTGCTGTGGTTCTTCATGATCCGGCAGATGCAGAGCGGCGGGAACAAGGCGCTGTCGTTCGGCAAGAGCCGCGCGCGGCTGCTCTCGATGCAGCAGAAGAAGGTCACGTTTAAGGATGTGGCCGGCGTCGATGAGGCCAAGGAAGAGCTGAAGGAAATTATCGAATTTCTGCGCGAGGCGCAGAAGTTCCAGAAACTGGGCGGACGGATTCCGAAGGGCGTGCTGCTGGTCGGGCCTCCGGGAACGGGCAAGACGCTGCTGGCCCGGGCTGTGGCCGGCGAGGCGAATGTGCCGTTCTTCTCAATTTCGGGCTCGGACTTTGTGGAGATGTTCGTGGGCGTAGGCGCGAGCCGCGTTCGCGATCTGTTTGAGCAGGGCAAGAAGAATGCGCCGTGCATCATCTTTATCGATGAGATTGACGCGGTCGGACGGCATCGCGGCGCTGGTTTGGGCGGCGGGCACGACGAGCGCGAGCAGACCCTGAACCAGTTGCTGGTGGAGATGGATGGTTTCGAGTCGAACGACGGCGTGATTCTGGTGGCCGCGACGAACCGGCCCGACGTGCTCGATCCGGCGCTGCTGCGGCCTGGGCGCTTTGACCGGCGCGTGGTGGTTGGGCGGCCGGATGTGCGCGGGCGCGAAGAAGTGCTGCGGGTGCATGCGCGCAAGGTGCCGATTGCGGACGATGTCGATCTGCGAGTTCTGGCGCGTGGAACGCCGGGATTCTCGGGCGCCGATCTGGCGAACATGGTGAACGAGGCGGCGCTGAATGCGGCTCGGTACAACCGGAAGCAGGTCCTGATGCTCGATTTCGAGCAGGCGAAGGACAAGGTGCTCATGGGCGCCGAGCGCAAGTCGATGCTGCTGACCGACGAGGAGAAGCGGGTGACGGCGTATCACGAAGCCGGACACGCGCTGGTGGCGGCGACGCGGCCTCATGCCGATCCGCTCCACAAGGTCACCATCATCCCGCGCGGTATGGCGCTGGGTGTCACGATGCAGCTGCCGGAAGACGACAAGCACACCGTGACGAAGGACTACCTCGAAACGCAGCTGGCGATTCTGATGGGCGGCCGCATCGCGGAGGAGATTTTCCTGAAGCAGATGACGACCGGCGCCGGGAACGACATCGAGCGCGCGACGGATCTGGCGAGGAAGATGGTCTGCGAGTACGGCATGAGCCGGCTGGGACCGCTGACCTTCGGCAAGAAGGAAGAGCAGATTTTCCTGGGGCGCGAAATTGCGCAGCATCGCGACTTCTCGGAAGAGACGGCGCGGCAGATCGATGCCGAGGTGAGGAGCCTGGTCGACGAGGCGTACAAGGCTTCGTGGGAGATCCTCGACACGAATCAACCGGTGATGCACCGTCTGGCCCTGGCGCTGCTGGAGCGTGAGACGCTGGACGCCAACGAGATTCGGGCGATCATCGAGGACAGGGAATTGCCGCCGATGCGGCCTTCGGGCGGTGGAACGGCGGTTGCCGATGTGCAGCAGGTGCTGAAGCCGGAACCGGGACGCACGGGCGGCTTGCCGGAAGGCAGCCCTTCTCCTGCTTAAGCAGTTGTGAAACTGGAATGGAAAGGCAGCTCTTCGGAGCTGCCTTTCTTGTTTCTGCGAGAATGTTGGCAGTTATGCGTGCGCGTTTTTCTGCGATTGTGTTGGGGGCGATGCTCCTCCCAGTTTTCGTTTTGAGCGGATGTGGGTATCACACCGTGAACTCCGCGGTTCATCTGCCGAGCACGGTGCATACGCTGGCGATCCCGGCGTTCAAAAACAACACGCAGTCGTATCAGACGCAGGCGGTGTTCACGCAGGCGGTGATTCACGAATTCACGAGCCAGAGTTCGCTGCGGGTGGTTTCGGGCGAGGATCCGGATGCGGACGCGACGCTGCGAGGAACGATCCTGACTTTCACGGTCGGGCCGCTCACTTACGACAACACGACGGGGCAGACGTCGAGCTACCTGGTGACGATCACGACGAAGCTGGAGCTGGTGGATCGGCAGGGTAAGGTGATCTGGCAGAATCCGTCGTATCTGTTCCGGCAGCAGTACGAGCAGGTCCAGGATTTGGCGAGTTTCATCCAGGAAGACTCGGCGGCGACACGGCGGCTGGCGAAGGAGTTTGCCTCGGCAGCGGTGGCGGATATTCTGGAGTCGTTCTGAAAAACAGGGAGTCGGGAGTAGCCGGCAGGG
The DNA here is from genome assembly GCA_003166955.1 of Acidobacterium sp. GTDB lineage: Bacteria > Acidobacteriota > Terriglobia > Terriglobales > Acidobacteriaceae > Palsa-343. The sequence goes on from PMUI01000079.1 coordinate 59,500, forward strand.
ACCAGGGGTGACACCAGGTTTGACGAATCGGGAGGGTGGCCCTGATACTGGCTGGGATGGTTTCCCGAAACGATTGCGGCGCGGCGCTCACTTTGGACATGTGTATGGGCATGTGCTGTAAGACCGTGCGCGGGAGCGGACGAGCGCGATAAGCGCGAATCCAGACGAGGTTCCGGCGGCCCACGGTCAGTGATCGCGGGCCGTTTTCATTGCAGCTGAGAAGCGGTTAGCGATGGAACGGTCAGCGAAAAGACGGTTAGCAAAAAAGGAGAGAGCAATGGCGGAAGAGACGAAGCAGCATCTGGCGACTTTGGCAGTGCATGGGGGGCAGGTTCCGGATCCGACGACGGGATCGCGGGCGGTTCCGATTTATCAGACAACGTCGTATGTGTTCCAGGACGCGGATCATGCGGCGCGGCTGTTTGGGCTGCAGGAGTTTGGGAACATCTACACACGGATCATGAATCCGACGACGGATGTGTTTGAAAAGCGCATTGCTGCGCTCGAGGGTGGGGCGGCGGCGCTGGCGACCGCGTCGGGACAGGCGGCGGAGACGCTGGCGATTTTTACGCTGGCGAATGGCGGCGATGAGATTGTATCGACGACGTCGTTGTATGGCGGGACGTACAACCTGTTCCACTACACGCTGCCGAAGCTGGGCATCACGGTGAAGTTTGTAGACGCCGATGATTTTGACGGACTGCGGAAGGCGATCACGCCGAAGACGCGGGCGGTATACACGGAGACGCTGGGGAATCCGAAGCTGGATATTGCGGATGTGGAGACGCTGGCGAAGATCGCGCACGAGAACGGGCTGCCGCTGATGATCGATAACACGAGCGCGACGCCGGCGCTGCTGCGGCCGATCGAGTTCGGCGCGGACATCGTGGTCGAGTCGGCGACGAAATTTATTGGCGGGCATGGCACGTCGATTGGCGGCGTGATTGTGGACGCGGGCAAGTTCGACTGGAAGGCTTCGGGGCGGTTCAAGGATTTTGTCGAGCCGGATCCGTCGTATCACGGGCTGTCGTTTACGGAGGCGTTTGGGCCTCTGGCGTTCATCCTGAAGGCGCGGGTGCAGGGGCTGCGGGATACGGGGGCGGCGCTGTCGCCGTTCAACGCGTGGCTGTTTGTGCAGGGGCTGGAGACGCTGCATCTGCGCATGCAGCGGCACTCAGAGAATGCGCTGACGGTGGCGAAGCATCTGGAGAAGTGCCCGGGCGTGGAGTGGGTGAACTATCCAGGACTCGCGTCGAGCAAGTACGCGGCGCGGGCGAAGAAGTATTTGCCGGATGGGGCGAGCGCGCTGCTGACGTTCGGGATCAAAGGCGGGTTCAACGCGGGGAAGACTTTTATCAACTCGCTGAAGGTTTTTTCGCTGCTCGCGAATATTGGCGATGCGAAGTCGCTGGTGATCCATCCTGCATCGACGACGCATCAGCAGCTGAGCGGCGAGGAGCAGGCGGCGACGGGGGTGACGCCGGAGCTGGTGCGGCTGTCGGTGGGGATCGAGGATGTGCGCGATTTGATTGCGGACATCGATCAGGCGCTCGCGGTTGCGGTGCCCAGTCCGGAGTTGGTTGGGGCGCGATAGACGCGGGGCACGATGAGCACGGAAGCGCATAGTGCAGTGAGGGCCGCGGCGGCGATCCAGCCGGATTTTGAGGGGGACTACCTCATTGACGAGGTGGTCCCGCTTGAAAGCGGCGAGGTGCTGGTGCGGCCGACGCAGCACTACGCGATCTACGGGCGGCTGAATGCGGCGCGGGATAATGCGGTGCTGGTGGCGCATGCGCTCTCGGGCAACGCAGAGGTGGCGACGTGGTGGCCGCAGCTGTTCATGAAGCCGGAGCCGCTGCTGGATTTGGAGCGCGACTGCGTCATCGGGATCAACATTCTGGGTTCGTGTTATGGGTCGACGGGGTCGGGGAGTGTCGATCCGAAAACGGGGCGGCTGTATGGGCCTACGTTTCCGCTGATCAACGTGCGGGACATTGTGCGGGCTCAGGCTCGGCTGCTTTCATCGCTGGGGATTGAAAAGCTGAAGCTGGCGATTGGCGCTTCAATTGGCGGAATGCAGGTGCTGGAGTGGGCGGTGTTATTTCCGGATCGCGTGGCGCGGGTGGTGAGCATTGGCGCGGCTCCGCTCGGGGCGATGGGGCTGGGGCTGAATCATCTGCAGCGGCAGGCGATCATGCTCGATCCGAAGTGGGCGGGCGGATTTTACTTGCCGGACGACGAGCCGCGCGGGGGCTTGGCGATTGCGCGGGCGCTGGGGGTGATCAGCTACAAGAGCGTGCCCTTGTTTGAGGATCGGTTTGGGCGGAAGCCGAACCGGACGGGGGAGAATCCGTGGATCTCGACGGCGGCGGGGCAGAACGGGCGCTTCGATATTGCGGGTTTTTTGGATTATCAGGGGCACAAATTCAACGAGCGGTTCGACGCGAACGCATACATCTGCATCACGCGGACGATGGACACGTTCGATCCGGTACGGGCGCATGCTTCGCCGATGGCGGCGTACAGCAGGATTGAGGCGCACGTGACGATGGTGGGGATTTCGACGGACTGGCTTTTCCCCCGCGAGGATGTGCGGTCGATGGCGGTGGTGATGGCGGCCGCGGGGGCTCGGTGCGACTACCGCGAGATGGCTTCGAACCATGGGCACGATGCTTTTTTGGCGGAGCCGGAGCACTTGGTGCGGATTTTGACGCCTGTGTTTGAGTAGTCAGGATGCCAGGCAACTGCGGGCTCGTAACGCGCCTCTGTCCCGTTTGATCCTCTGCAGAGAACCATACTTGCCATGAATTCTTCCAACAGCGGACTGATTCGAATGATTGCCGTCTTCAAGATGGTGAAGGCGGCTGCACTGATCGTCACCGGCGTTGGCGTACTGAAGCTGATGCACATGGATGTGGCGAGCGAGCTGGACCATTGGGTCGCGTGGCTGGGGCTCGATCCGGGCGGGCGCTTTGTTAGTCATGCAATTGAGAAGGTGACAAATCTTTCTCCGCACAGAATCAGGGAGCTCGGACTGGTGAGTTTTGTTTATGCGGGTTTGTTCCTGACTGAAGGCCTGGGTTTGTGGTTTTTGAAGCGGTGGGCGGAGTGGTTCACCGTCATCATCACTTCTTCTCTGGTGCCGGTGGAGGTTTACGAGATTCACCGTCATCCCAGCGCGGTGAAGGTTGTTGTGCTGGCAATTAATGTTGCGGTTGTGGGGTACCTGCTCTATCGGATTGCGAAGGAAGGGCGGGCTGGAAGCCGGTAGCCGGAAGCTTGAGCTGGAAGCGAAAATGCGGCTGGTGGTCGACCAGCCTCAATGCTCGACGCGCGGGGGTGGCAGCGGACCTGGCAGAGGTTGAAACTTCCGTGTTGCCGGTAACCCGTCCACAACATGAAAATGGGAATCCTTCGCTCGATGCTTGAGCGTTCCCGGGCTCGACAACGCCTCCTGTCCAGCCACCGGCACAAACCGGGCACATTTTCATTGCGTGCCCGGTTCGAGTTCTTACAGGCTGCTGCCGATGCTGTTGAACTCGTTCGAAATCTTGTTGCTCAGTGAGCCCATCGCAACGATTGCCCCCAGTGCGATCAGCGCGGCGATCAGCGCATATTCGATCAGGTCCTGGCCGGATTCGTCGTTCATCAGGTTCTTGAATAACAGCTTCATCATGTTCTCCGTTTCAAATTCGCTTACGCGGTCTCGCGCAGCGTGGGATTTAGTATCCCCACTTTGCCCTGGGCGGTTCCAGGGCGCAAAACCCAAGTAGTGGTATCCGTGCCGCCATTGGTGGTAGTTACGTCGGTGAGCGCGTTGGGTTTTACCAGGGTGCCGGTCCTTTCTCCTTGTGACTGCGCGCCTAATACGGCAGGGAGCCGTTCGTTTTATCCACGGCCAGAGAGATCGGCTTCCTGCATTTTGTGATTACGACTTCCTGAGCGGAAATTCCATGAACAGAGGCGGCTACTTCCGGGTTGCCGGTCACACGCCCAGAACCGTCGTGGGAGACCGCTTGAACTACGATGGGACCGTGATCTACGCAAGTGTGGTACGCGAATTGTTCGCCCGGATGCCTGATCTGGAGCCCCTCTACCGGGAACAGTTCTCTTACTCGGACGACGAATTGCCTTACGTTGTGTTCGGGTCTTTCCTGATACCCGTACTTGAAACCGCGCTTGAGACTCATGATGCCGAGCGCGTCATGTCGATTTGTGCTTACCTCGAAGAAGTGGCCACGAACGCAAACGCCGACGCTCGGCTCGAAGAACTGCTCCGAGTGGGACTTGGAGAGTGGTTAAGCGGCACGGCGCTGGAGGCGGAGGTTGCACCCTACTTGGGTGAGCAGACGAGACGCATATCCAGACACGTGCCTGGACTTGCGACGCAGCGGACTTTGCTCAGGGCCGAACAGGCACGTCGCAACCCGATATCGCGGCTTCTGGATCGCTTTCGACGATAATCAAGCACGGCGCGCTGGATCGGCGATTCCTTCCAAATTGTCTGCGTGGTCGGCCATACGGAAGTTATCGCCGTAGGCGGACTCGCTGAGTTTTGGCTGTCGACAAGACCGCCTTGGGTTGCAGGCATCGCTTGAGATTCTGTTCGGTCGCTGCGCGACCGATTCCCCTCCGCACTGAGAGCCTTCGTTGACGCGCTGTTTGCTGCTACGGGGGGTCCTTCGACTTCGCGCCGGCAAGCACTTTACACCACTGGAGAGATTGTTCCCGGCGCTCCGCTCAGGATGACATTTTTGCTTTCGATGACATTTTTGTTCATTCTTTTCAGCTCATTCATAGCGGATGGCTTTCACTGGGTCGAGGGATGCGGCTCGGCGGGCGGGGATCCAGCAGGCGATGAGGCCTACGGCGGCGAGGACCGCGGCGACAGCGAGGAAGACGCTGGGGTCGGTGGGTGAAACGCCGATGGGCAGATTCGCCATGAGGCGCGCGGCGGGGACGGCGGCGGCCAGGCCGAGGGCGAGGCCGGCGGCGATTTGCCAGAGGCCGCGGCGCATGACCAACAGCATGATGTTGCGGATGCTGGCGCCGAGGGCGATGCGGACGCCGATCTCCTGGGTGCGGCGGCCGGTGGCCTGCGCGAGCACGGCGTAGATGCCGACCGAGGCCATTAGCAGCGCGATGAGCGCGAAGCCCATGAAGATTCTGCTGAAGGTGTGGAGGTACCACAGCTGGTGGTGGACTGCGTCGGAGAGGATGTAGACGTCGCGGAGGGGGAGATCCTGGTCGAGGCTTTCGACGGCGGCGCGGACGGCGGCAGTGGGATTGGCGGACGACTCGACGGCGAGGGACATGCCGCTCCAGCCTTCCTGGCGGTAGGGAACGAAGAGCAGGGGGTTGGGGTTCTGCTCGTCCAGTTCCTGCACGATGTTGGCGGAGACGCCGATGACGGTGATCCAGTCGCCGGGTTTGTTCTGGTCGTCGTAAAAGCGGAAGCGCTTGCCCAAGGCGGATTGATTGGGCCAGAAGTGCTGCGCGGTTTCGCGGGTGAGGATGGCGGACGGATGGGCGGGAGTGCCGTCGAGGGCGTTGAAGTCGCGGCCGACGAGGAGGGGGAGACGGATGGTGTCGAAGTAGCCGGGTGAGGCGACGACGAAGGAGACGGTAGGGCGATGCGCGGGATCGTTGACGCGGGAATGCTCGATCTCGATGGCGCTGTGCGGAGCTCCGAGGCCGGGCGGGTTGGAGACGAGGGCAGCGTGGGTGACACCGGGGATGGCCTGGAGGCGCGGCAGGAGCTGATCGTAGAAACGCTGGCGGGAGTCAACGTCCTTATAGCGGTCTTCGGGAAGGGCGATGCGGGAGACCATGAGCTGATCGGCGGGAACGGATTGGTTGATGGCGAGACTCTTGAGAAGGCTGTGCACGAAGATGCCCGCGCCGGTGAGCAGAACGATGGTGAGGGCGAACTGGAAGACGACGAGGAGGGCGGATAAAGTTCCGCCGCGATGGCGGCCGACGGTGCGCGCGCCTTCCTGCAGGACCTGGTTGAGGTCGGGACGCGAGGCGCGGAGGGCGGGGGCGATGCCGAAGAGGAGTCCGCTGACGATGCAGAGGGCGGCGAAGTAGCCGAAGACGGAGTAGTCCATGGCGAACTGCACCCAGTAGGGTTTGCCGACGTTTTGCGTGGCGCGATCGAACCAGTGAACACCGCCGCCAGCGAGGGCGAGGCCGAGAGCGCCGCCGAGCACGCTGAGCAGAACGCTTTCGATGAGGAGCTGGCGGATGACGCGCCAGCGCGAGGCTCCGAGAGCGGCGCGGATGGACATTTCGCGCTGACGTCCGATGGCGCGGCTGAGCATCATGTTGGCGACGTTGGCGCAGGCGATGAGGAGGACAAAGCCGACGGAGGCCAGCATGAGGATGAAGACCATGCGAATGTTGCCGCCGTTGTAGCGCTCCTGAAACGTGAGGACGCTGGCGCTGATGTTTTTATTGGTGTCGGAATATTGAGTGGCAAGGCGCTGCGCGATGCCGGCGAGTTCGGTCTGCGCGGAGGTGGTGGTGACGCCTGGTTTGAGGAGGCCGAAGGCCTGGAGCCGGCGGTTGTCGCGCTTGAGGTCGTTGGCGGTGGGCGCGAGGGGCATCCATATGTCCACGGTCGTGGGGAACATGAAGTCTTTGGGCATGACTCCGATGATGGTGGCGGGCTTTTCGTTGACGCGGACCTGGCGGCCGATGACGGAGGGCGAGCCGGCGTAGCGTTCCTGCCAGATAGTGTAGCCGATCATGAGGACGGGCGCGGCGCCGGTTTGGGAGTCGGAGGGGAGGAAGTCGCGGCCGAGGACGGGGTGGATGTGGAGCATGGAGAAGATGCCGGTGGTGGCGCGCTCGAGGTGGTAGGACTGGGGCGGATTACCGGGCTCGCCGAGGACGCCTTCCTGATCGCTGGCTCCTTCGAGGGCATCGAAGGAGCCAGACTGGGCGCGGTAGTCGAGGAAGTCGGGATACGAGATGCGGTTGTCGCGGTCGGCGTGGGTGAGGTCGCGGCTGGCGACGGCGGCGAGGCGCGCTCCGCCGGGAACAGGCACGGGCTTGAAGAGCGCGGCATTGATCAGCGTGAAGACCATGGTGTTGAGGCCGATGCCGAGCGCGAGCGTGACGACGACGGCCAGGGAGAACCAGCGGTGGGCAAGGATCATGCGCAGGGCGAAGCGGAGGTCGGAAGCCATGGAAGCGGATACGGACGCGGGGCGGGGACGGTTCAACAACTGTGACGGGAAGTTGATCAGAAGTGGAAAGACATGCCGAGGCCGAGGGTGCGGTCAGTCGCGGATCAGGGCGCGGAGGTCTTTCATCAGCAGCATGAGGTGAAGATCGTTGCCGGGCATGGGTTCGAAGCCGAAATGGCGGTAGAAATCGGCGGCGGCTGAGTCGATGGCGTGCACGAGGACCGCGCGCGCGGCCACGATGTCGGCTGCCTGAGCCAGGCGATGCAGGGCGTCTTTGAGGAGGGCCTTGCCGAGCCCTCTTCCCTGCTCGGATTTGTCGACTGCGAGGCGCGTTAGAAGAAGAACGGGGACGGGATGATTCGCCAGGCCTTTTGCCACGCGGGCGGACGCGGCTTCGCGAAGAACACTGCCCGTGGCGATGGAAAAATAGCCGACGACTCGGAGCGCTCGATGGACGACGTAGGTTCGGGAGGTTTCGTTCTGCTGGTTGGTGAAGGCGAAGCGCTTCAGCCAGTCGTTGAGCGAGGGGTGGGCGGCGCAGTCGAACTGGCTGACGTCGTGGGGACGTGCGAGTGGCTCGACCTGGGAGAGGGGCGCGGGTTGCGGCGCGGATTGCGGATCAGCGCCGCTCAAGGATGGAGGGCTCCCGCATCAGTTTTTCGAGGCGCGGCAACCTGCGGGCGGGTCGATCGAGCGCCTCACTGAAGGCCTGCCATTGGCGGGCATTCAGTTCGAAGTGGCGCTGATCGGCGAGAGTACGCTGGGCGCGCTCGGAAGCGCTCTCCAGAATGAAGGCACTCAGGCTGAGGCCGGCGGTGGCGGCGGCGCGGGAGATTGTGGAGACTTCGCGCCTTGAGGCTCGCAATTGAATTCGGCGTTCTTTTTTCGCAGCGGCTGGCATGGGGGGCTCCGTACTTACATTGTACTCCAGCGATACTTCAGAAGTGGAGAGACATGCCGAGGCTGAGGGTGCGGTTGGCGGAGCCGGTGCCGAAGTTGCTGGCTAACGCCGTCGATTGGCCAAAGAGGGGGGAGCCAAGGACGCCGACGGGCGAGGCGAGGTTCACGTGGTTGAAGACGTTCTGGCCGTAGACGGAGAAGGAGAGGGTGTACTTGCGCGGGATGGGCCTGGGTTTTGCGGAAGAGGCCGTCTTTGCGGCAGAGGAGGCGGTTGCGGTTGAGCCGGCGGGCGCGGGGGCGGGGGTTTCTTCAGGGAGGAGCGGGCCGAAGTTGAAGTTCTTTTTCACGCGCAGGTTGAGGACGACGGTGTTGGGGCCGGTGCCGTAGTTCCTGGGGATGATGGTTTGTCCGGGGATGGGTGCGGTGTCGAAGGTTCCCCACTGGGTGTGGACGACGCTGGGGCGGGTGAGGTCGGTGGCGAAGGTGGGGCGGTCGTTGAACTGGTTGTCGCCGTTGAGGTCCTGCCCGGTAACGATGTTGAAGGGCAAGCTGGACTGATAGATGAGGTAGGGATTGAGGCTGAATCCGCGCCAAACATTCCACCAACCGCCGAAGTAGACGCGATGGCGGTAGTCATTGGCGGCGCGGCCCCAATCCTGATGGAGGTCGTAGCTGTTGGCGGGGAAGTTGCCAATGCCGGTCGAGTCGGAGTCGGCTTTGGCGAACTGGTAGTTGATGTAGAGGCCGAGGGATTTGGTGTGGATGTTGCTGTTGACGAAGAGGCGGTGGCGGACGTTGTCGCCTTCGGAGTCGTATTCGTAGATGTTCTGATCGGTGCCG
>PMUI01000077.1 GCA_003166955.1 Acidobacterium sp.
ATTACATCAGCCGGGCGTGGGGTCGCTGGTAATAAAGCAGGGAATAGGGAACAGGGATTAGGGATTAGAAAACCGGATCGGGGCCAGCGAAAGTTGGGAGACAGGAGACAAGAGGCAGAAGCAGTGATCCGTTGCCAGTGATCCGTGATCGGTGCGTTTCGTATGATGGGCTCATGGTGAAGTTCTTCTTTTGTGCGGCGTTGCTGGAGTGCGGCGTCGTTTCGGGTTGGGCGCAGAGTTTGCCTTCGTTACAGAGTTCGAGTTCGGGGCAGAATTTGCCGTCTGCGCCGAGCGCGCCTGCGGGGACGCCGTCGACTTTGCAGCTGCCTCCGGCGCCGCAGAACCGGACGTGCGACCTGAGCAGCCTGATGGTTTGCGTGAAGCACGTGGCGGAGGATGAGAAGGGGATCGTGCTGAGCCCGCTGCATGCGCCGGCGTACGACCTGTTGTGGATCGTGCCGTTTGGGGCGGCGACGGGCGTGGCGATTCATTACGACACGGAGGCGATCCGGGACCTGGGGATTCATACGTCGCGCGAAAACAAATTCAACAAGCTGTCGGATTATGCGGGTTTGTATGGGCCGTTTGCGGCGGCGGGCGTAGGGTACGCGGCGGGCCACGTGAAGCAGGACGATTATCTGAAGGAGACGGCGGTGCTCTCCGCGGAGGCGATGGCGGACGCGGGGATTCTGGACGAGGGGATGAAGTATGCGCTGGACCGGGAGTATCCGATGGCGCACAACGCGAAGGGCGGGTTCTGGCCGGGCGGGCCGAAGAGTTGGCCCAACAATCCGTCGATGCCGTCGGAGCATGCGATGAATGTGTGGGCTTTCGCGCACGTGGTGGCGGGGCAGTATGACGGCATCGCGACGCAGGCGCTGGTGTACGGCGTGGCGGGCACGGTGTCGGTGTCGCGGGTGCTGGCGCGTCAGCATTTTCCTTCGGATGTGCTGGTGGGGAGCGCGTTTGGATGGCTGATTGGCGGGTATGTGCTGCATCACCGGTCGGTGGAGAACGGGAGGCTGGTTGATGTGTCGGCGGTGGAGACTCCGCTGGGGCGGGGGTTTGAGGTGCGGGTGAGTTTATCGCGCGGGGACTGACGACCCAGTTGCCAGGCTTTCTGTTCCCTGTTCCCTGCCTCAGGCGGCGGACTGGTCCAGTTCTTCGGGCAGGGCGGTTAGGGCTCGGTATTCGAAGTACATGCTCAGGCGCCAGCGCAGGATCATCCCGAAGGCAAGGATGAAGAAGAGGCCGCCGGTCTGCTCGATGGTCATGATGCGGTTGAAGTAGCTGCGGGCGGCGAAGCGGACGGCGGCGAGCACGATGATGACGAGGAGGAAGGCGCCGGAACGCTTCATCATGATGACGTCGCCTTCGCGGTGCAGGCGCGATGTGCGGAGGAGCGGCCAGGCCAGGAGGATGGCGCCGATGAGGAACGCGGCGAGGGCCCACGTCCACGGGAAGCGGAAGGCCGGGACGATGAACATGCAGAAGCCGGTGGCCATGCCTGCGGGCGGGATGAGGATTTTTTTCAGCGTCACCGGAGTTTGACCTTCGCGCACGCGCCAGATAAGGACAACGACCGCGCCGAAGATGGAGGTGACCACGGAGGTGAGGGGGGATATATGCATGTCGCTGCTGCGGAGGATGGCTGTCGGGGAAACCTGTAATTAAGGATAGCGCGAAGTTGAACCCGGGGCTGAAGCCCCGAGGCATGCGGCAAGTTATGGCCCGATCTTCAAAAGGCTTGCGGAAAGGTGCGATGGACGGAGTTGAGACTGTGCATTCCAAAATGGAACGAGACAGTACTTCGGGGTGAACCGAGAATCGAATCGCGTTGATATTCGGGTAACGGGGGTTTTAGCTTCTTGCTGTGGGGTGAACCTGGCCTTCGCTGCGTTGGGGGTGTGGTGCTTTTTTCCGGCGTGCTGTGAGGTCGATTCCCACGTTTGCCGAAACCGGGCAACTGTGGGGCGCCCATTGAGTGCACCCGACGAGTTGGGGTCTACACGTGTTGAACGGCCTGGGCCAGATGCGTTAGTGAGGATTTGGCGTCGCCGTAGAGCATGGTGGTGCGGGGTTTGAAGAAGAGCGGGTTTTCGAGGCCGGAGAAGCCGCGTCCCTGGCCGCGTTTGAGGACGATGACGCTTTTGGCGCGGTCGACTTCGAGGATGGGCATGCCTGCGATGAGGGATTTGGGATTGTCGCGGGCGTCGGGGTTGACGACGTCGTTGGCTCCGATGACGACGGCTACGTCGGTGGTTGGAAATTCGGGGTTGATCTGGTCCATCTCGCAGAGCTCGGAGTAGGGGACGTTGGCTTCGGCGAGCAGGACGTTCATGTGGCCGGGCATGCGTCCGGCAACCGGGTGGATGGCGTATTTCACGGAAACGCCGCGGGACTCGAGAAGCTCGGCCAGCTCGCGGACGGCGTGCTGGGCCTGCGCGGTGGCGAGGCCGTATCCAGGAACGAAGACGACACGGGTGGCGAAGGCAAGCTGCATGGCTGCGTCGTCGAGGGAGATTTCACGCATGACTCCGCCTGCGTTGGAGGAAGCTTCGGCGATGACGGCTCCGAATCCACCGAAGAGGACGTTGGTGATGGAGCGGTTCATCGCCTTGCACATGAGGATGGAGAGGATGAGGCCGGAGAAGCCGTCGAGAGTACCGGCGATGATGAGGACGTTGTTGCCGAGGACGAATCCTGTGGCCGCAGACGCGAGGCCAGCGTAGGAGTTGAGCAGCGACATGACGACAGGCATGTCGGCTGAGCCGATGGGGATGACGAGCATGATGCCGAAGACGAAAGCGATGCCGAGCATGGAGTAGAAGGCGATGTGCGCGGAGGGGTGAATCCAGAACGCGGCGAAGCAGGCGACCATGGCGAGGAAGATGGTGAAGTTGACAATGTTCTGGCCTCGGAACTGGATGGGCTTGCCCTCGATGATGCCCTGGAGTTTGCTGGCGGCGATGAGCGAGCCGGTGGTGGTGAGCGCGCCGAGCATGATTTCAAAGCCGAGCGCGCCGCGGGTGACGCCGCCCATTTGCGTGCCGCGGACAACGAATTCGCCGATGCCGACCAGGGCTGCGGCGAGGGCTCCGAAGGCATGGGAGAGCGCGGGCCGCTGGGGCATGGCAGTCATGGGGACCCAGATGGCCATCCACGCGCCGATGATGGAGCCGATGGCGAGGCCGGCGATGATCCACGTCCACGTAACGATGTGCGTGCCGATGAGAGTGCCGACGATGGCGGCGAACATGCCGGCTTCGGCGAGGAACATGCCGCGGCGCGCGGTGTCAGGGTGGGACATGCCTTTGAGGGCGAGGACGAAGAGGATGGAGGCGACGAGGTAGGTGGCTTCCATGAACCAAGTGGTGGGGTTCACTTGGCGGCCTCTTTCGCTGGAAGCTTGCGCTTGCCGAACATGCGGAGCATGCGGTCGGTTAGGCCGAATCCGCCGACCACGTTGATGGTGGCTGTGGTGACGGCGACGAAGCCGAGGATGTGCGCGAAGGTGGGATAATGCGCGGCCCCTGCAAGAACCAAAGACCCGATCAGGGAGATGCCGCTGATGGCGTTGGTCGCGGACATGAGCGGTGTGTGGAGGAGCGGCGGCACGCGGCTGATGACCTGATAGCCGAGGAAGGCGGCCAGCACGAAAACGTAAACCGAAGCGATGAGGACGGCGGGATTCATGGCGTGCTCCCTGCGTGGGCGATTTCGAGTTCGGTGGCGTGGGCGGCTTCGAGCAGTTTGGCGACGCGCGCATTGACGGGCTGGCCTTCATGCGCGACACAGGCACCGGACTGGAGTTCGCCAGCGAGGATTTCGTCGGTTAGGTCGATCGAGAGGGCGCCGTTTTTGAGGATCAGCGCGAGGAAGTTGAGGATGTTGCGCGCGTAGAGCTGGCTCGCGTGGATGGGGACTTCTGCAGCGAGGTTCAGTGGGGCGAGCAGCGTGACGCCCCCGCCGTTCTGCGTCGCGATGATCTGCGTGACGCCGGGTTGGGTCAGCTCGCAGTTGCCACCGGCGGGAGCGGCGACGTCGACGATGACGGAGCCGGGGCGCATGGCTTCAACAGCGGCGCGGCGGATGAGCGTCGGCGCGGGGCGGCCAGGAACCTGCGCGGTGGTGATGATGACGTCGGAGTGCGCGGCCGTTTTGGTGATGAGGTCGCGGCCACGGTCGAGGGCCTCCTCGGTGAGCTCGGCAGCGTAGCCTCCGCCGCCTTCGGTGTTGATGCCGCCGAGGTCGACGTCGAGGAACTTTGCGCCGAGGGAGCGGACCTGTTCACCGGCGGCGGCGCGGACATCGTAGGCTTCGACGACAGCGCCGAGACGGCGCGCGGTGGCGATGGCCTGGAGACCGGCGACGCCCGCGCCGATGACAAAGACGCGCGCGGGGGGAATGGTTCCGGCGGCGGTGATGAGCATGGGGAAGAGGCGCGGGAGGAGGTCGGCGGCGGAGACGACGGCCTTGTAGCCGGCGATGGTGGCCATCGAAGAGAGGGCGTCCATGGATTGCGCGCGCGTGATTCGCGGAACCAGTTCCATACTGAAAAGGGTCGTGGGGCGATGGATCGCTTCGATGAGCGCGGCGGGCGCGTCGAGGGGCTTCATGAATCCGACGACGACGGCGCCGGCCTTGAGCCGCGTCTGATCCGCGGCGTTCGGCAAATTAACGACCGGCAGCAGGTCGGCGTTGGCGAGGATCCAGCGGCGGTCCGCGGTGATGGTTGCGCCCGCTTCGGTGTAGCCTCGGTCCGAGGCTCCAGCGCCTTCACCGGCGCCGGATTCGACCTGGATGGAAAGGTCCTGCGCGACGAGGGACTTGAGGTTCTCCGGGAGGAGAGAGACGCGGGTTTCGCCGGGGGCAGATTCTTTTAGTATGCCGAGGATCAAGGGCGCCTCCATGGACAAGCTGGGAACGAGGCGGGCGGCGGTGCTCATTGGGGAACCGCTCCGCGACTCTAAAGCCTTTAACTGCGTAACTGCTCTGACTACGTAATAGACATTATTGAGCGGAGGCGCGGGTGCGCCTTGTGATGGCGGTCACTACGACGGGGCGCGGGCTTTTCGGAGTCGGCGTTTGGTGGCGCGCTTAGACTATGACGCCGAGAGAGCGCGGGAAGCGTTGGAGTTCGTCGGGGGTGGAGGCGTCGGGGACGGAGCAGCCGGGAGCCGCGATGTATTTTGCTCCGGCCTGTTGGCGGGCCTCGGTCCACTGCTGGCGCATTTGGTCGACGGTAAGCTGCCGGAAATCGATTTCGTCGACGCCGCCAAGAATGGTCTGGGAGAATTTCGCGCGGATTTCAGAGATAGGGATACCGCTGGTCTTCACGGAGTGCTGGAGGATGGGCGCGGGGAAATCGGTGAACTGGTCGATGTACGGGCGCTCGAGGAAATGGAGGTGCAGGATGGTGAGCTTCGTGTCGGCGAGGGCTTCGATGACGCGCTTGTCGTAGGGCCGGGAGTATTGCGCGTAGTCGGCGACGGAGCCAAATTTGCTTTCGGCGTTGAAGACGCTGACGAGGGTGCCGGATGCCCCGATTTTTTTCGCGTGCTGGATGTGGTTGACGGTGGATTGCGTGATGGCTTCCATGGCGCGGTGCCAGCCGTCTGGGTTGGACTTTTGAAAATCGTGGAGGGCGGCGATGGCTTCGTCGCGGACTTCGTCGGAGTCGTTGCGGCCGGCAAACTGCGGCTGCGCCTGGTAGAGGATCATGGCAGTCATGTAGGGGCCGTAGAGCGTGTCGATGAAATATGCGTCGCCGTTGAGGGCGTCGCGGACGATTTCGAGGGCTTTGAGCTGATCGGGGTAGGGCGAATCGACGGGGTCGAGTTGCCACCATTTGCCGGTCGTTGATTTTGGGTAGTCGAAATCGTTCATCACTTTCACGATGTCGGTCGCGTAAGCGCGATGGAAGTCGAGGTGGTCCTGCGCTTCGAGCTGGGGCGTGGGGCGCTTGTAGTGGTGGTAGAAGGTAAAGGGCGGACGGTCGAGGTCCTGGCCGCGGAGGGCGCGGTCGACGCGCTCCTTGTGGGTCAACTTGCCGGTCAGCGCTTTTCCGAAGGCGGGTTGGACGAGGGCGAGCCCGGCGGTGGCGGCGGCAGAGCGGAGAAAATGGCGGCGATCGATCATGGTGGCCTCCTTCGGAGGCGGGCGTTTTGCCTCTGAGGGAATAGTGACAGCAGCGCCGCGTTGACGCCAGCGATTCTTGTGACGGCGGTCACGGCTCGCCGGAGGCCGGAGGCATAGACCATAGGTGAGGTGCGCCTATGAGTCTGTCGCGGAGAGATTTTGTCCAAATTGCAGGGGCCGGGTTTTTCCTGCAGTCGCAGCTTTTGAAGGCTGAGGATGTGGTTCGCGCGGGCATGCCTGGCGTCGAGCTGCCGGTGAAGGCGCCTGCGGGAGTTTCGCGGGTCGCGCTGGTGCATGGCGATGATCGGCGGAAGAATGTCCGCGCGGCGCTGGAGACGATCGACGCTGAGATTCGGGCAGGGCTGCGGGGCAAGAAGTCCGTGGTGATCAAGCCGAACAATGTTTCGACAACGAATCAGCTGGCGGCGACGCATCTGGATGCTCTGGAGGGGATCCTCGATTATCTGGAGCCGCGTTTTCACGGGCCGGTGACGATTGCCGAGTCGTCGGCGGGCGACACGCTGGAGGGGTTCGAGCATTTTCGCTACAACCAGCTGGCGAGCGAGCGGCGCGCGCAGAAGCTGAGCCTGGTGGATCTGAATCGCGAGGCGAAGTTCGGGACGGTGGAAGTGCTGGACGCCGATCTGCACATCACGCCGGTGCGGCTGGCGGCGCGGGTGCTCGATCCGGAGGCGTTCGTGATTTCGAGCGCCATGCTGAAGACGCATAACACCGTGGTGGCGACGATGTCGGTGAAGAACATGGTTCTGGGGTCGCCGCTGCACAGCGTGCCGGGCGAGCTGTTCTGGAGCGACAAGCGCAAGTTCCACGTGGGCGTACGGCAGACGCACTACAACATGCTGGTGACCGCGCAGAAGCTGAAGACGAACTGGGGCGTGGCGCTGATCGACGGGTTTGAAGGCATGGAGGGCAACGGACCTGGCAATGGCACGCCGGTGGAGTCGCATGTAGCGATTGCGTCGACGGATTTTATTGCGGCGGATCGCGTGGGGCTTGAGGTGATGGGGATCAATCCGGAGTGGGTTGGGTATCTGGCGTATTGCGGGCAGGCGGGCGTGGGGCAATACGACCTGAAGAAGATTGAAGTTGTGGGCGCGTCGATTCCGTCGGTAGCGAAAAAGTATCAGCTGCATCCGGACATCCAGCGCGAGCTGGAGTGGATGGGGCCGCTGAAGACGGGTTCGCCGACGATGGGCGGATTGGTGCAGGGGGAGGATTCGGTTTACGGGTTCTGAGCGGACTCGAGTATGGGCTGAATGATTTTTGCGGTGGTGACGGCCTGGCCGGTGTGGCGCTGGGTGTGGTCGGCGCAGTGGACGAGCAGCCCGCCGACGGATGTAGGCAGGCCTTTGCGTCCGATGCTGCGGGGCTCGTTGAGGTCAGCGGCGGAGAAGGTCTGAACGCGCCGGATCGCTTCGTCGATTCCTTTGCGAAATTCTGAGAATACTTCGGCGTGGGTGGCGCCGAGGTCGAGTTCTGTTTTGAGCGCGGTGAGCTGGGCCGGACTGAGTTGCGCTGGGCCCAGCTGGTTGCATTCGGCGTAGGTGAGGAGGCGGTCGAGACTGCGCACGATGTGGCGCAGATGGAAGGCGACGGGGGCGATGCCGGCGGGGCGGGCGTTGAGGGCTTCGCCGTTCAGGGGCGCACACCATTTCTCGATGTCCTCGCGGGCGAGTTCGAGCGCGTGGACGACGGCGCGGAGGACGGCGGGGGTTACTGTGTGCGTGCCGCGAAGCCAGGGTTCGGGTTGTGTGGCCATGCTTGTTTGGGGTGCCTCCTCCTTCATTATTCATGGCGGGGTGCGCGGCAGAGAATCTGTAGCTGTTCATTCGCGAAAGCGGCGCGATCGAAGCGACGGGCCATAGGGCTCGGGCTTCGACTCCGTCGGTACTCGCCTCGTGGGGGCGTGAATTCTAACGCAATTCCAAAGCTTCTCTAAATTTCTGAACCAACCCCAAAACACGCATTGGTGGGCTGGAGCTGCGTATGCGGCGTGCGTGCGTTTTGCAACAATTTATGACTTCCATAAATCCCTCTGCGCAAAGGAATAATTCGCGGCTGTGGCGGAGTTGTAGCTTGTTGTAACTTCCATCGCCGGCCGCAGTGAGGGATTCGAGACACAGTCGGGAGATCTGATCGCGGTGCAGGACGAGGTTGCCAAGTCAATCGCCGATGCGATTCGGCAGATCGTAGCGCAGTGCGGCAGCTAGCCAGCGCGGTCATGCTGCATCCGCCGGCGGTTAGAGCTTCGCGGCTTCGGCTTTGGCGGTCTGGAGGATGGGGAGGCCCGGGTCCGCGTCTTTCCATGAGCTGAGAAAATCCTGGTACGCGGCTTTGGCCTGGGCGGTCTGGCCCTGGAGCTGGTACGCGCGTGCGAGCTGGAGGCGATTCAGCGCGCCGATGGGCGAGGCCAGAACGATGCCGCGCCAGGCGGCGATCTTCTCGAACTCGTACTGGGCGCGATGGCCGTCGCCGGCGGCGAGCCAGGCAACGCCGCGCAGGTACGCGGGGATGAGCGCGGCAGCTTCGCCGGCTTCATAGGGAGTGGCGGGCTCGAGGGCGCGGATGGCGCGCGCGGGGTCGTGTTGCGCGAGAGCGACCGCGCCGCGGATGGCAGGCAGGTAGAGGTACTGGACGAAGGTGTCGTCGGGGAAATCCTTGTTGAGCTGATCGGCGAGGGCGCTGGCCTGAGCAGAAAGTGCGCGAGCAGAAAATCCGCGATCGGCGCGATCGTCGGGATCGGCGTCGGCGGCGAGAGCGAGGGCGAGGGCGGCTCCGTATTTCGTGTCGCGATCGTGTGCTAGGGCGAGGGCCGCGTCGGCGAGACGGCGCGCTTCGGGCAGATTTCCGTAAAGGGCTTCGCGCTGGGCGGCTTCAATCTGATATCCAGCGGCGGCTTCCTTTTCTCCCGCGCGGCGCGCGGCGTCGGTGGCGCGGTCAGTGTACTCGCGGGCTTTGGCGGCCTGGCCGTTGAACGCGAGCACGCCGGCGTAGCGGTCGAGGAACAGATCCTCAACGCCGGGCTCGCCGGCGGCCCAGCTCATCTCGTGGTCGATAGCGGCCTGATTGTGCTCAAGGAAGGCGATGTCGAAGACGTAGAGGTGCAGGTCAGAGGATTCGATGTGGTGGGCGAACGCCGCGTCGAGCAGAGTATGCGCCTGAGCGAGGCGATTCTCCGACATGCTTTCGTTCACGAGGTTAGCGTAGTTCTGGCCATCGTCGGGACCGAGACGCAGCGCGGCCTGGGCCTGGGGCAGACTGCGCGCGAACTGGCCGAGGTCGCTGTCGATAACGGCGAGGTTAGTGTGGGGCGTCACTTCATCGGGATACGTCGCCGCCCAGGTTTCATAAGTTGTAGCGGCCTTGGTGAGGTCGCCGGTGACGAACTCGTAGTAGTGGGCTTCGATGTAGAGGCGCTCGCGTTCGCTGACGCGCTGGCGAAGCTCATAGGCGCGGCGCGTGTTGTCGGCGGCGAGGCCGGTTTCCCCGAGGTTGTTGTAGGCGTTGCCGAGCGCGGCGTAGGCGATGGCGAAGTCGGGATCGAGGCGGATGGCTCGCTCAAAAAACGGGATGCAGGAGGAAGACTCGCCCTTCTGGATCATGGTGGCGCGGCCGATGCTGTAGGCCTGGAGCGCTTCGAGCGAAGGCGTGGTGGCTTCTTCGATGGGCGTGTCGAAGCGCTGCACGGTGGCGAGCGATTCGCCGAGTTTGGCGCGGAGTTGGCCGGTGATGTCGCCGAGCGCGGGGAGAACCTGCTCCTTGCCGGCAGCGGTGGATTGCAGGTCGGCGATGGTGTCGCCGGTGCGGCAGTTGATGGCGCGCACGCCGATAACGTATTGCGTGCCGAGTTTCGCGATGGAGCCGTCGAGGAACGCTTCGCTCTGATTGCGCTGGCAGAGCTCGCGCGAGACTTCGCCGGTAAGGGGCTCGTCGGCGGGACGGCCCATGAGGCGGAGGGTCGTCTGGATGCGCGATTCGGGCACGAGGCGAAGGTAGGGAGACTGCTCGAGCTCGATGGCCATGGCCTGGCGCAGCGTGGTGTTGAAGACGGGATCGCCGGTGGTGTTGGCAATGTCTGCCAGGACGATGGTGCCAGTGGCGAGGGGCGCGGCGGAGACGGGACCGGGCTTGCGGCGTTCGTCGATGCGAAGCGCGATGAAAGCGGCGCCGACGCACATGGCGGCGACGGCTGCGATGACGAAGGCCCAGCGCCGGCTGCGCGTTGGCGTTTTATACGAGGCGGGCGTGGATGGCTGAGGTGGGGTTGAGGCCGGAGGCTCGGTCGGCAGAATTCTCACTTCGCCAACGAAGCGATAGCCACGGCGAGGGATGGTCTCGATGCGGCACGCGCCTTCTTCCTCACCGAGGGTTTTGCGGAGCTGCGAGATGTGGACGGCGAGGTTGGACTCCTCGACGAAGGAGTCGGGCCAGACGCGACGCATGAGGGAATCTTTTTCGACAAGCTGGCCGTGGTTCTCGACGAGGACCGCGAGGATGTCGACGGCCTTGCGGGAGAGGGGCACGAGTTCGCTGCCGCGAAAGAGGAGGTGCTGCGAGCCATCCAGGCGGAAGGGATCAAACTCCCAATGGAGATTGCCAGACCGATTCATCGGACTAAGCCGCGGATTTAGAGCTTTTTAAGGCTTTCTTTAGGACATTTGTCGTGGTCAGAGGGCTTTCTATCACGCATAGCAAGCGGGCCAACCGGCGGGGGGTTCCGGCGAGTTCAGGCCAGCGTGCCGGAGTATAGCACGGTCCTCGGCGTCGAGAACCGGAGGAAATGCAGCGAGAAGAGGGGCAAGAAGCGGGGCAAACAGGGGCATGCGAGGGCGTTACGAGAATGTGCTGGGCAGGTTACGGAGAGTCATGGCAGACTACGTCAATTTCATCGGCATGAGGGAGCAATGACAGAGGGCACCAGCCTAATGCGCCGGGCGCGGGTGAGGAGCGCGGCAAGCTGGCCGCGCTTGCACGACGTGGGCCTTCGGCTGGTTGTGGGAATCCTGGTGTTGCTGGTGGTGCTGTTGTTTTCGGCAGCGGGTTGGGGGCAGGCTCGGGGGTTCGGCGGCGACCAGCCGAACTACCTGGCTCCGAACTACTGGGGGATGGTGGGGCCGGAGGCGGAGGAACTGGCAGCGGTCGGATTTGCTGGGAGCGGCATGGGAGCGGCGGCGTTTGAGAACAGCAGGATGACGCCGAAGGTGCATGGGCCGATGTGGCACATGGCCGACGTGGAGGGCGGGTACGCGTCGATCCGGTCGACGTCGTCGCCGCTGAAGTGCGGATGCTTTACGGCGGATGGCGGGAACGGGTCGATGGTCTACCACCTGACGGAATATTTCGGCATCGCGGGCGATGGAGCGCGGGTGTGGGCGCCGAGCACGGCGACGAGCCAGGGGTTGAACCTGACGACATATTTGGGAGGGCCGCAGGTTTCGACATTGTTGTTCGGGCATTTGGTGCCGTTCGGACATTTTCTGCTGGGTAAGGCGCCGGCGGACGGATTGACGGGCCCGCGCTCGGCTGGATCGGTGAGCACGTTTGCGGATGGGTGGGGCGGAGGTGTGGACCTGGTGCTGAATCACGACACGTCGGTGCGGCTGGCGGAGATCGATGAGGACATCACGCACTTTCGCGGAGCGATGGGGCCGCAGCAGAGCAATCTGCGCATGGTGTTTGGGGTGGTCTTTCATTTCAAGACGCCATGAGTGGCGGGGTGAGTTGTGGAGGGCGGGGTGATGGGCGGCAGAACGAGGTTATCGAGACGCACGCGGCTGATGCTGGCGGTTGCGCTGACGATGTGCTTCTGGGTAGTGGTGATCCCGATGTGCTGGCCGTGAATATGTTGGGCGGCCGCGAGGTTCGACGATGGATGGAGGAGCTGGGATGAAACACGAAGCGAAGGCGCTTGATTTCTGGGCGCTGATTGCGGTGCTGGTGCTGGGCATGATCTTCGGCACCTGCGTGCTGTCGGCGTTCGGAATGAAAACCGTGGGCGGGCAGCCATCGGCAAACGTGAGCTGGATCCAGTTTCAGGATCCGATGGAGCACGCTTTCGGCGTCGAGGTGCCGCAGGGCTGGACGGTGCGGGGCGGCCTGTTTCGGCTGGGGTATTCCGACGAGCGGCCGATGGTGGATCTGCGCTCGCCGGATGGGTTGATCGAGATTCGCCTGGGCGATGTGGCGATTCCGTCGTACACGCTGCCGAACCAGTACCACGCGTATGAGGGCGAAGTGTACGACCTGGGCGCGCAGGCGCGGCTGATCGTGGCGCGCTACCGCAGCGGCCCGGAGTTCGCGGTCCTGTATTCGCACGCGCGGTTCGGCAGCAACTGCCGGAACCCGCAGCCGGGTCCGGCGGACGCGGGGTTCGCGGTGCCCGATTATCTCCCGCAGGAGCAGAGCGCGTCGCAGTCGTCGGCGGGCCAGATCGCGTATCGCTGTGAGACGCAGAGTGGGAAGCGTGTGGCGTTTGCGTATACGAAGACGGCGCTGTATCAGGGCATCTGGCAGGTTCCGACGATTGTGAGTTTCGTTGCGCCGCCGGAGAAGGCGGCGATGGCGCGGACTCTGCTGCTGCACTGTGTGCACTCGCTCGCGATCGCGCCGGCGTGGCTCGAGTATCAGAAACACATGGACGCCGAGGGGCTGCAGTATCAGCGCCTGCGCCAGCAGGGACGGCTGCGGGACTTGCAGGCGCAGGTGCAGCAGTTTGAGACGCGCATGCAGGCCATACAAAACCAGGTGAATGCCTTTGAGCAACACCAGGCCGCACAGGCCGCGCAGGTGGAGAGCTTCACGAACGTCCTGACGGGCGTCACGCCGACTATCGATCCGCTGACCGGCGAGGCGCGCAATGTGTGGACGGGGCCGAACGCGAATTACTGGGTGAACGGGCTGGGCGAGGTGGTGAACGCCAACTCCGCGCCGTCGGCGGGCTGGAGACAGTTACAGCCGAATTAATTTTTCCCGCGAGCCGCTGCAAACCACGCCGATTCGTAGCTTGTTGACGCCGTGCGCTGCTAAGACGCGAACCGCTGGGGACGCGCAAACGTAAATTGTCCGCATGAGACCTTGGTTTCGCGCGGGTATGCGTCTTACCGGGATCGTCGCGGGCGTCTACCTGATCGCGTCCGCAACTGCCGCGTACGAGCTGGCGCAGGTGGCGCTGCGTCCGGAGCGCAGGGCGCTGCCCCCGGCTGCTCCTGCATGGCTGCACGCGCCGGCCGACGACGTGAGCCTGCGCGCCGGAGACGGCGCGCTGCTGCAGGCGTGGTACCTCGGCGCAGCACATCCGAACGGCGATGTGGTGATCCTGCTCCACGGCCAGGCCGACACGCGCGAGGGCGTGGCGGGCTACGCGTTTACGTTCCTGCAGCATGGATACGCGGTGCTGTTGCCGGACTCGCGCGCGCACGGCGCCAGCGGCGGGAACGTGGCCACCTACGGCGTGCTGGAGCGCGACGACGTTCGGCGCTGGGCATTGTGGCTGCGTGGGAAAACGCCGGGCTGCGAGTATCTCTTCGGCGAATCGATGGGCGCGGCGATTGCGATTCAGGCGAGTGCCATCGCGCCGGGCGTTTGCGCGGTAGCCGCGGAGTCCTCCTTCGCGACATTCCGCGAGATCGCCAACGACCGCATCTCGCAGATCACCGGCCTGGGTCTGTGGTTCCCGCACACCGTGGCCGCGCCCGCGCGCGAGCTGGCGCTGCTCTATGGCGCGGTGCGCTTTCACGTCAATCTCGCCGACGCGAGCCCTCTGCGCGCCATCCGCGCGTCCCGCGTGCCTACCCTGCTGATCTGCGGGACGGCCGACACGAATATTCCCATGAGGCATTCGGTGGAATTGTTCGACGCGGGCGCTTCTCATTCGCAGCTTTGGATCGTCGAAGGAGCAGCGCACACCGGCGCGGCGGACGTGAATCCCGCGGAATTTGAGCGCCGCGTAGTGGGCTGGTTCCAGCAGCACGATCAGCCGCGCTGATGGCGGCCCGCCCGGGCAAGCGCCGCGAACGCACGCGCGGACGGCTCGTCCCATTACTATGGAACTGGAGGTTCTCCGCTCGAATGGTTTCCCGAAGGGTATTGCAGTTCTTTTCGGCTCCTTTCCTCGCTTTTCTTTTTTGTTCCGCGACACAGGCGCAGAAGGCACTCAGGAACGACGAGGTTTCTGTCGGCGGATTTTATCAGTTCACGTCCAACGCGAGCGGGAACGGCATCACCGACACCACCACCACTTCCGTCGGCGGAGAGGCGAGCTTTCGGCACAGCTTTCACTGGTATCTCGGCTATGAAGCCTCGTATGACTACTCCCGGTTCACCGAGTACTACACCGGCCAGACCTTCGGCTACCAGCACAACCTGCACGTCTTTAATGGCTCGTACTACGTGCACGGCCCGAAGGCGCTCGGCCTCCAACCCTTCGCGGTAGCGGGCATCAGCGCGGTGGTCTTTTCGCCCTCGCTGAACGGAGGACAGAATGTGCCGTATCAGATTCGGCCGGGAGTGAACTTCGGAGCGGGCGTGGACTATCCGCTGCTGACCAGCAATTTCGGACTGCGGTTCCAGTATCGCGGGCTCTTTTATGAAGCGCCGGATTTTGGGGTGACGAAGCTGACCACCGGCAGCTATCGGCTGACGTCGGAGCCCCTGGCCGGCCTGTATGTTCGTTTCTGATCCGATCGCTAGCGAGGCTATCGTGGATTGCATTTTCTGCAAAATTGCCGCCGGCAGCATTCCCGCGAAGAAGGTGCGCGAAGACGATGCGGTACTGGCGTTTCACGACATCGATCCGAAAGCGCCGACGCACATTCTGGTGATCCCGAAGAAGCACATCGCGTCGCTCGCAGAGGCGAAGGCAGACGACGCGGCGCTGCTGGGCCGCCTGCTGCTGGCCGTCGCGGAGATCGCGCAGGAGCAGGGCCTGGGCAAAGGCTATCGCGTGGTGATCAGCACCGGAGCCGAAGGCGGGCAGACGGTCGACCATCTTCATCTGCATGTTCTGGGTGGGCGGCAGATGCACTGGCCTCCGGGCTAACGCCGTGCGCGTTGCCGTCGTATCGGACATTCATGGGAACCGGACTGCGCTCGAGGCAGTGATCGCCGATCTGCGCGAGGCTGCGCCCGATCTGGTGCTGCTGGGCGGCGATGTGGCGGATAGTGGATCGAGTCCGGTAGAGGTGCTGGACCGTGTTCGCGCGCTGGGATGGCCGGGCGTGATGGGCAATACCGACGAGATGCTGGTACGGCCCGAGACGCTTGAGTCGTTTGCGGCTGCGTCAGAAGCTCTGGCGAGCTTGTGGGATGCAGTGCGTGAGATTGCAGCGGCGACGCGGTCGGCGCTGGGCGAGCAGCGGCTGGCTTGGTTGCGAGCCCTGCCCATCGAGTTGGTGCGAGAGGATGCGGGGCTGGCGCTGGTCCACGCGCTGCCGGGAGATTGCTGGCGCGCTCCGGTAGCCGATGCGAGCGAAGCGTATCTTGAGGCGATGTATGGGGTGCTGGGTCAGCCGACGGTGGTGTTCGGGCATACGCATTTGCCTGGCATTCGCAGATTGAGTGGGACGGTGCGGACGCTGATCAATACGGGGAGCGTGGGCCTGCCGTTCGATGGCGATGCGCGGGCTTCGTACTTGCTGATCGAGAACCGGGTGGCGGCAATTCGGCGCGTGGCGTACGACGTCGAGGCGGAGCTGGCGTTGTTGGCGCAGTGCGCATTGCCGGGCGCGGCGTGGACGGCGAAGATGCTGCGGGCGCGTGGGCCTGCGATGCCGTGAGCGGCGGGAAGGCGGGGTATCATAAAAGGGGGGAGTAAAGCAGCCATGGCTCGTTCTGCGATTCTGACCAATCCGATCCCGACCCTCGAAGAGTTCGGGGACAGCCTCGGCCTGAGCAAGTCGCGGCAGCGGTCATTGATCGACATTGTGCGGAACGGCGCGAATGGACGCCCCGCCGGCCGGACTTCCGCCCGGAAAACCGTGAAGCGCGAGACGCCGCGTCGGAAGACTGCGCGTGCAAAAGCCTCATAAGCCTGCCGCCGTATTCCTGAACATCCCCTACGACGATCGATTCCGGCGCCTCTACCTGGCCTACATCACAGGGCTGACGCAACTGGGACTGGAGCCGCGCGCAACGCTGGGAATTCCCGGCGGCGAACGGCGGCTGGACCGCATCCAGGCGCTGATTGAGAGCTGCCCATATTCCATTCATGATCTGTCGCGGGTCCAGCTGGACAGGAACCCGCCGCCGACGCCGCGATTCAATATGCCGTTTGAGCTGGGCCTGACTGTGGCCCTGGCGCGAAGAAACGCGGCGAGACACCTGTGGTTCGTTTTCGAAGCCGAGGAACGGCGCCTCATGAAATCGCTGAGCGATCTGAACGGCAGCGACGTGTACATCCACGACGGGACCGTGGAGGGGGTGATGCGTCAGCTGTGCAATGCTTTTGTGCGGCGGCGGGGCCCGCAGCCGACGGTCCCGGAGATGATGAAGACATACAGGCTCGTGTCGCGCCGCGTGGACGCAATCATGGCGAACGCCGGTGCTCGCAGCATTTTTGAGGCGCGTGTGTTCGCCGATCTGTCATTCGCGGCGCAGACCACGGTGAAGCTCCTGCGACGGGAACTGGTTTGAGTCTTCAGCAGTAGCCGAGGTGGGAGAGAATCTCGGAATCATGGGTGAGAGGGCGTAGGGTTGGGCGGGGTCGCGAGGCAGGCTTCGATAGCCTGTTGCCAGTGCGGGCCGCTGTCGCGGTCGCTGCTCCCCATCGCGGTCACATCGTCGTTAGCGGTGGCTGCGAGCGCGGTGCGGGCGTAGGTCACTTCGACGGCGGTATGCGATGCGTTGGCCGGCGTGAGGCGCACATCGATGACGCTGATCACCACGTCGGGGATGATGGAGACGTATTGCATGCGGGCCGCGTCGAGGTCAAAGACCGTGTTGACCCAGATGCTGGTGTGCGGGCCGTGCTGGACGGTGAAGACTGCGCCCTGGGTATCACGGGCTGGCTGTGGGTAGAGGAAGTGCGGATCCCAGTGTTTGCCGGCCCAGCAACGTTCGCCTTCCGGACCGAAGAGCGGCGCGGCGTGGGCGAGCAGGACGGCGAGCTGGAAGTGGAAGGTGTTGACCACGTGGGCGAGGGGCGGGGTTGGAGGCATGGGAGTCTCTGGTTGCTGGGCGGTGAGGAGCGGGAAGACGAGGGCGAACAGGATCGGGATCATCGGTGTCCCTTCGATGCGGATCTCGATGGCCGCTCGCGCAGCTGGTGGCTGTCGGTGGCGCCCAGGGTGAGTCCGTAGAGTTTCTTGAACTGCTCGATTTCTTTGAGGGTTTGCGGGGAGAACGGGGCTTTGCCTTCGAAGGCGTGGAGGACGATGCCTTCGAGAAGATCGCCGAGGGTGAGGTCCCTTTGCTCGGCGACGGCTTTGAGGACCTTGAGGAGGCGCTTTTCGATGCGGACGCCGGTCTGGACGCGTTCGACTTCGACGGGCGCGGGGCCGGGGTGGACCTGTTTTGGGTTCTGTGACATTGGTACCAATGTACCAAAATACATTGTTATGTCAAGCGGACTGATGGGCGGACAGTGCGAATCAGGGGAGTTTGGCGGCTTCGGCGACGGGGTTCCATTGGTCGGGTCCGGCAAGGAAGGTTTCCGGACGGAATTGCCTGGCTTCTTTCTCTGTGAGCTGGCGGGACCACGGTACGCGGGCAGAGAGATTGGTGCTCGACACAGCGCCAGGGCCGGTGTTGCGGAACTCTGCGAACCACGCGGTCTTTTCGTTGGCGGGGTTATTCCAGTTGTTCCAGCCCTCGGGACGGATCGCGGCGGGGAGTTCGGTGTTGAGGAAGACGGCACGCGCAAACGGGCGCCAGGGGCGGCCGAGGTAGATACCGGAACGATGCGAGTCCGAGGGCGGATTCGCGTCACCGGCAGTGACTCTGCTGTTGAGGATGACGTAGCCCGTGCGCTGATCGGCGGAGGTGCGGGACTGCGCGGTAACGTAGCCGGGGCCGTTGGCGTGAATCTCAGAATGATCGAAGACGGCGGCGGCGTTACCGAAGATGAAGTCGATGGCGCCCTCGATGTACGAGTCGACATAGTACTGGCGGCCGTAGTCGGCGAAGAGCGTGTCCTGGTAACCGAGGAAGCGGCAGTTTTTGAAGATAGCGCGGTCAGCGCGGACTGCGATGGCGACGGCCTGCCCGGTGTTGCCGGCGGAATTTTCGAAGGTGACGTTGTCGGCCTCGAATCCGGCGCCGTTGACTTCGACAGTCTCGGTGAAGAAGGTGCCGCCTGCTTGTTTGGCGTTCAGGCTGTTCGTGATGACGACGTCCTCGGGCGCGTGGCCCATGCCGAGCAGCGTGATGTTGGGGTGGTTCTGCGTGATGTTGAGGCGCTCTTGATAGGTGCCGGGAGCGATTTCGATGAAGACGCGGCCGCCCGGTGCGGGGAAAGGGTGGTGGTCAAGGGCTATCTGGATGGTGGGAAACTCGGTGGTGCCTTCGACGCCGGTCTTCACGTCGGGCGAGACGCGGACGTGGACGTCGTGGTTTGGAGCTTGTTGGGCGGGGAGGCTGAGGGCAAAGAGGAGGACAGTTACCGCAGCGAAGAAACGCATGCCGACCAGTGTGCAGCGAACGGCGGCGAAAGGCTACTCTGGGAACTGGCTGGGAACTGGAGCTCAAAAAAACGGAGGAGAGGACATTGCTGAGGAAGTTGGTAGCTGTCGCTGGTTTGGCGATGGGGTTGGCTGCGTGGGCTGCGCCGGCGCAGACGCTGAGCGATGGAAGTGGGGCGTACGCGACGGGGAAATATCGGAACCTGTTTAAGGATGACGGGCATTCGGAGAAGGAGATTCGGGCGAAGATTGACGCGGCGTACCAGCAGCTCTTCCACGGCGATCCGCAGACGCAGTCGGTAGTGTTCGCGGCGGGCAGCAACGCGAACGGGCCGCTGATGTACCTGACCGACTGGAACAACAAGGACGTGCGGACCGAGGGCATGTCGTACGGGATGATGATCACGGTCGAGCTGAACAAGAAGGCGGAGTTCGACGCGCTGTGGAACTGGGCGATGACCTATATGTACGTGAGCGATCCGAAGGCGCCGAGCTACGAGTATTTCGCGTGGTCCTGCAAGCCGGATGGGACGCACAACTCGGAGGGCGCTGCGCCGGATGGCGAGTCGTACTTCGCGATGGCGCTGCTGTTTGCGGCGAACCGGTGGCCCGGGGGGGCGGGCATCTACGACTATCGGGCGCAGGCGGAGAAGCTGCTGCACGCGATGGTGCATCGGGAACCGATCACGGCGCCGGGGCCGCGCGGGCCGCACACGGTGGGACCGGAGGTGAACCTCGATCCGCCGATGATCCTGTTTGTGCCGGAGGTGATGCCGCATCCGTTCACCGATCCGTCGTATCATTTGCCCGCGTTTTACGAGCTGTGGGCGCGCTGGGGTCCGGCGGAGGATCGGGATTTCTGGGCGCGCGCGGCGGAGGCGAGCCGCGCATTTTTTCCGAAGGCGGCGAATCCGGATACGGGTCTGGCGCCCGACTTTGTGAACTTCGATGGAACTCCGATGGAGGGGCCGTTTTCGCGCAGAGCCGTGTTTGGGTATGACGCGTGGCGGGTGGCCAGCAACTGGAGCGTGGACTGGTCGTGGTGGCGCAAGGCTCCAGCGGAGCAAGTGCTGAGCGATCACATCCAGAAATTCTTCGAGTCGCAGGGCATGGACACGTATGGGCCGATGTTCACTCTCGACGGTAAGCCGCAGGCGCCGAGTCCGCGGGTCACGCATGAGGAGCACCCGGAGGGCCTGGTGGGGACGAACGCGGTGGCGGGACTGGCGGCGACCGATCGGGAGCGCGCGCGGCGGTTCACCGAAGCGCTGTGGAACACGAAGATTCCGTCAGGGCAAAGCCGGTATTACGACGGCATGCTGTATTTGATGAGCCTGATGCACCTGAGCGGGGAGTTTCGGATCATCGAGCCGAAGAAATAGCGGAACAGAGTTCAGCGGACAGAATTGCCTACGCGGCGAGTTTAATTCTTGGCTGGGCCTGCTCCATCTGCTCGAAGATGCGGTCGCGCCAGCGGAGCACGTCGTTTTCCCGGATCGTACGGCGCATTCGCAGCATCCTGCGGCGGCTCTCGGCGGCGGGCATCTCGAGGGCGCGCTGGAGCGCGAGGCAGATGCCGATTTCGTCGTAGGGGTGGACGGAGATGGCGCCGTTGTGCAGCTCGGCCATGGCGCCGGCGAACTCGCTGAGGATGAGCACGCCGTCGTTCTCGATGTGAGCGGCGCAGTATTCCTTCGCGACGAGGTTCATGCCGTCTTTGAGCGGCGTGACCAGCGCGATGCCCGCGGCGCGATAGAGCGCGAGCAGCTCGCAGCGCGGCACGGAGCGATTCATGTACTGGATCGGGGTCCAGCCAGGCTCAGAGAATTCGCCGTTGGTGCTGGAGACGAGGCTCTCGATCTCGGAGCGCAGCTCTTTGTATCCCTGGATATTTTCGCGGCTGGGCACGACGACCTGGATGAGGGTGAGCTTGCGGCGGAACTGCGGGTAGCCGCGGAAGAAGGCGCGGAGTGCGCGCAGGCGCTCGGGAATGCCCTTGGTGTAGTCGAGGCGATCGATGCCGAGAGCGATGACCATGTCCGGCGATTGGGTGCGGATCTGCCGGGCGCGTTCGGCGATGGCCGGTTGGGCAGCCGCGCCGGCAAAGTCGCGGAAATCGATGCTGATGGGAACGTCACGAATGCAGGTGACGCCGTGGCTGGTGGAGACGATGCGCTGATCGCCACGCCCGGAGATGCGCGCCTCGGGAATCCAGGCGCGGATGCAGGCGACGAGGTTGCGTTGGTCGCGCGCGGTCTGCAATCCGACGAAGTCGTAATCGAGAA
Organism: Acidobacterium sp.; assembly: GCA_003166955.1. Taxonomy (GTDB): domain Bacteria; phylum Acidobacteriota; class Terriglobia; order Terriglobales; family Acidobacteriaceae; genus Palsa-343. The sequence goes on from PMUI01000077.1 coordinate 21,062, forward strand.
GGCCTTCGAGCACCTCACGTCGCCAGGGGAGCTTGCCGAACATGTCGGGTGAGGGAAACGGAATGTGCAGGAAGAAGGAGAGAAATGCATCGGGGCGGCGCTCGCGCAGGGCGCGGCCCACCTGCATGAGCTGATAGTCGTGGACCCAGATGAGGTCACGCTCGCCGGCGATGTCGTCGACAGCATCGGCAAATTTGCGGTTGACGCGCTGATAGAAATCCCAGTAGACGGGATCGAAGACGCCGCGCGACTGCAGGTCGTGGAAGAGCGGCCACAGGACCTCGTTGGAGAAGCCTTCGTAGTAATTCGCCTCTTCCTGCGCGGAGAGGATGATGGGCGCGTAGCGAAAGCTGTGGCTGCCGGCGGCGGTGTGAAGGGCCTGGTGGAGCTCGGCGGAGTCCTCGGTGCCGGCGCTGCCGACCCAGACCCCGCCGTGTTCTTTCAGGATGGGTTCGAGCGCGCCGATGAGGCCACCGCTGGAGGGCACGGTCTGCAGCTTGCCGTTTTCGCGCTTAAACGAAAGCGGCAGGCGATTCGAGACAAGGATGAGGCGCGGCTGCGATTCGCTGCGGGTCCGCACGTAGGCTGAGGACGGTCTTTTCATCGCGCAGCCTCCGGGCGGAGGTCAACGGCGCCGGCAACCGCCGCTAACCAGCGATCGAGAAACGCCAGCAGTTCGTCGGGCGGCGCGAGCCAGAGGTCGGCGGCCGAGGGGCGCGGCTGTGGACGCACGAGCACGCGCAGGCTGAGGCTGCCGGGGCCTCGCGCGTCGAGTGCCGCGAAGGCGTCCTCGTCGGTCTGGTCGTCGCCCAGATACGCGGCTGGCGTGCGGGACGGTTCCTCACGAAGAATGGTTTCGACCGCGGTGGCTTTGCTGCAGCCGGTGCCGCGCAGCTCGACGCCGCCGTCGAAGGGGAGCATCTCGAGGCCGGGATTTGTTCCACTGGCGGAGAGCGCGCCGTAGAAATCCTGGGCAAGTTCCGTGATGCGCTCCGCATCGGACCCGGCGAGTCCGCGCGTGTGCATGGCGAGGCTGCCGACCTTTTTCTCGATCACGGACGCAAATCCGTGACGCAGCAGTTCGGCTTCGAGCTGGGCGAGAGGTCGTTGCTGGGCGGCGTTGACCGGAGCGGCGCTGTAGTGGCCGTCCGGGGTGATGCGTTCGCGGCCGTGACTTCCCCAGACTTCGAGGTGCAGCTCCGCGGGCAGGAGCGAGGCGAAATCGCGGGCAGGGCGGCCGGAAACAAGAACTAGCCGCGTTCGCGGGGCGAAGGCGAGGCGGAAGAGCCGCTCGGCAACGCCCGAGTACATCCTGGCCTGCATGCGGTCGCGCACGAAGGGCGAGAGGGTGCCGTCGAAGTCGAGCATGAGGACGGAGCGCGGCGCGCGCTCGAGCATCGTCCACCAGCTGGAGGAAGCGACGGCGGAATTGCCAGCGGACACGGATGGGGGTCCGGGATGCTGGCTGAGGGATCCCGAGGCAGCCGCCGCTCTAATGCCGTTGTCCATTGCTTGCATTGGATGCCGAGAGTGAAGGCAAAGGGGACCGCCGTTTGAGCGATCCCCTCGCAAAGTTTGCGCCAGGTTCGGACGCAAAGGTGAAGAATCTACTGTTTGGTGAAGAATCTACTGTTTTAGGTCCATGTAGAGCTGGTTGACCCACAGAGAGCCGAGGCCGGTGGTGTAATCCCAGCCAGGCAGAGCGGTATAGAGGCCGTCGGCGCCGGTGATGATGTCGTGGAAGCCGCCGTTGGGATAGCTGCCCACGGGGCCGGTGCCATCATAAAGGCCGTAGTAGGCGATGGGGGCGAAGCCCAGGTTCGAGTTAGCCGAGAGCATGCGCGCCCAAACGCCGACTGCGAGCGGGGAAGAGAGGCTGGTGCCACCCACGCCTTCCCACGCGCCGTTGACATAGACGTTGGCGCCGGATTCGGGATCGGCGTCCATCGCGATGTCGGGAATCCCGCGGGCCGAGTCCGCGGAGCTGGGGACGCCCGCCGCTGTTTGCCAGTAAGGGGAATACTCGAACTGGCTGATGCCGCCGCCCCCCGCATTCCAGGCGGTCTCGATGTCGTAGTTGCCATCGGCGTTGGTGATCAGGGTGGTTCCGCCCACTGCGGTAACGTATTGCGAGGCGGCCGGATAGTTGACCAGCGGAACGCCGGCCGGGACGCCGTTCGTTCCGACGCCGACAGGGCAGAACGAGCCGGTGTCGCCGGTGGAGGAGAACAGGGTCTGGCCCTGCGCCGCGCCCTCGGCAAACAGCTCATCATCCACCAGCATGGAACCGTCGATGTAGGGGAAGGCCTCGCACTCGCCGAAGGAGGCATTGGCAACCTGCGCGACGTCGTCGGTGACCCAGCGGCTGAAGGCCAGCGCGAGGTCGGAGTCGGTCAGCGAGGTAGCGTCATAGAGGTAGAGACCCTTCACCAGACCGCCGGCCATGCCGGTGGAGTACTGCGTGTCGAGGTCCCATTCATCGGCGCCGGAAGTATCGGTGCTGGCCAAGCCAACCTGAACGACGTTAACGGGGAAGGTCGGGAAGCGGAACGTCGCCTCGGCGACTCTGAAATCGCTCAGAACGCCGGTCAGATCGCCTTCCGCCATGATGGCGATGGTCGTGTTCGCCGCTGCGGGAACGCCGTTGGCGGAATAAATCTGCCAGAAGTTCTGCGGCTCGTAGCTGACTGCGTACTGCGGCGCGCTGGGTGTGGCCTGCGTCACGATCGAGGGCTTCATCTGGCCGATGGTGTTGAGCCCAAGCACTGCGCCGACGATGTTGCCGAGAGCAGCGGGCACCTGCGCCGGTGAAATGTTGCCGTAAACGATGTTGCCGAACTGCGCGAACTGCTCAACGGAGGTGTTGAAAGCAGCGGAAGCCTGAGCGACGGTGGCGTTCGCGCTGACGAGAAGATGGTTGGGCTCGACGGCGATGTTCTCGAAGCCCTGGCTCTGGAGATAGCTGACAACCTGCTGCACCTGCGCGCTGGTGGGAGCATAAGCCGCGGTGAACTGCCCTGGAGTGAGCCGCTGGCCGTAGAGAGCGTTGCCTTTGGTATTGATGTTTTTGATGTAGGTGGCGAGCGCCGACTGGTTCTGCAGCTTGAGGCCGACGCGAACAGTGATGGCCTGGCCAGGATCGGCCGGGCCGTAATCGGATGCGGAAGCGAGTTGGGCAAGGGAAATGCCCTGGGTTGCAGTGTTGGTCCAGCCGGTCTGGGCGCTGGCGGATATGTGGAAGGTGGAGGCGAGCGTCGCGGCAAAAAGCGCGGCCGCAAAGGTCTTTAGGTGTGTCATGCGTTTGGTCTCCTCAGGGGTATTCGAACTACGTTGGCCGAACATATGCAAAATGCGCAAAGTGGATAAGTTGGTTGTCATGGCAGAGAGTAAAAAACCAAATATTTTTGGCTTTCAGCACCGATTTGGCGGGAACAAGCAAATTCGTCACAGTGGCGATGGCAGAAATTGCTCGAATTCGGGAAAACTTGCTTCAGTGTCTAAATTCGCGAAGAAAACAAAAACCGATGGTATTGTCGCGGTGAAGAGACGATGACGTACTCGATTACCCAGAACGGCCGCACCCACAGCTTTGCCGGCCTGAAGACGCTGCTGGCGAAGGCGACGCCGGCGCGCTCGGGCGATGCACTGGCCGGGATCGCGGCCGAAAACGAGGAAGAGCGCGCGCTGGCGCGGATGGCGCTGGCCCAGGTTCCGCTGGCCAGGTTTCTGGAAGAGATCCTGATCCCGTATGAAGAGGACGAGATCACGCGGCTCATCGTGGACACTCACGACGCGAAGGCGTTTGCGCCGATCAGCGGGATGACGGTGGGGGAGTTTCGCGAGTGGCTGCTCGACCCGGCAACGGACATTGAGACGCTGGAGCGGGGGGCACCGGGAATCACTCCGGAGATGGCTGCGGCGGTGTCAAAGCTGATGCGGAATCAGGATCTGATTCTCGCTTCGCAGAAATGCCGCGTCGTGACGCGGTTCCGGAACACGCTGGGGCTCCCCGGTCGCCTGTCGGTGCGGCTGCAGCCGAATCATCCGACGGACGATGTGCGCGGCATTGCGGCGTCGATGCTGGAGGGATTGCTGTACGGGTGCGGCGATGCGGTGATCGGGGTGAATCCCGCGTCGGACAGCATGCAGGGGGTGACGCGGCTGCTGGAGATGATGAACGCGTTCCGCGAGCGCTACGAGGTTCCGACGCAAACATGTGTGCTCGCGCATGTTACAAATACGCTGCGCGCGATGGAGCGCGGCGCGCCAGTGGACCTGGTGTTCCAGTCGATTGGCGGGACGGAGCAGACGAACCGGAGTTTTGGAGTTTCGCTGGCGCTGCTTGAAGAGGCGCGGGCAGGGGCGCTCGAACTGAAGCGCGGAACCGTCGGCGACAACGTGATGTATTTCGAGACGGGGCAGGGGAGCGCGCTGTCAGCGGGGGCTCATGCGGGGGTCGATCAGCAGACGTGCGAGGCGCGGGCGTATGCTGTGGCGCGGCATTTCAAGCCGCTGTTGGTGAACACCGTCGTGGGATTCATCGGTCCGGAATATCTTCTGGACGGCAAGCAGATCATCCGCGCGGGGCTGGAGGATCATTTCTGCGGCAAGCTGCTGGGGCTGCCGATGGGCTGCGACGTGTGCTACACGAATCACGCCGAGGCCGACCAGGACGATATGGATACGCTGCTGACGCTGCTGGCGGTGGCGGGCGTGAACTTCGTGATGGGCGTGCCGGGCGCCGACGATGTGATGCTGAATTACCAGAGCACGTCATTCCACGACGCGCTTTACGCGCGCAGCGCGCTGGGGCTGCGGCGCGCGCCGGAATTTGAGGTTTGGCTGGAGCGCATGGGAATTTGTAACGAGCGCGGTGACTTGTTGGGCGCGAGTGCGGAGCGCAGACTGCTGCCGGGAGCGAGCGAGTGGCTGGGATAGAGGAATCGCATCATGGAAAAGGCCAGGGCGTAGAGCGCGGGTCCGATGTGTGGGCACGGCTGCGGCGATTCACTCCGGCGCGGATCGGGCTGGGGCGCGTCGGCGGCAGCCTTCCGACGCAGGCGCTGCTGGATTTTGAGCTGGCGCACGCGCGGGCGCGGGACGCCGTCCATGCGGTGTTCGACGCGGACCTGCTGGCGCGGGATTTGCGGGACAGCGGGTTTGGAGAATCTCTGGTGGTTGCGAGCCAGGCTCGGGATCGGATGGAGTATTTGTTGCGCCCGGATCTGGGGCGGGCGCTCGATGAGGAGAGCCGAGAACAATTGAAGGACTTGCGCAAAGGCGGGTGTGATTTGACGGTGGTGATTGCGGATGGGCTGTCGGCGGTGGCTCCGGCGCGGCATGCTGTGCCCTTGTTGCGGGAAGTGCTGCCGGAGCTGCGGGAAAACGTCACCGTCGTGGTTGCAAATTATGGGCGCGTCGCGCTGGGGGACGAAATTGGCGAGATTCTGGGCGCGCCGGCGGTTGTAGTGCTGATTGGGGAGCGTCCAGGACTCAGTTCACCGGACAGCCTCGGGATTTACCTGACCTGGGCGCCGCGTGTGGGACGGACAGATGCGGAGCGGAACTGCATCTCGAACGTCCGGCCCGAGGGGCTGGCGTATCCCGAAGCGGCGAAGCGGCTGGTGTATCTGCTGGGTGAGGCGAGGCGGCTGCAAATGAGCGGCGTAGCACTAAAAGACGACAGCGAGGGATCGTCGAACCCACGTCTCAAAAGCGAGACGTGGGGCACCCAATCATGACTCATGACTCAGGACGACGAGCGAAAGAGCGGTCTGCACAGTCTCTGCGGTAATGCAACCTTTCCGTAAACAGCCTTTTAACCGAAGGCGCGTCTGCAAATCGGCATGTGGAAGCTTTCGCGCCGTTTTTCAGGCCGGTTGCAGCCTAAAATAGTAACTGATATGGCAATCCCTTGGTTTCGTCCTTTCCTGGCAGTGGCGGTGTCTCTGGCGTCTGCAGCATTTGCGTGGGCCGATCCGGCTCCCTTTGATTTGGCTGGTCCGAAGCTCGAGGTGAAGGTGACGCGCGCGGGCAAGACGCTGCCCATTTCGGAGGTGCCGAACCTCGCGGTGGGCGATCGCGTGTGGATCAAGGCCGATCTTCCGGAGGGCCAGGCGGCGCACTATTTAATGGTCGCCGCGTTTCTGCGCGGATCGACGAATCCGCCGCCGGAGAACTGGTTCTTTCGCCAGGAGACGTGGAACCGCAAGAGCGAAGACGCGGGGCTGACGGTGACGGTGCCCGAGGGAGCGCAGCAGGTGGTGGTGTTTCTTGCGCCCGAGACCGGCGGGGATTATCGGACGCTTCTGGGAGCGGTGCGCGGCAAGCCAGGGTCGTTTGTGCGCGCGTCGCAGGATCTGAATCAGGCGATGCTGGACCGCTCGCGGCTTGACACCTACCTGGCGGCGGTGCGCGAAACGAACGCGAGCGATCCCGCGAAGCTGAATGACGCAGCGCCGCTGCTGGCGCGCAGCCTGGGCATGAAGATCGACGATAAGTGCCTCGACCGGATGCAGGATCTGCAGGCCGCGTGCCTGACTCAGGGGCAGGAGGCGATGATCCTGAACGATGGGCACAGCATGTCCATTGTCGAAGCGTTGACCGCGGGACCGGCGGGCGATCTGGCGATGCAGCTGAGCTTCACGCCGCAGGCGAGTTACGGCTTCTACAGCCCGTACATCGGCTCGGTGATGGACATCGCGCGCATCCTCGACACCTTCCACACCGCGCAGTATCAATACATTCCCGCGCTGGCGACGCAGCAGGGCGAGCACATCGCGCTGATGCTGAACACGGCGCCATCGTTTCACAATCCCAAGTCGGTGCTGGTGACGGCGCTGCCGGCGGTCGAGGGTGCGCAGCCTCCGCCGCTGCATCCGGTGGATTCGAAGCAGAATTACTGCGCGGAGAAGAATTCGCTGGTGCTGGCGGTGGACGGGGCGCCGCTGGTCTTTTCGACCGGCTACACGCACGAGATGACCCTGCGGCTGAAGAAGAAGGACGGCAGCACCATTGACGAAGTGGTGAAGCCGGACGCGGAGAGGGGCGGGCTGGAACTCGAAGCCAAGGACCTGAGCGCGAACGATTTCCCCAACGCAATCGACGCATCGCTGCACGGCTACTGGGGATTTGAGAAGTATGATGGACCGGCGTTTCGCCTGGAGAACACGCACGCGCAGCACTGGGAGCTGGCGGCGGCCGATCGCGAAGCGCTGATTGTGGGGCGCGAGGACACCATCCATCTCTCCACGGACGACGCGAGCTGCGTGGACACGATTCTGGTGAAGGATTCGGCGGGCAAGGAGCTGAAGGCGGACTGGAAGGCGACGAGTCCGGATCAACTCGAAGTGAAGCTGCCGCTGAAGGAGGCGAATCCTGGCGCGCTGCAGCTGGAAGTGAAGCAGTACGGCACGGTGACGGCTCAGACGATTCCGCTGCGCGCATATGCCGAGGCCGGGCATTTGGAGAGCTTCATGCTGCACGCGGGCGATGCGCAGGGCATGCTGAAGGGCAGCTCGCTCGAGGACGTGGCGAACCTGACGCTGAACGGGGTGACCTTCACGCCTGGCAAAATCACTTCGACGACGGGCAGCGACGAGTTGCCGATGATCGCGAAGGACGCGAAAGCCGCGGCGAAGCTGAAGCAGGGCGAGAGCGGCAAGGCACAGGTGACGCTGAGCGATGGCCGCACGATGGCGGTGGAGGTGGCCGTGGGCGCGCCGCGTCCTGGCGTAGAGCTGATCGGCAAGAGCGTGCAGGCGTCGGCATCGAGCGCGGGCAGCAATATTCAGCTGGCCAACCAGGACGAGTTGCCGCAGGATGCGAAGTTGACGTTCAGCGTGCGCGCGCAGTCGCCGGCGTCGTTCCGGCGCGGCGAACAGATTGAAGTCGCCACCGAAGACGAGGCGTTTTCGACGACGCTGGGTCTGGACAACGGCGGCATCACGCTGGAGAACACGAAGGTGGCGCTGGCCACGCTCGATCCGGCGAAGGCGTTCGGCGGATCGGCGTTCGGACCGTTGAAGTTTCGCGTCGTCGATAACGGCACGGCCGGCGACTGGCAGGCGCTGGCGACGCTGGTGCGGTTGCCGGAGCTGCACGATTTGAAATGCCCGGCGGGCGCGGACCAGGAATGCAGGCTGAGCGGATCGAATCTGTTCCTGGTGGATTCGGTGGCGAGCGATCCCGCGTTTGCGCATCCGGTAGAAGTGCCGGATGGATTCCCCGGTTACGTGCTGCCGGTGCCGCATCCTGAGGGCGGGCAGTTGTATCTGAAGCTGCGCGACGATCCTTCGGTGGTGAACCAGGTGACGCTGGCCGCGGAGAAGCTGCCGCCTCCACCGGGCGAGACGGCGCATCATGCGCGCGCAGCGTATCGCGGAGGCGAGCCAGCGCCTGCGCCGGGAGCCGCGGGGCAGGCGGGTGATGCGCAGAATTCGTCCGCGCCGGGGTCAACGAGTGAGACTCAACCGGCAACGCAGCCGTCCACTCCACAGCAGCCGGCGACCCAGCAGACGCCGCCGCAAAGCGGAACGGGACAGCCGCCGCAGGCGCAGGGCGCAACGGCACCCAATTCTCAGCACTCGCAGCCGGCGCAGGGTGGCCCGAGTTCCAGCCAACAGCCGTAGACCGGCGAGCCGGGCGCGACGCCTGTCACGTCTGACATAATGAGTCGCGGCTGCAGTCAAAGGGGGCGGAATGCTAAAGCAGTGGCGTAGTTTGTTTGCGGTTCTGGCGTGTTGCGGAGCGAGCGCGCTGGCGCAGAAGCCGCTCGATGTTCCTCCGGTGAGCACCGCGCCGCCGGCGTCGACGGCGGGTCCCATCATGCTGGATGTGGTGGTGACGGACAAGGCGGGGAATCCGATTCGCGGGCTGAAGCAGGAAGACTTCACTCTGCTCGACGACAAGCAGCCGGCGGTGATCCGTTCTTTCGCGGCGCACGAGATCGAGACGGAGAAGGCCGATTCTCAGGGCCTGTTTCTGGTCATCGACGATGTCAACGCAAATTTCAGCACCGTCGGCGTAGTGCGCACGCAGATTGAGAATTTCCTGCACAGCAACGGCGGGCATCTGCCGATGCCGACAGCGATCTTCATGCTGACCGATCGCGGGCTGGACCAGATCACGAAGGTGTCGGACGAAGGAAACGAGCTGGCCAGCGTGCTGCACGACAAAGAGGGGCAACTGCACGATATTTCGCGGGCGGCCGGGTTCTATGGCGCCGAGGAGCGTTTGCAGATTTCGCTCCGTGCGCTGTCCACGCTGGGGACGTATCTGGCAAAAGCGGACGGCAGGAAGCTGGTGGTGTGGATCGGGCCGGGCTGGCCGATCTTCGACAATCCCAACGTGATTATTAGTCCGCAGCAACAGCGGGGTTTGTTCGGGGAGATCGTGAGCCTCTCGAGCATGCTGCGCCAGGCAGGCGTGACCATCTATTCGGTGGATCCGCTGGGCCCGGTGGACGCCGCGAGCACACGCAACTTCCTGTGGGAGAGCTTCACGAAGCCGGTCGCTAAGCCGACCAAAGCTGACCCCGGCGATCTGGCACTGCAGGTATTCGCGGTGCACAGCGGGGGAACGGTGCATTCGGGCAGCAACGATATCGCAGGCGAGATTGCGAAGTGCGCGGGCGATGCTGCGGCGTGGTACTCAATCACTTTCCAGGGGCAGAAGCCCGATTCGCCGGATACGTGGCACGATGTCGATGTGAAGGTGGACAAGCCTGGCGTGAAGGTGCGCACGGACAATGGATATTATGCGCAACCGTGATCGGGCCTGCACACTGAACGCATGATTGAAGGGCGCCGCAGCGGGACCGCGGAGCGGGTGGCAATGCGGCGCGCGGCGCATCAGCTCTACGATCGGCCACCGATCTTCGAGGATTCGCTGGCGCTGAAGATCCTGAGCGACGAGGCAGCGGCGCGGGTTCGCGGCGATGCGGAGGAGGAAAACCGCAATCCCTGGGGGCGGGGGCTGCGGATATTCCTGGCGGTGCGGAGCCGCTTCGCGGAAGATGAGCTGGCGCTCGCGGTGAAGCAGGGGGTTGGGCAGTACGTCGTGCTGGGCGCGGGGCTCGACACCTTCGCGTATCGCAATCCGTTTCCGGGGCTGCAGGTGTTTGAAGTGGATTATCCGGACACACAGGCGTGGAAGCGCCAGCGGCTGCATCATGCCGGCATTGCGATTCCGGAGTCGATGCGCTTTGCTCCGGTCGATTTCGAGCACGACACGCTGGAGCACGGCCTGGAAGCTGCGGGATTCCGGCGCGAGGAATCAGCGTTCTTTTCCTGGCTGGGGGTGGTGCCGTATCTCACGCGCAATGCGGCGTTCGCAACGCTGCGCTTTATTGCCGGGCTTCCGAGGGAGAGCGGCGTGGTCTTCGATTACGTGATTCCGCGCGAGCTGATGGGTGAGACGGAGCGGCGGGCCTTCGATTTTCTGGCAGAACGCGTGGCGCGGGCGGGCGAACCGTTCCGGTTATTTTTCGAGCCGGAGAAGCTGGCGGCCGGTCTGCGAGAGCTCGGATTCAATGAGGTCGAGGATCAAAGCGCCGCGGAGATTCGAGCACGCTGGCTTGGCGAGGATGGGCATCTGACGGGGAGATCGGGGCGGTTGTTGTGCGCGCGTGTCTAGAACCTCGATGTGTCAGTGACGACGGTGACGGGTGGACTTCCGCCGCAACCGGAGATTCCCAATAAAGTGAGGCGCGCAACCGCCTACATATTGGTGTGGCCCGCGCGCATCTCCTCGTTGAAGGTGGGACGCGTGACGGCGAGCGCTGCGTGGAGCTTCGCGTGATACTCCTCGGCGCGCTCGAGCAGCGCAGGTGTGGCGGAGGCGTATTCGCTTTCCAGCGTGACGAGGCCCTGGCGGGCGAGATCCGCGGCCATGTGCGCGAGTTCAGCGGCGGTGGTGTTGAGATACTGCGCGTCGCGCGGGTCGGCGATCCACACCGGCTGATTGCTGCCGAGGACGCCGGAGAGCCAGTAGGTCTTGAGCGCGAGGAAGTCCATACGGCTTTGGTCGTCGGTATCGGTGAAGAAGAATTTTTTCTGCCAGCGGCTGTAGTAGCGCGTGGTGACGGGGACGGGCTGGCGGTTGCCGCTCTTGAGCAGCTCGAGCTGGCCGCGGTCGAGTGTCTTGCGCACCGCGTTGTAGATGAAGGTCTCGGCGTACGGCTGCTCGGGTGCAGGGACGATCTCGGCGAAGGTGACGGTCATGCTCGCCGAGACCAAAGTGTGCAGCGGCGACTGTGTGCCGTCTTCCAGATGCAGCGTGCCGTGGACGATGAAGGTATCCGCGCCGGAGGTGGAGCGATGGAACGGCCACCCGAAGTGGCTGAAGCTGACCGGCAGGCCCGCGAGGGTGACGGACGCGTCGGGCCGAGGGTTGCGCAGGCGGTTGGCGGACTCGCGCAGGTGAGTGGTCATCTCCGGCAGCAGCTCGGGTTTGTTGAAATCGAAAGCCTCGCTCAGTTCCAGCAGCAGCGTGCGCTCCGCGGGCGCATCGGCGGCAGTGGCCAGTCGAAAGCGAGTCGTGGGATGCCCGTTGAAGTCGGAGCCCGTATCGATAGAGAGGACGGCGAGTCCCGCCTGCTGAGCGGCGGTCTGGAGATTGGCAACGAGGGTGGAGTCCAGATGTGCGGTCATTGTCTGGGGAATTCATCTGCAATTGTAACGGCTGAGGCGCGGGAGATGAAACCGCGGTCCCCGGTGACGCTGTGGACACGGGTTATGCAATATGCCCCCAGAGTGGGAGCGACCGGTGCAGGCAGGCTAAGTACCATCCTGGAATCGTTGGGTACCAGCGTGTAGGGTCCGCCGGATCACCGCAACTTTTTGGGCCACTGGCCGTCTAGTGTGAGATACGGCAGTTTTGTAGACCAGGGAGGCAGGGTTTTCTCTGTGCATAGAGTTCGACGCACCGCCCTCGCGGCACTCGCAACGGTCGAATTGGTGGTACTGCTCGCGGCATTAGCCAAACCGGCATATGGCTATGTGGATCCGGGTTCGGGTCTGCTGGCGGTTCAGCTGGGTGGATCGATGCTGGCCGGAGGGCTGTTCGTCCTGCGCTCCAAAATCCGACGTTTCTTCCGCACCACCCCGACCGACGAGAAAATCGAAACCGAAACGAGCGCACGCCCAGAAACGAGCGAGTAATGGCGTTGGCCGAGCTTACGCTCGAGACCTTTCGCGATCCCGCCGGCTCGGTGCGCATCGAGGGGAATCGTGTCGTGCGCGAGGTTCGTCGCGACCACGCTGACGCCGCGCTGGAGTTCCTGCGGTCACTCAGGGCGCAGGAGTGGGTTGCGGAGCGACGCCTGATCGAGACCCGCTTCGTCACAGAAACCGATGATGCGGTAACGCTCGAACATCCTCGGGTCTTTTTTCCTTCCTATCCATGGGAGTGGACGCCGAGCGCGTGGATTGCGGCAGCGGACCTCACCCTGGATCTGTGCGGGGAATTGTTGGGGCAGGGCCTGACGCTGAAAGACGCGACGCCGCTGAATGTGCTGTTCCGCGGAGCATGCCCGGTGTTCGTGGACGTGCTTTCGATTGAGGGGCGCGATCCGGCGAGCCCGCTGTGGCTGGCCTACGGGCAATTCGTACGGGCATTTTTACTGCCGATGGCGGCCTATGCGTGGCTGGGCTGGCCGCTGGCCGCGTCGATACAGAAGCGCGACGGATACGAGCCGGCCGATCTGGCCCCGCACCTGAATCTCTGGCAGCGATGGCGCGAGCCTTTCCGCTCGCTGGTGACGGTGCCGCTGATGCTGGAGACGAGCGGCGGCAAGAGCGCGCAAAACACAAAAGTGCAGCAGAACCCCGATGTCGCGTTGGCGGTGCTGCGACGCAATCTGGGCGGACTGCGGCGGCATCTGCGGCACATCGAGCGCCAGGTGCAGTCGCAGCGGGCGACGTCGCGGTGGAGCGCCTACGCCACCTCGGCAGATCACTACAGTGGCGAAGATCAGGAGCTGAAGCGGCGGTTTGTGCGCGACGCGCTGACGGCCGCGCAGCCGCGCCATGTGCTGGACCTGGGCGCGAACAGCGGTGTGTATTCGCGCATCGCGGCCGGCTGCGGCGCGAGCGTCGTGGCCTGGGATACGGATTTGCAGGCCACGGAGCAGAACTGGCGCGAGGCGCAGGAACAAAAGCTGGAGATCACGCCGCTGCTCGCCAATCCGGCGCGGCCCACTCCGGCTGCTGGATGGCGCAATGCGGAGAGCCTGGCGCTGCTGGACCGCGCGCGGGGACGCTTCGACTGCGTGCTGATGCTCGGACTGATCCATCATCTGCTGCTGTCCGAGCAGATTCCTCTGTCCGAAATTGCGGCGCAGTTGCGCGAGCTGACGAACAGCTGGGCGATTGTGGAGTGGGTGCCGGCGACGGATCCGCGCTTTGTGGATCTGCTGCGCGGACGCGACGCGCTGTACGGGCATCTGGATGAAGCGGCCTTCACGCGCGCCGCGGAAGTTCATTTCACGGTGGTGCTACGCGAAGCGCTGCCCAATGGCCGTATTCTGTTTCTGCTGCAGGCGAGATAGACGGCGAGGCGGGTGCGCGCGGAATCGACAACGGCAGGCCGGAGTTCTTGGGCGCGCATCTCGATAGAAGGCGCGGGCGCGGCGCTGCTGCTGACGCCAGGCCTGATCTGGAACCAGCTCTCCGGGACCCATCTGGATTTGTATCACCGTCTGTTACCGATTACATCGGTGGTTCGGGCGCTGTCTCTCGATGTGATTGTTCTGTGGGTCGCCGCGGCGCTGGTGTTGCGGGCGCTGGAGTGGGCTGCGGGACGCGGCGGCACGAGACCGGCGGCGCGTCGCGATTTGCGGATTCTGGTCTGGTCGCTGTGGTTTGGATTGCTGGCGGCGCGGGCCATTGCGGGGTTGATCCTCGCGCAGGTGCTCTCGTGGCAGCAGCTTTCCTCAGGGCGCGCCTTTGCTGTGATGGCGGGGGTACTGCTCGCGATCTTGCTGATTGCGCCGCTGGCGTATGAGTTCGCGATTCGCGGGCTGCGCTTCTTGATCCTGCTGTTCGGGTTCAGCATTCTGTGGGCGCTGCCCGCGCTGGTGATTGCCGGATTTGCTCATCAGCCCCACGATCAGGTTGCGTTTCAGAAGCCCATAGCGCCGCCGGCCCATCCGCACCGGCGCATCGTCTGGCTGCTGTTCGACGAGCTGTCGTACGACCAGGCGTTCGATCATCGCTGGCCTGGGCTGGCGTTGCCGAATCTCGATCGGCTGCGCGCGCAGAGCGTGACGTTTTCCGACATGCAGCCGGACGGCTACTTCACCGAGCGCATCATTCCCTCGCTGCTCATGGGCAAGCCCATCGTCGACGCGCGCAGCACCGAGGCGGGTGCGCTTCTCTACAAGACGGCTGACGGCGGGCCATGGACCGCGTTCGACGGGAACGCGACGCTCTTCGCGGACGCGCGGCGCGATGGATGGACGACGGGGATTTCCGGCGATTACAACCCCTACTGCCGGATGCTCGAGAACCAGCTCGACTCGTGCTCAATGCGGCTGATCGTATTTGGAGAGCATTTGTCACAGGATAAATCGACGTGGGGAAATTTCAACGCGCCGATGCAGGCGGGCTGGGCGCGCGCGATGCGTGAGCCCTTCGAGCCGGCCCCCAGTGAAGCGGAGATTTTCGCGGGCATGATGACATCGGTGCGGGACCTGGTGACGGATGACCGCATCGACTTCGCCTTCGCGCATCTGTACCTGCCGCATCCGCCGGGCTTCTACGACCGGAGGACGGGAAAAGTAGTGATTGGCGGCAGCTACATCGACAATCTCGCGCTGGCCGACCGCTCGCTGGGCGATCTGCTGCAGGCGCTCGCGCAGACACCCTCGGCGAGCGAGACGACGCTGATCATCTCTTCCGACCACGGCTGGCGCGTAGGCATCTGGCGCAACGGTTTTGGGTGGACGCGCGAAGATGAGCTGGCGTCAGGGTCCGGGCACTTCGACCCGCGGCCGGTGTTGATGGTGCGCTTCCCTGGAGAAACCGCTCCGGCGGAGATCGCGCGGCCGGTGCCGCTGCTGGCCATGCACGAGATGATCGAGCGCCTGATGGCCGGCCAGATCGGCGATGCGCAGCAACTGCAGGTGTGGGCCGCGCAGCAGTAGCTACGAAGGTCGCAGAAAGAAGTCGCGCACCTTCGTGCGGAACAGCAGGACCAACAGCAGCACGTCGATCAGGATTCCGGCTAGACTGTGGGGCCAGTCCTTCGTGATCAGCAGGCTCACAGTATCGCCGAGCGCGTTCATCGCGAAGATGGCGATGGAGAGCAGCCAGGCCCAAATGCGTCTGCGAAGCAGGCCCACACCGGCGACAACCGCGAGTCCACCTACCAGCAGCAGGAGCGTGGCGACAGGCCGGGCCTGGGTCGCGAAGACCTCGTGGACGGCCGGATTGAGGTTCCACATGCGGTCAAGCGGTGTGCCGGGAACGAACAGCGAGAAGCCGACGGCCGCCGCGATGGCGGCCGCAGCAATGAGCAGGATCGCGAGGATCGTGACTTCTGCTGGACGTTTCGTCATCGCAGGGTCGCAACTCAGGGATGCAGGATCGCCGGCGGGCCGCCATCGGGGCGTTTCCAGTGCGCCGCGGGCCGGGCGACGGCATACATCTGCTCCGCGATTTCATCCATCATCGCCAGACGATCGCCGTTCTCTTCGTACAGGTCGAAATGGGTGCGGTTGTCGCGATACGTAAAGTGCGGATCGCCGCCGACCTTGTTCAGCACCGCTTCAAACCTGTGCGCCGCGCCATCGAGGTAAAACGTGTCGGCGGTGCCGACGACGAGGTGAATCCTGCCTTTCAGGTCGCGGCCGCGCGTGGCCCAGTTGGCCTCGGTGAGGTGCGCGAGGTCGTAGTGGTCGTGCCAGTAGGCGACTACATCCGGGTTCACGTCGCCGGTCACGCGATCGAACATCGGCAGCGGGCGGCCGTCCTGACCGCGCGGCGAGAAGACCCACTCGAAGGACGCCACCTGGCCTCCGTACGGACCCAGCACCGCTTCCTGTTGGCCGAATTCCTCGAAGGTCGCGAGCACCTCCTGGTGGTCGCGCACAATCGGCCACGGCGTTCCATCGGGGCGACGATAGACGTTGGCGTGCGGCGCGTAGAGGTCGATCTGGCTGAAGTCATGGAAGTCGCTGGGGTCGGGCGAAGTGGACCAGGTGCCCCCGAAAATCTTCGGGTAATTCACCTGGAGCTGCAGGGTGGCCCATCCGCCAGAGGAGTGGCCCTCGAGAAAGCGGCCGCTCGGCTTGGCGTCCATGCGGTATTTCGCTTCGATCCAGGGAATGAATTCCGCGGTCAGCGCCTGGCCCCACGGGCCGTTGTTCAGCGAATCGGCGAATTCATGCGTGCCGGTAGCGAGCGACTCGTCGAGAAAGATCCAGATCATCGGCGGCATTTTTCCGGCGGCCATGCGGCTCGCAATCATGATGGCATAGGGACGAATCGTGTCGAGCCTCGCGCCGAAGCCGTGAGTCCAGTAGACAGTGGGGTAGTGCTCGCGCGGATGCTCTGCGTAGCCCGGCGGCACGACGATCCAGCCGCGGATGTGGGTGTCGCGTCCGGAAAACGCAGTCAGGGCGGGGCTGGTGAAGTCGATGGGCGACGTGGCCTTCTCGGCCGCGGCAACGACATCGGGGGCGAGGGGCAGCGGGCGCGGTGTTGGCGCCTCATCGACGTGATTCAGGACGAGAGCCGGTTCGGCGCCGGCGCCAGGCGTCCAGTCTGTGAGCGGAACCACGGCGCTTTCGATATCGCCCGGCGCGGGACCGGCGTAGGTGTAGCTATGCGCGACGTCGAGGACCGCATGCGCCTGATACGTCCCCGGCTTCAGCGACGAGAAAGGCGCGGGAAAGGCGAGGTCGTCGACGTCGACGTCGACCGATGCGCCGGGCTGAAGTCCTTCGACCTCTTTCGCGGCGACCGACGTTGCCGAGGGCCGGAATTGGCTCATCGGGCCCTGCGATCCTGCAGCGCCCGGTTCGAGAAAGATCAGCAGGCGGCCGGAGGCGGGCTTCATGCCTGGGTCAAGGGTCACGCGGAAGAAAAGATGCTGCGGTGTGTTTTGGGCGCAGGCGAGAGAGACGAGCAGCGCCAGTGGAAACAGGCGAAGGACTTTCCTGGAGATCATTCCCGCGAGTGTAGCAGCGGAGCGCGCCGCGCGGGAACCAGCCGAAAGATGGAATTAAGGGTGGAGTACGCGCGCAGGGCCGCCGGTAGCGTTTTGCACCTTGATCTTTTTCGCCAGCCCCACAAAACCAAGCAGCCGAATGCCCCAGTAGTTGAAGTCCAGCTCGTACCACGCCATGCCGTGGCTGGCGGAGACCGGATGCGCGTGATGATTGTTGTGCCAGCCTTCGCCACCGGTAATGAGCGCGACCCACCAGTTGTTGCGCGAGTCGTCGCGCGTCTGGAAGCGGCGCGCGCCCCACATGTGCGTGGCGGAGTTCACGAGCCAGGTGGCGTGCAGGCCGAGGGTGATGCGCAGGAAGATGCCCCACAGGAGCCAGGACCATCCTCCGATGAAGAACAGCGCGATGCCAACCGCCGTGATGGGCACCCAGTGCCAGCGGCTCAGCCACACGTAGAAGGGATCGTTGGCGAGGTCAGGGACGTAGCGCGTGAGCAGCGGATTTCTGTTCCTCAAAGACCCGTGCAGGATCCAGCCCATGTGCGACCACCAGGCGCCGTCGCGCGGTGAGTGCGGATCGCCCGGGCGATCGGTGAGCTGATGATGCATGCGGTGCACGGCCACCCAGTAGATTGGCCCGCCCTGCAGCGCCAGGGTGGCGCACAGCGCCATGGCGTATTCGACCCACTTGGGCGTGATGTAGCCGCGATGCGTGAGCAGGCGGTGATAGCTCATTGCAATGCCGACATTCTGTGCGAGGACCCAGAGCACGAGGAAGACGGCGAGCGCGCTCCAGCTGAAAAAGAAGAATGCCGCAATAGCGCCCAGATGAAAAATCGTCAGCGTGACGGCGAAGATCATATTGAGCTTCGCGGAGCGCGTTTGTGCCAGCGACTCGGAGTCAGCGCGAACGGTTTCGGCGGGGATCTCAACGAGGGTAGACATTTGCAACAATTCTCCAACTTTACCTTAAAGGCAACAGCCATCCGGTCAATGTAAGACTTGCGTAATGTCGTCGAAGGGGCCGCGGTGCGCGGCTTCAGGCGTTCGAAGCCTCCGCGGTGGCGCGAACGGCTTCCGGGCGCGAGCCATCGTCGAGGCGGCCGAAGATCATCTTGCCCGACGTGGTCTGCAGCACCGAGGTCACGCAGATCTCCACCGAGCGGCCGATGAGCCGGCGCGCGTGATCGACGACGACCATGGTGCCGTCGTCGAGGTAGCCGACACCCTGGTCGAATTCCTTGCCTTCCTTCATGATTACGACGCGCATCTTCTCGCCGGGCAGAACCACAGGGCGCAGCGAGTTGGCCAGGTCGTTGATGTTGAGTACGGGCACGCCGCGCACCTGCGCGACCTTGTTGAGGTTGAAATCGTTGGTGATGATTTTGGCCTCGATCTGCCTGGCCAGCTCGATGAGCTTCAGGTCGACTTCTTTGATGTGCGGATAGTCTTCCTCCGCGATCTGCACGGTGATATGCGCGTTGCCGCGCATGCGCTGCAGGACGTCGAGTCCGCGGCGGCCGCGCTGACGCTTCGAGGAGTCGGACGAGTCGGCGACCATCTGCAACTCGCGCAGCACGAACTCCGGAAGGATGAGCACGCCCTCGAGGAAGCCCGTCTCTGCGATGTCGGCGATGCGTCCATCGATGATGGCGCTGGTGTCCAGCACCTTGGTGTTGCGCTTGCCGGGGCGCTCCCCGGCGAAGAGCCCGCCGAGCGCGGCGAGATTGAGCAGGTCGCCTTTGCTCGCGCCGACTACCAGGCCGATATAGGTCATCAGCAGCAGGACGGAGAGTTGGAGAAGGCTGCGGATGCGGCCATCCGGCAGGCTGTTGCGCAGAACCAGCGAGAACAGGAATGCGCCGGTGATGCCGAGCAGGCTGCCGATCACTGCGCCGAAGAGGCGGCGGAGGCTGAGCGCACGAACGCGCAGCTCAAAAAAGATGATGAGCGCGGACAAGACCGCGCCGATGCCGCCCGCAGTCCACTGATTGATTCCGAAAGGGCGAAAGAACCAGCAGGCAACGGTAAAAATAAGGACGAAGAGCAAACGCAGAGCAAGTAAATCCATCGAGGCCCCCGACGACTTACGCCGGCGACGCGGAACAGCTAAGCAGGGGAAATGACGAAATCGATCAGCATTGCCGGGCAAACGGAGTATACGCAGGGGGCCGGGGGCAGGCCAAGGCCCCAATTTTCACAAGGAAGCGAACGAAAAGAGTATTGACAGAGGCACGGTGCCAGGTGTGAGCTGTCGCGGTCGACAAAACGAATCCGTCGCCGTTCGCGATGAAGCCTGGGCGTGGTCCGCAGGCGCGGCCCCGTCAGTACTTCGGCACCTTCGGGTCGATCTCGTTCGACCACGCCGTGATGCCCCCGGCGAGGTTGTGCAGCTTCGCGAAGCCGTTCTTCGCCAGGAATTCCGCCGCCCTCTGACTGCGTCCGCCGGACTTGCACTGGACCACGATTTCCCGTGCCGTGTCGAGCTCGTTCATGCGCTTCGGCAGATCGCCGAGCGGGATCAGATGCCCGCCGACCCGACCCTCAATTCGAGCGATCTGATACTCGAAGGGCTCGCGAACGTCGAGGATGAAGAGGTCGTCGCCTGCGTCGAGCCGCTGCTTTAGCTCCTTCACGCTCATTTGTGGAATGCCATTCTGTACAGGTGCCAATTTTTCCTCCGGGACAATGCCGCAGAACCGCTCGTAGTCGATGAGCTGCGTCACCGTCGGGTGCGTACCGCAGACAGGGCAGTCGGGGTTTTTGCGCAGCTTCAGCTCGCGGAACTTCATGTCGAGCGCGTTCACCAGCAGCAGCCGGCCGATGAGCGGCTCGCCCTTGCCGAGGATGAGCTTGATGACCTCGGTCGCCTGGATGACGCCGACGAGTCCCGGCAGGATGCCAAGCACGCCGCCCTCGGCGCACGAAGGCACCAGGCCTGGTGGCGGGGGTTCCGGATAGAGGCAGCGGTAGCAGGGGCCCTGTTCGGTGGCGAAGACGCTGGCCTGGCCCTCGAAGCGGAAGATGGAGCCGTAGGCGTTCGGCTTGCCAGTGAGCACGCAGGCGTCGTTGACGAGGTAGCGCGTGGGGAAATTGTCGGTGCCGTCGGCCACCACGTCGTAGTCGCGGATGATCTCCAGCGCGTTCTTGCTGGTGAGCATCGTCTCGTGCTTCACGACGTTCAGGAACGGATTGAGCGCCTCGAGCTTTTCGGTAGCGGAGTCGATCTTCGGGCGGCCGACGTCCTTCGTGCTGTGGATGATCTGTCGCTGCAGGTTGCTGGAGTCGACGACGTCGAAGTCGACCAGCCCCAGCGTTCCAATCCCAGCCGCAGCCAGATACAGCGCCAGCGGCGAGCCGAGCCCGCCTGTCCCAACGCACAGGACCTTCGCGGCCTTCAGCTTCTGCTGGCCTTCCATGCCCACTTCGGGCAGGATGAGGTGCCGCGAGTAGCGGGCGATTTCGTCGTTGGAAAGCTGCGGCAGGGTGATGGGTTCGGTGATGGCGGCCATGAGTCTTCTTCCTCTAAGGATGCGGTGCGAGGGCTGTCGGGTGCAAGGGGCTTAGTCGTTGCGCGAAGGCGCGGGAGCCTGCCCTGAGCAAGGTCGCCCCTGCGACCGAGGCGAACAAGCCCGGACGGCTAGTCCCCCGCCCGCAATCGAGGGGATAATCGAGAGTGTGTCAGAGCTCTTCACCGCCGTGCCTTCGCGCTCGGGCAGGTAGCGGACGTCTTCGTCGTTGAGGTAGAGGTTGACGAAGGAGCGCAGCTTACCGTCGGGCGTGTAGAGGTGCTTCTTGAATTCCGGATAGCGCTTAAGCAGTGAAGAAACCGCATCGGAGACGGTTTCTCCGTCCACGGTGACGGCGGACTGGTTGCCGGTATAGACGCGCAGAGGCGTGGGGATTTCGATGGTCATAGTTTTTCGTTCCTTGGGCAGGCTTCGGAAGTTCGGATCAGCGGGGACGAAGCGGCGCTATCGGCACGACGGGCGTCGTGCCATGGTACACAGTGCGGTACAGAGCGCGTGCTGCTGAACGGCCTGGTTTACGTGATCGGATGCGTTCATCATCTTCACCATCTATTGTGCAACAAAACCCTACGCGATGTCCTTCAGTTCTGGCTCAAGACCAGGATCCAGTTGCCCGGTGACTTCGATCGTCTCATTGGTAAATTGCTTGTCGTCTTCGGTCGTGCCGGTCAGCAGGAACGAATTCGTTTGCCGAGCCGCGCCCTTCTCGACGGCGGTGATGACGTAGCTGCAGCCGAGCCAGTGGGCTTCCGCGAAATCCGTGGGCGACCACTGGGCCGGGTGGTCGGGATGCGAATGGTAGAAGCCGACGATGTCGAGCCCGCGCTCGCGGCCGGTGCGCTGGATCTTCACCAACTCCTGCGGAGCGATGTGGTAGCGATTGTGCGCCGAGTCCGTCCGCGTATTGCCGGTACGAATCGCGTCCTCGACTTCGTTGACGGGGCCACCGTCTTCCGCTGCGAACCGGCCCAGCAGCACACCGCAGCACTCGTGCGGCCAGGTCGCTTCGCCGTGCTCACGAATTGCGTCGTAGAGTTGTTGGCTCAGGCGCAGCAACTCACTCCTCCCAGAAACGTTCGCTGAGGTATTTGTCCGCCGCGTCGGGCAAAATTGTAACAATCACCGCTTCTTTGCCCTTGGCCGCCTGCTCTTCCGCAATACGCAGCGCCGCGGCAACGGCAGCGGCGGCCGAAATCCCAACCAGCAGGCCCTCCGTGCGGGCCAGGCGCTTGGCCATGGCGTAGGCCGTTTCGGTTTCCACTTCGACGTTGCGGTCGGCGAGCTGCGAGTCGTAGATCCCCGGCACAATGGCCGTCGCCATGTGCTTCAGTCCTTCGAGCCCGTGAAATGGCGAGTCCGGCTGCATCGCAATGCATTCGATCTTCGGGTTCACTTCCTTCAGCCGCCGCGTGACGCCCATAAACGTCCCGCTGGTGCCCAGCCCCGCGACGAAGTGCGTGATGTGCCCCTCGGTCTGTTCCAGAATCTCGTTCGCTGTGCCCTTGTAGTGTGCGCGCCAATTGGCGTCGTTGCTGTACTGGTCGGCGTAGAAATACTGCGGGTCGGCGGCGAGTTCGCGCGCCTTGCGAATCGCGCCGTCGGAGCCTTCCGCGGGGTCGGTCCAGAGAACCTCGGCCCCGTAGGCGTTCAGGATGCGCTTGCGTTCCGGCGACACGTTGGATGGCATGCACAGCGTGACCGGGAAAGCCAGAGCCGCGCCCAGCATGGCGTATGCGATGCCGGTGTTGCCGCTGGTCGCGTCGAGCAGACGGATGCCCGGGCAAAGCTTCTCGCGGTGCATCGCGTCGAGCACGATCGCTGCCGCGGCGCGGTCCTTCACCGAGCCGCCGGGGTTGGTCCACTCGGCCTTGCCGAGAATCTGCACGCCAGCCAGCTCGGCCGCGATGCGCTCCATACGCACCAGCGGCGTGTTGCCGATGCGGTCGAGCAGCCCGTGACCGAGTGTGTCTCGAGGCTGACGGGTTTTCTTTGCGGCCAGTGTCGCCATCGCAGATGCTGTGCCCATTACCAGCGGATCCAGCGGTCAATTGCAGCGCGCGCGTGCATGTGCGACCCTGAACAGGGAAGGCCGCGGCTACTGTTCAGTGTAACGGCTGGCCTGTTTCCCGGGGAAATAGCAGCTATGCTCAAAAAGCCACGACCGCGCACGTGGGACGAGGTTCTCAGCGAACTTCGGCGCCGGCAGTTCGATGTTCAGGACGTTGCCGGAGACTCAAACCAGCGGCGCATCGGGAAGAACGGCTGTGCCATCGTGCTTGAAAAAGCGCAAAACGAGGCCGGTTTGCGGATGGTGGTACGGCCCGGCCTGGTGATCAACGGCGAAATCGCGCATCTGGTCGATCGCGGCTACCAGAAGTTCTTCCGCACCAGCAAGGCCGAGTTTCCCGCGACGGCCGACCGGCTGACGACGCTGCACAATTTCGTCGAGGAGTTGAAAGAAGTCACCGGCTCGGTGACGCTCTACAACGAAGCGCTCGGAACGGTGAGCGACGCGTATCTCTACGACCGCGTGAAGGGCCGCGATCTGCCGGTCAGCGAGCGCCCGATCCCCGCGTGGGAGCAGCCGGAACACTAAGGAACATCCCCAAAAAACACCAGCGGCCACCCAAAGTTGGCCGCCGGTGCATTTTAGTTCTTGCGCGAAGCGCGTCCGCCTGGACGGCCAGTCCTCAGGCAGCGATCTTCTGCGCCCGTTGCTCCGCCATCTTCCGCACCAGCACCGGCGCGCCAAACGCCACCGCGGTGATCAGCGTGGTCGAGAGCAGGTCGTTGCGATAGAACGGCAGCGCCGCGATGTAGCACGCGCCCAACCCGACGGCCGTGTGCGGATAGAGTGTGCTACCCGCCCAAACCGAGTAGTTGCTGATCACGAAGAACGAGGTCGACGCGATCACCGGTCCGCCCACCACGCGTGTCACCGTCACGCGCCGGAGCATGATCCGCCCCAGAATCACGACGGCGGCGTACCAGGCCCAGCTGATCAGATAGCCGCTCGTGTGCCACGGGTAGTGGTACGCGAAAACCGTCAGGTAGTAGTCGGTGCACATCAGGGCCAGCACCGGCAGCGCCATCTCGCGCAGAGGGCGGCGCGCTCCGAAATACAGCAGCCCCGCGCCCACGGCGGTGAAATTCATCCCCGGAAACGGCACCACCCGGCTCAAAACCGCCAGCACCAGCAGCAAATATGCGGCCATCATCCCCTCAATCCAGTCAAAGTCGAAACCTGTTTCCATTCTGCGGACCAGGTCGCGCGCGGTCAAGGCAAAGTTGCAGTCTCATCAAGCAGCCGCTTCACCCCACCAACAATCACGCCCTAACCTGCTCCCGGCTTCCAGCTGTCTCCTTACTTCTGCTCGTGCCCCTGCATGTACATTCCCTCGATCTCGCCGCTGCTCCCGACGTACACCCATCCACTCAGCGGCGCAGGCCGGCTTTCGCCCAGCGGCCAGTAGCCGAATCGCAAATCCTGGAACTGGACGGTGTGCCATCCCGGTTGCGGCGCGTCCGCGCCCGGTACGACAACCCCGGTCCCGTGATCCTCTGTCACCGGCCAGCGCGCCCAGTCCAGATAAACGCGCCCCAGATACGACTGCTTCGCCGCTGCGACGGCCGGAGTCACCGGCGTCTTGTAGATCACGTTGGCGTAGTCGTCGGTCTCCACCAGATCGCCGATCGTGTTGACCTCAGCGGTCTGAAAATAGTCTTCGGTTTCGAGAATCATGTGCCAGCGGAAGGGATCCAGGATGTGGGGCTCGGCGGCGGAACGAATCAGCGGCTCGCGCGTGTAGGTACCGGTTCGCACCAGCGCGAGCGCATGCCCGCGCTCGGCATTGCGCAGGCCCCACCACAACGCTATGAAGACCAGGCCCGCGATGGCCCAGGCTCGTCCGCGAAAGGGCTTCCTGCGCGCGCCAATCTCGCGATCCGCGAGGCCAAGGATGGCCGGCACTACCAGCGCCAGAAACAGCGCCAGCAGAATCCACGGGTCCACGATAAAGACGATGCTCCACGCATACCACTTTGGGTTGAAGGGAAAGAAGGGCCGCACCCCGTAGTTCACCGTGTAGTCGAGCAGGATGTGGCTCAGTGCCGCGATCCACGCAAACACAAAAATCAATCCCCATCTTGGCGGAATCACCGGGGCCCGATCCTTCCGTCGCCATCGGTCCAGGAGCCACACCAACGCCAGCGTCGCCAGAGCCACCACCGGCGCGCCGATCAGCGAATGCGTCCAGCCGCGATGGTGCTCGAGCCCCGCGACCGGCCCGCGAAAACCCCACAGAATGTCCAGATCCGGCGCCTCGGCGGCCAGCGTCATGGCCAGCGTCGCGTAGGCCGTTTTGCGATTGAATCCGGAGCGCCCAAGGCACGCCCCGGTCAGGAAATGGGTTACAGGTTCCATGCCCTCTTTCTGGAACTCAAACGTTGTGCCTTTGCCAAACATCAAGCGCCGCGGCGAACCGTGGCGCTTGCAGCTTCTCTCTCTTGTGCCCTACACCAGCTTTGCGTCCAGTGTGATCTGCGTATTTCCCTTGAAGAGCCGCGAGATGGGGCAGCCGTTCTTCGCGTTCGTGGCCGCGGTTTCAAAGCTCGCGGCATTCGCGCCTGGCACCTTCGCCCGCGTGGTCAGATGAATCGCCGTGATCGCGAAGCCGTCGTCGGTCTTCTCGAACTTCACCTCGGCCGTCGTCTCCAGCGACTCGGGCGTCAGATTCACATTGCCCAGTTGTGCGCTCAGCGCCATGGTGAAGCAGCCGGCGTGCGCCGCGGCAATCAGCTCCTCGGGATTGGTCCCGATGCCGTTCTCGAAGCGTGTCGAAAATGAATACTGCGTATCCTTCAATACGCCGCTTTGGCTGGAAATAGTGCCTTTGCCATCCTTCAGGCCCCCGCGCCAGACGGCGCTCGCAGTGCGTTGCATACATCTCTCCTTCTGTTATGGCTGAGTTTCCCCGGACCGGATAAAAACTGGGATGCCAGGGAGCGCGTACGCTTCTGTCCGCACGCCGCCGGACATCGCCCGCACCATGATATGCGATTTTCCCGCGCTGCGGCCTCCGCGCCCCGGAGGCTGCATTTCCGGGTCCCGCGATGCGCCGAGGCGGGCGCGTATCATGAAGATTGCCGCCATCCATGACATCCTTCTCCATCGGAGTGGACCTCGGAGGCACCAACCTCCGCGTCGCCGCAGTCACTCCGGCCGGCGAACTACTGGAGACCATTCACTTGCCGACGCGTCTGAGCGCCGGGCCCCACGCCGTTCTCGACGACATGGCTGGAGCCATCGCGCAGCTCATCGGTCGACAAAGCGGAGAGTTTCTCGGCATCGGTGTCGGCAGCCCCGGTCCCATCGAACTACCCCTCGGCGTTTTGCATCACCCGCCCAACCTTACTGGATTCGACGGGCTCAATCTCCGCACCGAACTCGAGCGCCGCCTCGGTCGCACGGTCCACGTCGACCACGATGCCGGGCTCGCCGCCTACGGTGAATGCCTGTTTGGAGCCGGCCGTGCCCACGCGGTCGACTCTCTGCTCATGTACACGCTTGGCACCGGCGTTGGCTGCGGCGTCATCCTCGATGGCCGCATCTGGCACGGCATGCAGGGAGCAGCCGGGGAATCGGGCCACGGGCCCATCATTCCCGACGGCCCCAGGTGCCCGTGCGGCGCGCGCGGCTGCCTCGAGATGTATGCCTCGGCGACGTCCATCGTGCGGCGCGCGCAAGAACTCGGCCTGGCTCCCGCAGCTCACGAAGGATCGGCCGCGCAGACCGGCAACGGCGCGACGCCCCCCACCGCATCGGCGATCGCGCAACTGGCCACCAGCGGCGATAAGCGCGCGCTACAAATCTTCGACGAAGTCGGCTACGCCCTCGGCCTCTCGCTGGCCCACCTCGTCAATGCTCTCGACCTGCCGCTCTACGTCATCGGCGGAGGCGCGGCTGCCGCGTGGCCGCTGTTCGCGCCGCGCATGTTCTCGACCCTGCGTGAAGGCAGCTACGTCTACCGGCTTTCCA
This sequence comes from Acidobacterium sp., assembly GCA_003166955.1. Lineage (GTDB taxonomy): Bacteria > Acidobacteriota > Terriglobia > Terriglobales > Acidobacteriaceae > Palsa-343. The sequence goes on from PMUI01000077.1 coordinate 47,801, forward strand.
TGCCGCGCGATCCCAATATCTTCGAACCCGGCAAAACGCACGTCGCCCCGGCCCAGCTCAGCGATGCCGGCATTCTCGGTGCGGCTCTGTTGCCGACGGCCGCGCACGCCACAGCGACCGCCTGAACGAAAGCCGATGATCCTCCACAACCCACGCACTCGCCCCGTTCCCTGGTCGGAGCGCCGCGCACGCACTCGCTATCGCTGGCTGATCCCACTGGTTGCCATCGACTGGGCCTGGGAGTGGCTCGCCTTCCTGCTCAGCAACTGGAGCTTCCTCGAAGTTCTCGAATACCTCGGCAGCTTCTCCATCCTCATCGGCGTCATTTTCTGGTTCAGCGAATCCGGCGCCCGCATCCAGCAGCGGCATTATCAGGCGTGGCAGGTCATCAACACCGCGCAGGGCAAGGGCGGCAACGGCGGCCGCATCGAGGCCCTCGAGGAACTCAACGCCGACCGCATTACCCTCACCGGCGTCGACGTGTCCTCGGCGTTTCTGCAGGGGCTGCGCCTCCCGCGCGCGAAGCTCATTCGCGCCAACCTCAGCGCCGCCGACCTGCGCGACAGCGATCTCGACCGCGGCGATCTCACCTGGGCTAATCTCGACGGCGCGAATTTCCGGAATGCCGATTTGCAAAACGCCGTCTTCGATCACGCCAGCCTGCGCGACTGCGATCTTTCCGGCGCTGACCTGGCGGGGGCTCGCTTCGACGGCGCCGATCTGAGCAACGCCGATCTCCACGGCGCCGATCTGCGCGGCATTGCGTGGCAGCACCTGGCAGCAGTGCTCAACGCGAACATCGCGGGGGTGAAGAATGCGCCGGGAGGCTTTGTTGCGTGGGCTTTGAGGAACGGCGCCGAGAGTGCAGCCGATCCGTAGCGGATCTGTCTCGAACCGCCTTGCTCACCGTCACCGCTTCCTCTTTGCGCCCGCCTGTCTGTTGGCCACTCCCGCCCCCCTCGTGCTATAACGCCCTCACCCGGAATCTCGCCACGAGGAATCCACCATGATGCTCCGCCTCACCTCCCTCGCATCGCTCCCGCTGTTGCTCTGCTGCGCCGCCGTTGCCGCCGCGCAGGTCCCAAACATTGCGCCGCCTCCCATCAAAATGGGACTCTGGCAGTCCAGCGTCACCCTTAACTCCACGGGCATGCGGCCTGCAGGCGGCCACCCTATCACCAACCAGTCCTGCTACACGCCCGACAGCTGGAAACAATCCATGCAGCGAATGCAATCCCGCCAGCCGAACGCGAACTGTACGACTTCCAACATGCAGCAGGACAGCCACAAATTGTCCTTCGATGGCCAGTGTTCCGCAGATCAGGGCATGAGCGTCACCTATCACGTCGAGATGTTCCTCGACAGCGACGAGGCCATGCATGGCTCATCGAGCGCGAAGATGGCCGGCTCCCAGTTCCCCCAGGGCATGACCGTGACCACCGTCATCAGTTCGAAGTTCATCAGTTCCGACTGCGGCGATATCAAGCCAGGCGAAAGCAAGCCCGTCCACTGATCGCCCCCCGGCACCGCGCGCTACGATGGTGGCGTCATGCCACCTGCGCTCGAAACCGAACGCCTGCTGCTGCGCCCGCTGGAGCTGGCCGATGCTGAGCAGGTGCAGCGGATCTTTCCGCAGTGGCAGATCGTGAAGTACCTCAACGCCATCGTTCCGTGGCCGTATCCGGACGATGGCGCGCTCACCTACTACCGCGATCGCGCGCTTCCGGCGATGGCTCGCGGCGAAGAGTGGCACTGGACGCTGCGCCTGAAAGAAAAAGCGGGGCAAATCATCGGCGCCATCGGACTCATCCGCGGCGCAACCGACAACCGCGGCTTCTGGATTGCGCCTCCATGGCAGGGCAAAGGCCTGATGACCGAGGCCGTCATTGCCGTGAATGACTACTGGTTCGACGTTCTCGGCTTCCCGGTTCTGCGCGCGCCCAAAGCCATCGCCAACGCCGCCTCGCGCCGTATCTCAGAGAAAACCGGCATGCACATAATCGGCACCGGAGAGAGAAATCTCGTCTCCGGCCGCTATCTCAGCGAAGTCTGGGAAATCACCGCAGAAGAATGGCGCAAGTTCCGGGCCTCGCACCCGCGCCCCGGGCTGGGCTCTGCCTCCTGACCCCTATTCCCTACTGCCTATTCCCTGCTCTTCAGTCCTCGTCGCCAACCGCAAAGTAGCCCTTGCGCGCCTGCACCTTCAAATCGCCGTCTGTATCCTTGCAAAAGATGTCCACCTTGCGAAACTTCCCATCCATCGACTTGTTGACCGGAACATACTGCGCCACATACTGCGTCCGCAGCTCCTGCTCGATCTGATCGAAGGCGTCTTCGAGCTTCTTGCCGTTGTTCCCGACGTTGATCACGCGCCCGCCGGTCGCTTCGGTCAGCGTGCGCATCTGATAGTCGCCCGAATAGCCCATGGAAAAGCCGCCGTAGAACCCGCGATCCGCAATCAAAATTACATAAATAATCGCGTTCGCATTCTGCGCGGCCTCAATCGCCGCCTTGGGCTTGGTCACGCTGCCTTCATCCTCGCCGTCCGTCAGCAGGATGAGCGCCTTCCGCCCCGACTCCGAGTGAATCTTGTGGTCCGAGACCTCATACACCGCGTCGTACAGCAGCGTCCCCTTCGGCGCGCCCTGGGTCGGCACCGGTCCTTGTCCGATGCCTGGCACGCCGGCCGATCCGCCGCCGGCTGCTGTGTTGATCTGCACTTTACTAATGGCGCGGTCCAGCTCGCGCACGTTGTTCGTGTAGTCCTGTTCCAGATTCACGCCTACGTCGAAGCTCACCAGAAATGCCTGGTCCTTCTCGCGCAAAATCCGCTTCAGAAAAGCGGACGCCGACTGCTGCTCGAGCGGCAGAACATTATATTGACTCCCGCTCGTGTCGATCAGGATCCCCAGCGTCAGCGGCTGATTCGCCTCCGCCACAAAACTCGTCAGCTTCTGCGGCTCCTTGTCCTCGAAAACATTGCAGTCGTTCTTCGTCAGAAACGGGATCAGCGCATTCTTCTTGTCCCGCACCGTGAAGTACTCGCTCACCAGGTTCGACGTCACCTTTAGCGTCTCTCTGGGCGTCTCCTCGGTGGCAGAGTTATCGACCGGGACGTTGCTCACCGGCGGAGCGTCAGGTGACGGAGCCGACTGCCCCCACGTCAGAGGGATAGCAGCCGCCGCAAGCAGGGCAGGGATTACAAAACGCAGCCAGCGCACACGCATGTCTCCTTAGACGGAAGGTCTCTGAGATGGGTTATTCGAAACAGCGCGCCTCTCGCTCTGTTAATCTTGAGCATACGCCCGAGAAGTCCACCGCTTCGACGGCGCATCTCAACACGGTGGAGAGGGCGCGCATCGTTTTGGGGCGAACGGACCCACATTATCGGATCAGGACGGGCGCGATTCAAGGATTTTTGCAGGTGTCAGGGGGTTTCAGCGTGATGCGGGCTGTTCGGCTCAGCGCTTTTTCGTTGCTCTTGCCGGCGGTCTTTGCCGGTTCAGCCTTCAGCCAACAGCCGCAGAATGTGCCCGATGCGCCCGCCCCGCAGGCCCCCGCATCCCAGAACCAGTCCGCTCCACCCAACGCGCCCATCCCGCAAAACCAGCCGCTCCCCGACCTGAAAAACCAGGTCGCGCCCGGCAAGGCCACCACGTCGGATCAGGATGGCGCTGCCGCCGCCGGCCAGCCCGCTCCCAACATCGGCTCCGGAGCGGTCGGCGCACCACAACAGGCGCCGCCTCCGGATGCCATCCAGCCAGCGCCTCCGGCAACGGGCGCTCCAGGTCAGGAGCCCGTCGTTCCTCCGGAAGATGGATCCCGGACCCCGACCATCGGCGTCACCGTCACCTACGTCGACGTCCCCGTCACCGTCAAGGACAAGCACGGCAAGGAAGTCCCGGGCCTGCCCTGGTGGCGGTTCCGCATTTATGAAGACGGCGTCCGCCAGCGCATCGCCTGGTTCACCACTGATGCCTTCCCGCTCTCCATCGCCTTCGTCGTCGATGCCACGCTTCCCTCCGACATCATGTACAAGGTGAACAAGAGCTTCTCCGAGGTGAACAACGCGCTCACCCCGGCCGACACCGTGGCCATCGTCAGCTACGGCGGCACGGGGCCCCAGCTCATCACCACCTTCACCGCTGCCCAGGCCAATCGCCTTCCCGCCGCGTTTGAAATGGCCAAGAGGCCGGGCGAGCAACCAGGCGTTCCCCTCACCGACGGGCCCTTCGCCACCGGCCCCACGGTCAACGGCCTTCCTGCTGACCCAACCCTAACCCCCCAGCGCGGCAACGCCAGCGGCATCCTCAACCTGCCCAAAGAGGTCCACCCGCTCAACGACGCCATCCTCTACGCCGCCGAGCAGCTCGCCAGCCAGCCGCGCGGCCGCCGCCGCATCATCTACGTCGTCACCGATGGCAAGAACTCCCGCAGCAAGGCCAGCTACAAGGAAGTCGTCCAGTACCTGCTCTCCAATAACATCTCCGTCTTCGGCACCAACGTCGGCGATTCGGCGCTGTGGGGCATTGGCTACCTTGATCGCACCAAGCTGCCCTTCCTCCAGCCCGAAGATCTTCTGCCGCGCTACGCTATCGCCACCGGCGGAGACGTCGATCACGAGGTTTCCGAGAACGGCATCCAGAACGCCTTCGTCAAGATCGCCGACTCGGTGCGCACCGCCTACACCCTCGGCTACTACAGCCATCAGCCGACCATCAGCGGCAAGTACCATGTGATCGACGTTCACCTTGAAGGCCTGCCCGGCTATCAGATCGACGCCAAGCAGGGCTACTATCCGTCGGTCTCCGAGCAATAGCCGGCTTCGCAGCGCCCGCCCGAGCCTCATCGCTCCCCGCATTCGCTGTTATCCTGTCCTTTGCTCTGAGTAACTGAATTCCACCCCTGCCCACACCCGCCCAACAGCCTGCCTGAGCGACGAGAGCGGAATGGCATCTTACCCCGGGCACTAAATCCAAATGGCCGACGCAAAATTACAAATCATTCCCTTAGGCGGACTCGGCGAGTTCGGCATGAACTGCCTCGCACTCCGCTACAAAAACGACATCGTCGTCATCGACGCCGGCCTCATGTTTCCCGAGTCGGAACTGCTCGGTGTCGACATCGTCGTCCCCGACATCACTTACCTCGTCGAGAACAAGCAGCACGTCCGCGCCATCATCCTCACCCACGGCCACGAAGACCACATCGGCGGACTCCCGTGGATCCTCTCCGAGCTCAACGTCCCCGTCTACGGCACCGAATTCACCCTCGCCTACGTTGACGGCAAGCTCGAAGAGCACGCCCTCGACGACGCTGAGCTGATCGAAATCGTCCCCGGCGAAAAAATCACCCTCGGCGCCTTCACCATCGAGCCCATCCGCGTCACCCACTCCCTCGTCGACTGCGTCGCCCTCGCCATTGAAACTCCCGTCGGCGTCATCGTGCACACCGGCGACTTCAAAATCGACCTTTCCCCCCCGGACGGTAAAGCCTTCGACCTCCACCGCTTCGCCGAATACGGCAAGCGCGGCGTGCTCGCGCTCCTGCAGGACTCCACCAACGTCGACCGCCCCGGCTACACGCCCAGCGAATGGGCCGTCAAACCGCGCCTCGACGAGATCTTCGGCCGCACAAAAAAGAAGCTCTTCTTCAGCTGCTTCTCCTCATCGATCTACCGCATCCGTATCGCCACCGAACTCGCCCGCCTCCACAACCGCAAAGTCGCCATCGTTGGCCGCTCCATGCTCGAGTCGTCCGAGATCGCCGAGGATCTCGGCTACCTCGAGCTCCCGCCCTCGCTCATCATCCATCCTGGCCAGATCAACGACTTTCCGCCCGAACAGATCATGGTCCTCATCAGCGGGACGCAGGGCGAACCGATGAGCGCCCTCAGCCGCGCCGCCGTTGACAACCACAAGCACGCCCGCATCGCGGCGGGCGACACCGTCGTGCTCAGCTCGCGCGTCATTCCCGGCAATGAGAAGAGCATCTTTCGCGTCATCGACCACCTCTGCCGCCGCGATGCCGAGGTCATCTACGACGACGGGGCCAATGGCCTCATCCACGTCAGCGGCCACGCCAGCCAGGAAGAACAGCGGCTCATGATCAACCTGCTCAGGCCGAAATTCTTCATCCCCATCCACGGCGACTACCGCCATCTGAAGAAGCATGCCGAGATCGCCCAGAGCCTCGGCGTCGTCGACCTCGCCATGGTCCTGGAAAACGGCGAGGTCCTCGAGCTCGACCGCGACAACGCCGTCAAGAACGGCAAAGTCACCGCGGGCCGCGTCTGCATCGACTCCGGCTCCGCCACCGATGTCGTCGAAGACCTCGTCATTCGCGACCGCCGCCATCTTTCAGAGGATGGTTTTGTCCTGCCCATTCTCACCATCAATAAGCTGAGCGGAAAAGTGGAGCGCCAGCCCGAGCTCGTCTCGCGGGGCTTCGTCGGCGCCGAGCCTGGGCTCATGGAAGGCGCGCGCGCCGTCGTCACGCAGACCCTCGACAACTCCAGCGCTGAAGAAAAAGCCGACTACGGCGTCATCAAAGAAAAAATCCGCATTGATCTGAAACGCTACATCCAGAAAACCACTTCGCGCCGTCCGCTGATCATGCCTGTGATTCTGGAGATTTGATTCTCGAGAGCTAAAGCAAAAGCGGCGGCGATCGACGTGGATCGCCACCGCTGTCTGCTTGCTGTTGAGCCCCGCGCTCGCTGTGCCAGGCCCCAATCACAACGAGTCACGTCCCCGTCATCGGCGGATTTCGCGAATCGGGCAGTTAGTGCTCGGTTATCGGACGGTTGGCCCCCACCCCGCTACGCTGTCACTAGCTCTGCCGCCGACGGCTGCCGAACGCCTGCCAGCCCCGACTTCTTCCGCGCCCACACATACCAGATCAAACACGCCGTTCCGCTCCATGCATACAACGGCGAGCTCAGTGGAGTCATCATCAGCAGCAACAGCACCGCGGCCCCGTTCACCACCGCCAGCACCGGCATCGTCTTCGACCGCATTCGAGTTGAGCTGACGTGAATGATCGCCGGCAGCAGCAGGAGCTGGTCGAACGGCCAGGAATACGGCGAGACCATGGTCGAGATCAGCAGCAGCGCGGCGCCATCCTCTGACCAGTTCCACACCTCCCTCCGCCGCCAGTAGTACCGGCTGCACAGCGCAAGGCCAAGCACCGATGGCACAGCCTGCACCCACACCGGATGCCCTGGCACCATGAACCGCAGCAGGAACGACAAATTCGCCAGGTACTGCCCCTCAATATGCTCGGCGCGAATCGCCGCCAGGTAGTGTGACCAGATGTGCGCGTCGAAGAAGAGAGGGAAAATCGCCGCCGCCGCCAGCCCCGCGCCAAACGCGCCCAGCAGCCGCCAGTTCCTCTTCCTCACGCACTCGATCAGAATCACCGGCCACAGCAGCAGAAACAGATGCGGCTTTATCGCCGGCATCAGCAGCGCCAGCCCTGACCAGTACGGGCGCCGCTCATGGTACTTGAAGAAGAACGCAATGCCCGCCAGCAGGAAGATCGACGTCTGCCCGGCCATTGCACAGCCCACAATCGGCGCAAACAGATACACCACCAGCGGTGGCGGCTTCGAGCCCATGCGCAGGCACTTGACCGAGAGCAGCGCCAGCGCGATCAGCGCCAGCAGCCACCCGAATGCCCCAACCGGCGCGCTCAAATACCCGAGCGGCGCGACCACGCACAACGCCCACGGCGGATTGCGCATGATGAACGGCTCGCGGTAGCCCGCCCCGGCCGCGTTCTCGATCCGTAGAATCTCCTGCCCGGAGTAGGGGTTCTGATGCGCCTGCAGCAGCTTCGCGGAGCTCCAGTAGCAGATAAAGTCCCGGTCCGCCGCGTTCCGGTAGAGCGCCGTGCTCAGCAGCGCCAGCGAAACCAGCAGCAGAAGAACTGCCACCACAGTCTGGATTGGCTTTGAAACACTCCCGTGCCGGGATTCCAACGTTCCCCACCTTTTTCCAGGAAGTGCGCTCAGTGTATTGCGCCAATAAACCCCGCCACATAGCACTTTTGTGCGTGACGTCCCTGTTCCCAGCTTCCTGCTTCCTGCTTCCTGCTTTTGGGCATCTCACAACTGAGGTTTCCATCATGCGCAAATCCGTTCTCGCCCACGCCGCCCCTGCTGAGCCGCGGCCGCCGCTCGATACCTGGCTCGATCTCGAACACCTCGCCTCGCTCGAAATCTCTTCCGAAGATCCGGCGCATTCGTTTGAGCACGCGCTTGTGGGTGGGGAGAGCGAGGGCTGGCACGCTGCCGATCCTGGCCCGCAAACCATCCGCATCAAGTTCGATGAGCCCCTCGCCATCCGCCGCATCCGCCTCGAATTTCGCGAACCCCACGCCGAGCGCTCGCAGGAATTCGCTCTCTCCGCCGTCACCAACGGCGAAAAGCGCGAAGTCGTCCGCCAGCAATGGAGCTTCAGCCCCAACGGCTCCACGACCGAAGTCGAGGATTACACCGTCAACCTCACCGCCGTCTCCGCTCTGGAACTAGTCATCGATCCCGGCCGCCACGACAAGAACGCCCACGCCTCCCTGCAATCCATCGCGCTCGCATAGCCGTCGAACGCCTATCGCTGAACGTCGAACGCGGGTCGCTTCGACAACCGCCCACCCCCACTCCGCTTCCAAACCAAATGAGGACGGCCGAACCGGGCGCAGTGCCGTTCTCTGTTCCCTATTCCCTGTTCCCTGGAGTCCTTATGAATGCATCCGACATACTCGTCGAACGCCTCATCGCCTGGGGTGTCGACACCGTCTTCGGCCTCCCCGGCGACGGCATCAACGGCGTCTTCGAAGCCCTGCGCCAGAACAAAGACCGCATCCGCTTCATCCACGTCCGCCACGAAGAATCCGCCGCCTTCATGGCCTGTGCCTACGCCAAATTCACCGGCCGCATCGGCGTCTGCATCGCCACCTCCGGCCCCGGCGGCATTCATCTGCTCAACGGCCTCTACGACGCCAAAATGGACCACGCTCCCGTGCTCGCCATCACCGGCATGCAGCATTCCGACCTCATCGGCACCTTCATCCAGCAGGACGTTGCCCTCGACAAGCTCTTCATCGACGTCACCACTTATAACGAGCGCGTCATGAACGGCGCGCACATGGAATCCATCGCCGACCTCGCCATCCGCACTGCCATCGAAACCCGCGGTGTCGCACACCTCACCATCCCCGCCGACGTCCAGGTGCAGTCCGTCAAGAAGGATCGCTCCCCGCGCAACCCCGCGCACCACACCTCTGCCATACCAGCGTTCGCCGAGCATCTGCCCTGCCCCGTCGACTGCGAACACGCCGCCGACATTCTCAACCGCGGCAAGAAGATCGCCATCCTCGCCGGTCAGGGAGCGCTCCACGCCACCGATGAATTAGAGAAAGTTGCCGAGATGCTCGGCGCGCCCATCGTCAAAGCTCTGCTCGGCAAGGCCGCCGTCCCCGACGACAGCGCGTACACCACCGGCGGCATCGGCCTGCTCGGCACCGAGCCCTCCCAGGACGTCCTCGAAGACTGCGACACCCTCTTCATCGTTGGCTCGTCGTTCCCCTACATCGAATTCCTCCCCGAGCCAGGCTCCGTCAAGTGCGTCCAGATTGACCTGGACCCGCAGCGCATCTCGCTCCGCTACCCCGCCGACGTCGCGCTGGTCGGCAGCGCCAAAGCCTGCCTCCGCGCCCTCATGCCGCGCCTCAAGCCGCACGACAAAGGCTTCCTCAAAAAAGCGCAGCGCGGCAAAAAAGACTGGCAGCAGCTCCTCGAGAAGCGCGGCACCGACCCTGCCAAGCCCATGAAACCCCAGGTCGTCGGCTGGGAACTCGGCAAACGCATTCCGCCCAACGCGATCGTCACCTCCGACTCCGGCACCATCACCACCTGGTGGGCGCGCTACGTCCCCGCGCTCCGCGGCCAGATGCACAGCTGCTCCGGCAATCTCGCCTCCATGGCCTGCGGCCTGCCCTACGCCATCGCCGCAGCCGTCGCGTATCCCGACCGCCCCGTCTACTGCATCATCGGCGATGGCGGCCTCAGCATGCTCATGGGCGAGCTCATCACCATCGCCGCCTACAAACTCAACATCAAAATCATCGTCATCAAAAACAACACCCTCGGCCAAATCAAGTGGGAGCAGATGATCTTCCTCGGCAATCCCGAGTACGCCTGCGACCTCTACCCCGCCGACTTCGTCGCCATCGCGCGCGGCTGCGGCATCTCCGCCATGCAGATCACCGAGCCCGCCGCCTGCGGCCAGCAACTCGACGCTGCCATCGCCAACCAAGGCCCCATGCTCGTCGAAGCCGTCGTCGACGAATTCACCGCACCCATGCCGCCAAAGGTGAAGGCATCGCAGGCCATCAAGTTTGCCGAGTCGCTGGTCCGCGGCGAACCCAACCGCACGAAAATCGCGCTCACACAGATGCACGAACGCGTCCGCGAACTCGTCTGAGATTCAATTTCACCGCGGCGACCTGATCGACGCGTCGTCGGGCAACGCCCAAAGTGGCCGGAGCACAACTCCGGCCGCGCGTGGCCTGGAATCGCGGACTCCCCACTCATTCCGGCATCGTGTCATCTTCCCCTGTCACCACAGTCCCCTGGTGATACAGAATCCGCCACCCCTCACCCGTCTTCTGCCACACCGTCGCGCGCCGCGTAATCCGCCCCGCCTGATCCAGCGTGTACGTCAGCAAGTACGTCTCCGAACCCATTCGCCGCAATCCAAAATCGGAGCACACCCAACCGGCTTCCGCCGCATTCACCGGCGGCCTCTCCTCAAGACCGCGCAGGATGAACTCCCGGCTGTAGCGCCGCCCGGAAGCCCCCACCTCCCAATACTCCGGCGCGACCACGCGCTCCCGCTCCGCCGCGGTCAACCCAAACACAGCAGTGTGAAAAATCGGCTCCCTCTCGCGCAATTCCGCGAGCACTCCTTCCAGCCCCGCCTCCACCTGCGCAAATCCAGCAGCCTCTGTCATCGCCTGTTTTCCTTCAATGAACCGAACATAGTCGCACCCGGCCTCGAATTCCCTAAACTCCAAACTCTAAACTCTTGACTCCAATCCCACCCACCCCTTACCTTGATCCAAGCGCGAAGGGCGCATCCAGTCCGCGGAAAGGGCCGTGCCCACCTTAGCTTCTCCACAATTCAGCGAATCTTCTTTCAGCCTGATTGCATGCGGACTCCCCAGGCGCCACATGAAAGGAGCTTCGTATGCCCGACGCGCAAATCCCCGACCGCCCCAACCCCCGCCGTTCGAATTTGGCCCAATATAAAAAGCAAGCCAAAGAACTCCTCCGCGCGTGCGCCGCGCGCCATCCCGCCGCCCTCGAGCGCATGCACCGCCATCCGCGCTTCCGCCACCTCACGCCAAACCAACTCCCCGACCAGCTCCCCACCATCCTCCTCGCTGACGCGCAGCTCGTCCTCGCGCGCGAACACGGCTTTCCCTCCTGGCCGCAGTTCGCCGCGCATCTTGAAACCCTCCGCATCATCCGCTCGGTCGAAGAAATTCGCGATCCCCTCAACACCTTCATCGAGGTCGCCAGCGTCCCCCGCCACGGCTGGCACGCCTCCGGCACCCTCGAGCATGCGCAGCTTATCCTCGCCCGCTACCCGCAAGTCGCCACTGCCAACATCTACTCGGCTGCGGTCCTTGCCGATGAGCCTACCGTCCGAAAATTCCTCGCCCAAAATCCCACCCTCGCCACGGCCCCCGGCGGCCCTTATCAATGGGACGCCCTCACCTACCTCGCCTTCTCTCGCTACCTCCGTCTCGACCCGTCGCGCTCCGACGATTTCGTCTCGACGGCGCGTGCCCTCTTCGACGCGGGAGCCAGCCCCAACACCGGCTGGACCGAGTACATCGACGAGCCGCCGCACCCCATCCAGGAAACCGTCATCTACGCCGCCGCCGGACTCGCGCAGCATCCCGGCCTCACCCGCCTCCTCCTCGAATACGGCGCCGACCCCAACGACGAAGAGACTCCGTATCACGTCCCCGAAACCTACGACAACACCGTGATGCAGATCATCCTCGAGTCGGGGCGCTTCAACGAGCGCTCGCTCGCCTGGCTCGCCGCCCGCAAAGCCGACTGGCACGACGAGAAGGGCCTCCTCCTCGCCCTCGACCACGACGCCAATCCCAACTACCTCACCCACTGGAAGTACACCCCCTTCCAGCACTCCATCCGCCGCGACAATGGCCTCATCATGATCGAAATGTTCCTCGACCACGGCGCCGACCCCTCCCTCCGCAACACCGAAAACGGCCGCAACGCCTTCCAGATGGCCGCGTACCACGGACGCGGCGACATCCTCGCCTCGCTCGAATCCCGCGGCTTCGCCTTCAACCTTGAGGGCCCCACTCCTGAACTCGACGGCCTCGTCGCCGCCTGTGCCCGCGCGCAACTCGACCGCGCAAAGTCCCTCATCGCCGCCAACCCTGATCTGCAACCGCGTCTGTTACAACTAGGCGGTTCTCTCCTCGCAAGATTCTCCGGCGCCGCCAACCTCGAAGGCGTTCGCACCCTCCTCGACCTCGGCATCCCACCCGACGCCCTCTGGCCCGAAGGCGACCCCTATTTTGACACGACAAAAAATTCCACCGCCCTCCATTACGCCGCATGGCGCGCCCATCACGACGTCGTCCGCGAACTCATCGCCCGCGGCACCCCCATCAATGCCACCGACCTACGCGGCCGCACCGCCCTCCAACTAGCCGTCAAAGCCTGCGTGGATTCCTACTGGATCCGCCGCCGCAAACCCGACTCCGTCGCCGCCCTCCTTCAGGCCGGCGCAACCACCCAAGGCATCGAACTTCCCACCGGCTACGACGCCATTGACGAACTATTGACGTCATCCTGAGCGTTGCAGCCTCACCCGCTCTCAAACCGCCCGGATAAACTGACTTCGTGGCCCCAACCCCAGCGCCGACCCAATCCTCTTCGTCCGCCCCATCGCACCCGACGACTACGACCGCTGGCTTCCCCTATGGGACGCCTATAACGCTTTCTACGGCCGCTCTGGCCCCACTGCGCTAGCGCCCGAAATCACCCGCACTACCTGGGCCCGCTTCATCGACGCCGTCGAACCCGTCCACGCCCTCGTCGCCGAATGCCGCGGCCAACTCCTCGGCCTCGCCCACTACCTCTATCACCGCAGCACCACCGCCATAGCGCCCATCTGCTATCTTCAGGATCTCTTCACCGCCGAATCCGCCCGCAGACGCGGCGTCGCCCGCGCCCTCATCGACGAAGTCTATGCCCAGGCAAAACGCGCCGGCTCCTCGCGCGTCTACTGGCAGACCCACGAAACCAACCAAACCGCGCAGCTGCTCTACGACAAGATCGCCGAGCGTTCCGGCTTTATCGTCTACCGCAAGCTCCTGTGATATTCCTATGCCGCCTCACGGAATCTGAACCCGGAGAAAAGTCCCGAATGACCGCTCGCCGCACATCCGCCCTGCGCCTCGCCGCCTCCCTCGCTCTCCTCACCGTAGCCGCCGGAGCCCAGCAACGCACCTACCCCACGCGCGATCCACACACGCCTGGCTACGTCGCAGCCACGGAGCTCCCCGACGGAACCCTCCCCCCCACGAAGAAAGACGGTAACTTCATCCTTGGGCCGACGCACCCCGCCGCGCCCGAAATGACTGCGAACCCCAACGTCCCCCAGGGCACCATCACCGAAATCACCATGTCCTCGGCCGACAGCAAGCTCTACCCCGGCATCGCGCGCGACCCCGGCACCCACGGCACGCCCGACCCGGATCACCCCGAGCGCCTCATCCTCACCACCAGCCACCCCCATCCCTGGACCCGCACCGTCGCCGTCTACGTCCCGAAGCAATACATCGCCGGCGCCGCCGCCCCCTTCGTCGTTGGAGCCGACGGACCCGATCGCAGCCTCTTCACTGCCCTCGATAACTTGATCGCGGAGCACAAAGTCCCCATCATGATCGCCATTTCCATCCAGAACGGCGGCGGCGACGCCCAGGGCTCCGAGCGCGGCCTCGAGTACGACACTATGTCCGGCCTCTACGCCGAGTGGGTCGAGACCGAAGTCCTCCCGCTAGTCGAATCGAAATGCGGCGTCAAGCTCACCCACAATCCCAACGGCCGCGCAGCCATGGGCGGCTCCTCCGGCGGAGCGGTTTCGCTCATCATGGCCTGGTATCATCCGGAGCTCTACCACCGCGTTTTGGCCTACTCCGGCACGTGGATCAACCAGCAGTGGCCCTGGAATCCCGACACTCCGCACGGCGCCTGGGGCCTCCACGAAACCCTCATCCCCAACTCCCCGCGCAAACCCATCCGCATCTGGATGGAAGTCGGCGACCGCGACCTCTACAACCCCAACGCCATGCGCGACGACATGCACGACTGGGTTCTCGCCAACGAAAAGATGGCCGCAGCTCTCGCCGCGAAGCACTACCACTATCAATTCCTCTTCGCGAAGAACGCAGGCCACGTCGACTACGCGACCAAACTGCAAACCCTCCCCGAAGCCCTCGAATACCTTTGGCAAGGCTACAAGATCAAATAGCCCGTAACTTCGAACCAGGCTAGAATCTCGGGTACTTGCTGGAGCCGTCGCGGGCACCTTCGCTAAGGTCGAAAGAGAAGGCCAATGAACAACAGCTATGCCGTCTCTGCGCCTGTTTATCCTGACTTGGTGAGAATGCTGGGAATGACATCTTCCTATAATGCCGCTCTATTTGCCGACCAGATCATTCCCTATTTGCTTGAGACATGGCTGAACCACTACGACCTCGCGGGCTCGGGCGGTGAGGTCGCGCACGTGCATGTGAATGAGCTTTCCTATTTCTTCGATATAGGTCCGGATCGCCTTATTGCCGCCTGGGGAATCAGTGAAGGACGCTTCGCGGGAGACCGGGATAAGAGCCGCATGCAGGGATATCCCGTTACGAACCGTCCGGTTTACCATGCTGGTCACGCTATCCCGCACCGTTTCGGCGGTGGCACCGACATCAATCTGACCGCGCAATTGGGTAAGGTGAATATCGGACCTTTCAGAGAGATTGAAACTCGCGCCGTAAGGACACCGGGTTCACTGTATTTCACTTACTGGATGTACGGTCGGGACTCCACGGCCCAGTTGGCGCAACGCGTTCAGCAGGGCTTATTGATTCCGGGTTCTCATCCCGAAATCCGAATATTCAAAAACCGATGACTGGCTTATAGACCCAACTGAGCCTTCCCGCATGAAGAAATACACCTTCACCACGAAGATCGAACCCGGTCCCGGCGGTGGCGCCTTCGTCATCTTCCCTTACAACGTCGAAGAAGAATTCGGGACCAAAGGGCGGGTCCCCGTTAAAGCTACGTTCGAAGGCATTCCGTATGCCGGCTCGCTCATGCGCTGCGGCGCGCAGCAGCACATGCTCGGCATCCTCAAGTCGCTCCGCGAGCAACTCGGCAAACAACCCGGCGACAAAGTCAAAGTCGAAGTCTGGAAGGACGAAGAAGTCCGCACCGTCGAAATCCCCTCCGAGTTCGCCGCCCTCATGAAGAAGCACGGCGTCCGCGATTTCTTTGACGCCCTCAGTTACACCAACCGCAAGGAATACGTCCGCTGGGTCACGGGAGCCAAAAAAGGAGAAACCCGCGCCGCCCGCCTCACCAAATCCATTGACATGCTCCGCAAAGGCGTGAAAACCCCCGGCTAGCCCAGCGCCGGCCCGAAATCTCAAGGGAAACGAAAACTCTGTCATCCTGAGCGAATCTGCCGAAAATGTTGCGCCGGCTTTTGGGCGCAACCAACAACTCAGGCGCGAGTCGAAGGACCTGCGGTTCCCGCGTTATGCGCGGGTCGAGGGGAGTTTCCGCCGCCGATGCCAACCAGGCTCCCCGCTGTATCCTGTCCTCTACCCGCCATGAAGATCCGAGCGCTCTCGATCGCCCTGCTTCTCGCCTGCGTCGTCCCCACGCCAGCCCAAACCCCCGACCTCGAAACCCGCCGCAAACTCCTCAACGACCTCTTCGCGCAAATCTGGGAAGACCGCCTTAGCCACTCTCCCGAATTCGCCTCCACCATCGGCGACGACCGCTTCAACGACCAGCTCACCGACTACTCCGTCGACGCCTACAACCAGCAGCTCGCCCGCGGCCGCAACTACCTCAGCCGCCTCGGCGAAATCGACACCGCCGGCCTCTCCGACCAGGAAGTCCTCTCCAAAGACCTCATGATCCGCCAGCTCGTCGAAAACGAGGAAGAGTCTTCCTTCAAGCCCTGGGAGATGCCCGTCAACCAGTTCAACGGCCTCCATCTCTCGCTGCCGCAACTCGTCCCGCGCCTCCGCTTCACCGCCGCGAAGGACTACGACGACTACATCGCGCGCCTCAGCAAAGTTCCCACCGCGTTTCGCCAGGTCTCCGACAACATGCTCACCGGCATCGACGACCAGCGCGTCCCGCCAAAATACCTTCTCGAAAAAGTCCTCGTCCAGGTCAACGCGCTCCTCGCGCAAAAGCCCGAAGACAGCCCCTTCGCCCAGCCGTTGAAAAAATTCCCCGCCACCATCTCCGCCGCCGAGCAAACCCGCATTCACGACGAAGTCCTCGCCGCCATCACGAAGCAGGTCTATCCCGCCTACCAGCACTTCGCGAAATTTCTCCAGGCCACTTACATCCCCGCCGGCCGCGCCGATCCCGGCGTCTGGTCCCTCCCCGACGGCGATACCTACTATGCCTTCCGCGTGAAGCAATCCACCACCACCGACCTCACGCCCGCGCAGATTCACCAGATCGGCCTCGACCAGGTCAAGCAGGACGAAGCCGACATGCTCGTCATCGCGAAGAAGCTCGGCTATGCCGACATTGCCGCCCTGCGCGCCACTATCGACGCCAATCCCAAACTCCACCCCACCAGCCGCGACGCGCTGCTCGACGTCTACCGCGCCGACATCGACCACATGCGCCCCAAACTCCCCGAGCTCTTCGGCCGCCTCCCCAAAGCGCCGCTAACCGTCGAAGCCGTCCCCGCCTTTATGGAGAAGGACCAGGCCCCCGCCTACTACGAGCAGGGCACGCCCGATGGCTCGCGCCCCGGCACCGTCTTCGTCAATACCTACGACTTCGCCCACCGCTCGCTCGCCAACGTCGAGTCGGTCTCGTACCACGAGGGCCTCCCCGGCCATCACCTGCAAATTTCCATCGCGCAGGAACTCACCGGCCTGCCCACCTTCCGCAAATATCTCCACTACACGGCGTTCACCGAAGGCTGGGGCCTCTACGCCGAACACCTCGGCAAAGACATCGGCCTCTATCAGGATCCCTGGTCCGACTTCGGCCGCCTCGAGGCCGACATCTTTCGCGCCGTCCGCCTCGTCGTCGATACCGGCGTCCACTCTCAGCACTGGTCGCGCCAGCAAATGGTTGACTTCTTCCACGCCCACTCCGGCCTCGACGATGCCACCGTCAACGCCGAGTGCGATCGCTACATCGCCTGGCCCGCGCAGGCCCTCGGCTACAAAATGGGCCAGCTCAAAATCCTCGAGCTCCGCGCCCGCGCAGAAAAAGCATTAGGCCCGAAGTTCGACCTCAAAGCCTTCCACGACCAGGTCGTCGACTCCGGCGCCCTACCCCTCGACGTTCTCGACGCAAGAATCACCGCCTGGATCCAAAGTCAGTCCGCCGCGCCAAAGTAGGTCACCAATCCTTTTCTCTTGCGATCTCGCGGCGTTCCGAAGAAACTAGTTTTTTCGCTCTTCGTTCGTGGCGCCGTTCGGCGCCGCTCGAAGTCACTCCCCGGAAGGAACATGAGCCTGGCTGATCGATTCGTTGACCTCGCGACGCGCCCTGTACCTCTGCGCGCCCTCTTTTTTCGCCGCCTCCTGCGGCGTTTCCCCATCGGCTCCTGGGAGATGCGCCTCCGCTCCGGAGCCGTGCCCCGGCCGCACTACGCCTGGTGCCTCAATTACGCCGCACGCTAGGCCAAAGGCCTTGGCTACGACGCGATCACCGCCGTCGAACTTGGAGTCGCCGGCGGCAACGGTCTTCTCTGTCTCTGTGATCACGCGGCTCAGATTCGCAAAAAACTCGGCGTCGAAGTCAGGATCGTGGGATTCGACTCCGGCGAAGGCCTCCCCACCACGCGCGATGTCCGCGACCTCCACTATGTCTGGCCGGCCGGCTCCTTCCAGATGGATTGGCCTGCACTGGAAAAACGCCTCGCTGGCCGGGCCCAGCTGATCCTCGGCAACATCTCAGAAACCGGTTCTGACTGGCAGCCACCCGCCGACGCCCCTCTTGGCGCCGTCCTCTTCGATCTCGATCTCTATACCTCGACCCGCGATGCCCTGCCCCTCCTGACCAAATCCAACGTCCTTCCGCGTGTCTGGTGCTACTTCGACGACATCTTCGGCGATAATCCGGAGATGGCCCTGACCGACTTCATCGGCGAAGGAGCGGCTGTCAGGGAATTCAACGATCACCCCGATCGATCGATCCTGCGGGACAACGTGTCTCCTGCCCGGATTTTCGACGGCATGATGTCGGAGGCCTGGCATCAGAAGATGTACATCTACCACCGGCTCTCCCATCCGCAGTACGAGATCTGCTTGTCCGAAGATATGCATCAGCTGCGCCTGATCGCTTGACCGAGGGTCCTCGGCGCCGATGGCTCAATTCCAAAGCGTGGAATCCGCGCCAGGCACCCCCTGCACCCTGAGCGTCCCACCCTGTACCCTGTTTCCATGTCCACCAATCTCTCCACCTCCCGCGTCGCCATCCTCGGCGCAGGCAAAATGGGCGGCATCCTCCTCCAGGCCTTCCTCAAGCAGCAGATCCTCTCCCCCGACCGCCTCTTCGCCACCGTCGCCCACGCCGACCGCGCCCAGGCCCTCTCCGCGCAGTGGGGCATTGAAGTCTCCACTGACAACGCCGCCATCGCCGCCAAAGCCGACGTCATCCTCATCGGCGTCAAGCCCTTCCAGGTCCCCGCCCTCATCGAAGAGATTCGAACCACCCTCACCTCCGACAAGCTCCTCATCTCCTTCGCGGCCTCGGTCCGCACCGAGTCCATCGAGCGCACCGCTGTCGAAGAAGTCCCGGTCATCCGTGCCATGCCCAACACGCCCTCCATGCTGGGCGCCGGCATCTCCGCGCTCTGCCGCGGCCGCTTCGTTCAGCCGCCCCACATGGAACTCGCAGAGAGCCTCTTCGCCGCCGTCGGCCGCACCGTCATCGTCGACGAAAAGCATATGGACGCCGTCACCGGCCTCAGCGCCAGCGGTCCCGCCTTCATCTACATCATTCTTGAATCGCTCGCCGAAGCCGGAGTCAAGGTCGGCCTGCCTCGCGACATCGCCACGCTGCTCGCCGCGCAGACCACCTACGGCGCCGCCAGGATGGTCCTCGAAACCGGCTACCACCCCGCGCTGCTCAAGGACGCGGTCACCACCCCCGCCGGCTGCACCATCGATGGCATCCTCGAATTAGAAGAAGGAGGCCTCCGCGTGACTCTGATCAAAGCGGTCATGCGAGCCACGCAACGAGCCAAAGAACTAGCCGCCGGCTAGAATTGTCATTCTGACCGGAGCGCGGCCAAGGATCTTTCCCGCGATTCAGCCCAGATTCCTTGGCCGCGGCCGACTTCACAGCCTGCCAAATTAAATCCACACACTCCAACCCAGCGACGGCCAGGTTCACCCCACAGCAAGAAGCTAGCTCCCCAGCCGCCCGAATATCAATGCGATCCAACTCCCAGTTCATCCCAAAAGTACTGTCTCGTACCACCTTCGATCGCCGCCAGCTCTGGAACACCGCCGCCCTTCGCCGGCAGCTCCCGCAAATCCTCGCCCTCTTCCTCACCGGAGCCGCCATCGTCACCATCCTGGTCAGCCAGTACGCGCCCTCGCTCTTCCTCATCCTCCTCCGCAACCACCCGCGCCTCTGGGCGACCATCATGCTCGGCTATCCGCTCTTCTCCGTCTACCCCCAGGGCCTCATCTACCGCGCCTTCTTCTTCCACCGCTACCGCCCGCTCCTGCAGAACGGTTTCGCCGGCGCAGCCCTCGACCCGCATACCCGATCCTCGATCATGATCGCGGTCAGCGCTGCCACTTTCTCCCTCATGCATATCCTCTTCCACAACTGGATCGCCCTCGCCCTCACCTTTCCCGGCGGCATCCTGTTCGCGCTCCGCTATTTCCAATACGCGCTCGCTTGCGGTCTCCTCCATCGAGCACGCCCTCTACGGCTGCTTCCTCTTCACCATCGGGCTGGGCCAGTACTTCTACGTCCGCGTCGTTTAGCGCCCCGCAAATCCCCCCCCTGAAGTAATCTGGACACATTGCATCCTGCAAACTATGCTGCATGCAGACTGGCGGCAAAGCACCATGCATGTTGTCACAGGAAAGTACCTGAAGGAAGCGGTCGATCGATTCCCGAGTGCGGCCAAACAGATCGTCGCCTGGCGATCCATCGCCAAAGAAGCGCAATGGCACAGTCCCGGCGACGTCAAAGTTACGTTTGACGATGTCGACTGCGTCGGCGACTACGTCATCTTCACCATTCACAAAAACTACGTCATCCTCCCCGTTCACCAGGAGGGTTACCGTCTCGTCACGACCATTCATTACTCGCGTCAGCTGGATGGCCGCGTCGCCGAAGGGCACATCTGGGTGCGCTCCTTCCTCACCAATAAGCAATACGAAAATACCGCTAACTGGGACAAAGGAGTTGTCCGATGAGCACGACCCTTGCCGATCCGGTTGAGATGATCCGCCGCGGCGCCCCCCGCCTCATCCGCTCCGAGGAAGATCTCGCCGAATACACGCGCGCACTTCTCGGCCTCACCGCGAAACCAAAGCCCACCGCAGCGGAGCAGGAAGCCGTCAACCTCCTTACCTTCCTCATCGAGCACTACGAAACCGTGCGTTATCCCACCCCCAAAGGCAGCCCCACCGAGGTTTTGCGTCAGCTCCTCAAACGGAACGGCCTTCTCCAGAGCAGACTCACTACTGAATTCGGCAGCAAGGCCACCGCTTCGCTCATCATGAGAGGCGACCGCCAGTTGACTCGCAGCCACATCGCTCGCCTCAGCAAGCGCTTTCACGTCTCCCCGGCCGTCTTCTTCGACGAGACATCCGCCATTCCCGTACGGCGCAACATGAAAAAGAAATCCGCTGCAACCAAAGCACGGCAAGCCAACCCGCCGATGAAAACGGCGGCCCGCGTTGTGACCCAAAAAGGTGTTGCCCGATGAGCAAGACTCTCGCCGATCCCGCTGAGATGATCCGCCGCGGCACCCCCCGCCTCCTCCGCTCCGACGAAGAACTCGCCGAGTACACGCGCACCCTCTTCAGCCTCACTTCGAAACCAAAGCCCACCGCCGCCGAGCAGGAGGCCATCGATCTCCTCACCCTCCTCGTCGAGCAGTACGAAACCTTGCGTTACCCCCTTCCCGAAGCCCGCGCCGTTGAGGTTCTGCGCCTGCTTATGGAACGGAACAGCGTCTCGCAGGGCAAGCTCACCCCCGTTTTCGGCTTTCAGGCCTCGGCCTCGCTCATCCTGAGAGGCAAACGCCAGTTCAACCGCGGTCACATCGCGCGCCTCAGCAAGCGCTTTCACATTTCCCCGGCCGTCTTCTTCGACGCGAGATCCGCCATTCCCCTGCGGCGCAATATAAAAAGGAAAGGCCCGCCCCGCCAAGGGCTGAACGCCCGTTCCTTCTAAGCTCGCACCGTCTAAGGCCACCGCTGCGCGCCGTGCAGCACGCGAACAATGTCAATAGAGTCAGACCCGATTACGTACACTACGATCCAGGGCAGCGGCGCCAGCACTAATTCTCGCGTTCCCCTTCTGCGGCCGGGCCGCCCGATCATCGGCGAGCGCAGCAGAATCTCCGGAGCACAATAGATCGTGCGCGTCAGACGTCCCGCATGCAGCGGAGTCTGCTCAGAAAGATAATCGGCAATACGTTCCAGATCAGCGGACGCCGACCCAGTCCATCGCAGCCGCATCAGGCTGTGCGACGCTGCGTCAGCCGCTCCTCGATACGCTTGCCCAGATCCTCATGGCTGAGAACCTCGCCGCGGTCCAGATCGGCCAGACCCTTCTCGACCTCTGCGACAAACCACGCGTCGTGATCGACCATGCGCTCGACCGCTTCAACCACGAGCGAATCGCGGTCCCGTCCCTGCTCGGCGGCCAGGCGGCTGAGTTTCGCTTCCACGTCGACGGGCAAGATCACATCCATTCCTCAAGCCTATGAATGGCGCCTGGTGCCTGTCAACAAGATTGCAGGGGCGCACGCCGGGATCGAGCCTCGCCTCCCTTGGCCGCCGGCTACAGGCTACCGCCTACCGGCTTTTTCACGCCCCCTCCTCCAGCACATGCGGCACATCGATTCCCAGCGCCGTCGCCAGATCGTGCTGGTGCTCCTGCTCCTGCGAAATAATCTGCCGAATCTGTTCCGCCAACGCGTAGTGACCCACCGCCTCGGCCTGCCGCACCCGCTTGCGATACTGCCTGATCGTCTCCGTCTCGTTGTCCAGATCGAAGCGCAGCATCTCCTCGGCCTTTTCCGACAACTTCACTGCCTTCGGCGTCGCGTTTGGCACCGCGCCCAGATAATCGATCTGATCGGCGATGGTCAGCGCGTGTTGCAGCTCCTCGCCCGCGTGCTTGCGCAGCTCGCCCGCAATGTTCATCCACTGCGCGCCCTTCAGTACGTTGCTGTAAACGGTGTACGCGATGATCGCCTGATACTCGCGCGATAGGTCCTCCTGCAATCCCGCAATCAGTTCCTTCAGCGCAGGGTTCTTCGTAGCTGCCATGTCGTTCTCCTCAAAACTGTTTGATTGCCCAGCCGTTGGATGCTGTGTCCGGCTGGAAGGTCGGGAAATTCGCCCGCAATCGTCCCCCTGAGAATAGGGACGCCTTCGTGAATTGGTCAACCGGCGCTGCACGAACGCCCGAGGGCCTGCCCTGAGCGAGTCCACGCCAGTGGACGAGTCGAACGGAGCCTGCCCTGAGCGAGTCCACGCCAGTGGACGAGTCGAACGGGACCCCCGCCCCGCATCCATCTACAATGGTCAGTAACCAGCTGCCCTGATCGAGCCCGCTCACAATGCCCTCCGCCCTGCGCAACCTCTTCAACGACCACGCCGACCACGTCCGCAGCAAGGTCATCGGCATCTACGGGCTTCTCCTCCTCCTCAACGGAGCCGCCTGGCTCTGGGCTGTCGCCGCCTTCCATCGCTATCCCGTCCTCCTCGGTACCGCCTTCCTCGCATACTCCTTTGGCCTCCGCCACGCCGTCGACGCCGACCACATNNCGTCACCCGCAAGCTCATGCAGGAAGGCAAGCGCCCCGTCGCCGTCGGATTCATGTTCTCCCTCGGCCACTCCACCATCGTTATCCTGGGCTCGCTCGCCATCGCCGCCGTCGCCCTCGGTCTGCAAAAACACATCGACCACTACCGCAACATCGGCGGCGTCATCGGCACCCTGGTCTCCTCCGTCTTCCTCCTCGCCATCGCACTCGTCAACATCTTCATCCTGCGCTCCGTCTACGCCACCTTCACACGCGTCCGCCGCGGCGAGCCTTACGTCGACGAGGACCTCGACCTCCTCCTCGCCAATCGCGGCTTCCTCGCCCGTATTTTCCGCCCCATCTTCGCCATGATCCGCCGCAGCTGGCACATGTACCCGCTCGGCGTCCTCTTCGGACTCGGCTTCGATACCGCCACCGAAATCGGCCTGATCGGCATCTCCGCCGCTGAGGCCTCGCGCGGCCTCTCGCTCTGGTCGATCGCCGTTTTTCCAGTGTTGTTCGCTGCCGGCATGTCGCTGATCGACACGACGGACAACATCCTGATGCTCGGTGCTTATGGATGGGCGTATATCAAGCCCATCCGGAAGCTCTACTACAACCTCACCATCACATCTGTATCCGTGGTTGTTGCATTAGTCGTGGGCGGCATCGAAGCCCTCGGCCTGCTCGGCGGCCAGCTCCACCTGCAGGGCGTCTTCTGGGGCTTCATCACGCGCCTCAACGAGAACTTCGGAGTCCTCGGCTACTGCATCATCGGGATCTTCGCGCTCGCCTGGATCGTCTCCATCGCCATCTACAAGCTTCGCCGCTTCGAAGATCTAGAACTCAACCCCGAGGCCTAATGGCGATAAAACCAGCGACATCGGTCCCGTTGTCGTCATCGGAATTGTCGCCGTCGGTGTGTATTGGCCCCGTCGCTCTCTCTTCCGCGATCTGATCTCGCGTCCATCCCTTCGCACGCGTATGCAGCGCAAGGAACGAAAGGGACGCCACCAGAAATCGTTGAACGCCGACTGCTGGACCCCGACCGCAAAAAGAAAGGGCCCCGCATCTCCGCGAAGCCCCTCTTCGTTTGGCTACCGGCCACAGGCTACCGGCTTCCGGCTGTCTTACTGCGCCGCTCTCTCCGTAGCGCGGTTGATCTCATGCACGAATCGCCACGCAGCGCTTTGATCCGGCATCTGCACGCCGCCGTTCAGGATCGCGTTAAACGGAACCAGGCTCCCATACAGCGCCCGTGTCTTGTTGTGATCCTCGTTGAACTCCGCGCCGTTCAGCGTCGCGCCAATATAGGCGCCCTTCGCCCGCGAATACGTCAGCATCTCGGCATTCACAGCCGCGCCAGCCGAAGCCTCGCGACCCACCGGCCCCGCCGCCGCATCCACGCCCGCGCCAATCTTGAAGTGGCCCGACTCGAGCGCCTGCAGCCCGTGATCGTTCATGATCATCAACACGTAGCCCTGCTCCTCGCCGCCGATCTGCGCACCGAACGTCGCTCCACTCAGCGCAAAAGGAGCCGGCGGACTCCACCGCCCATCCGTGGTCCGGCATGTCGCCACGCCGTCGCCGTGTTGTGCGCCGACGACGAACCCGCCCTTCAGCATCTTCGGCACCACCGCCACGCACTTCGCGTGCTTCAGAACGTCGTCCGGAATCCCCGCCGTCGACTGCGGGCCGGTCAGCTCATGCATGATGGTCGTTGCTTCGTTCAGCTCGTTGTCTGCCTTGTCCTGCGCCAATACTGGCACGGACGTCGCCGCGGCCAAAATGCCCGCGCTCAGGATTGCCAATGATTTCCTCATTGTCGTGCTCCTCTCTGCTGTTGAAGGGAACTTGCTGCGAAGGAATTCTCGAATGCGCGACCCGCCAGGATCGTCCCCGGCGCGCGCTGTCTCAACTGATAGGAACTCCGCTCCCCGCGCGGGGTTGGCTTTTGCGCACCAAATTACGCCACCAGAATCGCAGAACGAACAGGCAACCTGAGAGATGCTGCCGCTCCCGGCTACCGGCTACCCTACAATCTCCCCATGGATCAGCGCATGAGCATTCCTGACCCTCGGCGTTGCAGACCTCGCCCGCAGCCGTGCTTTCTACCAAAGCCTCGGATGGCGCGAATCCTCGGCCAGCAACGAGGCCATCGCCTTCTTCCAGTCCGGGGGCATGATCCTTGCCCTCTACCCGCGCGCCGAGCTTGCGAAAGACGCCGAAGTCAACGACACGAAGCCCGCCGCCGGCCAGGGCTTCTCCGGATTCACCCTCTCCTTCAACGCCCGCACTCGCCAGGAAGTCGACCAGGTCCTCGCCGAAGCCAAAACCGCCGGCGCTAAAATTCTCAAGCCTGCGCAAGAGGCCTTCTGGGGCGGCTACTCCGGCTACTTCGCCGACCCCGACAACTTCGCGTGGGAAGTCGCGTGGAACCCAACCTTCCCCATCGCGGACGACGGCGCCATCCACCTCCCTGACTGATCGCGCCCGCCTCACGGCGCACGATGACGGATCTCGGATCACCGGTCACAGTTTTCTGTACCCTGTACCCTCCACCCTGTACCCTGCAACCATGCACATCGGCATAGTAGGCGTCTCCGCCGAGGGCGCAGCCCTTTGCTACCGCACCATCTGCGTCGAAGGCGCGCAGTACTTCGGCCCCGACGCCCACCCCGAAGTCTCCATGCACACCTCCTCCTTTGCCGAATACCGCCGCCTCTCGGAGCGCGAGGACTGGCCTGCCACTGCCGACCTCATGCTCGCCTCCGCGCAAAAACTTGCCGCCATCGGCGCCGACTTCCTCATCTGTCCCGCCAACACCCCGCACCTCGCCTTCCCCTGGCTCGAGCCGCGCTCCCCGCTCCCCTGGCTCAACATCGCCGGCGTCGTCGCCGACGAAGCCACCCGTCGCGGCTTCCATCGCATCGGCATCCTCGGCACTCGCTACCTCGCCGACAGCAACCTCTATCCCGAACACCTCGCCGCCCGCGGCCTCGAAGCCCTCCGCCCCACCCCCGACGAGCGCGCCACCATCAACCGCTTCATCTACGACGAGCTGGTCCGCGGCATCTGCACGCCCGCTGCTACCGAATACCACCAGCAGGTCATCGCCCGCCTTAAATCCGAAGGCTGCGACGCCGTCGTCCTCGGCTGCACCGAAATCCCCCTCATCATCAACGACACCAACTCCCCACTCCCCACCCTGGACTCTACCCGCCTCCTCGCCCACGCCGCCCTCCGCAAAGCAGCCGGCGAACCCGTGATCGCTGCTTTTCTGAACGCTGAACGCTGAGCGCTGTACGCTGAAAACCATGCACATCGGCATCGTTGCCTGCTCCGCCGAGGGAGCAGCCCTCTGCTACCGCACCATCGCCCACGAAGGCGCGAAGCACCTGGGCCCGCACGCGCATCCCCGCGTCACCATGGACTCCATCTCCCTCGCCGAATACCAGGTCTTCATCGACCGCGAAGACTGGCCCCAGGTCGGCGAACTCATGCTTCGCTCCGCCCATACCCTCGCCCAGGCCGGCGCAGACTTCCTCATCTGCCCCGACAACACCATCCACCAGGGCCTGCCCTTTATCGAGCAGCGCTCGCCGCTCCCCTGGCTGCACATTGCCGCCGTTGTTGCCGACGAAGCCCGCCGCCGCGGCTTCCATCGCATCGGTCTCCTCGGCACCAAGTGGCTCGTGGCCAGCGAAGTCTACCCGCAGCAACTCACCGCCCGCGGCCTCGACTACCTCCGCCCCAGCGAAACCGACCGCGAAGCCATCAGCCGCTGCATCATGGAAGAGCTCGTCAACGGCATCTTCTCCGCCGAATCCATCGCGACCCACCAGCAGGTCATCACCCGCCTCAAAGAACAAGGCTGCGACGCCGTCGTCTTAGGCTGCACGGAGATCCCGCTCATCATGAGCGACGAAAATTCCCCGCTCCCGACGCTCGACTCGACGCGCCTGCTCGCTCGAGCCGCCGTCGAGCGCGCAATCAAAGCGAACCGATAACCGCTACCGGCCACGGCTACCGCTGTCTGTACCCTGTCCCCTGGACCCTGTACCCTGTACCAACGGAGGTCCCCATGGCCACGGCAGCCCACACCACCAGCCACACCAGGCCCCTCGCGACTGCAAAACCCAGCACCATCCCCTGGTATCTCTGGTGCGCCGCACTCGCCGTCACCTCTGTCACCATCGGCGCGCACTGGGACGTCTCCTGGCATCGCTCCATCGGCCGCGATACCTTCTGGACGCCGGCCCACATGGCCATCTATCTGTGCGGCGTCCTCGCCGGCATCTCCTGCGGCTATCTCATCCTGCGCTACCTTCGCGCCCACCGCGGAACTTATCTCGTCCTCGGTCCGCGTCTTCGGCTTCCGCGGACCTCTCGGCGCCTTCATCGCCGCGTGGGGCGGCATCGCCATGCTCACTTCCGCCCCCTTCGACAACTGGTGGCATGCCGCCTACGGCCTCGATGTGAAAATCGTCTCCCCGCCGCACACGCTGCTCATGCTCGGCATCTTCGCCGTCGAAATCGGCGCGCTACTCCTCATCCTCGCCCGCATGAATCGCGATACCGGGGCCCCCGGCGCGCCCGCTGTTGGCGCGATGGGGTGGGACGCCACGCCCGCGCCCGCTCTCCAGTGGCTCATGATGTACATCTGCGGTCTCATGATGGTCCTCACCATGTTCTTCCGCATGGAATACACCTGGGACGTCATGCTCCACCGCGCCGGCGCGTACATCTCCATCGCCATCGGCGTCCCCCTCTACTACGCCGCCATGTGGAAGGCCTCGCGCCATCGCTGGGCCTGCACCCTCATCTGCGCCTTCTACATGCTGGCCATCATCGCCTTCATCTCATCCTGCCGCTCTTCCCCGCTTCGCCCAAGCTTGGACCCGTCTTCCAGCCGGTCACGCAGTTCATCCCGCCGAAATTTCCGATCCTGCTCATCGTTCCCGCCATCGCCCTCGACCTCCTCTGGCGCCGCTACGGCCAGGTTGAGGGTCAGGCCAACAAGATCCTCCTCTCCCTCGCCAGTGGCCCGCTCTTCGTCCTCACCCTCGTCGCCGCCGAGTGGCCCTTCGCCAGCTTCCTCATGACCAACGCCGCGAAGAACCGCTTCTTCGGCGCCGGCTATCTCGACTACGGCACGCCCTCCTGGTCCCTCGATGCGACACGCCACTTTGTTCAGCCCCAGCACGGCCTCGATCTCTGGATCGGGCTCGCCGAAGCCATGCTCTACGCCGCCATTTCCGTATGGCTCGGCCTCCTGCTCGGCGACTGGATGCGCAAGGTGAAGCGATGAGCGACAAATGTCATTCTGAGCGGAGCGCTGGGCAAAATCTGTCCAGCGGTGTACACACTCCATCCGCGCGCAGTCGAAGAACCCCCCGCAGCACGCACGAGAGCATTAGCACAGGGTCTGCGGCGGAGGGGAATCGGTCGCGCAGCGGCCGAGAAAGATCTCAAGCGTTGAACAAGTTTTCCTTGCCCCGACTGAGCCCCAGAAAATCAGCGCTGTCCTGCCTTCTCCTCGTCGCGACACTCCTCTTCGTTCCACCCCTCCACGCTCACGTCGGCAGTCCCGACGTCTACGCTGAAGGCAACGCCGGACCCTACAAGCTCTCCGTCGTCATCCGTCCGCCGCTCGTCATTCCCGGCGTTGCCGAAGTCGACGTCCGCGTCCTCACCCCCGGCGTCCGCGCCATCAACATCGCGCCGCTCGCGCTTGTCGGCGAAGCCTCGAAGCATCCGCCCACGCCCGACACGATGAAGATCGCGACCGCCGACCCCAACTACTTCACCGGCCAGCTCTGGATCATGGCCCCCGGCTCCTGGCAAATCCGTTTCACCGTCGACGGCGGCCAGGGCCGTGGCGTCTGGAGCGTGCCACTCCCCGCCGCCGCTCAGGGCACGCGCCCCATGCAGCGCGGCCTCGGCATCTTCCTCGCTCTTCTCGGTATTGTCCTCATCGTCGGCATGACCGGCATCGTCGGTGCAGCCGCGCGCGATGCTCAGCTCGCCCCCGGCGAAATTGCGCCACCCCAGCGCCGCCGCACCGCCGTTGTCTCCATGACCGTCGCCTTCGCCGTGCTGGTCGGCGGCGTCATCCTCGGCAACTGGTGGTGGAAGTCCGAAGCCGCCGACTACAAATCGGAAATCTACAAGCCCCTCGCCATGGACGCGACCCTCACTCGCGGCAATCTCCTCGACCTCAAACTCACGGGCTCTCCCTGGCTCTTCCGGCGCCGCTTCGACGACTTCATCCCCGACCACAACCACCTCATGCACCTCTACATGATTCGCTGGCCCGCGATGGACGTCGTCTTCCACCTACATCCCAATCCCATCGCCAGCGGCGAATTCCAACTCGCCCTGCCCAGCATTCCCGCGGGAGACTACCACCTCTACGCCGACGTCGTGCACGCCAGCGGCTTTCCCGAGACCATGGTTTCCTCCATCGATCTGCCGGCCATCACCGCGCGTCCTCTCGCCGGTGACGACGCCGAGGGCCAAGCCAATCCCGTCGCCGGAGCCTCCGCCGACACAACCATCTTCAAGCTCCCGGACGGCTACACCATGGTCTGGACCAAGCCCGCCACCCTCATCGCTCGCCAGCCCATCGAGTTCACCTTTACTCTTCTTGACCGCACCGGCCAGTCCGCGCCCGACACCGCGCTCTACATGGGCATGCTCGGCCACGCGGCTTTTGTTAAAGATGACGGCACCGTCTTCGCGCACATCCATCCGTCGGGCACCGTCGCCATGGCCGCGCTCATGATGGCCGAAGCCCAGAACGCGCCCGCCTCCTCGCAGCCCTCGAACTCCTCAACAGACATGAAGAACATGGACATGTCGCAGATGCCAGGCGGGTCCATGCCAACGGATCACCTGCCGAGCTCGGTCAGCTTTCCGTACGGATTCCCCACCCCCGGCCGCTACCGCATCTTCGTCCAGATGAAGCACGGAGCCACCATCGAAACCGGCATCTTCGACGCCACCGTCTCCTGAACCCCGCTCACCAGCCTCCCGCCCAGCAGTACACTTCTGAGGGTCCCAGGAGAGAGTGCCACGATGACCGGGCCGCGCACAGCGCTTGCGCCCGGGCACGCCAAAAACGCTGGAAACAGTACCTCCGTACTGTTCGCCCCTCGGATTTCCCTTGCCTCAATCCTGCAAATTTTCTACCCTAAGAATAGGGAAGGCTCTGTCCCGCCTCGCGGCGAACAGAGCCTTTTCATTTCTGGCCCAGGCCCGATCCAGCTCTTTGAGATTCCCGCTTCGCACCCCCTGCCAATGCTGGATGACTTTGCTCCAGCCGACTGGGTGGCTCGCCACTTCATCCGGCTAACCCACTCGCCCTCAGCGATGTGAACCCCAACACGCTCCACATCAACGAATTAGGGTCCCAACACCCCAAAATGGACCCCAAACCCAACAATCCGAACGACATAAGATCTAAACCCAGTGGAGTGAATGGCTTAACCGGAAGTCAAAACGAGCAACCCGTTTCCCATCAATGACTTAGAGGAAATAGCCCCCAGGGGTGGGCCCCAAGGAAGAAATAGCGAAACTCCGAGCTCAAGCTCAATCGCGCCCTCACTTCGGAACCGTCGCCGCTTGCGCCTCTTCGATCAGTGTGAAGAGCCGGCTGCGATCGACCACTTCGACGAACGGCGAGCCGCTGGTTCGATTCGTTACGACCCAGGTGGTCGGCGTGTGTTGAATGCCGACGCTCTGTCCGAGGTCGTAATCGGCCTTGACCAGCTTCGCGAGGTTGCCCTGCGGATCGGCGATAAACGGGAAGACCAGCTTGTGATCCTGCGCAAATTTCTGGGCAAACGCCTGCAGTTCCTCTTGCGAATGAATCGACGGCTGTGCGGCGAACACCGCGTCACGAAAATCGTCGCCCAGCCGCTTCGATTTCGTGTCGAACCAGCGCGCATCAACCGCGGCCTGGAAGCTCCAGGTGTGAAACGGCAGCGGAAAATCGTGCCGCACCCAGGGGATGTGATACTTTTCGATCGCCTCTTTGATGATCGGATTCGCTTGCGCACAGTCCGGGCACTCTAGATCTTCGAACTCCACGATCGCCACGCGCGCTCCGGCCGGCGGTCGGAGCGCCGCCGCGTTGTGCACTGTAGTGGTCTGCGATTGCGGATTGGAAAACTGCGCGGCGGCCGGAACAACCAGCGGCGCAATTATGGCCACAGCAAGGAGAAAACCTGGGATTAAAAGGCGTGCAAAACGATCCATAGCAATTGGACTCATTGTAGCGAAGCGACCGGCCTATACTTTTGCCCATGAAAGGCTGCGTCATCAAGCGGAGAGCCTGGGGGTCGTCCGATGCCGCCGCGGCCGCGAAAGAGTTCTTCAGCCGGTCGCGCAAGGGGAGGCCGCGCAAGGCCGCCATTCGCGAGTTGATTCGCGAGCTTTGTTCCGACGATCCCTTCGACCATCGCTGCGCCGCCGAGTTGGCCCGCCTCGTCAGCCGCCGCGAGCCCGGCATTCTCGCCGCTTTCGGAGACATCCTCGCGGAAGTTGCTGCCGGATTGCCGATGGAGGAATGGCAGGCTCGCGGCTATGTCATCGTCGCGGCTGCACACAACGCGATGACGCGGCCGCAGCGATTGCGCCTGCTGCCGTTGGTCCGCACCCAGCTCGCCGAGGAGCGTATCGCCGTTCGCGCGATGGCTCTCGAAGCTTTCGCGATCCTGGCGGCAAACGAACCTGAGCTTCGCGACGAAGCCATGGAAATGCTCGAAGCCGCCCGTCACGACGAAGCGATGGCGATGCGCTGCCGGGCGAAGTTGATGTTGCCTGTCGTGATGAAAGCAGAACTCAACTCGCGCCGATAGCAGCGGGTCCAAATGCAAAGGCCACCCGTTTCCGGGTGGCCTTTGGTCGAGCCGCTGAGCACAAGGCAGATTGGCTGTGTTTGTTGTCTTAGTCCCCCATGACGGGTTCGCCGGCGGGTTCGGTTTTGATGGCCGGCTTCGGAGCGGGCGCGATCGCGTCGATCGAAACCAGACCCTCGATCGGCTTCTCGCCGAGAATCTGTTCGCGGTAGAGCTTTGCCATGCGCGCATTCTCGGCATCCTGCTTCAGCTTCGATTCGCGAGCGCGCATTTTCTCTTCGCGCGCATTCTTGGCGATGCCCAGCTTGTCGAGGCTGTTGTTGGCCGCCGCATCCACGTGATCCTGGTTCAGGATCAGCGTGTGCTGCGCCGACTCCATGCCGACCTTCTTGCCGCCGGCGAAGATCTCNNAGGAAGTTCCAGCGATCGGCGCGCCGCTTCTCGATGTCCTGCATGGTGCGGTCACCCGTCACCTTGCCGTAGTTGCGACCGGTGGCGCCGAAACACTTGTCGAACTTCTGCAGCAGGTCCATGATCCGGAAGTGCGTCGGCGACTTCGTCGGATCGTAGTTCCGCAGCAGCGCCAGCGCCGCGCCAATGACGGACAGCGTCTTGCCGCGAGCCGCGTCGTTGATCTTCGCCATGTCCTTCGCCAGGCGATCGGCGTTCAGGAACGCGGTCACCGGAACGGCTTCCTTCGTTTCCTTGTCGATCATCAGCGCCATGCCGATCCCGCAGTTCGGGTGGCATCCGCAGGAGAGCTGGCCCCACTCGTGGTTGGGTCCGTGCACCAGGTCGGCCCAGTCGGAGAAGGTGCTCATGAAGCTGATCGGGAACCAGTCGCGGGTCGGCTCGCCGAGCCCGGTCTGGTTCTTCACGTCGTGCGCCATGTGGCTCAGCGTGTATCGCTGCGCGGTGCGGCGCTCGTCGGTGACGGCTTCGTCGCGGCCGGTGAAGCTGACCGGCTGGAAGCTGAGGAAGTTGATCTTCTTCGGATTGTCGAGCGCGAACTGGATGATGTGGCCGACCTGCTCATTGTTAATGCCGTTGATGATGGTCGTCACCGGGACGATATCCACGCCCGCCTCGTGCAGGTTGTGGATCGCCTGGAGTTTCACATCGAAGAGGTTGCCGACTTTGCGGTGCGAGTTGGCCGCGTTGCCGATGCCGTCAAACTGGAGGTAGGCGTAACGCAGGCCGGCTTCGGCCGCGGCGCGGCAAAGCTCTTTCGACTTCGCAAACTCGATGCCGTTGGTTGCAGCCTGCACCGAGTTGTAGCCGACCTTGCGGGCGTACGCGACGGCGTCAAGGAAGTAGGGCGAGAGGGTTGGCTCGCCACCGGAGAACTGGACCGACATCTGCCGCTTCGGTTTAATCGTGATGGCGTTGTCCAGCATCGTCTTGATCTCGTCCCACATCAGTTCGTGGACGAACCCAACCTGGTTGGCGTCCATGAAGCACGGATCGCACATCATGTTGCAGCGGTTCGTCAGATCGATGGTGAGTACGGAGCCGCGGCCGTGGGTGACGGTCGAGGTGCCGTGGTTGTGCAGCTTGTCGTCGTTGTGCGCGCGAATGTCGCGGCCCGGGAAAACTTCTTCGAGGTGCTTGAAGAACGCCGTGTCGATCGACATCACGTCTTCAAAGTGGCCGTGCTTCGGGCAATCCTTCACCATGAGGATCTTGCCGTCGCGCTCGATGATCTGCGCCTTGATCTCGCCCACCTTTTCGTTCAGCAGGATCTCGTGCGGCAGTTTGCCGTCAATAATCTGTTGCCGAATCTCCGGCACGCACTTCGGACAAAGCGAGTCCGTGGTGCGCGGCCAGCCGAGCGGAGGCTTTTCCTTCTGCCACGACTTCAGCAGCGGTTTATCGGACCACTTCGGCGTGAACGACGGGTTCGGGCGAATGCTGTTCAGCTTCTCGAAGACGGACCAGGTGGCCTGGGCCGTGAGGGTCACCGCTCTCTCAGCGTATTTGACAGCTTTTGACATTTGGCAGAAATCTCCTGTTGCAGGATGTCGTGCGGCTTGCCTGGGCTGGGCCTAAGTGATTGCACTGCCAGGACTTTTCCAGCATCCAGCATAGGGGCAGGGAACGCACGACAGGAACCAGCTTCGGTTAAAAGGGGAAAAACCGTACCCGGGTGGTAATTGCGGGGGGTGAACGGGGCAAGTTCATGAACAGAATAGCGGTTACCCTTCATCGCAAACCGGCTCCAACGGTGCGACAATCCTTCCGTGGGACCGAGCCCCCCGATAGCGGTCCCGAGGAGAATTGTTGCCTATGAAGCGTGTTCTGATTTGCGCCAGCCTTCTTGCCATCACCTCTACTGTTTTTGCTCAGCAAAAAGCGCCGGCCAGCCCGCCGGAGACAGCGACGGCCGCGATCGGCGGACAGTCGATCTCAATCAAATATTCTTCGCCCGGCGTCAAGGGTCGCGAGGGCCAGCTGTTCGGCAAAGATGGCCGCATCAGCCACGATCCGCATTACCCGGTTTGGCGCGCGGGTGCGAACTCTGCAACGACGCTGCACACCGACGCGGACCTCACGATTGGAACTCTCTCGGTTCCCAAGGGCGACTACACGCTCTTCGTCGACATCTCCGATCCTGATCACTGGGTGCTGATCGTCAACAAGAAAACCGGGGAGTGGGGACTGGCCTACGACGGCACGCAGGACTTGGGGCACACGCCGATGACGATGAGCAAGCCTGCGTCGATGGTCGAAAACCTGAAATGGACCATCAACGATCTCAGCGGTGGAAAGGGTGAGATCACGCTGGCCTGGGAAGACCACAGCGCGTCGGTGCCGATCACAGTGCATTGAGGTCGAATGCCCGGAGGATCAGCGGCGGAACGGACAACCTGCAGGGTATTGAATTGTATGGTGCGCCCTGAGAGATTCGAACTCCCGACCTACTGGTTCGTAGCCAGTCGCTCTATCCAACTGAGCTAAGGGCGCACTGGAAGGGTGTTGCAGACTTCATTGAGAATAGCAGTTCCGCTGGGGCCGATCAATGAAACGGGACTGGGAAGCGGGGCTGGATTTCGGAGCGGCTATCAGGGGCAACCCTGGGTCGGATCAGCACCAGTCAATCGAGCGGCGCGGCAAGGCCTGCGGCACTTTGGATTCGACTGATTCGACCGGTTGCTCCGCGACCTCTGGAGCCTTTTCCGAGGGCTCGCCGGCGGCTTCGAGTTCCTCTTCGGTAAGGATGAAGCGGCGGATGTAGCGGAGCGGCTCTTCCCAGACGGCCATCTGCTCGAGGTGGTATTGCCAGACCGTGTTGGACGTGGACCGCGACGAGCGGCGCGTGAAGGATTTGCGTTTGATGGTGACGACTTTTCCGTTGGCGTCGAGGCGGGTGTATTCCTGCGACGGCAGCAGGAAGGTGATCTGCGTGCCTTTCTTCCAGAAGTGCCGCGCAAATTCGTGGGAGAAAAGCAGCGCGTAATAACGGCGCCCGGAGGAAAGCGTCGTAACGGCCTGCTCAAAGCCGGGCCATTCCGACTCGAGACTGGTCTGAAACCACTGCCGGAACTCGAAGCCATGCACACGAGCGCGGAGCACGACGATGCGAAGGAGTTCTTTACGAGTCATGGGAGGCTGAAAGAGAGGGGTGGAGTAACACCCGGCGGTCCCACTCTCGGTGGCCCCAACGGTAATCCAGAAGCAGTTCCCGAGGCAAGAGGAGAAAGCGCGAAATGTTGTCGAGGGTGGTGCCGCGATTGTCCGCATGAGAGATAACCAATTGATAAATACCGTGTTCCGCCGTTTCCGGCTCTGAAAATGGCCAGCCTTCCCAGAGCAGCCGCCGGCCAGACGCCATCTCCTTCAGCAACTGAGTCATCATGTCCCGGCTGAATGGGCTTCGAGCGTTGGGTTCTGAACCATGCGGATTGTCCAGTCAGCGGTGAAAACACCGCAGCGCTCCGGTTTTAGCTGATCGCCGGGATGCAGAGAGCGTGCAGGATCCCGAGAATAAGTACTCACTAAGTACCACCTTACTTTCGTAACGGTTGGTAGAAATGCTGAGCTTTCCACAGGTGGCTTGGCGTGGAGTTCCTCGGAAGATATCCGCGGGGAAAAAGAGACGGAAAAGGAAAGGACCTGCCGCGCGGGCAGGTCCTTTGAAAGAGGAACCGGGTCCTGGAATCGGGTCCTGGAATTCGAAGCGCATCGCGAACTGCAGCTGCCGCGATGAGCCTGCGTCACCGACAGCGTTGCGGGTGGAAGATATCTGGCCGAAGGTACTGGTGGCAGGGCACCGCCTGACGTGCTAAAGCGGCGGAATTGAGGCTCAGTTTGCAGGCCTCCGTCTACAATCCCTGAAGAGTATGCTGCGTTCTGCCTGCGCCGGATGTGTTTCTGCCGCTCTGTGGGGACTGCTGTTTTTCCCGGTGCGCGCGCACGCGGAGACGGTGGATACGAATCCACTGAACCGACAGCCCGAAGTGCAGCAGGCGTTCCAGCTCTTTTACAACATGGATTACGACGAGGCGATGCCACGCTTCGAGAAGATCCAGAAAGAGCACCCGGGGAACCCGATGGCGACGGCGTACCTGCTGGATGCGGTGTTGTTTCGCGAACTGAACCGGCTGGATTTACTGGACACAACGTTTTACGCGAACGACGGATTCCTAACGGGGAAGCATACAGTGGTCGAGGATCCGAAGGTGCGGGATCGGATCAGAGCATTGGGGGACGAAGCGATCGACGAAGCCAACGCGGAGCTGAAAACGAATCCGGCCGATGTGAATGCGCTCTTCGCGCGGGGATGGGTGAAGAGCCTGCAGGCGACGTATTCGGCGATGGTGGAGCGGGCGTTTGTAGGAGGCCTAAAAGAGGCGCTGGGTGCGCGCAGCGACTGCGATAAGGTGCTGCAGCTGGATCCGCACTACGTGGACGCGGAGCTGGTGACGGGCGTGTACCAGTATGTAGTGGGCGCGTTGTCCACGCCGTTCAAGGTGGTGATCGGGATCGTGGGCATCCATGGGTCGAAGGGTGCGGGGCTGGCCCTGCTGCGCGATGACAGCGAGCGTGGGGTGATCACGCACGTTGAGGCGAATACCTCGATGATGCTGTTTCTGCGGCGGGAGGGGAAGTACGACGCGGCGGTGCAGATTGCGAAGGCTCTGGCTGAGGAGTATCCGCACGATTATCTGTTTCGCCTCGAGGAAGCGAACCTCGAAAAGGACGCGGGCGATGGGATGGTGGCGGTGGAAACGTATGAGCAACTGATCGAGATGGCGAAGCGGCCTGGATATTTTCCCAATGCCCATCTGGAGCTGGCGTATTTCGGCATGGGCGACAGCCTACGGGGCCAGAAAAGGTTCGGCGACGCCGTTGAGGCATACCGGGAGGGCGCGACCCAGGCGACGACGAGCCCGGAGCTGAAGCGGCGCTGCCTGCTGGAGGCAGGGAAGACGTACGACCTGATGCGGGAGCACGATAAGGCAGTCCAGCAGTATGAGGCGGTGCTGAACGCGGGCGGCGATACTGTGCAGGGGGATCAGGCGCGGAGGTACATGAAGTCGGCCTACACGGGGAAGTGAGAATCAGGGTGAAGGGTACCGGGTGCAGATTAAAGGCGGCGGCTCGGGTTCGAGCACGCCGCCTTTTTCGTGGGTACAGGTAGGGAGGAAGTTAGTCCATATCGTCGACGTAGCGAGCCAGGATCACCGACTTCCCGGAAGTGGGGTCCTTGATCAGCAAACCCACAACGCGGACGTTGGTGGCAGAGCTGAGATCGCCGAGCGAGCCAAAGCCGTCGCGGAACTTCGTGCCGCCCGCGATATAGACCGTGACCGGCTGTCCGGGAACCAGCAATCCGGCGAACCCATTGATGTTCATCTGGAAGGTGTCGCCGCCGGTGTTGACCGAATTGGCGACCACGGTTCCATTGAAGCCCCAGTTACGAAGGACGACGCGCTTGACGCTGAGTGCATCGGCATTGGCCGCGCCGGAGAGAGGTCCGCCGACGGTGACGTGCTGGCCGGGCAACAGCGTAGAAGGATTGAAGAGGAACTGCGTGAACTGGTTGTGCATCCAGTAGATGAAGAACTTCTCTGAACCGGTCAGGTTGACCTGAGCGATCTGACCGAGGCTGACGCCGTCACCGCTGGCGGGCAGGGTGCCGCGGACGTAGAGCTGGAAGTCGGTTGCAGGGCCGCTGGAGGGCTGCACCCAGGTGACCTGGCCGCCCGCGTAGAAGCCATCCTGGGTGAGGATCGCAACTTCGTCGGCGTCGATGGTGGCATCGGTGCGGTCGAGGGTACCGGACACCTGAACGATGCTGGTGGAGGTGAGGTTGCTCATGCCTTCACCGTTGTCCCACTCGGTCTGACCATTGACGTTGACCGTGAAGATGCGGCCGTGCGGTCCCTGAATGGTGAACGACTGCGCGGTGACGCTGGGGTTGACGACGCCGGCGATGAACTCATCGATGTAGGCGCCTGGATCGCTGGGGCCAACGGCGCTGATCTCGAGGGTCGGGTTGACGTCACCGGTGATGGCACCATTGAGAACCTGAATGGATTTGTCGAGGCGGAAGTCGAGATGAATGCCGACGGGCCCTTCGGTAGTGACGACCAGCGGATTCGCAAGGGTCTGCGTGACGGTGGTGGTGGTGAAGGTGGCGGGCATGGTGGCGATGGTGGGCGCACCGGTGCCGGTTTGCAGATAGCCGATGGAAGGCGCGGGGGTGGTGGCGAAGACGACCTGGATCTGCGTGTAGGTGTCGGCCGGGACATCATTCATATCGAGCATGGTCTGTAGACCGTTGTAGCGAGCCCAATCAACCGAAGGCGATCCGCTGAGCAGCGAGACCGATTTGTTGTCGGCGTCGATGGCGTTGATGGATTGAATGGTGGTCGTAAACGAGACGACACTGGCCACCGGCGCGTCGGTGCCGATGACGAAAGCAGAGCCGGTGGTGGTTCCGGAGTTGGTTGAGGAATTGCCGGAGGTCATTCCGCAACCAACGAGCAGAAAGAGCGCGATGAGCAGCGGAGCAGCGCTCAGGCACAGAGCGGAAATGACAGAGCGGATGCGTGCGTGGGTAGACATCGGGAGAAGTCGCTTTCCGCAGTTCCGGGAGGGCTGCTCGAGCTTGCGGCGCTGCTGACGGAAGATCAGGGCCTGGACGCAGGGGGAGGGTGCGCGCACGAGGCGCGAAAGCTCAGTGCAGCCAGGCTGTGATCCTCGGAAAGCGGCGGTCGCGTTGCTCGATGGAGCGTGCCCGTGAACCGCTGGTGGTTTCGATTAGTGATCGGCGAAGTTCGCCGTCGCAAGGGTGAACACAAGGGTGGGGGTGAAGTTTCGGATTTTTTCAGAACCTTGGTAACTATTCGAAGGAATTTGCGGCGACGCGGTTACAGAATCGGTCCTTGCCGTGGAAATTATGCAAAATGTAATGCCTCGTTGACGGTGCTTTTCGCAGATCGATGCGAACGTGCATCAGAACAAGCAGCACGCCATTCTGCCGCTGCGAGTGAGGCATAACACGGAAGTTGCAGACCATGATCAGCAATACAAAATTCCGCTTGAGCACGGCAGACGCGTCGAGCTGGCTGTTTCCGCTGACGCACTGGAACTGGAAAGTGGCGTTGATGACTGCAGTGCTGCGCGGGCTGGCGTGCGTGGCTGCGTTGCGGCACATGGAGACCCATGCTCGGAACCACTTCGGCGTGGTTGAAGCTGCGTTTGTTCTGCTGACCTGCGGTTTTTTTTCTGCGCTGCAGCAGCAGACGCTGCAGATTTGTTCTGAACTCCTTGCGTGGTTCTCCTGCGTTGTTGTTGTGCCGCTAACCTCGCTGGGCTGCGATGCGGCGCTGCACTTCTGGCTCGATGGGCGGCAGACGCGTCAGCTGGGAGTGGCAGCGCTGGTGTTCACGGTGCTGTCGGCGACGTTTCACTGGCACATGATCCGGAACGGCGCGCTGTTGGTCGGCGAAGAATCGGGCTCGCTCGGGACGGATCTGAAGCGGATCCCGCGGCTGACGGCTTCTTATTTTGCGGCGCCAGTGATTTGGACCTGGAAGCTGGCGAGCGCGATGATCGCGAAGGACGAGGCGGTTGTGGCGATGGGCGCGGGCGATTAGGCGTCGAGTTTCTTCGTTACCAATTCATTCAGCAGCGCGGGATTGGCCTGGCCCTTTGAGGCCTTCATGACCTGGCCTACGAAGAAGGCGGCGACGGTCTTCTTGCCTTTGCGGTACTGCTCGACCTGGGCGGGGTTCGCGGCGATGACGTCGTCGATCATCCTTTCCAGCGTCGAAGCATCGCTGATTTGCTGCGGTTTCTCGCGCTCGTAGATGGGGCCGAAGTCCTGGTTCTTTTCGAAGCAGAGGTCGAAGAGTTGTTTGAGCTGTTTGCTCGAGAGCTTGCCGTCTTCGGCTAAGTCGGCGGCCAGCGCGATCCCCGACATGGAAACCGGCGACTGCTCGAGCTCGAGGTTGGCCGCTTTGAGGCGCATGGTGAGCTCGCTCTGGACGAGGTTGGCGACGCGGCGCGGATTCTTTGCGGCGCGCGCGGCGGCTTCGAACTGATCGGCGAAGGCGCGGGTTGCGGTCAGCGTGTGCGCGTCCTGCTCGGAGATGCCGTACTCGGCGATCATGCGGGCGCGGCGAGCTTCGGGAAGCTCGGGCATGCGCGCGGCGATCTCGGTTTTCCATTTTTCCGTCACGATCAGCGGCGGGAGATCGGGCTCGGGGAAGTAGCGATAATCGTGAGCCTGTTCTTTCGAGCGCATCGAGTAGGTTCGGCCTTCGTTGGCGTTGTAGAGGCGGGTTTCCTGGACTACGCGGCCGCCGGATTCGACTAACTCGATCTGGCGCTCGATTTCGTATTCGAGCGCGGCGCGGATAAAGCGGAAGCTGTTGACGTTTTTCACTTCGGCTTTGGTGCCGAATTTTTCCTGGCCGCGCGGGCGCACGCTGACGTTGGCGTCGCAGCGAAGCGAGCCTTCTTCCATGTTGCCGTCGCTCACACCGGTGTAGACGATGATTTCTTTCAGGCGCGTGAGGTATTCGTAAGCTTCGTCGGGCGTTCGCATGTCGGGCTCGCTGACGATTTCGATCAGCGGGGTTCCGCAGCGGTTGAGGTCGACATAAGTGCGCGTGGCCGAGTCGGGCAAACCGTCGTGAAGGCTTTTGCCCGCGTCCTCTTCCATGTGCAGGCGCGTGATGCCGATGCGTTTTTTGCTGTCGCCGTTTGGGACTTCGATCCAGCCGAACTCGGCGAGAGGCTTGTCGAACTGCGAGATTTGATAGCCCTTGGGAAGATCGGGGTAGAAGTAATTTTTTCGGGCGAAGACGGAGCGCTCGCGGACCTCGCAGTTGAGGGCGAGCGAGGCGAGGGTCGCGAATTCGACGGCTCGGCGATTGAGAACCGGGAGCGCTCCTGGAAGGCCGAGGCAAACCGGGCAGACATTCGTGTTCGGAGGCGCTCCGAACTTGTTGGCGCAGCCGCAAAAGGCCTTGGTTTCAGTGAGGAGCTGAACGTGGACCTCGAGGCCGATGACGGCTTCGTATTTTGCGCGGACTTCGGGCGAGAGGGTCAGTGCGGCGGCCATGGCTCTGGTCCAGTTTAGCCCGTTCGTCTCGCTCGTCGCGAAACTCCCCATTCGGCTTTGCGCCAACGGGCTCCGCACTATTCCAGGGGCATCCCAACGCTGTCCGCGCAAAGCGAGGCACTCGGGCAAGTGACCTTCGAAGCCCTGAAGGTTGGGCTTGAGGCGACTTTTTGAAAGTGTGGACCCCCCTCGAAAATTCGCGTTGACTTGTTTTCAACGACTTCGATGGGGTTACCAGGTTGATACTGAGTCGGGATGACTTCGAATCAATCTGTTGCGACCTGGCTGTGTTTGCGTCAGTCTCGGCCGGGTTTGATGCATTCACGGTCGTGATCGCGGTAGTTGATTGGTTCGAAGTCAGATCGGTCTCGGCCGCGTTTGATACAAAGGCGGCTGAGTTTGACGGGGAGTCGGCCGAGTTTGCAGCAAACACGGCCGGGATTGATTCAAACCCGGTCGCGTTTGCTGCAATCGCGACCGTGAGCGGGGTGTTGGCGGAGAAACGGTCTGCGGGCTGTGTCGCAAGAAAGTGCATGGCGTTTCTCCTTGTCTTCCAATGAAAAAGCCCCGCCGTTGGGCGAGGCTTTTTCATTTCTTACTGTCTATTATTAGAATACCAAGTCTGGCTATAAAACCTGCCAAATATTTTTTGGGATTTTGGTGTGGAAGTCGTTTGGAATGAGGGGTCATTACTTCGGTTTTTGGGGCTGGGGCTTGACAGTTTTTCTGGATTTCGGGGTTTTGGGGAAAGCACACCACAGAGAGCACAGAGTGCACAGAGCCCGAAGCCCAGAGCGCGGAGTGGGGGGGCGCTCAGAGTGAGTACCGGTCACCTACGACACGCGCTTGCCCCAATGCGACGAGGGTAGCGAGTATCTCGCCTACCCGGGTACGACTGGCAGGGCGGAATGTTGAGGCGACCTGCTGCGGGGTCCGAGCGGGCGAGCCGCGAAGGGCTTCCTTGATGGCGCGGACCTGTTCTGGCAGAGTGCCGGGCCATGGCTGCTTGCGGCGGGTGGCTGCGGCTGGAGCCTCTTCGACGAAGCCTTCGAGGACGCGGGCTATTGGGACAGCGGCGGGCGCCTGGTAGTCGGGGCGCAGCCAGCGGACGAGGCCCGAGGCTTCCTCGGCGCGGCGCTCGGCGTTGAGAGCGACGATACGAGCCAGGATTTCCTCGGTGGTGAGGTTCTGCGGCCAGCCGTAAGCGTCGAAGACGGCGCGGTCCAGGTCGTCGTGCAGTTCGCGGAGGGTGCCGATGAGGCCGGCGTCGTAGAGGGCATGGTCCTGCGGGGTGAGTTCTTGGTTTGCGCGGAGCTTTTCGAGGACGTTGTACATGTCGGTGAGGGTCAGCGCGGGGTGGAGCTGTTGCCGGCGCTTGCGGTGAGCGTCGAGGCGCTCCGCGATATCGCGGATCGTTTGCATTTGGGCTTCGGTAGAGTCAGGAAAAGGGAAAGCGTCAAAGCCGAACGTCTTGTTGTAGACAGGCCTGTCCTCAAGCGTGCCTCCGCTGCGCAATCCCCAAAGTACGTGAGGAGAACTCGATAAGATGCCCAGGACATATGCGTCGTCGGAACCGGTAACGATCAGCCGATGTTCTGGTCGCACATCAGCAGCGAGGAATACGAAAAACCTATGGCTGGCAGTCTCTGGTGTGGCAATGTAGCGTCCCAGGCCTCTGATCGCTTTCCTGACCTGCTCATTGCTGCGGCGAGGTAGCCACCAAAGATCGCGCAGTTTCTTATCTCGGTTGTTTGCTCGATCCAGAAATACAGTATCCCGCAGGTGTTGATAAACTTCGGGGTAATCCTGGAGTAAGTCTCGCTCGCTAAACCCATAAGTATCGATAACAAAATATCCGCGGTGCTGATCCGTTAGGTCACGCCCGTTGAAGAACGGATAAAACAATCTCCTCTTATGTGTTTTGCCCGCGCCGAGTTTCTCAGCCTCCTGAGCGTTCACCACGAAGCCGCGGCTGCCAAGGATCAGCCCAGTGCTGCATAAATCTTGGTTGGCTTCCAAGGCCTTCACCGTCGTTGTATCGACGCCGACGGTTAGGTTGGTGTGAATCTTTCCGGTCACAAGGTTCGTCGTAACCCTCATCTCACCATTCTGTTCCCGAGATTCCCCCGGTGGCGAGAACTCCAGCATCATCCTTTCCGCGAGCGAGTACCGTCATTGCAATCCGTACGGCCGCAGAGGTTTTGGAATCAACCCAAGGGTGGTCCGGCACTGCAAAGACGATGCTGCACTCGGGTGGTTGGGTGAGATTTCGGATGAGCACTCGGCGACTCATCGATTGCGTGATCGAGTTAGTAGTAATCAGCCCTGATCGGCGCGTTGACCCCGATCGTACCGCTTCAGCGGCTCGTTGCCACCAATACATGACGAAATCGACGCCATCCGGCACGCGCCCGGCATATTCCTTGCGCAAAGCTAGAACATAGCCGTCGCCGAGCTCCTCCCGGACTTTGCCTTTACCTAAGAATGGGGGGTTACCGATGATGAAATCGGCGGTTGGCCATGTCGCTTGCCGCACATCCGCATACGTGTAAACAGGCTTGCGTGCACTATTGTCCGGGGTTGATCGCCCTGTGA
The DNA here is from genome assembly GCA_003166955.1 of Acidobacterium sp. Taxonomy (GTDB): domain Bacteria; phylum Acidobacteriota; class Terriglobia; order Terriglobales; family Acidobacteriaceae; genus Palsa-343. The sequence continues at coordinate 92,155 of PMUI01000077.1, forward strand.
CGGGATGCTTCATTTTGGTCACACCATCCCACTGCGTGACTGGTTGTCCGTTTTCATCGAGCGCAGGTACCTTTTTGTTCCAATGAAGTAACGCGTCGCGACACTCGATGTTGTGGAAGTTGCTGATGACAGGGATGGGCGGCGTCACGTCGCCGCGTGTTCGATAGTGCCACTGGAGGTAGCCGATCCAAAGGACGAGGTCAGCGACGGCGGTGGCGCGGGGGTTGATGTCGATGCCGAGAAGCTGGTGCGGGTTTACGGTGAGCCCGGTGTGCTCGAGGGCCTGCTGGGTTTCGCCCAGAGTGGCAAGAGACTCGAGGATTTCACCTTCGAGGCGCTTCAAGTGCTCTAACGCGACGTAGAGAAAATTGCCGGAGCCGCAGGCGGGATCGAGGACGCGAATGTTGCAGAGACGGCGGTGGAAGTCGCGGAGGATGTCGATGGCGTCGGTTGGGTACCCGCTGGCGACGAGCTCGGAGACAGCTGCGATAACGTCGGCCCAGTCCGCCCGCAGGGGTTCGACGATGGTGGGGATGACGAGGCGCTCGACGTAGGCGCGGGGTGTGTAGTGAGCGCCTAGCTGATGGCGCTCGTCGGCATCCAGAGCGCGTTCGAGCAGCGTGCCGAAGATGGCGGGCTCGACGTCTTTCCAGTCGGAATCGGCGGCATCGATAAGCAGGGCGAGTTGATCGCCAGTGAGGGGCAAGGCTTCGGTGGACTCAAAGAGGCCGCCATTGAACTGGAGGACGTGCGCTTTGAGGATGGGCGAGAAGCCGCCAGCATTCATGGCGTCCCAGAGCGAACCGGCCATCTCCGGAAAGACGGCTGCGTTGCCGGAGTCGCGAAGGTCACAGAGGAGTTTGTACCAGCTCTTTTCGGGGAGAAGCTTCACGTCTTCCGCAAAGGAAGTGAAGATGCAGCGAGTGAGGAATTCAGCGACCTGCCTGGCAGAGTACTTCTGCTCCAGCGTGCGAGCGAGGATGGCGAGCTTGGCAGCGACTTCGCGGGTGACTTTGGCGGCGTGACGGGCAGGGTTCAGTGCCTGCGGGTCCGTCCATAGGCAGCGAAGGCGTTCACGGATATCGGGGTTGGCGAGGTCACTGAGCAGGATGCGATAACTGCGCGCGTCGGGGAAAGGCAGGTAGGCTTTGCCGGTGAGCGAGAAATCGGCGAATAGTTCAATGGAGTGCCCTACGTCAATGGTGACGAGGAAAGGTGGCCAGCCTTCGGTGACGGGAAGGGCTTTAGCATAGCGCTCGGCCTGGTTGTAGGCGTTGAGCATGGCTTCGTCCCAGCCATGCGTACCGCGTATGGCTGTGCCGCGGCGCTGACGGGCGGGCCGGAACGGAGGGGGAGTGAGGACGAGTTCGCCAGTTTCCGGGTTGGTCTGCAGGTCCGGCGGATTGCTGCCCTGCTTGGCTTCGAGGACGAAGTGGCCACGATGGTAGAGGTCTATCCAGCCTGGAGTGGTTGTACCGTCGAAGTTCTGAAACGTGACTGCCTTTTCGAAGACGTAGGTGTTGAGGTGGTCTTCCGCCCTAGTTGGATCAGGGCGCCGGACATCGAGAAAGTCGCAGAGCTCGGAGAGGAAGAGCTGGTAGTTAGCGCGTTCAGCCGCGGCGGACTGTTGCCAGCGCTCGCTGAAGCTTGAACTCGGTTGTGCCACAACTGGATGTTTTCATAAATGGGTGGGATGAGCTACCCACTGCGCACGGGCATGCCACTTGGGAGACACCAGCTCGTCAACGTTCTTTTGGAGGTTGTTCTCGTGTGGCGCGCCGCCCGCGCTTACGCTCGGAGGAATCGTCCTCTATTAACTACATGAGTGCAATTGCGGGCCTACGGCAGTGCGGAAGGGCGCTTCGCGCCTGTCTTTATTCCACGGGCTGAAGCCGCCGTTCGACTCGTTCTCTGCGAGAACTCGTTCAGGCCAGGCTGTGGCTTTTACCTCATGGCACGGCTGAAGAGCTTGCAGAAAAAAGTAAGGGCAGAGTTGAGGCGGTGCTTTTCCCAAAACGGTCCAAGACGGTACTTTCGGGTGAACGCAGAATCGATTTGTGTTGACGCCCGGGCGCCGGGAGATTCTGCTTCTTGCTATGGGGTGAACCTGGCCGGCACAGCACTGGGTCTTTGTTCTTCTCCGCAAGCTGTGGGGTGAACCTGGCCGGCACAGCACTGGGTTTTTGTTTTTCTCCGCAAGCTGTGGGGTGAACCTGGCCGGCACAGCACTGGGTTTTTGTTTTGCTCCGCAAGCTGTGAAGGCCCGCTCTTCTAATCCCGCAATACGCGGGCTGGATCGGTGCGGGCTGCGCGCCAGGCAGGCAACAGACAGGCTGCGATTGCGGTGATCGTCATTACGGCGAGCGCCGATGCGAAGACCCAGGGATCGTGCGGGCTGACGTTGTAGAGGAGGGTGGCGAGGAGTTTGGTGAGGGCGAGGGCTGCGATGGCTCCGAAGAGGACGCCTGCCGCCGTGAGCCGCAGGCCGCGGGAGAGGACCAGACGAAGCAGGTTGGCCGCGTCTGCACCGAGAGCCATGCGCAATCCGAGCTCGCGGGTGCTTTGGGCTACTGCCGATGACATAACTCCGTAGAGGCCGACGCCGGCGAGGAGAAGGGCGAGGGCTCCGAGGATCGAAACCAGGGTGGGCGCCTTCTCGTCGGCGAAGGCTGAGGTCAGCAGGCTGCGAGCCGCATTCAGCTCATCGGGCAGGATGGTTAGGGAGCAGGGAGCAGGGATTGGGGACGAGGGATTTGGGATCAGGTGGGGTCGACGGTAGAGCTTGGGTGGGTGTTGGGTTCGAGGAGGCGGTAGAGGGTGGAGCGGCTGATGCCGAGCATTTTGGCGGCGCGCACTTTGTTGCCGTTGGCGCGAGCGAGGACACGAGTGATGTGACGGAGGATGGCGCGGTCGAGGTTGGGGTCCTCGGCGAAGGGATCGAGGGCAACGGGCATGGAGGGGACGGGGACGGGCCAGTGGAGGAGAGGGATGTCGATGGGGCGAATCCACTGACCGGCGCACTCGAGGGCGGCAGCGGCGATGACGGATTCGAGTTCGCGGACGTTGCCGGGCCAGGAATAGGAAGTGAGGCGAGGGAGGACGCCGGCGGCAAAACCGCGGAGAGGCTTATCGTGCTGCCGGCTCCAGTTGCGGAGAAAGAGTCCGGCGAGGAGGGGGATATCTTCTTTGCGGTCGCGCAGCGGGGGAATGGCGAAGCGGATGGCGGTGAGGTGACTGGCGAGGTCGGAGCGGAAGGCATTGGTGGCGGCGAGGCGGCGCAGGGGCTGGGCGGAGCCGGCGACGAGCTGAAGGGGGACGGTGGATTTGGCGGAGCGGATGCGCTCGTGGGCGGCACGCTCGATGAAGTCGCGGAGCTGGCGCTGCTGGTCGGGAGAGAGCTCGTCGACGCGGGCGAGATAGAGGAGGCCGGCGCGGGCTTCTGTCCAGAGGGTCTGAGGGTCTTCGATGAATGCGGCGGCGATGCAGGGGATGAAGGGGCCGGAGGCGGAAGGACCGAGGAGATGGAGGGACTGGGCGACGAGGAGTTTGCCGGAGCCGTTCTCGCCTTCGACACTGACGAGGCGGAAATGGGGGGCGGTGCAGCGCATGCGGTTGAAGAGGTGCTGCATGACGAGGCTGCGGCCAGTCATGGGACCGAGCATCCAGCGCTCGGGTTGAATCCGGTTGGGCTGGAGGAGCTCGAGGTCGAGGGAGTCAGAGGCCTGCGGCTCGAGTTTCTGATCGTCGTTGAAGATCGGGGCAAGGTGCACGGTTGTTTTCCTGCTGTGTGGAATATCGGCAGGGGAAGACCAGGGATTAGGGGGAGACCAGGGACGAGGGATTAGGGGGAAGACGAGGGATTAGGGGAAAGACGAGGGATTAGGGGAAAGACCAGGGAATAGGTGTGAAG
>PMUI01000044.1 GCA_003166955.1 Acidobacterium sp.
GGTCGCCGAGCTTGAAGATGTGACCGACTTCGACGGCTTTGGCGACCTTGAGCGGCGCGCCGCAGACCGGACAGCCCTCGCCTTCGGCGGCGTTGCGGATGTCGGCTACGACGGTCCACTGGAAGTCGCGGCCGGGGACAACGTTGCGATAGTGGTAGTCGAGCTTGTTGGCGCCGCAGACGAGGTTGTGGCGATTTTCGAGACCGGGGTCGAGGACGACGTTGACTTTGCCGTCGTTGATCTTCGCGGCGGGATCGAGGCCGATGGGACCGAGATAGCCGGCGGGACCGTGCATCCACTTATCTAGTTCCTCGGCGACCATCGGACGCAGATCCGTTGCGCCGACGACCTTCATCAGCTTCGTCTCGTTGACGAAGTGATCGCCGCGCAGGAAGGCCACTACGGGCTGCAGAGTTGTTTTGCCGGACTTTTCGGCGGACTTGTCGACGACGGTCGCCATGTAGGCGACACACTTGATGTCGGAGCTGGCTTTAATGTCAAAGAAGTCGGTGACGTCGGCGATAGCGGCCTGGCCTGGCGTGGAGACCAGCTCGGGCATACCGTCGCCGGTTGGGGCCATTTCCTTCACCGGCAGCAGGCGCGAGGTTGCCTTCTCGAGGTTGGCGGCGTACCCGCAGGCAGCGCAGCTCGCGATCAGGTCCTCGCCCGCGTCGGTGTAGACCATGAACTCCTGCGACTGCGAGCCGCCCATCGCGCCGGAGTCGGCCTCGACCGTGACGAATTTGAGCCCGCAGCGCGTGAAGATCGCGCGGTAGGCCGCATCGTGCAGATCGTAGCTGTGGTCCAGCCCGGCCTGATCGAGGTCGAAGCTGTAGCTGTCCTTCATGATGAACTGGCGGACGCGCAGCAGGCCGGCCCTGGGGCGCGGTTCATCGCGGAATTTGGTCTGAATCTGGTACCAGATCTGCGGGAGCTGCTTGTAGCTGCGGAGTTCCTTGCGGGCGATGTCGGTGACGACCTCTTCGTGGGTCATGCCCAGACAGAGGTCCGCGCCTTTGCGATCTTTCAGGCGAAACATGGCGTCGCCCATGATGGTCCAGCGGCCGGACTCGCGCCAGAGGTCGGCGGGATGGATGGTGGGCAGCAGAAACTCCTGGCCGATGCGGTCCATCTCTTCACGCACGATGCCGATGATGCGGTCGATGGAGCGCTGGCCGAGGAAGAGGTAGGAGTAAATGCCGGCGCCGAGCTGCCGGATGTATCCGGCGCGGACCAGGAGTTTGTGGCTGGCGACTTCGGCGTCGGCCGGCGCCTCGCGCAGTGTGGGGATGAAGAGCTTCGACCAGCGATGCATGCGTGATTACAGGGTACAGGGGTTTGGGACCAGAGTTTAGAGTTTGGAGTTTAGAGTTTAGGAACCACAGACTGCAGGATCAGTGGCATCTGAGCGAGGCTGAGGAAGGCTTTTGTCACGATCAGACAGGAAATCATCGGGGACGCCGGCGCGGTCCAGAGCTTCAAAGATCTCATTCCAATTCACGGTTTCTCGTTGCGATGCCGGCGGTTCGGCTTTCGATATGCGATTCATGCTCTTCCTCTTCATGTTATCGCGCCCACGCCGATTCGATTCGGCCGACCAGCGCTTCAACGTCGACGGGGTTTCGCGTGTCGACTTCGATGAGGGGGCTGAGGGCGAAGGGTTCTTCGTACTCCGTCATGCGCTCGGGCGGCATCTCGGCGAGCACGTGCGCGGGATGATGCCGCTCCTGCTGGGCGCGCTCCGCGAAACGCCGCGAGGCTTCTTCGCGCGGGATGCGGCAATAGACCTCGACGATTTGCGCGCCATCTTGTGCGATGAGGGCGGCGAGGTGGGCGCGCTCGTATTGGCTCTGCGTCCGGAAATTCGCCTCCAGCACCACGCGAGGAGAATGCAGCGCGAGCGCCCACAGCAGGTCCATCGCCGCCGCTCCGATCCTGCGCGAAAACTCGAGGTCGCCGGGCGCTCCATCGAGAGCGGTGAACAGCGTTTCCTTGATGTCGTCCTTGGTGAGCAGCGCGAAGCCCAGGCGCTCTGCCAGCGGCCGGGCGAGCGTGGTCTTGCCCGACCCGGGCGGACCCGACACAAGGACGATGCGCTTTTTGAGTGAGTAACTCATGCCTCCATTGAACGGCCGCGACCCTGCGTGGGTCATCGCAACTCACACAGATTAGCCATGCGGGAAGGGGTACAGGTCATCTTTTTCTGGTGACTTTAGGGGTAGCCCTATGCCATTCTGAAACCACTTTCGCAGGCTGGGTTGCAGTTGCACTCGATTCGTCCGCATGCCATGCGGGCGACGGCGGTATTGTCCGTGGAGGTGTTGAAAGTAGCACCTATGTATACGCCTTTTTTGATGTGCGGGTATGCGGCAGCCCTGCTGCTGATGCTGTTCGGATTCCGGGGCATTCGCCGCAGCACACCCGATCTGCATGGCAGCCGCCAGCTCTCGTGGTTCATCCTGTGCGGGTTGTTTGGAGTGCTGCTGATCGGGCTGCGCCCCTGGACGCCGGCTCTTGTCAGCATCGTGCTGGCCAATTTCCTGCTCTTTGCAGGCGCTCTCTGTATCTACCTCGCCGCAGCCGACATTTTTGAAGCGGATTTGCACGTTTTCCCTTGGCCCGGGGGAACCCTGATCGTCGCTTTGCCTCTGTTTGTCTGGTTTACCTACGGGAACGAGCAGGTGCTGGCGCGGCTGGTGATTCACGCCGTGGTACTGGGCTCCATTTTCATCACCACCGCGGTGTTCCTCTTCCGCAGGCATGGCGAGCCGGAGACCCGCCAGCCGGCGCGGGCCTGTGCCTGGCTGCTGATTTTCGCGACCTTTCTCCAGGTGGCATGGTGTCTTTTCGAGTTTCAGCTCCCGCCCCAGCAGACGAACTTCGTCCATCCCGATCTGATCAACGTCGGCTTCAGTTACCTCTCTATGGTGCTGGGGCTGGCCATCGTCATTGGACTGCTCTGGCTCGCTCTGACCGTGCATCGGCTGACCCTTCACAGGATGGCGCAAACCGATTCACTCACCGGCCTGCTCAATCGGCGCGCCTTTGAAGAGATCCTGCGGCGTGAGTTGCTGCGCTGCGACCGGAACGGAACCCGGTTGGGCATCATGCTCATCGACCTCGACTACTTCAAGCAGGTGAACGATTCGCTCGGCCATTTCGCCGGCGACGACGTGCTGCGCCGTATTGGCCTGGTTCTGCGCGACGGAACGCGGCCTTCCGATGTGCTGGCCCGCTACGGCGGCGAGGAGTTCGTGGTGCTGCTGCGCAACGCGGGCCTCGACGAGTCGCTCGCCGCCGCGGAGCGCATTCGTCTGCTGATCGCCGGTCTCGCCGGACTGCCGGGAAGGGTGACCCTGACCGCCAGCATCGGCGTTGCGGTGAGCGAGCTTAGGGAAACGGCGACGGAATTCCTGCTGCGCTCCGACGAGGCGATGTATCAGTCGAAACGCGAAGGACGTAACCAGGTCACCCTGTATCGCGAATTGCGCGAGAAGCTGGAACTGGCGGCCGCGGCTTACATCCCCGGATCCTGAGACGATCTCCGCAAACGGCCGGACAAACAAAAGAGGCTGCGCAGTGCGCGCAGCCTTTCGCTTTGGACTTACTTTGGACCGGGGAAAAGTCTAAACCGCCTGCTTCACGCAAAGCTCGTTGAACGCGCGAGAGAGCTCATCCGCGATCGCCTGGGGGGTGCTGTTCTCGATGATGAAGCGCTGCATCAGGTAAACCAGCTTGCCGTCGCGAAGAATCGCAACCGCGGGAGAGGTAGGAGGATGGCCTTCGAAGTAGGATCGGGCGCGCTCGGTAGCCTCGCGGTCCTGACCTGCGAAAACCGTGACGGAACGATCCGGCGTGACCTGATTTCGCAGAGCGAGCCGCACGCCGGGCCGCATTTTGCCCGCGGCGCAGCCGCATATCGAGTTCACCACCAACAGCGTGGTTCCGGGGCTCGCTACCGCGGCATCGACCGCCTCGGCCGTGCGCGCTTCCTCAATGCCCGCGCGCGTCAGTTCCTCACGCATGGGGATGAGCATGATTTCGGGATACATTCGGCTATTCTCCTCCGGTTAAAAACGTAACCGCCACATTTACATTGTACGGGTCATATCCGACTGGCGCCAACGTCCTTCGGCTGACTGGCGCCTGCGCGCCAGCCCTGGCTCAGGATGACCCTGCCAATCGCCGCTGCGACACATCGGCGCCTGGGCTGATATACCTCATTGGGATGCTCCTCCGCGAACAGGTTCCGCTCGCGCCCTACACCACCTTCGGCATCGGTGGTGCGGCGCGCTGGTTTGTCGAGGCAACGGACGAGGAATCCCTGGTCGAGGCGGTGCGCTTCGCCCGCGAACAGGACGCACCGCTGTTTGTCCTCGGCGGAGGCAGCAATTTACTTGTGTCGGACGCGGGGTATCCTGGACTCGTGGTACGGATCGCGCTGGGCGGGATCAAGCAGGAGGGCAATTTCTTTCGGGCGGCCGCCGGGGAGAACTGGGACAGCTTCGTGTCGCTCGCCATCGAGCGCGGCTTTGGCGGCATCGAATGCCTCGCCGGCATTCCCGGAACCGTGGGCGGCACGCCCGTCCAAAACGTTGGGGCCTACGGTCAGCAAGTCTCCGAGACCATCGTTGCGGTTCGCGTCCTCGACGTGAATCACCTTAAGTTTTCCGAGCTGCCAACTTCGACCTGCGGTTTCGAGTACCGTCGCAGCATCTTCAACTCCATCCACAGCGACCGTTTCATCGTCACCCGCGTGGATTACAAGCTGCGCAACAAAGCCTTTCCGTTCCTGCAATACCCGGACCTGAAGCGCTACTTTCAGGGTCGCGCCGGCACACCGACCCTGGCGGAAGCCGCAGCAGCCGTGCGCGAGATTCGCCATGAGAAGGGCATGCTTCTGGTCGAAGGAGAGCCGGACTGCCACAGCGCGGGCAGTTTCTTCAAGAATCCCGTCGTCACCCAGGCGCGCTATGACGAGCTTGCGGCCAAATCCTCCTCGCCGGTTCCCTGCTATGCGGCATCGCGAGGGCTCGTGAAGATCCCGGCCGCCTGGCTGGTCGAACAAGCCGGCTTTGCGGAGGGCTTTGCCCTCGGCGCGGCCGGAATCTCAAGCCGCCACACTCTGGCTCTCGTCAATCGGGGTGGCGCGACCGCCGCAGAGATCCTGGCGCTGCACGATCGCGTGGTCGAAACTGTGGAGAAAAAGTTCGCGATTCGCCTCGAAATGGAACCAGTCTTCCTCGGCCCGGGGAGTTAGGCGAAGCTCTGATTAAGCCTTGGAGAACAAATCCCTCAGGGGCTAAAGCCCATTTTTCACTGATCTTTACGGCACGGCTGAAGCAGTGCCCCTTCAAAGCAACGGTTTGATCAGAGCTTCCTTAGGCGATTCAGCTTCCCGCACCTGGGGACTGCGCCTTGCGGCGGAGAGCAGCGTTGTGGTCGAATGCTGGCGATGAATCGCAGGGCTTTCCTCAGAACTTCTGCGCTCACCTCAGGCGCGGCGCTGTGTGGGCGGATGGGTTTTGCGCAGACGGCTATTGTTGCTCCTTCTGCTGCTGCTTCAGTTTCGCTTCGGCTGAAGCTCGATCCCCGCAAACGCGGGAATGCGATTCCGGCGGACTTCACCGGGCTGAGCTATGAGACGTCACAGTTGAGCGATCCGGAATTCTTTTCTCCGGACAACATGGAGTTGGTTGGATTTGTGCGCAGGCTGGGACGGTCCGGCGTGCTGCGCGTGGGAGGAAACAGCAGCGAGTACTCCTACTGGTCGCCAGAAGCGGCGGCGCAGTCGGATGCAGCCACTCGGGAGGATGCACAGGCGAATGTGCTGGCGAACGCGCTGGTTGTGGATTTGAAGCGCGGACCGGCATCGAAAACGAAGACAACACCGCAGGCGGTCAGGAATCTGCGTGGGTTCATCGATGCTACCGGGTGGACTCTGATTTACGGGCTCAATATGGGCACCGAAAGTGCGGAGGCCGCGGCGGCTGAAGCGGATTTCGTGATGCGGACGATGGGCGACAAGCTCATCGCCTTCCAGCTTTGCAACGAGCCGGATTTGTTTTATCGCAACAGCCTGCGCAAGTCGGATTATGACTTCGCGCAGTTCGCTCAGGAGTGGCAGCACTTCTATGAGGTGATCCGGCAGAAGGTGCCGCATGCGCCGTTCGCGGGTCCGGATACGGCGTTCAATAATGAGTGGCTGGTGCCGTTTGCGAAGCAGTTCAAGGATGAAGTCGCGTTTTTGTCGCACCATTATTATGCGTTGGGGCCGCCGACGGATCCTTCGATGACCATCGAACGGTTGCTCCGCCCGAATCCGAAGCTGGTTCAGGAATTCGAAGGCATGGCGCAGACGAAGGCCGATTCGAGCCTCCCGTTTCGCCTGGCGGAAACCAACTCCTGCTATCAGGGCGGTAAGCAGGGTGTCAGCGATACCTTTGCCTCGGCGCTGTGGGGCGCGGACCTGATGTACCAGCTCGCCACCGCGGGCGGCGTCGGTATCAATTTTCATGGCGGCGGCTATGGCTGGTACACGCCCGTCGCTGGAACCGTCGCCAGCGGCTTCACGGCTCGGCCCATCTTCTACGGCATGCTGCTTTTCGCGGAGGCTGGACCTGGGCATCTTGTCGAGGCGCATATCGAGGATCAGGAAAGCGCGCCTTTGCTGAACGCCTATGGCCTGATCAGCAACGATGCGCATAGTGCGGTCAAAGCCGTCGTCTTCAACAAGCATGGGGATCGCGGGGTTCACCTCACCATCGAGAGCGGCTCCGAGGCAACGCGCGCGCGCATGCTGCGTTTGGCAGCGCCGCGGCTCGACGACACGCAGGATGTGACACTGGGCGGCAATCCGGTGGGCGCGAGCGGAGCCTGGGACGCTGCACACGAAGAGACGCGACAGGTGCACGAGGGAACCGTCGCGATCGAACTGCCGCCGGGGAGCGCGGCGCTGGTGAGTTTCCGCACTGGTGCGAGCAGCGGAGCTATGTAGACAACTTGATCCTGAAGGACGCGATTGGGCTGGCTTCTACGAAGACGAACCTGCTCAGGCAGCTCTACAGCGAGCACATACAGGTCGAGGAGACTATCGTGTTTCCGCATGCGGTACGCGTGCTGGACAGCGGCTCCATCGCGGCCATGGGAGCGGAGTTCAGCGCGAGAAGGAGGTGAACCTGGGTGTCTCTGACTAACTAATAGACCATTAGCCATCAGAGCCTTCAATCAGAGAAACGCATCCGTCGCATCAGGTCATCGAACGCTCCGGTCCCATGGAGCGGCGCCATGCGGGGATCGAATCGAACATTGGTCAGCTTCATGCTCCGCGTTTCCCACGCTCGTCGAAGGCAGGCCAGGCTCTCATCTCTTTCTCCCAGCGCCGCCAAGGCGGCGGCGAGGTCATAGTTGGGCAGAATGCCGCCCCTGCCTTCCCGCAGGACCTCCTGTACTGTTGTTCGCGCCTTCGCTTCCTCGCCGCACACCGCATAGCAGTGGGCGAGCATGGCCAGCAAACCGGCGTCCCCACCGGCGACCGCAATAGCCTCGCGAAAAGCGGTCATCGCGGCCTCATAATCCTGAGTCTGTTCGTACGCCAGCCCCAGAAGGGCAAAGCCAGGCACAAATGAAGAATCCAGTTCCGTGAGTCGGCGACTTTGGCGTACTGCATCATTGTAGCTACCTGAATAATAGAAAAGCTCGGCAAGGTTGAGGTTGAGCGAAAGGCTGTCGGGGTTTCGGTCGAGTGCGTCCAACAGGTGAGCACTGGCGTCATCGAATCTGCCAAGCGCCCATAGTAAGCCGGCGTACCAGGCGTGGGCGTGATCGTAATGAGGATTCAGGGCCAGTGCAGTCAGGTAGTGCGCTTCCGCACCCTGCCAGTCCCAGTCGAATCCGAACTGGACATCGCCCAGCGAGGCATGGGTTTCCGCGCGCTCAGGACGCACGGAAAGGCCCCGCAGCGCGGCCGAACGTGCCATCGCGCCGACGGTCTTCGGCTGCTCGATGGAATAAAAGCTCATCAGCGAGTAGCACTGCGTCAGACCGCTGTAGGCGCGCGTGCAAGTCGAATCGATGCGGAGCGTTCGCTCAAATTCCTGCACAGCCCGCCGGACGCTTCCAGGAGTTCGCTGTTCAAGAAGCCGATCGCCATGGTCGCACGCTTCCTCAATGTCGTCGCTCGACGCTATGGAATGGGAGGGAACGGCAGCGAGGTTGCGGAGCAGGTCAGCAGGAAGGACTGCGGCAACCCATGCGGCGATGTTCTCTTCAATCGACGGGTCACTCAGCATTTCGAAGTCCTGCACGGCGCTCCATATGCTGCACAGATCCACAACTGAAACCAGCTGGACGTAAATACGAGCGCGTCCGGCGCAGTGGCGGAGGCTTCCCTCAAGGAGAAACAGCGATGGGTGCGATGCGACAGGGAAGCACTCTTCTCCGCGCAGCGTCGAGTAGATTTTGGTGTGCCGACGAGAGAATACGCCTACATGCTGTGGGTCCAGGCGACCGAGATGGCAGCCGATCTCCTCCGCCAGACGATCGGCATCCAGTTTCCGCGATTCCATTGCATTGCAGCTTGAAAAGGGGAGAACAACAATCCCGGCACGACGGGTGGCAGCGCGGGGAGCGGGCGCGGCCGTAACGCGCCGCAACGGAGCGGGGACGGTTGCGGCGACAGAGTTCGCCCGCCCCTCCCACCAGGATTTCAGTTCCGACCTGAAGGCGTAAACCGAACCGAGTTTTGCGTGGCGGTGGCGGCGCACGGGCATACCCTCGCGCTCTTCCCAGCGTTGCACGGTGCGCACTTCTCGATTAAAGAAGACCGCGATCTGTTTCCAGGACTCTAACTTGTCCTCTATCTTGTGATCGAAATGCGGCGAAGCAGATAGAACGGAACCGGGGACCATAAGTAAGACTCCAGCGTTGCTGCTTTTCAGGCACAGCAGGAGACACGTCTTCGAGGGCGGTTGACCACCCTTCTGATAGAGAAGTACCGATACCTCCCCGTGCGGCGGGAAGCCGGTTACAGCGAGCAAATCACGTGAAGACTGGCAACAGGGCCAGAACTGATGAGCGACCCAACGTCGCAGGTCGCTGAAGATCGGACCGTGGTTGGGGAGACGCGACGCGCCTCGGTGAAACAGAGGTTAACGGATCGATCCGGGCCTGTCAACGCGGACTTGTTCCGTCTCGGCAGTGTTTCCAGCGGGCCTATGCGTATCTTTTATCGGCCAAATCAATCTTTGGCGCGTGGGTGGCGATGACGCACTATGTCGCACTATTTCGCTTTTTGATTCAGGGCACTTTTGTCACGATGTGGGCATTCCCGCGAGGTTCCAGTACCTGGACCCTTCGGTGCTCGATCCGAGCGAACACCCGCACACGAGGTTGGCGTGATGACTTTGTCCAGGAAGTTGTTGATCTTCCTCCCGATGGTTGTCTTCGCAGTCACCGACAGTCGTGCGCAGATTGCGTCGACATCCCTGCGCGGATCGGTCAGCGATCCCTCGGGCGCGCTGGTCTCGGGGGCAACCGTTCAGATTGAGAATGGTGGAACCGGTTTTCGTCTCTCACGGGTTTCCGACGCGAAGGGAGAGTATGAAATCAATCAGATTCCGCCCGGTACCTACGTGCTGACGGTCTCTGCTCCCGGGTTTGCGGTACAGAAGCTCTCTACCGAGTTGCTGGTGAATCAGCCCGCCACCGTGAATGTGACGATGTCGGTGGAAGCGACCGCCACCACGGTCAACGTTTCCTCCGGCGCGGCCGAGTTGAACACAACTGATGCTTCCGTGGGGAACGCGGTAAACAACGCGACGATCGAGGCACTACCGATGGAGGGCCGCAACGTCCCGGATCTGTTGAGTCTGCAGCCTGGCGTTCTGTATCTGGGCCACAACAATAACCAGTCCGCAGACAGCCGGAGTGGTGCGGTCGCCGGGTCGCGTTCTGACCAGGGCAACGTAACGCTGGATGGTTTGGACGACAACGATCAGACACAGGGATATGCCTTCACGGGCGTCCTGCGTTCCACCCTCGATTCGGTGGAGGAGTTTCGTGTCACTACGACCAATTCCAACGCCGACTCGGGCCGCTCTTCCGGCGCGCAGGTGAATATGGTGAGCCGCAGCGGCACCAACAGCCTGCACGGCAGTTTGTATGAGTACAACCGCAATACCCTAACCGCAGCCAATGACTGGTTCAACAAGCAGGCGGAGTTGTCGCAGGGGCTCCCGAATGTCGCGGGCAAGCTCATCCGCAACACCTACGGCGCTGCTCTGGGTGGTCCTGTAAAGAAGGACCATCTTTTCTATTTCCTGAACATCGAACAACAACGGACGGCGGAAAACGTTCAGAAAACGATGACGGTACCGACCGCCCTCGCCCGCGCCGGGAGCATCAGCTATTACTACGGCGACGGGCAGCAGACTTACACACTCAACCCCGCCCAGATCGCAGGAATGGATCCCAAGTGCTCGTCGTACGGCACATGCCCCTGGGGCCCCGGAGACGATCCAAATTCGCTGGCCACCCTGAACCTCTATCCGCTGCCCAACGGTGGCGTAGCAGGTGATGGCCTGAACAGCGCATCCTTCAGCTGGTCGGCCCCGAATCCGACGGAGCTGACCACGTACATTGCGAAGATCGACACCGTGCTCTCGGACAAGCATCGGTTCTTCGTGCGCGGCAACCTGCAAAACGATACTCGCCTCGATCCGCCCGAGTTCCCCGGACAACCGGCCAGCAACACGCATTCAGACGATTCCAGGGGCATAGCAGTCAGTGATACATACATGTTCACTTCCAATGTGGTGAACAGCGCCCGGTACGGGTTCATTCGTCAGGGCTACGCCGACAGCGGCATCGGAGAGGGCGCGTACGTCAACTTCGAAGGTCTCAGCACCCTCAACGCGCAGACCCGAGGCACCATCCTGCACGTTCCGGTTCATAACCTGATCGACGATGTGACCTGGACTCGCGGCTCGCACACCTTTCAGGTGGGGGCAAACTACCGCCTGATCCACAACGACCACAACAGCAATGCACTGTCCTTCGACAACGGGCTGGTGGCCGGACTCGACGTGACGGATACCGGCGTCGCGAATACGGGTCAGAGCTTCGATCCGGCGGTCTTCGGATACCCGGCGGTGTCACCTCCGTTCGCGAATGCCTACAGCATCGCGATCGGCAATATCGCCGGCCTGCTGCCGATGGTCACGAACCAGTACAACTACCAGGTCAATTCCGGTGGCGCCACGGGAACGCTGCTCGGTCCCGGCGCCATGATTGACCACAACTATAAGTCCAACGAATTTGAGTACTACATTCAGGATTCGTGGCGGGCCCGCAGCAATCTCACCTTCACGATTGGACTACGGCATACGCTGCTCCAGGCGCCTTATGAAATCCACGGGCAGCAGATTGCTCCCTCCATCGACATCGACCAGTGGTTCAGGACGCGGGTCGCACAGGCGAAGCTCGGCAATACGGTGCAGCCGCCGTACTCCTTCGTCCCTTCAGGAGCGGCAAACGGAAAGGCGCCGTACTGGCCGATGGGGACGAAGAACTTTGCGCCGCGGTTTGCGGTGGCCTGGTCTCCATCATTTGATGGAGGCCCGCTGCGTAAGCTGTTCGGCGCAGCCGGCAACAGCGCCATCCGCGCCGGATTCGGCATGTACTACGACCACTTCGGCGAAGGCATCGTGAATTCGTTTTCGCAGTACGGCGCGTACGGTCTGAGCGGCAGCGTCCAGACGCCGTTCGACATCCTCACACCCGATCAGACGCCGCGTTACACGGGCATCCACAATATCCCCTCGATCAACCCGCCCATCCCAGCCTCGGTGCATTATCCATATACGCCGTCCATTGATCCCTATAACGGCGGGTTTGCCGTGACATGGGGCCTGGATAACCGGCTCAAAACTCCCTATTCGTACGCCGCCGACTTTTCTTTCCAGCGCCTGCTGAAGGGTGGCTTCATGGTGGAAGCCGCGTACGTCGGCCGCTTCGGGCGGCACCTGATGCAGCAGATCGATCTCTCGATGCCGCTGGACCTCGTCGACCCCAAGTCAGGTATGGACTACTTCACGGCAGCGCGCCTGCTGACGATCCAGGGCTATGAGGGCGCGACCACGGTGCAGCCGATTCCCTACTGGGAGAATCTCTTTCCGGACGCCGCAGGAATGGACGTTCAGGGCACAGGGGCGCCGGGCAACAGCGCCACGCAGAATATTTACAACCTCTACAAAGGCGACATCGACAACGCCTCACTCGATCTGTACAACCTGGACATCCTGTGCAACCCGGGCTGCGGCGGGACAGTCGGGCGTTACTATCCGCTGGAATTCTCCTCGCTCTATGCATGGACTTCGATTGGCACCAGTTCGTATAACGCGGGCCAGGTTACGCTGCGCCACGCCATGTCGCACGGGTTGCAGATGGATCTGAGCTACACGTTGTCGAAGTCTCTCGATCTGGGCTCGGACGGCGAGCGCGCCTGCACCCAGTGCAACTACAACGTGATTGCGAATTCGTTCAGCTGGATCGTGAACGCTTTCGAACCGAGGCTGAACCGCGGGCCTTCAGACTTCGACACGCGGCACATGGTCACGGCCGACTGGGTCTACCTCCTGCCCATCGGCAAGGGGTCGCTGCTGGCAGGCGGAGCCAGGCCAATGCTGAATCGCTTCATCGGCGGATGGCAGTTATCGGGCCTGACGCGCTGGACCAGCGGTCTGCCGTTCAGCATTCTCAGCGGTGGCGGCTGGGAGACCGACTGGGCCGAAGAGAGCGCCATGATTCAGACCGGACCGGTGAAGATCCACAAACACCTGAACTCGGCGGGTGAACCGGAGGTGTTTGCCGACCCGGATGCCCTTCTCAACGGAATTCAGAACCGCTCTCCCCTGCGCAACCCCTATCCCGGCGACGCGGGCCAGCGCAACCAGTTCCGTGGCGACGGCTACTTCGGTGTGGATGGGAGCGTATCCAAGTTCTTCCCCATTCACGAGCAGGGTCAGGGTTTTCGGTTTACATGGGAAGTGTTCAACGTAACCAACTCCGTTCGCTTCGACGTGAATCCGGAGAACTCGCTGCAAAACCAGACCAACGCCGGAAGCTCGTTCGGCCTCTACGGCGCAACCCTGACCCAACCACGGATCCAGCAATTTTCGCTTCGCTACAGTTTTTAATCCAACTGCGCTTCGGCACTTTCCCGCCGAAGCGTTACCTGCGTAATTCATGACCAGCACGGAGAGACCTTGAAGACCTTTAACCTCACCAGACGTCAGTTTGCCAAGACATTGGGCGGCGCGGCGGGAGCGCTGGCGGCCCACAGTTTCACTCCCGGCGCTCCTGGTCTTGCAGCGGCAGCGAGCGGCGGCGACCTGGCTGGTCTCTCCCTTGCAGAGGCGTCAGCGAAGATTCAGTCCGGAGCCGTAACCTCGACCGAACTTACGCGCGCCTGTCTGGATCGTATCGAGGTCTACAATCCGAAGCTGTTCGCCTTCATCACGGTCATGCGGGAACAGGCGCTGGCACAGGCCGCGCAACTGGACGCCGAGGCGAAGGCGGGAAAATTCCGCAGCCCACTGCATGGCATCCCGGTCGGAGTCAAAGACAACATGGACACGGCGGGAACGCGGACAACAGCCGGATCGGCGATTTATGACGATCGCGTGCCCACGCAGGACGCGACAGTCGTCACGCGTCTGAAAAACTCCGGCGCCGTTATCCTCGGCAAGACGAATCTCGATGAGTTTGCCTGGGCCGTCAGCTATTTCGGATCGGTACGCAATCCGTGGGGAGGACTCGATCGCGATCCGAGCGGCTCGTCTTCAGGATCTGCGGCGTCTGTGGCGACGAACCTTGCCTTCGGCGCACTCGGCAGCGATACGGGCGGTTCGATCCGCTGTCCTGCTTCTTACTGCGGGCTGGTCGGCATGAAGGCTACCTACGGGTTAGTCCCGATCCGCGGCATCGTACCCCTCGCAGTTTCCCTCGACCACGCTGGCCCCATCACACGCACCGTCCAGGACGCGGCTCTCATGCTTGATCAGCTCGCGGGCTATGACCGGCTCGACATTACCAGCGTGAATCATCCCAAAGAGAACTACACGTCGCAGCTGCGCCAGCCAGTGTCGTCACTGCGCATCGGTGTCGCGCGACGGCCCTTCTTCGACTACATCGACGCCGATACGCTGCAGGCGGTCGACGAGGCAATCCACGTAATCGAGAAGCTTACCAGAGGCGTGCACGACGTGATGCTGCCGTCCACCAGCGCGTACACCTGGGGCAACCTCAATGGCATCGCTGCGGAGATCTACGCCTACCACGAATATCTGTTCGAGAAGAACGCCGGGCGATATATGCTCTCCACGCGCCTCGACATGCAGGGGCTGAAAGACTGGCTGAATACTCCGGGGGCGCCGTGCAGCGATCGCCTGACGCAATACATCCGGGGCCGTTGGGACATGGCTATGCTGCGACGGACCGTCGACGACGCATTCACCGATTTCGATCTGGTGCTGGTGCCGACGATGCAGGTCATTCCGAGACATCTGCGCGAAATGTTCCAGATCGAGGAGGGCGGGAAACCGCACAACGCCAACGATATGGACTACCGCGAGCCGACAGCGTTCAATGTTCTCGGCCTGCCCGCAATGTCTGTTCCCTGCGGATTCAGCAAAGACGGCATGCCCATCGGGCTGACGATCGCAGGCCCTCACTTCTCTGAAGGACGCATCTTCGCGCTGGGACTTGCCTACGAACAGGCGACGAAGTGGGATACTCGCCGCCCGCCGCTGACACCAAACACGCCGGTTCCTGAGATCCGGCCCAAAGAAAGCTAAGCTTCAGGGGGACATAGGAGGAATGAGACCGATGGGAATGGACGTGAAGGCGCTGGAATCGGCCGAACCTGCCGCCGCTGCCGCGGCCGGCGGCGGAGATATCGCCGTGATGACCCTGGCGGAAGCATCAGCGGCTGTCGGCGCGGGTCGCGTAACGCCAACGCAGCTGGTTGAAGCGATGCTGGCGCGAATCGATCACTACAACCCGGATCTGCACGCGTACATTTCGGTGCTGAAAGAATCGGCTCTGGCGCAGGCGAAGGCGCTCGAAGCCGAACTTGCAGCCGGGAAACGCCGGGGTCCGCTCCATGGAATTCCGATCGGCCTGAAGGACAATATCGATACCGCGGGCACCCCTACCACCGCCGCGAGTGCCGTCTTCGACGACCGCGTGCCCAAGGAAGATGCCACCGTCGCGCAGCGCCTGAAAGATGCCGGCGCGATCGTTATCGGCAAGACGAACATGCACGAGTTCGCTTTCGGCGGCACATCTTCCATTACCTATTTCGGACCCGTGCGCAATCCCTGGTCGTACGCGCATAACACCGGTGGATCGTCCGGCGGCTCCGGCGCCGCTGTATCCTCCTGCCTCTGTTACGGCGCACTCGGAACCGACACCGGAGGCTCCGTCCGCATCCCCGCTTCTTACTGCGGCATCGTTGGGCTGAAAGCGACCTATGGCCTGGTGCCGATCCGCGGCATTATCCCCGACGCATTCTCCATGGACCACTGCGGCCCGATGGCGCGCACCGTGGAGGATGCGGCCATCATGCTGAATGCGATGGCCGGATACGACAAGCTTGACATCGCAAGCGTCGAGCATCCGAAAGAGGACTATGTTCAGGCGATGCAGCAGCCCGTTTCATCGTTGCGCATTGGTGTTCCGCGCGCCCCGTTTTTCGATCATGCGGATCTCGAAGTCGCCGCCGCTGTGAATCAGGCCATCTCCGTTCTTGGCTCGCTGAGCGCCGGCGTGAAGGACGTAAGTCTGCCCCGAGCAGATGACTTTTCCTGGGACGTGATGAATGCGGAAACCTACGCGTGGCATCGCGAGCTCTATCAGAACAGCCTGAACCGCTACATGCTGGCGACCCGGCAGGAACTCCAGGGAATGAAGGACTGGGTCGACGATCCATCACGCGCCTGCAGCCACACCGAGAGCGAGTACGTCCGCATGATCTGGGATATGGAACTCCGGCGGCGCACGATCGAAGACAGCTTCACCGACTTTGACCTGGTCGCGCTGCCCTCCATGCGCACGATGCCCAGACCCATCGTCAATGCCATTCAGTGGGAGGAAAACTGGAAACCGCGCAATCCGGACGACTGGACCGTCGAGAACATGACGTTCTGCAACCTGTATGGAATTCCGGCGATCTCGATCCCGTGCGGTTTCTCGAGTGCGGGCCTGCCAATCGGTTTGATGATCGCGGGACCGCCATTCACGGAGGGCAAAGTTCTGGCCCTGGCAGCTGCTTATGAGAAAGCGACGGAGTGGCACAAGCGACGGCCGCCGTTGCACGTGTGAAGTGAAGCTGGCGATTTTTCGACTATCCACCTTATCGCGCGAAACGCGGGTGTTAGCGCAATGACAGTTAAGCCGCGACTGATTCACACATTCAGGAGAAAAGAGGCAGTTCGATTCGCGGCGAGAAGGAGGAGCTGTGAATCATCGGTTTCGGACCCGGGAGCATTGTCGGCGGTCGTCCCAAAAATCGGGACTCGCCGATGGTGCCCCTCACAGGCCGCGATCCTGGCACAAAATCAGGAACTTCGTAAGGCACAAGGAGTCCGCGCGCAGTGCGGTTGAGTCCGCTACTCGTAGCGAAGGGCAGTGGTTGGTTCGACGTGGGCTGCGCGCAGGGCGGGAACCAAAACGGCGGCGACCGCAGTGGCGAGCAGAACCAGAGAAACGATAACGAACGTGAGCAGATCGGTTCCGCTGGTGCCGTAGAGCACGCTGGCGGTAAACCGTCCCAGGGCGAGAGCGATGATGAGTCCGATGGCAAGCCCGATGGCGGTAAGGATGAGGCCCTGACGAAGGATCATTCTGAGGACGGTGGGACGTTTTGCGCCGAGCGCCATGCGGATGCCGATTTCGCGCGTACGCCGGCGCACCGAATAGCTCATGACGCCGTAGAGCCCGATGGCAGCGAGGGTGAGGCCGATCGCGCCGAAGATTCCGAGCAGGAGCGCAGAGATGCGCGGCAGAAGCAGCGATTTATCGACGTGCTCCTGCATGGTCTCGGCATTGAAGACGGCCATATTCGGATCGAGCGCGGCGATCTGCTGGCGCACCGAGGAAGCCAGGGCGCGGGGATCCATCGAAGTCTTGACGAGGATAGTGGTACCGAAAAAGCTGGTGGCCTTTTCCGGCGCGGCATTGAGGAAGAGGTACGCGGCATCGGACGGCTTTTCGCCGATGGTGCGCGATTTCGAGTTGCGGGCAATGCCGATGATCGTGTACGTGGCCTTATCCTGGCGAATGGTGCGACCGATGGGGTTCTGTCCAGGAAACAGATGGGCGGCCATGGTCTCGTTGATGATGGCGGCAGGCTGGCCGCCTGGGTGCGAGGTAAAGTCCCGCGAGGCGAAGTCCTGACCGCGCAGCAGCGGAATCCCCATGGTCTGGAAATACCCGGTGCCGATGGTGTTGACGATGGCGACCACGTTCTGGGCGGGCCGGCCCTTCGTGGCGTCCACGTTGAACTTATTCTCGGCGGAGCCGATGCTGAGCGGCACTATGCCGACAAAGCTGACGGAGCGGACACCGGGGAGCGCCGACACCCGGTCACGCAGCTGCGCGAGGAACTGCACGGTTTTGTCGTGCGAGTAGTTCTGGATTTTTGGGTCCATGGACATGATCAGCAGGTTGGCTGGCTTGAACCCGATGTCGATGGAGGAGGCATTGCCGAGGCTGCGGAGAAAGAGTCCGGCCGTGGTGAGGAGCACGAGGGAGAGCGAGACCTGCACCACCACCAGGGTATTGCGCATCCGCGAACGGCTGGCGCGTCCGAAGCCAGCGGGGCCATCTTTGAGGGATCCGACGAGATCGGGGCGCGAAGCACGCAGAGCCGGAACGAGTCCAAACAGCAAGGTGGTGACTGCACATAAGCCGAGCGTGAACAGGGCAACGCGCCAATCGACGTTAAAGTCGAAGGCGATTGGGAACGGCAGGGGAAGCTGGAAACTGGAGATGGCGTGAGCAGCGACGGCGGCCAGCGCAAATCCGGCACCGGCACCGGCCAGCGCAAGGACAAAACTCTCGATCAGCAGCTGGCGCACGAGCTGACGACGCCCGGCGCCGACCGCGAGGCGAATGGCGATTTCCTTTTGCCGCCCAGTGGCGCGGGCCAGCAGAAGGTTGGCAACGTTGGCGCAGGCGACCAGCAGCACCAGTCCGACGACGATCATGAGGACGGCCATGAGCGTGAACGCCGGAGTGGCGGAGCCGGCAATGAGGCCGCCCGCGGTTTGCAGGGTGATCTTCTCGTGGGTCTTGTCGTCCTTGTGCCAGGCGTCATCGAGGCGCTTCCTGACGACGTTGACGAGGATGGCAGCCCTGGCACGGGTGACTCCGGGTTTGAGCCTGGCGTCGAGCATGAGCCATTGATTATCCCGGCGGTTAATAGCGCTGCCGTCCGCAGTCAGGTCGGGCATGATTTCTTCCGAGACAGCGAGGGGCACCCAAAACTCGGATACGATGCCGCGGTCGACACCGTAAAAGCCTGGCGGCGCGACTCCCACGACGGTGTAGTGCTGTCCGTTGAGCGCGACGTCGCGGTTGAGAATGCTGGGGTCGCCGGCGAAGCGACGCCGCCACAGACCGCTGCTGAGCACCACCACGTGGTCGCGCGCGGCGGCGTCATCTTCGGGAAGAATGGGACGGCCGAGCGCCATGGGCACATCGAGCGTTGGGAAGAAGTTGCCGCTGACGGACTGGCCCCAGACGCGCTCGGGCTCTCCCTTGCCGCCGATGCTGGCGGGAATGAGAGGAAAGTGCGCGGCTATGCCACCTTCGAAGATGGCGCTGGTCTGGTCGCGATAGTCGATGTAGTCGGGATAAGAAAAGGAGTTGCCTTCCGAGAACATGACCGTGCGGCCTGGATCCCTGACGGGCAAAACTCCCCACAGCAGCCCATTGGCCACGCTGAAGACCGTGGCATTGGCCGCAAACGCGAGAGCGATGGAGAGGATCACGACGAAGGAAAAGCCAGGAGCCCGGAGCAGAGTCCGAATGGTGTAGCGAATATCCTGAACCAGGTTCTCCATGAGCGGCAGCCTCGATTAGAAGAGATGTTGTCGAGGAGACTACGCAGGGGATGGAGGGAAAGTTCGCGTGCGTCGAGGTGGTCGGCTTCTCGGAAGCAATCGGGCGGCGGGATCGTGGATTCGGCGCTGCTGTCGACGCCTGGTGGGATCACTGGACCTGGGCGGCAGGAGTGTTTGGATCCCGATTTGCCGGGCCAGACGGTGCTCTGAAACCGCAACGCCCGACCCATACCTCGGTCCTCCCTGAGACCAAACAACTGGCTGCCAAACAACTGGCTGCCAACATGACGCCGAATGGTGACCCGCAACCTCCCGGGCACTGACAGCCTTTTCGAGACTGAAGCCCGGCACTGATTTTGTGACGGATATCACAGACAGTCCTCGCGGGGTCCCTGTCTGATGAGTGTGGACGAGCTCCTCAGCCAGAAACATCGCTCATCCGTCGAAGAGCAGGCCGGTAGCAGGGATTTGCCGCACCCGGTGTCAATTCAACACCCGTAGCTGAAGTTCTGTGTGCAAGATTCACCGTGCCAGGGCGCCCCCGTTGGCTCTGAGCCGGTTTCCAGGTATGCGAAAACAAAAACGTGTCACTCAGGGAGGACTCATGAAATACAGCATTCCGGCCGCGCTTGTAACTCTCGCGCTCGCGGCAAGCGCTTATGCGGGAACCATTCAGGGCAAAGTCTCCGGCGCCAAAGGAGAGTCAGTCGTCTACGTCGAGGCCGTCGCGGGCAAGACCTTCCCCGCGCCGTCACAGCACCCGGTTATGGACCAGAAGGGGCTGATGTTTGTTCCCCACGTCATGGTCGTCGAGCAGGGCACCACGGTGGACTTCCTCAACAGCGACAGTGTCGCGCACAACGTCTTCTGGTCCTCGATCGGCGGAAACAAGAAGCTCGGCCACAACATGGGAACCTGGCCCCAGGGTGAGAGGCGCAGCTTTAAGTTCGACACTCCCGGCGCTATCCCCCTGCTCTGCAATGTCCACCCCGACATGGCGGGTTACATCATCGTGTCGCCGACGCCCTACTTCGCCACGACGGATAAGTCAGGACAATATCGCATCGAAAACGTCCCTGACGGCACTTACACCGTTACGTTCTGGAATGAAGGAACCAAACCTCACTCCAGCCAGGTCACCGTGTCCGGAGACACGAAAGCCGACGTGACTCTCACGAAGTAAAGAAAGGAACGGGTGGGCTGGACACGTGCTGCACAGCCGGAACGGGTCATCATGCTGAAGCGCTACGAAAACAAATCGGTCGACCCGCAGTGGCTCAACAGCAACTTCCCCTGCATGACCGCCTGTCCCGCCCACACCAACGCGGGCCGGTACGTTTCTCTGATCGCCGAAGGTCGATACGAAGACGCGTACCGTATCGCCCGCGATCCCAACCCGCTCGCCAGCATTTGCGGCCGTGTCTGCGCCCATCCCTGCGAAACCGCCTGTCGCCGCGGCGACATCGACCATCCCATCGCGATCCGCGCGCTCAAGCGGTTCCTCACCGAGCGCCATGGCCCGGAGTCGAAGTACCCTGTCGATGTGAACGCGGGACGTGGACAACAGAAGCTCCCCTTCCGCGTCGCCGTTGTGGGCGGAGGTCCTGTTGGCCTATCCGCCGCACATGACCTCGCACTCATGGGCTATTCCGTCACTATCTTCGAAGCCGCTCCAGTAGCGGGCGGAATGCTTTACCTCGGCATTCCCGTATACAGGTTGCCCCGCGACGTCGTGGAAGCACAAGTGCGCGAAATCCTGGCAACCGGCGATATCACGCTGAAGCTCAACCATGCAGCCGGGCGCGAGTTTGCGATTGCCGATCTGCGGCGTCAGGGCTTCGACGCCGTACTGCTGGCGGTCGGCGCACATGCCAGCCGCGATCTCTCCATCCCGGGCGTGGACCTGGACGGAGTCCACAAAGGCATCGACTTCCTGCTCAACGTCAATCTTGGATATCGGTTCACTATCGGGAAGAAGGTCATCGTCATCGGCGGCGGCAACGTTGCCATGGATGTGGCGCGCTCCGCTGCCCGGGAAGTCCTCCGCCAGCATGTGGGGGGCGTGGAGTCTCACGAACCATCGACTGAAAATGTAACCGCAATAGCTACGAAAGAGATGGTTGACGTCTCTCTTTCCGCACTCCGCCTCGGCGCGCAGGAAGTCCACCTGGTGTGTCTCGAAAGCCGCAAAGAGATGCCCGCAGCTCTTGAAGAGATCGTCGAAGCCGAGGAGGAAGGAATCATTGTCCACCCTGGCCTCGGTCCCCACCGCATCATTGGCGAGAACGGCAGGGTCACCGCGCTCGAGACGCTCAGGACCAAATGGGTCTTCGATCAGACTGGGCGCTTCAACCCCGCATTCGAGGAAAACAGCGAGACGCAGCTGAAGTGCGACACCGTCATCATGGCCATTGGCCAGGCGCCCCGGCTCGATTTCCTCAAGCCTGAAGACGGCGTGGAGATTTCTCGCCGCGGTCTGATTGCCGTCAATCCACAAACACTGATGACCTCCGCCGAAGGCATCTTTGCCGGCGGCGATTGCGTCTTCGGCCCACGCCTCATCATCGACAGCGTCGCAGACGGCAAGCGCGCGGCCGTGGGGATCGACGAATTCCTGCGCGGGGTGCGGCATCCGGAACCGACGGTCGAAGTTGAAATCCTGAAGCGCCACAGCATGCCGCTCGGGATTCTTGACCTTATACGGCAACCCATTCCTGCACTGCCGCTCGATCGCCGCACCGGAATGACCGAGGTCGAGTTGGGCTTCGACGAAGAGGCCGCACAGCTGGAGGCTCAGCGCTGCCTGCACTGCTGGGTCAACACCGTCTTCGAAGGCAATCTCGAAGATGGCAGCTTATGCGTCCTGTGCGGCGGGTGCATTGATGTCTGTCCTGAAAACTGCCTTGAACTGGTCAGCCTCGACCGCTTTCAGTTCGAGCCCGACGTGGTGCAGCAGCTCGTCGATCAGGAGAATCTACTCCATGTCGAGTTGGACAATGTGCGCGCCGCCGAACTCGGCGTGATCTCCGGATCGGTGATGTTGAAGGATGAGACTCGCTGCATCCGCTGTGGCCTCTGCGCCGCGCGCTGTCCGGTGGGCACCATCACCATGGAGTCCTACAACCTCATTCCTGCCGAACCGACAGGGCTGATTTCCATTGAATCCATCGATGCGCCGTTCCGGACCGTAACTGCAGACAGGAAGTGAGAGGAGTTATGAGCGAGAACAAATCCACGCCGCCGATAACTGAGCAGGAGATCAGTCGCCGGGCCTTCTTTAACAAGCTCGGCATGGGATCCCTGGGTGTCGCGGCGGTTGGGACTCTCGGCTTTACCTACAGGTTCCTCTCACCCAATGTTCTCTACGAAGCCTCGCCCATCGTGAACGCGGGCAAGCCCGAAGGCTACCCCATCGATTCCGTCACCCTCGATGTGAATTCCGCTATCTACCTGGTTCATCTGGAGGAGGGTTTTCTGTCGCTGAATGCGATCTGTACTCACCTGGGCTGCATGACGGCCTGGAAACCGGAGTTAGGCATCATCGCCTGCCCCTGCCACGGCAGCAAATTCAGTCGTGAAGGACAAAAGCTCGCAGGTCCCGCGCCCAAACCCCTGCCCTGGCTCAAGACGTGGCTGAGCGACGACGGCGACATCATGGTGGACCGCTCCACAACAATTCGACCCTTCGAGTTTCTGAGGATTTGACGATGCCGGATGGAAAGGGCGGCTACTTCGAGAGGCTGGAACGCACGCGGGTCTGGCGCTCCGTGTTTCGCAGCGGCACAGGATCCAGCACCCTCCATCGCGCTCTCGCCATCCAGCAGAACCTCTTCCTTCACCTCTTTTCGACCAAAGTGCGGCGCCGCATGCTCGGATTCCGAGCAACCTGGTATCTGGGCGCGCTCACGCTGGGAACCTTCTTTATCCTGGTGATCACCGGCATCCTGCTGATGCTTTACTACCATCCCTCCGTACCACAGGCTTACGCCGATGTAAAAGATCTGAAGTTCGTCGTCTCCTCCGGAATGTTTCTGCGCAATCTGCATCGCTGGTCTGCGCATGCCATGGTGCTGCTGGTCTTCGCCCACATGTTTCGCGTGTTCTATCGCGGCGCCTATCGTCCCCCGCGCGAATTCAACTGGGTCATCGGCGTCATTCTCCTGCTTATCACTCTGCTGTTGAGTTACACCGGCTATCTGCTCCCCTGGGATCAGCTGGCGTTCTGGGCAATTACAGTTGGCTCCAATATTTCCTCCGCTGTTCCTGTCTTTGGCGACAAGGCTCGTTTCCTCATGTTAGGAGGCCACCAGGTCAATGCCAATGCTCTGCTGCGCTTCTATGTACTGCACTGCGTGATCCTGCCGCTGGCGGCGGTGCTCTTCGTCGCTGTGCATATGTGGAGGATTCGCAAAGATGGAGGGCTCTATGTGCGGCAGAGCGAACCCGCCAGAGAATCCGAGCCACAACCCGAAGTACCCGCGACGGATAACAAAGAAGTGCTGGTGGGAAAGCGATGACAGAGCCAAAGGATTTTGTCGCCGGCGTCGGTTCCGACATCCGCAAGTCGCAGAAACGCGTCCTCTTCGTCACCCGCCGAACCTCAGCGCAGGTGAAAGTCAGCGATGAGGAACAGGTCCAGACTTTTCCGGAGGGATTGCTGCGCATCGCGCTGGCCATTGAGATCCTCGCCATCGCGCTGGTGCTGATCTCCCTGTTCTTTAATGCGCCGCTCGAAGGTATCGCTGATCCCACCAACACGCCCAATCCAGCCAAGGCGCCATGGTATTTCCTCGGCCTCCAGGAAATGCTCCACTACTTCCCGCCTGTGGTCGCGGGTGTTCTCATTCCCACGGTGCTGGTCGTGGCGCTGGTCGTCATCCCGTACTTCAACGTCAATATCGAAGCGGACGGACTATTCCTCAAGAATCGCCGCCGCCGTCTCAGCATTTTCTATGTCGCGGCGCTGGGCTTTTCGCTTTTCCTCTGGTTCTTCGACGTATATGTGGCGCTGGTTCCAACGCTCATCGTCGCCGCTTTCATGCTGATTGCGGCATTCAGTTCGCCTCATTCGTCCAGCCGCTCCCGTCGCTATCTCGCATCGAAACCCGTCTCCTGGTGGGTTATGACCTGGTTTCTTTTCGAACTGATCGTGCTGACCATCGTGGGTACCTTCTTCCGCGGGCCCGGATGGTCATGGGTTTTGCCATGGAGGGGATAAGTGAAATCGATGAAGGCTAGGCTTATCTCCTTCTCGCGGGCTCTGGTGCGCGATCCCATCCGTACCTTCGGCATGGTGAGCTTTCTTCTGCTGGTGGCTCTGGCGATCGCTCCGGCCAAGGATCATTTCAGCGAGTGGCGTCACTATCAACAGCAATACCTCCGCCTGATCCACGACCGTGGCGATGCCGTGACGCTGCAACGCCATTTTCAGGGCGGCATCCGTCAGATATGGCTGCCGGATCTCGGGGTGGTGGATCGCTGCCAGAGTTGCCACACGGGTCTCGACGAGGCGAGCCTCGTCGATGTAAGCACGCAGCCTTTCCGCAGGCACCCGCCGATCCCGCATCGTCTGGATGAATTTGGATGCGTCGTCTGTCATCGCGGCCAGGGTGCGGCCACTACAGTTGCCGAAGCCCACCACAGCACCCTCGCACGAGAGGAACCTCTCCTTCCCGCACGCTACATCGAGGCCTCCTGCGGCCAGTGCCACCACGTTGCGCTGCCCGGAACGCCGAAACTAAATGAAGGCCGCGAACTGCTGGCTCGCTATGGCTGCGTGCGCTGCCACTCGATCAAGCTGCCGGACAGCAGCACCATGACGGCGACGGACCAGCCACCGCCCCTTACGCACATCGGCGACAAAACCAGCCGTGAGTGGATCTACGCGTGGCTCAAGGATCCGGCGAGTTATGCCGCATCGGCAACCATGCCGAATTTCCAGCTCAGCGATGCCGACGCGAGAGATATCTCCGCCTTTCTCATCGCGAACAGCGAACCGCTACCGGCAGACATCGTCCCCGTCGCCGCTACAAAGTCAAGCTCCGCGCCAGATCCAGCGGCCGGCTCAAGTCTCTACGGCGAGTCGTTCTGCGCCTCCTGCCACGCCGTTCAAAACGCCGCCGGCAATCTGGTGGGCGGAGACTTAGGTCCCGAGCTGACGCGCGTCGGCAGCAAAGTCAAGCCGGAATGGCTGCAGGCCTGGCTCCGCGATCCGCGTACCTACGACTCCCACACCCTAATGCCGCGCTACCGCTGGACCGAGCCGCAGCTCACGCTCATGAACGCATATGTACAGAGCAAGACCGATCCCGATCTGATGGCGAACGTGCATCTCGATCCGGCGACCTCGGAGCAGATTGCGCACGGAAAAGCCCTGGTCACGGAATACGGATGCGCGGTCTGCCACGAAATTCGTGGGATTCAGAAGCCCGAGAACTTCGCTCCCGAGTTGAGCCGCATTGGCAGCAAACCTCTTGCTCAGCTGGTCTTCATCTCCGGCATGCAGCAAACGCTTCCCGATTACATCGCTGCAAAGATCCACCGCCCCCGAGCCTTTGGAACTGCCCTGCGCATGCCGCAGTATACCTTCAGCGCCGAGCAGGTTGACGCCCTGACGACGGCTCTTCTTTCTTACACCGATCGCAGTTTTACGCTGCCCACGCGCCTGCAGATACCGTCTCCGTCGATAGCGACCTACCAGCCCGCAGGGCACGCCGGAAAGCTCATGACAGAATTGAACTGCTTTGCTTGTCACCGCATCAACGGCCGCGGAGGAGATATGGCTCCGGACCTCACGTGGGAGGGAACTGCGGTACAGCGACAGTGGCTCGATGACTTTCTGAAGAACCCCAACACACTGCGCCCGGCCCTGATCCGCCGGATGCCGAAATTCAACCTCTCGGACAGCGATCGAGCCGTACTAACCGATTACTTCATGACCGTGTACCAAACGGCGGATATCGACCGCGATTCCATGCCGCTGAGTGGTTATTCTACGGCGCTCGTTGAGCAGGGCCGCCAGCTCTTCTATTCGAAGTACTCCTGCCAGTCATGTCACATGGTCAACGCGGCTCAGGACAAAGGCTACATCGGACCTCCACTAACACAGGTCGGCTCACGGCTCACTGCACCCTGGATTTTTCACTGGCTGAAGAACCCTCAGGCATTGCGCCCAGGAACCATCGAGCCCAACCAGAACATGAGCGACGAAGACGCCGGCGCATTGACGGCATTCCTCATGGCACAAAAGACCTCTCCAACCCGGGAGGCAAAGCGATGAGCAGAATTCTGTGGCTCTCTGGAGCACTGGCGCTGACACTGGCCGCAGGATGCACGCGCCATACCGCCTCTGCCCCTGCGCTCCATGCGACAGCCACAGGCTCCGCCATCGTGGAGTCGAGCGGGGGCAAACAACTGGGCACACCTGGCGCGATGCTGCCGCAGCCGCTGGTAGTGCAGGTCAACGATGCCCAGGGAAATGCGGTCACGGGCGCTCTGGTCGAATTCCGCGGTGCCGAAGGCGTGACCTTCGATCCGGCCGCGAGCCTCTCAGATTCCAGCGGGCAAGTCAGCACCAACGTGACCCTCGGGGCACCTCCAGGCCGATATGAAGTGACCGCTGCCTCGAACGACAAAGCCGGAAAAGGTTTCGTCCTCAAGGTCACCGAACTTGCCGCGGGTTATCAGCAGCAACTCGGCTTCGAACTGCAGGATCAGTATTGTGCCCGCTGCCACGATCCGGAATCTTCACCCCAGAGAGTATCCAATTATGACAATCTCGCCGTGAAACCACACGCCTTTACCGAAGGCGAGACCCTCAACAACTTCAGCGACGCAGATCTGATCGCCATCATCAGCCATGGCGGCCCAGCTCTGAACCGGTCCGCTCTTATGCCGCCCTACGGCGTGACTCTTAGTAGGTCCGAAGTCCAGGCGCTGATCTCTTATATCCGTCTCGTTTCCGATCCGCCCTGGCGCATCACCGGAGTGGTCTATGCAAAGCAATAAATGCCGTCGCCTCATCTGCCGGTACCTCCGGCCCCGAAAGATGGTCACCATGCGCAATTCACTCCTGGCAGTATTGGCCGTGCTCTTCGCTTCCCTGGCCTGGATGCCCAACGCCGCCGCGCTTCCCAGCTACGCTCGCCAAACCGGCTTACCGTGCAGCGGTTGCCATTACACGCCGCCTGAGCTGAACGCCGCGGGAAGGCTCTTCAAGCTGATGGGCTACATCGACAAGGTGAAAAACACTGACATTGTGGCTGAATCGGGCGGCCGCCGATCCGGACTGGATATGCTCGCTTCGCTGCCTCTGGGAGCGTGGTTTGAGACTTCGTTCACCAGTACCAAGGCCGCTCAGACGGGAACCCAGAATGGTAATTTCGAATTCCCCCAGGATGTTTCGCTCTTCCTCGCCGGGGCGTGGGCCCCGCACGTCGGCAGCTTTCTGCAGGTAACCTATGACGCGCAGGACGACCACTTCAGCATCGACAACACCGACATCCGCTATGCGAACAAGAAGCAAGTGGGCGGCAAAGAGTTGGTCTATGGACTTACATTGAACAATAACCCCACGGTCGAAGATCTGTGGAACAGCACTCCGGCCTGGGGGTTTCCCTTCATCGTCAGCGATTCTGCGCCCACGCCCACGGCCGCGCCCCTGATCGGCGGAGGCCTGGCGGAGGATGTGGCGGGCATCGGCGCCTACACCATGTGGAATCAGCATCTCTATTTCGCCGGAACCATCTACCGCTCAGATCATATCGGTAGCCCTCAGCCCACAAATGGCCAGGGCGCGTCCAACATACGCGGTGTTGCGCCTTACTGGCGTCTCGCGTGGCAGCAAAACGGACGGAAAGATAACTTCGAAATCGGCACTTACGGTATTCATGTGAAAGCAACACCAGGAGCAATTCAGGGAGCCGAAGACAGTTACACGGACTGGGGTCCGGACTTTCAATACGACCACACTTTCGGCAAAGACGTGCTCTCCGCGCGGGGCAGCTATCTACGCGAGAACTCGGCGCTCGTTGGCAGTCTGGCCAGCGGTGCTGCCAGTCAGAGCGCGCATCATCTGGATAGTGGAAATCTGAACGCCGAATATCACTTTGGCAACCGCTACTCAGCCAACGCAGGATGGTTCATGACGTCGGGTACGCCGGATCCGCTGCTCTATGCTCAAACCGCGATCACAGGCAGCGCCAACGGCGGTCCGAGAAGCGCCGGATATATCGCGAACTTCTCCTTCTGGCCGATCCAGAATATCGATCTGGCTGCACAATATACCGCCTACACTCGCTTTAATGGAGCAGCGACGAACTATGACGGTGCGGGACGCAATGCGAGTGACAACAACACGGTTTATCTCCTTGCTCGCTTTGTTTTCTGATTCGCAGCGATTCTCGTTGCGCGGGTGTGTCAGTTAGCGGACATCCCTGCTACAGGTTCCGCAGCGCAATTCCGCGTGCACGGATGGGGACCCCACGGTCGGCGGCATTGCGAACTCGCCCCGCGATTTCCAGTTCGCCAAACAATCAGCTTTTAGCGACGCTGGGCTGCCGCCGATTCCGAGGCCGTAACCACAGCGACCAGGGAATCGGCGCAGCCGTAATACAGAAACCATCGATCGTGAAAATACACGAGGCCCTCGGCAAACGTGGTGCCGGCGCTGTATTGGCCTGTCTTTTCGTAAGGCAGCGTCGGCTGCAGTACCGGATCTTCCGTTCTTGCCAGAAGCTTCGCCGGATTCTTCGCATCGAACAGCGCCTCGCCCGCCGCATAGGTATTCGCGGCCAGATTCGGATCGCCTCCCGAAGTGGCGTTCTTGCCGTTGTAGATGACCACGATCCCGCGTCGCGTGAGCACTGGCGGCGGTCCCGTCTCCGGGAACGAACTGTCGAACCGTCCCGCGCGTGGTCTGAGCACCTCGATTGGTTCGCCTCTCGCGTCTTCCACGGGCGTCCAGCGAATCAGGTCCGAAGAAGTGGCAAGGTGAATCGCGCCCTCGCCCCAATACATCCAGTACTTACCCTCAATGCGGTCTGCGATCAGCCTCCCATCGCGCAGCGCAGTGACAATGCCAGCTGACTTATATTTCAGGTTCGCGTACTTCCCGCCTTCTGCTTCAAGAAATGCAGGGCCATATTTCGTCCAGTGTTCCAGGTCCCGCGAAGTCGCGATCCCTACGGAGTAAGTCACCCGGTTCCACTGCGTGTAAGTGAGCACATACGTTCCATCTTCACGTTCCACAACGCGCGGATCCTCGACGCCCCCCGGCCATTCGCGCGAGTCCTGGCCGTCATCGGCCGGATAGAACATCGGCGTGGGGAGGCGCGTAAAGTGAATGCCATCGGCGCTCTCCGCCAGACCGAGACGCGAGGTGTGCATGCCGATCTGCATGGCGCCGGTATCGTCTTCAGCGCGGTAGAGTACGTCGACAACGCCGTTCCGTACCACCGCCGCCGGGTTGAACGTGTGCAGCGCCTCCCAGTGCACCGGAGATTTGCGAATCGGATCGGCAAAAACGGACGCAGGATTGGGCGCGATCACCGGGTTGCCGGCATCCGGCCGGGCAAACGGGCCAATCGGCCAGGACGTGTCCGCTAACTGCGCGCCTGCCACGAAGGCACAGACAAGGACCAGTGACGCTCGACGCAGAGTTCTCCTCACACCAGGACTCCTCGCTGCCGCGGTCAGGGTTTCGCGCACTTCTGCGAGTCCGCGGTCAATGCCAGCAGGAATTTGCGCGCCGCATCGTTGTCCGGAGCGAAGAGCAGCACTCTTCGCAGTGTTTGCGCGGCAGCTTCTGCGCTTTCGCCACGGCACTGCGCCACGGCAAGGTCGATTCCCGCCGCGCCGGCCCCGGGATCGTGACGAAAGACGGCCTGCCACAACGGCAGAGCCGCAGCGGCATTGCCGCTTTGCGCGTCCAGGACGGCGAGATCGCCTGCCGCGGTTTCATTGAACGGATCCGCGCGCAGTGCCTCCTGGTACTCGGCTTTTGCCCGCTCCCGATCGCCGTTCATCTGCTCCAGAAATCCGAGCTGCATGTGCAGCTCCGCGTCGGATGCCTGTTCTGGATCGGATGTCTCGGCCTCGAGCAGCAACCGCATGGCGCGCTCACCCGCCGCACGATCGCCGCGCAGCGCCAGTTGCGCCCAGGCAAGCCCTTCGTCACGAGCACCGGGGCGAACGCCTCCAATGGGCACGAGCGCCGCGGCGGAGACCGGGCTCACAAAGGGTTTGGAGACGATCTGTATCCGATGGTCCGTCACTTGCTCGTGCGCGATGTCCTCGGTCTCCTCGCGCGGCATATGGCACGAAGTGCAGTCCGGATTCCCGGAATGATTCCCGGTGGCGAGAGCCGCATGACACGCGAGGCATTTGCTTCGATAAAAAGCGACGCGATCTTCGGCAGTGGGCGAAGAATGAGGATCGTGACAAGTCGTGCAGGTGAGCCGGTCGCCGCTTGCGCGCCGGCACGCGCTCTCCAGCAGCGACTCCCACTGGCTGGTGGCGCGGCCGCCGGGACCCGCTTTTCGCCCATCTTCGAAATAGACAGCCTCGTCGAACAAGTCGGCGCCGGGGCGAAACGCGCTGAGACGCTGCCCCGGGCGGATGACAGCAACCTCTCCTTCGAGATGGCACTCGAGGCAAACGGAGTCGCGCAGGACAGGATCGAGCTTCGCCGGATTGACGATGGGTCCCTTGCCATGCTCGGCCAGATGGTGCGACGGATCGCCGTGGCAGGAGGAGCAGAGAATCCCTCCCCGCACAAACGGTGATCCGGAGAAATGATTGCGTGCGTCCGGCAGCGACTCCTGCACATTGCTGGCGTGGCAGTGCAGGCAACCGGGATCGACTGGCAGCGTCAGCGGCATGTCGCGCGCGTTGAGAAAATTGGGCGTCATGTCCCACAGGTGTTTCTTCGCGTACCAGTTAATGGGAATTTCGTACCAGTAACCTTCACGCTCGAAGATCCAGGTACGGCCGCGTCTTCCCGATCCGAGATAGTACCGCAGCGCTACTTTCCCACTAAGGGCGCGATCGGGCGGCGCATTCGGCCGTTCATAGGTGAGCCACAGCTGTCCGCCGTCCAAAATCATGCGATAGTGCACTCTCGACGGCGCGTACGTGAAATCGGCCGCGATAAATCCCTGAGCGGCGGGCCCGCTGGCATTCGCCATCGGCGTGCGCTTCCACGATTCGTAGATTTGACGATGACACGTTGCGCAGACAGCGTCTGGATCCTCGGTCTGCAGCGGCGATCCTGCCTGGGCGGCCTGTGCATTCGCGCCGCCGCTGCCGGCGATCACAGATGCCGTTAACAGCAGGGCGCAAAGGCGGCGCACGTCAGATCCTCCTCATCGCAGGCAGCATGTACGCCCTCGGTTCCTTCGCCCCCTCTTCCACCACGTACAGCCGATCCGCCGGCAGGTCCCTGAATGTGTCGACCTGACCTGAAGGCCAGCGGATTTCGAGCACATCGACGGTCTTCGCCTGATCGAGTCCGAAGTGCAGGCGCAGATCGCTCTGCGAAAAATAGCTTCCGCCGCTGCGCACCTCATCGATCATCACCAGAGGCTCCGGCCTGCCCAGCTGTGTTCGAGCCACTACCCGCACACGCGCGCCGATGCCGGTGCGGTTGGATTTCGTGCCGACGACCTTCACTTTCGCCCAGTGGCGCTGCGTATTCGCATCGCAGCGCAGCAGCTGCGGCAGGCTGTTCACGCAATTGACGACGACGTCGACATCACCATCGTTGTCGTAGTCTCCGAAGGCGCAGCCACGCGCCGGAACGGCTGCCGTAATGCCGGGCCCACCTTCTGCGCTGACGTCCTCAAAGCGCCCGTTCTGCAAATTGCGATACAGATACTTGTGTTCGGCATACGGCGCCTCCGTCTTCACGGTACTGACTTCCGGATAGACATGGCCATTGGCAACGAATAAGTCGAGCCAGCCATCGTTATTCATATCCATAAAACCGATTCCCCAGCCTAGATAGCGTGTGTTTACGCCCAAACCAGCCTGATAAGTCCGGTCTTCGAAGTTACCGCCTCCCAGCCCGGCGAACAGCGAGTCGGTGTCGCCGGCGAAGTTGGTCTTTGCAATGTCGAGCCAGCCGTCGCGATTGTAGTCGCCCACCGTCACGCCCATGCCCGCCTGCGGCCGTCCATCGGGAGAAAACGCAACGCCGTCCTCGATGGCGACGTCGCGAAAGGTTCCATCTTTTTGGTTCTGGTAAAGGGTCGCAGCTGTCGAGTCGTTCGCGACATAGATGTCCGGCCAGCCGTCGTTGTCGAAATCCGCGACCGCAGCACTGAGCGCATAATTCCCGAGCGTGGTCCACATGCCGGACTTCTCCGAGACGTCGCTGAAGCTGCCGTCGCCGTTATTGTGGTAGAGAATGTTCTTCCCCGGCGCCAGTCCCGGCGGTCCGCACGCAACCAGAATGCCTTTGTACAGGCACGGCCCCGACTCCGGCAGCGGCGCGGTCTTCAGATCGAAATCAATATAGTTGCCGACGAACAGGTCGAGATGCCCGTCGCGGTCGTAGTCGAGAAAGGCGCAACCAGAATTCCATCGTGTCGCCGGCTGCAGCAGTCCCGTTTTCGCCGTCACGTCGATGAAGGTGCCATCGCCGTTGTTATGGAAGAGCACGTTCTGTCCGTAGTAGGTGACGAACAAATCGTCACAGCCATCGTTGTCGTAATCGCCGACGCAGCAGGCCTGACCCCAGCCGCTGCGGCCCACACCTGCCTTCGCGGTGACATCCGTGAATGTGCCGTCACGATTGTTCCGGAATAAGTGGCACGATGGCTGCGCGCCCTGCGGAAAACCTTCCAGCCGCCAGCCGTTCACCAGAAAAATGTCGAGCCATCCGTCCTGATCGTAGTCGTAGAAGGCGACGCCGCAGCCGGTCGTCTCCAACAGGTACTTGTTCTTTCCTTCGCCTCCGAAGATCGTCTTCGCGTTCAACCCGCTCTGCGTCGCCACGTCGACAAACTCGACGCCCAGCGGAGTCCCCGCAATCGGCGAAGCCGGTCCGGGCGGGGGCGGCATGGGCTTCGCATCGTAGGATTGCTGCGCGCCGGGCCGGCTCGCCGGCGCCTGCTGACCAGCCACAACATCGCGCTTCCATGGCGGCGTGCCCAACCGCAGCACATCCGCGAAAGGAAGCACCAGCGCGCTGCGACTCAGAGAGGACAGAAACTGCCGTCGATTCATCGGGAGAAATCGAACACGAGGCTCCTATGGATTCCTGGCGGTGAGCGCGTCGGCTTTTTGCCTCTCGGCCGCCGCTTCAGTGATGCGTCCCTGCTCAGTCAATGCTGCTGCCAACTGGCGGTGCGCTTCTGCGTAACTGGGATCGCTGCCGATCGCCTCCTGGTAACGCGCAATCGCGTCCGTGATCTGTCCCTTGCTGAGCAGCGCGTTTCCGGCATTCGTCGCGAACGTGGCGCGCTGACGATTCACAGCCACGCGCGTCAAATCCGCCGCAGTCTTCCTCTCTGCTGCCGCCTCGTCCTGCTTTCCTTCCTCCTGCAGAACACTGGCCAGCGTGATATGCGCACCCGGCTGCTGCGGGAGCAGTGCGATGGCTTTGCGCAGGGCCGCAGCCGCGTCGTCATATTTCCCCTGCTGACGGAAGACGCTGCCGAGAATCGCCCAGCCGTCGCCGTTCTCCGGACGCAGTTCGAGCGCGGCCCGCAGATTGCGCACCGCATCGTCGAAGCGGCCCTCCTGCATATAGAGGATGCCGAGCGTGTACGGCGCATCCGGCGACGCTGGATCGAGACGCAGCGCGGCCTCCAGCTCGGCGATGGCGTGCGGCAGATCGTCTTTCAGCTTGTACGCGAGGCCGAGATCGTAATGAAGGTGCGGGTCCTGAGGCGCGAACTTCAGGCCCGTCTGAAATTGCCGGATCGCATCGTCGACATTATTCTCCTGCAGATAGGCCGCGCCCAGATCCTCGTAGATCGTCGCGTTCTTCGGCGTCAGCGCCGCCGCCCGCAGATAGAGCGGAACCGCCTCCTTCGCGCGCCCGGTTTGCACCATCGCCAGGCCTAGATTGGTGAGCGGCTCGGCCTCTTTTGGACGCGCATCCACGACCGTCTGCAAAAGCGGGATCGCCTCCTCTCCCTTTCCCGCGCGCTGCAGAGCCAGCGCCAGCTGATAATCCGCGTCCAGCATTTTCGGGTCAATCTCTATCGCCCGCTGGAAATGCTCGATCGCCTCGTCGTCGTCGTTGGCGGCAACCAGCGCGTTCCCCCATTCGAACTGCACCGCGGCATTGTGCGGATCGAGTTCGGCAGCGCGGCTGAACTCCGCTGCTGCGCCATTCATTTGCCGGTCGTGACTCAGCACCACGGCCAGGTGCATGTGCGCCGATGCCAGCTGAGCATCCAGCTCGATTGCCTTGTTGAAGGCTGCTTCCGCATCCGGCCAGCGGTCGGCCTGAGCATCGAGCGATCCCAGTTGATCCACCAGGGCCGCGTTCTGCGGATCGGCCTCGACCGCCCGCTCCATGATTACAATCGCGTCCGTCGCCCTGGGGATGGCCGCCAGATCCCGTGCCCACACCACGAGCAAATCGGAGCGGAGCGGAGCCCGGCGGTCCATCTTCTCGAACAGGGTAATGGCCACTGCGTCCGATCCCGTTTGGCTGTAGGCCTGTGCCAGATTCTCCTCCGCGGTGCGATCCTCGGGTTTCAGCTTCAGCGCAGTGTTCAGTTCCGCGATGGCGTCCGGGTAGTCGCCCAGGGAGCAGAGCACGACCCCCAGCGCGCTGTGTCCCTCTTCGATCCCCGGCGCCAGCCGCACCGCCAGGCTGAATTCCGTCCGCGCCGTGCTCAGGTCGCCGCGCTCATACGCCTCAGATCCCGCGCGGAAAGCCTGACCCGCCTGCTGCATTGCGGCTGTCTGCGCGCCACACAGCGGCAATCCCCCCAGCAGCAAAGAGGCAAGCGCGAAACGTCGCATCGGCTTCAATCGCATCTCCGGCACTCGCGCTATGGGTTCGACGAAGCAGGCGCGCCCTGGAGCTTTTGCAGCGCCTCAAATTCGCGGTTGGCGTCGTCCCTGCGCCCCGCGGCAGCGAACGCGCGGCCCAGCAGCATGTGAATCATCGCATTCGAAGGGTCCATCTTCGCCGCGCGCTCCAGATACATCGCCGCCGTCACCGGATCGTGCTCCTCAAGCAGCGCCTTGCCCAACAGAATATAAGGCCCGCTGGCGTTAGGTTCCAGCAGCACCGCGCGATCCAACACCTGTTGCGCGCGGGCATACTGTTCGTTACGGATGTACGCGTCGCCGATCCGGTCATACGTCTCGCCATCCAGGGGATTGACCTTCACTTCCTGCTCCAGTTCCGCGAGCGCGCCGGAGACGTCGCCGCCCGCCAGATCGATCTCGCCGAGCAATCGATGCGCGAGCGGTATTCGGGGATCGAGTTGCACCGCCTGATGCGCCGCAGCAGCGGCCGGAGCCGTCAGTTCCTGGCGAAAGAGCATGCGCGCCGTCACCAGCCACGCCGCAGCCGAATCCGGCGCGAAGTCGTACTGCGCCGCGAACGCGCGACGGGCATCGTCGTAGCGCTTCGCGCCGATATAGCAGAGCGCGAGAACGTAGTTGGGATCGGCGTTGGCAATCGGGCCCGCAGAATGCGCCTTCTCCAGAAGCGGGATCGCATCGTCCGGCTTGCCCATCCGGTAGAGGGTCACGCCGCGCATCTGCATGGACTCAAGGTCGGACGGATCCTGTTCCAGCGCCCGCGTAAACGACGCTTCGGCCTCCGCCATGCGGTTATTCTCATACTCCACGATGCCGCGCAGCCGCTCCACACCGGCCGGTTCCGGCTGCATGCCGGCAAGCGCATCCAGTTCCTGCCGCGCATCGTCCAGCTTGCCCTTCGCCATGAGAGAACGCGCGTCCGAGACCGACGGCGGCCTCGCTGCGGCATCGTTCTGGGCCAGCACGCCTGCAGACACAGCTAACAAGGTAAGCGCACAGAGCCGGGGAGTCCGAGACATAATGCGGGAAGTGTACTCCTCCGGCACAGTCGGAGGGGAGTTTTGCTCCCCTCCTTGCTCGCCTCTGGGACTGGGGACAACAGCGGGTTAGAATTGCACGCGCAACGAGAACTGCATCTGGCGTGGATTGGTGTAAATGCCCAGCGCCGGCTCACCCGTGATCGTTCCATCCGATCCCGTCTGGGAGGTCGACGGGTTAGCCGGGTTGATGTGGTTGAAGCCATTGAACGCATCGACCCGGAACTGCGCCAGAATAGCCTCATGGATCGGGAAATTCTTCTGTAGCGAAAGATCGCCGTTAAAGTACCCCGGTCCAAGGTAGCTGTTTGTCCCTTTGTTGCCGATCTGGTCCAGTCCCGCCTCCGTGAAGCCGCTGGTCGATGCGGCCTTAAAGAAGGTGCGCGAATGCGTGACTGGATTAAAGCTGGTCAGACTGGTATGCAGGCTGCCCTTGTCGCCCACCGGATAGCAGGGCGCGCTGCCTGGAATCGAAGCGCCGCATCCCCCTCCCAGGCCCAGTGAGAATGGCAGACCATTCGACCAGTTCAGCACGGGACTGAACTGCCATCCGCCGATGACCTCATCTTCCCAGCGCGGCACGCCGCTGCCCCACATCTGGTTTCTGCCAAACGGCAGCTGGTACAGACCGTAGACGACGAACTGTTGTGTTCGCAGGGAGCCGTCCGAGGCCCGGGTCACCGCTTTGTCCCAGGTGGCATAGCCGGAGTTGAAGTCAAATGCTCGTTGCCACGCATACTGCGCGTTGAACGACAGTCCGTGCGTGTATTGCTTGGCCACGGTCGCATCCAGGGCGTCGAACTCGGTATCCTGGTCGTCCCCGTAGTACGAGATTCCCTGCGTCCAGCCGCACATACCGGGAGTGATGAAGGGCTCTTTCTGGGCCATCAGCTGCGCTTCGTAACTTGCATTCGAACAGGCCGCCGCCCCGCCCCCATAGAAGCGGGAAAGGAAGTTCGATGTGGAAGTTCCACCGTTGGCCGCGATCACGCCGCCAGCCACGCTGCCGTCATAATGCAGCGTCGAGCCGTTGACACTGAACTCCGAAGGCAGAAAGATGCCCGCCTCGTTGGGGTTCGTATTGTTGCCGTCGCCGGCGCTCAGGTCATGCGTGCCCTTATTGCCCACATAAGCGAGGGTTACGGAAAGCGTAGGGGTGATCGCGCGCTGGACGCTCAAATTCCACGCGTCGAGGGTGGGCAGGCGCAGGGTGTTGGGGCGAGCCTTGGGGCTGATATTAAAGGCCGGCGCCGGCAGCAATCCGTCCGAAGGAACCGTGGGAAACACATTGGCCGCTGGTCCGGTTGCCAGAGTGAACGCCGAAGTCACGGTGGTTGGCGCGCTCAGCGACTGGTTCGCCAGAACCGGCAGGTTCTGCGTGACCACGTGTCCAAAGATCGACCCGAACACACCCAGATCGAAGCTGCGCCCGTAACCGGCGCGCACCACTGTCTTTGAATCGGGAGCCCACGCGATCCCGAGGCGGGGATTCCAGGCGTTGGTAGGGGGGCCCCACCCCATGTCGGTGGGAACGTTCCCATAGCCCGCAACCCGCAGGTAGCCGTCGGTCGAGTATCCTCCGGCGCCTCCGTTGAGTTCCATCAGAGCGCCATTTCCCTTGCCGTTCACCGCCTCAGGGAAATAGAGCTCATAGCGGAGGCCATAATTGATCGTGAGCGATGGTCTGGGCCGCCAGGTATCCTGCGCGTAGAAGAAGTCGCGCTTCTGGAATTCCTTGGCATTGGTAGAGACGCTGACATAGCGTTGGAAGCTGCTCACATCTCCCAGCAAAAAGCTGGCCATGCCCAGCCCGGCGACGCTCCCGCCGTTCGAAGTCGGTCCGGGATCGAAGCTAAGAATGCCCGCGCGGTCGCTGTCGGAGGGAACGCGCAGATTACGCGCATAGCGCAGATCGACGCCGAACTTATAAGCGTGATTCCCGGAGAGTTTGGTCCAGTTATTCACAATCTGGAACTGATCCTCACGCTCGATCAGCGGGCAGTTGCAGCGGGTGATATTCAAAGCCGATCCATACTGCGCGCCGCCCCCTGTCGGGTTGTTCGGTCCCTGGTTCCCCGACCGGTCCGCGTCCGCGATATTGAACCCCGGCGCCCCACTTGTGAGCGAGTCGCTTGCAATATTAATACCTGGAATACCGAGTTGGTTTGCAAACTCGGTCGACTGATCGTACTTGTGGTCACCGATGTTGTAGCGGTAGTAACCAATGCGCCAGTCGGTCAGCAGCTTCGGGCTCACCGAAATATCCATGCCCGCTGCAAGACTGTCGTCGGCGCCCTGGGAAACGCCGCCGTAGCCGCCGATGCCGAAACCCGGTCCGCCCGCCGTGCCAAACATCGTCGTGCCGGAGAGCACATCCGTGAACCGGCTGAAGCGCGCGAACGCGTGCATGGTTTGCGAAATCGTGTCATCCACGCGCAAATCCCACTGGTTATTATTAAAGAGACCGGTGCCGCTGGCCGAATAGTTGTCTTTCAAACCATTCAGGCTCCCCGCCGCAACCTTACCGCCGGTATTCGGAGCATAGGGTTGCAGCAGTTTCAGCAGAGCCAGAGCCTGCGGGGAGAGCTGCGAGGCCGGAATTACGTTGCCCGGATACGGCACCGATCCACCCGACGTCTGCTGGTAAATCAAAGGGGCAGCGGTGCTGCCCTTGATGCCCAGCGCATATTCGCTGAAGTCGCAGCCGGTAGGGCCAAGACAAGTCGATACGAGGTGCGCCGTTGGAACGGTCGCATTGTCCGCCGTTCCCACCTTCTGCCGCACGCCCTGATAATCGAAGAAGCCGAACAGCCGGTCTTTGATGAACGGTCCGCCGATCGAACCGCCAAATTGGTTCTTCAGCCCGGGCGGGAAGGTCGTCCCTGGGAACTGCGTGTACGGATCCGTCCC
Organism: Acidobacterium sp.; assembly: GCA_003166955.1. Classification (GTDB taxonomy): domain Bacteria; phylum Acidobacteriota; class Terriglobia; order Terriglobales; family Acidobacteriaceae; genus Palsa-343. The sequence goes on from PMUI01000044.1 coordinate 39,086, forward strand.
GAGGTTCGCGCTGCTCTCGCGATAATCGAATGCGCTGCCGTGGAAGCTGTTGGACCCGGATTTCGTCTGCGCGGAAATAAACGACGCCACCGCCTTGCCGAACTCCGCGTCGAAATTCTGCGTGGTGATCTTGGTATCCGAGATTGCGTCCAGCGGCGGGTTGATGACGATAATGCCGAGGATCGGATCCTGATTGTCGGTTCCGTCCAGCTGATAGGCCACGCCGCCGAATGCCTGGCCGTCCACCTGAATCTGTTTGCTGGCCTGCGGATTCTCATCGGCCGCGTGGTTCCAACTCAGCGATTGCGCTCCGGGAAGCAGCAACTGCAGATTCGCAAAATTGCGATCCGGAATCGGAAGGTTTTCGACCTCGGCGGTGGTGAATTCAGTCGCGACGTCGGCGCGGTCGGTCTTCAGTTCCGGTATGGTATCCGCGTTCACGTTTATCGTCTGCGTGGAGGCTCCGACTTTGAGGGAGGCGTCGATTTTCGGAGAGGTGTCCGCCTGCACCAGAACACCGGTGGCCACGAAGGTCTCGAATCCCTTGGCCTCCACTTTTACGTTGTAGGTATCCGGGATCAGATGCTCGGCAAGATACTCACCAGACGGATTCGATTTGACTGAAATCGAAGTGCCTTTCGACACATCGGTGATAGTGATCGTAGCGTCAGGAACGACTGCGCCGGTGTTATCGGTAACGGTTCCGTTAATCGAACCGTAGACGGCCTGTCCCTGGGATGAAGTGGAGAAACACAGCGCCACAACTGCGGCGCAGGCTGCGATGAGCCTGGGAAGTTTCATAATTGCCTCCAAAAGACTTGCCAGGAGCTGTGCGCTCCTGCCCGATCTTGCTCTGAAGAAATCACACCAAGGCTTTTGCGCAACTGCTTTCAGCGCAAAAGCCAAATGCGGCCTCTCGACCTTTGGATCGGCCGCGTCTCAATTGCTGACTTGCTACAGCTGTTGTGGAAGTGCGTTGGCATTCTGATCGCGGCTTGCGGTTGGAATAACAACCGCACACAACTGGGGAATTAGCCGCCGTGCTCGGCAACACTTCTCTATTGCGGGAGTGACTCTAGGCGTTTATTCCTTCCGTTGTCAAGAGGAGGAAACCACTTCGCGTGGAGCGGAAGGCAGATGCAATTTAGGTCTCAAAGGATGCGTTCGAAGATGAATCGATTTAGCAGCCCGCGTTGTCCTGTCGCGCAGGTAGCGTGCTACCGTTACAAGCTATGGCGTTGCCCGCATGGCTCTTGCTGCTTTCTTGTCTGCCGGCAGCCGCCTTGGCGGCGCAGCCTTTCGGCGTAGACCTCAACGGCCGCCCCATCGATCGACTGGCGCCGCCTGGTTCGCCCGCGATCGTGCTCTTCTTCGCCGCGTCGGATTGTCCCATCTCCAACCGTTACGTTCCCGAGATCGAGCGGCTCGAACGCGAATTCACGCCCGCGGGTGTGCACTTCTGGTGGGTCTATCCCAATCCCGAAGACACGTCCGAAGTAGTTCGACGCCACCAGGAGCAGTTCGGTATTCGTGGTGACGTTGTGCGGGACACCGAACAGCGGCTCACGGCCATGGCGCGGGTAACCGTCACTCCCGAGGTTGCGGTCTTTGTTCCCGCGGGAACAACCTTGCGCGAGGTGTATCGCGGACGCATCGACGATCGTTACATATCGCTCGGGCAGGAACGTCCTTCCGCGCAGAGACATGACCTGGAGAATGCACTTCACGCGCTGCTTGCGAACCATCCCATTCCACTGCCTGGCGGACCGCCCGTCGGGTGCTCCATCGTGCCCCGAAGCGAGCCATGAGATTCCGGTTCCCCGCTTCACTGGCACTGGCAGCCTGCACGTTGATGAGCTTTTCTGCGCCCAAGCCACCGATTCGCGCCGCAGAAGCACCCGTGACCTGGAGCCGGCAGATTGTGCCGATTGTCTACCATAACTGCGCCGCCTGCCATCATCCCGGCGGTGCGGGGCCCTTCAGCCTGCTTTCGTATGCTGACGCGCGCCGTCGCGGGCAGCAAATCCTCGATGTCACGCAGTCGCGTTACATGCCCCCCTGGCTGCCCGCGCATGGCTACGGCGATTTTGCCGGCGAACGGCGGCTCAGTGACGAGGACCTGGCGCTCATCCGCAAGTGGGTCGAGTCCGGAATGGCCGAAGGCAATCCCGCCGAAGCTCCAGCCGAGCCGCATTACGATGCGACATGGCAGATGGGCAAACCCGATTTGATTCTCTCCATCGAACGCCCGTATACGCTGTCCGCGTCCGGCGCCGATGTCTTTCGCAACTTCGTCCTTCCCTACCCTCTTGCGCAAACGAATTTCATTCGCGCCATGGAAATCCGGCCTGGAACACCGCAGGCGGTCCATCATTCCAACGTGCTCATCGATCGAACCGCGTCGTACCGGGGCGATCACCCGGCTGACTGGAAGGATGGAATTCCAGGAATGGAGCTGGAGTTAGATGGAGGAAATACTTTCGACCCTGACAGTCATTTTCTCTTCTGGAAACCGGATACGCCGGTGCTGGCGGAACCCAGCGGGATGCCGTGGCGGCTCGATCCCGGCAACGATCTCATCCTCAATATGCACCTCAAGCCCAGCGGCAAACCGGAAACCATCGACGCGCAGATTGGTTTGTACTTCGATGACAAGCCGGCCACGAGCCATCCCATGCTGCTGCAGCTTGACGACGACCGGGACCTCGACATCCCGGCGGGCGATCGCAATTTTGTCGTGCACGACGAGCTAACGCTTCCCGTCGACGTAGATGTCCTGGGCATCTACCCCCACGCTCACTACCTGGGCCACGTGCTCGAAGGCTGGGCGATCCTACCGAACGGACAAAAGAAGTGGCTCATTCGCATTCCCGGCTGGGACATCGATCGCCAGTCCGTGTACCGCTATCGCACTCCTGTTTTTCTCCCGCGTGGATCGGTCCTGCACATGCACTACGTCTATGACAACTCGGCGCAGAACATCCACAACCCCAACTCGCCGCCCATTCGTGTGCGCGCTGGCAACCGCTCCGTCGACGAAATGGCGCATCTCTGGGTTCAGGTTCTGCCCGTCAATGTCCCTAAGGGAAGTCCTGATCCGCGTCTCCTGCTCGAACAGGCTTGGATGGAGCATCGAGTGCGTGTCCAGCCTGGCGATTCGATAGCCCTTTACAACCTCGCGTCTGCGGAAGCGGGGCTCGGCGAGGATGCGCAGGCTGCCGATACCTATCGCGCCATTCTGCGCGATCATCCCAACGACGCCCGCACTCTTAACAGCCTCGGCGCAGTGCTGGACAAATCCGGAGAAGCACCCGGCGCCGAACAATCGTTCCGCCATGCCCTTGCCGTTGAGCCCGAAGCCTGCGATCCACGCTTCAACCTGGCGAGCCTGGAACTCATTCGTTCGCAGTTCCGTGACGCCGACCGCGACTTCCGCGCGCTGCTCGAGCATTGCCCGAATGATCCGGCGGCCCACAATGGGCTCGGCCTCGCGCTCGCCGGCGAAGGAGACAACGCATCCGCCGAATCGGAATTCAAAGCCGCGCTTGCGCTCGATCCGCGGAATTTCACCGCGCAGTACCACCTCGGTGAGATCGCGATCGCCTTAGGCCGGCCCCAGGACGCAATCGATCCCCTCTCCGCCGCTGCCAGTGAGAATCCCGGCGACGTCGACACTCGCGAGCGACTCGCCCTGGCCTTCGCACAGGCCGCACGCCCCGACGACGCACTGAATCAGCTGCGCGAAGCCGAACATCTCGCGCCCAACAACGCCGAGCCGCATGCCCTGCTATCCCAGGTGCTGGCCGCGGCTGGCCGCCTGCAGGAGGCAATCGACGAACAAACTCAGGCGCTGCGCCTCGAGCCGCAGGATGCCGACGGCTGGAATAATCTCGGCGTCCTGGAAGCGCGCAACGGAAAACCGGATGCAGCGCGCGTCGATTTTGAGCATGCATTGCAGCTTGCGCCCGATGATGCGCAGGCTCGTGCTAACTTAGCCCAGCTTCCGCCGCATTGATTCTGTGCGACGTGTTAGCATTCCTGACTGGATCGCAGCCGCCATCCAACCAGCAGCAGGATGGCGAGCACTTTGTCTGCCGAACCAGGAGAATCATTGCAATGAATGCAGCGGCCCGCCGCCTCTCCTCCCTCCTCCTCGCGTTCATCTTCAGCACTTCCCTTTTTGCTCAGAGCGCAACCTCCCCCCGGGAAAATCCAGACTGGTGGAAGAACGCGGTCATCTACGAAATTTATCCACGCAGTTTTCAGGACTCCAACGGCGACGGCATCGGCGACCTCAACGGCATCACCTCGCGCCTCGACTATCTGCAGGCGCTCGGCATCGACGCCATCTGGCTCACGCCCATCTATCCCTCGCCTCAGGTCGATTTCGGCTACGACATTTCCGACTACACCGCCATCGATCCGCAGTACGGAACCATGGCCGACTTCGATCGCCTCGTCACCGAAGCGCGCAAGCGCAACATCGGCATCATCATGGATCTCGTCCTGAACCACACCTCCGACCAGCACCCGTGGTTCCTCGAGTCACACAGCTCCCGCAACAATCCCAAGCGCGACTGGTATATGTGGCACGACCCGAAGATGGTCGACGGCAAGCCGGAGCCGCCGAACAACTGGCTCTCCGTCTTCGGCCACTCCGCCTGGCAGTGGGACGCGAAGACCGGCCAGTACTACTACCACCGCTTCTACATCCAGCAGCCCGACCTCAACTGGAGCAACCCTGCAGTTCGCAAAGCGATGTACGACGTCGAGCGCTTCTGGATCCAGCATGGCGTCGCCGGCTTCCGCCTCGATGCCATCACTTCACTCTTTGAGGACCCGACCTTTACCGACGAGAACTACGTTCTCGGCCCCGATGGCAAGCCGCTCATCAACGTCTATGGCGATAAGCAGGTGGACACACTCAAGACCGACAATCTGCCGGAGGTTCACGATGTTTTGCGCGAACTCCGCCAGGTCGCCGATCAGACCCATGGCCGCAAAGTCATCCTCATCGGCGAAACGTATCTTCGGTCTATCGACGACCTGCGCAAAATGTACGGCCCCCACAACGACGAACTCGACTTACCCATGGACATGCAAGTCGGCTTCATCAATCGCTTCGACGTAAATACGTTTCGCGAACGTATCAACCAGGCTGAGACGGAAATCAATGGCGATGAGCCGCTGTTCGTTTTCGATAACCACGACAACTTCCGCTGGGATCGCTACGACCACGATGCGCACCACGAGGATGCAGGCCGCGTCATCGCTGCGGTACTGTCCGCCTCGCGCGACACCGCGATGATGTACTACGGCGACGAAATTGGCATGGTCACCACGCCGCCGACGCGCAAAGACGACGTGAAGGATCCCATCGGCATCACCGGCTGGCCGAAGGAGAAGGGCCGCGACGGCGAGCGCACACCCATGCAGTGGAGCGACGGCCCTGACGCGGGCTTCTCACCATCGGGCGTGAAGACCTGGCTGCCCATCCCGCCGAGTTACGAGCAGAACAACGTCGCCGCCGAAGAGCACGAGCCTGACTCGATGCTGCGCTGGTACGAGCAACTCATCGCGCTCAGGAAGCAGGACCCCGCTCTGCACGCCGGAGCGGAGACGATGCTCAACACAATCGACGAGAATGTCCTCTCCTGGCTCCGCGAAGCGGACAACGGAGAAGTTGTCGTCGTCGCCTGCAACTTTACCGATCAGCCGCAGACCGTCAGCTTCGACCTTTCCGCGCAGGGCGTTCGCGGCACCGGTGTGAAGACGTTGCTGAAAACCCCCGGCGGCACTGACCCAGCATCTCTACGGTCAGTCCAGCTCGGGCCTTTCGGCGTCTACATCGGCCGGGTCGAATAAGCACCGCTTCTTTGCGAAAGTCACCAGCTCAAGGTCACGGTCCTTTCCGTGTAGCCTGGGCCATCGGGGAACTGAACCTGTTACAAAGCACTCCTCACAAGTCCTTTGTAGAGAATGACTTGGGTATCTCGATTTGCTGACCAGCTGACCTGCGGTCAGCATATCGAATATCTTGTTTATATTCAATCGCTTACGGAAAGACCCGCAAGACTGGTCCAGAACGCCGGTCGCGAAGCGATTGGGTAAGTCGAATGTTTTCAGTTGGCTGCCCCCCAGGGATTCGAACCCCGATATGCTGATCCAGAGTCAGCTGTCCTGCCGTTGAACGAGGGGGCAGTCTTGCAGCCAGGTCGCGGCGCAAAGCCGCCTTTTCATACTATCGGCCCTGCGAAGACGGGTCAATAACTGGTCCAGGTCAACGATCACGCTCTCCGGCCCCGGACCTCAGATGCGTGTGTCTCAGGTCTCCTGCTCTCTGTCTCCGGTCTTCTCACTCTTCTCTTAGGATTTCCAGCGGCTTCTGTCCCAGGATGTGGAAGCTCGCGATCCATCCCGTCACCACCGCCAGCGCCGCCGTCCCCAACACCGCCGTCAGCGATCCGCGCACATCGCGCTGGAACACCACATCCATGCGGTGCAGCAAAATCCTCGACAGCACATTCGCGAACAGCGTGCCCACCGCGCCCGCCAGCAGCCCCAACACTACAAACTCCACGCTGAACACCGTCGCGATGCGGTTCCGCGTCGCGCCCAGCGTCTTCAGCACCACGACCTCGCGGATCCTGCGAAACCGCGTGCTCGCAATGCTCGACGCCAGGATGATCAGCCCCGACAGAATCGAAAACCCGGCGAGAAAACGGATCACAATCGTGATCTGATCCACCACGCCGGCGATCGTCTGCAAGATATCCGCAATGTTGATCACCGTCACCGTCGGGTAGGTCGCAAACAGCGCCCGCTCGATCTCGGGAATCGCCGCCGGCCGCGCGTGAATGTCGCCGTACCAAACCGTCGGCGCATCCGCGAGCAGCGCCTTCGGCAGGATGAACTCGCTCCGCGCAAACGCGTGTTCGCCCACGATCTTGTAGATCGCCGACACCTTCACCGGGATCGGTGTGTCCCCCACGACAAATGTCACCTGCGACCCAATCTTCAGATTCAGCCGCTTCGCCACATGATCCACAACCGCGAATTCGCTGGTCCCGACCCCCGTCCACCATTTTCCTTCCGCGACCTTCGTCCCCTCCGGCGCCACATCTGCCCACGATAACGTCGCGTTTCGCAGCAGCCGATTCGGATAGTTCTTCAGTTTCAGCTGATCCACCGGCGTCCCGTCAATCGACTCCACCCGCGCCGAGATAATCGGAACCGCCTCCAGATCTCCAATCACCCCTGGCTGCTTCTTCAGCTCCGCGCGAATCCCCGGCAGTTCCTCGGTGCTCATGTCGATCAGAAACAGATTCGGCGTGTCCGTCTTCACGTCCTCATGCAGCGCATTCACAATCGACCGCTGCATCAGAAAAACGCTCAGGATCAGCATCACGCCGGTGCCCAGCGCCGCCAGCACCGCCGCCGACTGGTTCCCTGGACGATACAGATTCGCCAGCCCATGCCGCAGCGCCGAATGCAAATGTAACCGTGTCCGTGACAAAAAGGCCCGCAGCGTCCGCAGCGTCACCGCCGAAAGCCCCAGGATGAACACCAGCAGCCCTGCCAGGCAGATCGCAAACCACTTCCCCACCAGCATCGAATCGGCCAGCGCCGCCGCAATCTCGCCCAGCCCGGCCAAAATCACCACCACCGACGCCAGCTGCAGCTTGTGCTCCTTCAGCCATCCGATCCAACCGCTCCCGTCGCCCGACTCCACCATCCGCCGCAGCACCAAACTCGGCCGCACATTCCTGACATCGAGCAGCGGCGGCAAACAAAACAGCAGCGTCGTCAGTATCCCTGTTCCAAGTGCCGCCAGCACCGGACTGAGCGGCAGCCGAATCTCTGGCCGCAGCGGCAGCAGTCTGCCAAGCACAGTCGGAAAAGCGTACTCCACACCCAGCCCCAGCACCACGCCAATCAACGCTCCGAACACACCAAGGAACAGTGTCTGTATCAAATAGATCCGCAAAATGTCCGACGACTTCGCCCCGATCGACTTCATGATCGCCAGAATCTCGATCCGCTGCTGCAGGTGCGCCCGCATCGCCATCGCCACGCCAATCGCGCCCAGCACCATCGCCACCAGGCAAATCAGGCTCAACAATCCTGTTGCGCGGTCCACGCCCTGCGTCAGCGCGGGGCTGGTCTCGCGAAAATCCGTCACCTGCGCGTCCGGCAGAATCTTCTCAATCTGCGCGCGCACATCCGCCACCTTCAGCTTGTCTCCCAGCGCAAACAGATACCGCTCCGTCGCTCGGCTCCCAGGCTGCAGGAGTTCCGTCTCCTCCATCGCCTGGCGCGTCATCATCACGCGCGGCCCCAGCCCCACGCCCGCCGTCATCCAGTCCGGCTCCTTCACAATCACCGCCGCAATCCGGAACCACCGGCCACCAATCTTCAGCTCGTCGCCCACCTTCGCGCGCAACCGCACCAGCAGATTGTCATCCACCACTACCGTCGAATCGGTCAGCAGTGTGCGAAGATCCTGCCCCGTCGACAACACCACCGTCCCGTAAAACGGATACTCGCTGGGATCCACTGCCTTCAGCGTCACCAGCAGCGGCACCGGATCGCCTTGCACCATGGCCATCGAGACCGTCTCCGTCACAACTGTCCGCCGCACGCCCAGGCCTGCCTGCGGGCCCGTCAGCGCATCCAGTTGCTTCTCCTCCGAAGGCGTCGCCTGCCGGAACATCCGCGCCGATAAATCTCCCGCCATAATGCTGCGCGCCTGCTCCAGCAGCGTCCGCGCAAACGACTCGCTGAATCCTCGCACCCCCGTCAGCGCCGCCACTCCAATTGCCACCGACAGCAGCACAAATAGAAACTTCGCTTTGCCCGCGCGCAGCTCTCGCCACGCAATCCTCGCCGCCACTCCCCACGGCAGCGGCTGCTTTCTCCTCACCAACTCCGCCGCTCCCGGCATTTCCTGATCGGCGCTCATCGCGTCTCCACCACATCTGCACCCACAGAACCTGGACGGCCCGTCCCCTGGTTCTGCAGATCGTCCGCCACCACCAACCCATCCCGCAACTGAATCCGCCGATCCGCGCGATCCGCAATCTGCGGATCATGCGTCACCAACACCAGCGTCGTCAACGACTCCCGCTGCCGCTCGCCCAGCAGTTCCAGCACATGCTGCCCGTTCGCCGAATCCAGATTCCCCGTCGGCTCATCGGCCAGCACAATCGGCGGTTCCAGTACAAACGCCCGCGCCAGCGCCACGCGCTGCTGCTCCCCGCCCGACAACTGAACCGGATAATGATGCAGCCGATCCTGCAACCCCACCGCTACCAGCAGCGATTCCGCCTTCTTCCGCGCATCGCCGCGCGCATTCAGCTCGTACGGCAGCATCACATTCTCCAGAGCCGTCAGCGTCGGAATCAGCTGGTACGACTGAAACACAAATCCAATCCGCTGTCCGCGCACCTCTGCCAGCTTGTCCTCTTCGAGCCGGCTGATCGCGATCCCGTCCAGGATCACTTCGCCTTCCGTCGGAGAATCGAGCCCTGCCAGCAATCCCAGCAGCGTACTTTTCCCGCTCCCGCTCGCGCCCATGATCGCGGCAAACTGCCCTTTCGGAATCACGAGATCGATTCCGCGCAGAATATCCACCGTCCGCGTCCCATTTCTAATGGACTTCTTCAGCCCCTTTACCTCGATCATCCGCTCTCCTCTGCCCTACCCAATAGACTATCGTTGTCGTCTAATCTGAATTGTCACCCGAGCGGTTCGCGGCAGCGAACGACGATGGACCTCGTATTTCCCCTTCCATGATCTCCCGCCTCGCCCTCATCGCCGCTCTTCTTCTTCCTCTCACTGCATACGCTGCCCCGCCTCGCCCCGTTCCCGTCATCGTTTGCTTCGGCGACAGCATCACTGCCGGGTACGGCGTGGCCCCCGGCAGGGCTTACCCCGACGATCTCCAGAACGACCTCGATAGCCGCGGATACCACTACAAAGTCATCAACTCCGGCATCAGCGGCAACACCAGTAAAGACGGAGTCGACCGCCTGAAAGACGTTCTTCGCCTGCACCCAGCCATCGCCATCGTCGAATTCGGCGGCAACGACGGCCTCCGCGGCATACCCATCGCCGACACGCGCCGCAACCTCGAGAGCATAGTTTCTACCTTTCTTCAGTCCGGCAGCAAAGTCATCCTCGCCGGCATCACCCTGCCGCCGAACTACGGCGCGGACTACATCAAACCGTTCGACGAGACCTACCGCCTCATCGCGGCAAAGTACCACGTGCCGCTCCTGCCCATGCTCTACGCCAATGTCTATGCGGTTCCCGGCGCCATCCAGGACGACGGCATCCACCCCACTGCCAAAGGGGCGCAGTTAGTAGCAGACAACTTCCTTCCGCTATTGCTGCCTCTCCTTCATAAGTAATCAGCAAAATGCACATCGTTCGACAATGAATTCGAGAATTAGTTGTGGCCATTTTCCGGCAACTAAATCATGGCCAGGTGTTTTCATTTTCGTAGGCGAATGACAAAGGCACTACCGCAACAAGCCATTCGCGCCAAGGAGCCCGCGCCATGAAACTGACATTCGTTGCCACTGCCCTTCTCGCCCTTGCCAGCACCGCTGGAATGGCACAGAACATCAACGAGCGTAAGGATTATCAGCAGGACCGCATCGCGCAGGGTGTGCGCAGCGGCGAACTCACCGCCCGCGAAACCCGCAATCTCGAAGGTCGCGAAGCCTCTATCAACCGCGAGGAGTACCAGATGCGCCGCAACGACGATGGCCGCCTCACTGGACGCGATCGCGCCATCCTCACGTGCCGTCAGGACCACGTCTCCAGCGCCATCTACCGCGACAAGCACAACGGCTTCGTCCGGTAATGACCCGGCGCCCCATTCTGGTTGCGCGCGCCCCTGGCGCAACCAGAGTGGGGTGGTTTCACACTAAGACCACAAACGGCTGAAACAGTGTTCCAGCCACTCGCTTCCCCACCGCCACCAGATCCCGCTGTCCCTCAAAAATCTTCACCAGCGCCGCCTCCGAATACTCCGGCAGATTCACCTGCATCCCGTTCCGAATCCGCCCCACCGTCTGCTCGTCCGCCGTCACCGCGGGCATCTCCGGCAATATCGTGCGCGGATGCGGCATCCGCTCCTCCAGCTTCCCTTCCGCTGCCAACGTCTCCATCGCATCCACCGTCAGCGCCTCATCCAGCGTGAACGGCCCCGCCGCCGTTCTCCGCAGACTCGCCAGATGCGCGCCGCATCCCATCGCCTGCCCCATCGCATGCGCAATCGCCCGCACATACCCGCCCGCCGAAATCCGCATCGCGAACCGCGCCGTCTCGCCCTCGACGCTTTCGATCGCAAACGCGTCCACTGTAATCTTCACCGGTCTCAGCTCCGGCGTCTTACCCGCGCGCGCCAACTTGTACGCCGGCTTCCCTTCAATCTTCTTCGCGGAATACGGCGGCGGCGTCTGCTCAATCTCACCCCGGAACTTCGCCGCCTCCGCGCGCACCGACTCCAGCTTCAGCGCCACTTCGCGAGCCTCTCCGACGCGCTGCCCCTCGGCGTCATACGTATCCGTGGCGAATCCAAACCGGATCGTCCCCGCATACGCCTTCTCGCTTGTCGAGAAAAACTGCGCCAGCCGCGTGTACTTCCCCAACAGCAGCGGCAGCACCCCGGTCGCCATCGGATCCAGCGTGCCCAAATGTCCCACCGACTGCTCGCCTGTCGCGCGCCGCACCCTCGCCACCACGTCATGCGACGTCATCCCACCCGGCTTGTCGAGAATCAGCAGCCCGTTCACTCTGTAACGATAATCGCTTCCCGTCTCTTCGGAAACGAACAAGAAACTCACCCGCCTACTGCGGGGTGAAGTCAATATTCATCTGCGTCTTTACTTCCCGCGGCTGGCCATTGAGCACAAATGGCTTATACGTCCACTTCCTCACTGCGTCGAATGCGGCATGTTGCAGAAGCGTTGGCCCCTGAATGACGCAAAGATCCTCCACGCTTCCTGTTTCCGAGATGGTCGCCTTCAGCACGACGCGCCCTTCGACATGAGCCTTCTTTGCGTCCCCGGGATACTTCGGATCTTTTCCGCCTATCCGGTTCCGAGACATAACCCCTGATGACACGACTACCCATTTGTGCGGCCCCTGGGACGGCGGACCCACGTCAGCAGGGCAGGCAAGTGAATCTTTGGGGGGAGCCGATTCGGAGTTCTGTCCTGAAAGAACCACCGATGCCGAAGTTAATAACACAGCAGCAAGAAACAAGTGTCGAATCATGTCCAACGAGTCTAGCCTAAAACCGGCAAATCCTCACAGCTGCGACGATGTCCGCTCCCGAATCAGCGACAGAAATTCCGCCCGCGTGTTGTGCTTCTGAAAAACGCCCAGCATCGCCGACGTCACCGTCGACGAGTTCTGCTTCTCCACCCCGCGCATCATCATGCACAGGTGCCGCGCCTCGATCACCACGCCCACGCCCTGCGGATGAATCGCCTCCTGAATTGCCTCCGCAATCTGCCGCGTCAGCCGCTCCTGCACCTGCAGCCGCCGTGCAAACACCTCCACCAGCCGCGGCGCTTTGCTCAGCCCGATCACCTTGCCGTCCGGAATGTATGCGACGTGCACCTTTCCGAAAAAGGGCAGCATGTGATGCTCGCACAGCGAGTACATTTCGATGTCCTTCACGATCACCATCTCGTCGTACGCCACATCGAACAGCGCCCCGTGCAGAACATCCTTCGGATCCTCCCGGTACCCCTTCGTCAGAAACTCCAGCGCCTTCTCAACGCGCTCCGGCGTCTTCTCCAGACCGTCTCTGGTGGGATCGGCATCGTACCGCCGAATAATTTCGCGATAGATATCCTGCGTTGTTACATTTTCAAGCCCTGTCGCGCCGATAATCTCCACGTCCAACTTCTCCCGATCCTCATGCAACGTCGCTCTTGCCATCCTGACCGCCCTCTGTTCCCTAATCCCTATTCCCTGTTTTAAGGAATCGGTTCTTCGTAATACTCGAAAAAGTTGTTCGATGTCTCTTCCACCCGCACCCCCAGCGTCATCTTCCGCGGCAGCGTGCTCTCCAGCCGCTTTCTGATCTCGATCACCAGGTTCTCCGTCGTGGGCACAACCTCGCGAAAACACTCCAGCGTATTCAGGTTCGCGTGATCGAACGGCTCCAGCACTTCCCTGCTCACGCAACCATCCAGTTGCGCAAGATCCATCACCATCCCCGTGGCATTGTCAATTTCTCCGCCCACAATCACTTCCACAGTGTAGTTATGCCCGTGTCCATGCGGATTCGCGCACTTCCCATAAACATTCTGATTCTCCGCATCGCTCAGTGACTCAGAAAAAAGCCGATGCGAAGCGCTCAACCGATACCTCCGCCCCAAATGCGCGCGCATTTTCAAAAGTCCCCGTAGAAATCCGCGAATAAGTCGGGCATCTCGTACACCCGCACCCGATGCAGCCGCGCCTTCCCAGGAATCTTACCGTCCAGCCTCCGCCAGATCGCTACCGCAATGTTCTCCGTAGTCGGGATCGCCGTCTTAAACTCCGGCACTTCCAGATTCAGATGCCGATGGTCGTACGCCGACACCACTTCCTGCTCCATCACGTCTTTCAGCTGCTTTAGATCGACGACAAACCCGGTCACCCGATCGACGTCGCCCGCAATCGTCACCTCCAGCGTGTAATTGTGACCGTGGCCGTTACGATTGGCGCATTTCCCAAAGACACGCGCGTTCTCCTCCGCGCTCCAGGCCTCGTTCCAGTAGTAATGCGACGCCGAAAACTCCGCCTTTCTGGTCAACAAGATCATCCGCGTTTCCTGGCTCCTGGCTCCCGTCTTCTGTTCCCTATTGCCCGTTCTCTATTCCCTGTTCCCTGCCCTTCCAGACTACCTGCTTCAGCACCGTCACGCGAAACCAGCTCCGCCACAGCAGCCACGCGTACAGCGGAATGCCCACCGGCGCCAGCACGCAATCCCTGAACGGGAATCCCGACTTCGCCACGCGCCCATACAGCCCCCACAGCGCCCGCACCCACACCAGCACCAGCGCCGCAGTCGCCATCGGCGTGCCCAGCACACCGGTTCCTGCGCCGCGACCCACCTCCCGCAGCCACCACAAAAACCAGATCAGCGCCGGGACGCCCACCAGCACCCCCAGCTGCAGCAGCCGGATCCCGGCCAGCATCGGCGCATTCACGAACAGCAGTGCCAGGTTTTTCGTCCAGCCCTCCACCATCGCGCCAAAGCTGCGATACATCCGCGCCGCAACGGCCTCCGGCGCATTCCGGAATCTCAACCCCAGCCTAAGCCGTTTCACCAGGCTTGCCAGCTCCACGTCCTCCAGCACCGAACCCTTTACCGCCGCATGCCCGCCGATCATGTCGTACGCATCGCGCCGCACCAGCAGAAACTGTCCATTCGCCGCAGCCACCCGCGTCGCCGGATCGTTCACCTTGGCCGGCGCATATGTCGCCGCCAAATCGCTGAACACCAGCGGCATCAGCGCCCGCTGCGCCAGCCCCCGCACAATCTGCCGCGGCGAGTACGACAGCATCCCCACCTCATGCCGCTCCGCCTCAATGATCGCCAGCCGCAATGTATTTGGTGTACCGGTCACACCCATTGCCGGACTCGCCGGTTCATGCACGGTGTCCGCATCCGTGAACAGCAGCCACTTTCCACGAGCCCTTTGCACGCCCGCCCAGCACGCATTCGCCTTCCCCGTCCACCCCTTTTCGAGCTTCGGAGCATCGATCACCGCCACGCCCGAGCGTTCAGACGAGAACCCAGCCGCAATCTCCCGCGTTCGATCCGTCGACGCGTCGTTGACCACCAAAATCTCCCAATCCTCAGAGAGCCGCCACCCATCCCCCTCCTGCGCCACCAGCGAGCGCACACAATCCCCCAAACAATCCTCCTCATTGCGCGCGGGAATAATGACGGAAAGAATCAGCGGCGGGGCATCCACGGTGGCTGAACCTTATTATAGAAACGTGCTCCGCCGCCTCACGTATTCGCTTGCTGTGCTCTGTGCTCTGAGCTCTGTGCTCTGTCTCACAGGCTGCGACCGCACCACCCACCCCGCCCAGGTCGGCGAGCACGCCCCCGCCATCGTCATCCACGACGGCCCGCAGATCGTCAGCCTCCGCGCCTATCAGCGCCAGGGCAAAGTCGTCGTCCTCAATTTCTGGGCCAGCTGGTGCCCGCCCTGCCTCGAAGAGTTCCCTTCCCTCATCGACCTGCAGCGCCGCATGCCCGGAGTCGTTGTCCTCGCGGTCAGCTTCGACACCGACGCTAACGCCTATCAGCAGTACGTCGCCGACAACCACATCGCCGGCATCACCACCATCCTCGACCTCTCCCAGCAATCGAACCACGCCTTCGACACTACGCGCCCGCCGGAGACCTACATCATCGACACCCACGGCGTCATCCGCCGCAAATTCATCGGCGCCCAGGACTGGACCACCCCCGAAATCATCAACTACCTCCGTAACCTTTGATCCATGTCCACCACCTCGCCGAAGCCCCCCATCCGCACCGAGCCCCGCTGGCCCGCCATGGTCGCCCTTCTCGCCATCGGCGGCCTGCGCTTTGCACTCCCCGAAGCCCTCTCCTGGGGACCGGACTGGCTTCTCCTCGGCATCCTCGCCATCCTCGCCGTTCCTACCGTCCTCACCCACCGCCGCGGCATGAACACCCTCAACCGTCTGCTCGGTATCGTCACCAGCGCCATCGTCACCCTCGACATGATCTGGTCTCTCGGCCTTCTCATCGCCGCGCTGCCGAAACACAGGGAGACGCCCGTCGCCCTGCTCCAGTCCGCGGCCGCTCTCTGGATCGCCAACATCCTCGTGTTCGCTTCCTGGTACTGGCGTCTCGATGGCGGCGGTCCCTCAGCCCGCGAGCGCCGCGGCGTCCACACCGACGGCGCCTTCCTCTTCCCGCAAATGACCCTCACCCCCGAAACCAAACGCACCATGGGCGAAGAGACCTGGAACCCCGGCTTCGTCGACTACCTCTTCCTCGCCTTCAACACCTCGACGGCGTTCTCTCCCACGGATGTGCCAGTGTTATCGCGCTGGGCCAAAGTCCTCATGATGGTGCAGTCCCTCATCTCGCTCGCCACCATCGCGCTGCTCGCCGCCCGCGCCGTCAACATTCTGTAGCGATTTATTTCTTTTCCGCATCCTTGGAAGCCCCGCGCCCCTGAAAGTAAAGGAGCAAGGGAGTCTCGGTGCGGAATGGGCTCAAGCTCTGGTCGAGAACGAAGTAGAGCCGGCCCCATGGAAAGACAAATCGATGCAGACGCAAGGAGCCAACAAAGTGAGGTAAATCAACTCGAACATCGACAATTTCACCCTTCGACAGTGGCCTCCATCGAAACAGCCGTCTGTAGCGAAGATTGCCGCTGCGGACCTCAATTTCGGCCAGGTCACTAAAAACAAAGCGAAGAGGAGCCCCGGCAACATGAATAGAGAGCTCCAACTCGGGAAGTGATAGCTGAACAAGAACACCGAAAGACCCGCACAAAGGAGTGGCGCGATGACCTTGGCCAGCAAAACGTTGATGCGCACACTCCGGAAGTTCACCCGCACTTAGCCCCCGCCCTCCCGCGGAGCCAACTCCACCGCCTCGCGAATCGCCTCGATCATGCTCCTCTCATCCGCCACGCCCTTGCCGGCAATATCGAACGCCGTCCCGTGATCCACAGACGTGCGAATCACCGGCAGCCCCACCGTGATATTCACCCCTGACTCCAGCCCCAGCACCTTCACCGGCCCGTGGCCCTGGTCGTGATACATCGCGATCACCAGATCGAAATCCCCGCGCTGTGCGCGAAAGAAAACCGTATCCGCCGGCAGCGGCCCATCCACATTCCATCCCCTCCGCCGGCACGCCTCGATCGCCGGAACAATCTTGGCCTCCTCTTCTCCGCGCCCAAACAGCCCATTCTCCCCGGCATGCGGATTGATTCCGCACACCGCAATCCGCGGCCGCGCAATCCCGATCCTCGCCAGCGCCTCCTGCCCGCGCACAATCGTCCGCTCCACCAGCCCCGGCTCGATCTTCTCGATCGCGTCCACCAGCCCGATGTGCGTCGTCACATGCAGCACCCGCAGCTTCGGCGTGGTCAGCATCATCGACACTTCCGGCGTCCCTGTTAGGTGGGCCAGCAATTCCGTGTGCCCAGGAAACTTGTGCCCCGCCGCCTGCAGCGCTTCCTTATTCAGCGGAGCCGTGCAGATCGCTGCCACCCTTCGCTTCATCGCCAGCCGCGCCGCGACCTTTACATATTGATATGCCGCCTCTCCCGCCACCGCCGACAACTTCCCCCACGGCAAATCCGCGGGAATCAATCCAAGGTCGACGCAGTTCACAGTGCCCGGATCGAAAATCGCGTTCTCGATCTCTTCGGCATCAACGCCACGCACCTGAAGCGAGCTTCCCACAATCGCGCCCGCAGCCTCCAGCCGAGCCGCATCGCCGATCACCAGCGGCCGGCACATCGCTTGCACTTCGGCGTGCCCGAGGCTCTTCATGATGATCTCCGGACCCACACCCGCGGCGTCGCCCATCGTGATTGCAATCAGCGGCTTCGTCATGCGGATGCCCCCATCACCGGCGCCCCGCGCTCCAGCTCCTGCAGGAATCTCCGGCAATCGAGCAGGACATCCGGGCCCCCAAATCCGCCCGCCTTCGTCACCACCGGCAGCGCCCGCCGCCAGTTGTCCGCAATCGAGAATGCCACGCCCGTTTCCACCTCGCCTCGCAACCGCAGCCGCGCAATGCCCCACCCATCCAGCACTGCGCGCGCCGTCTCGCCGCCCGTCGCCACCAGCGCTCCCGCTCGCTCCGCGCCCAGCGAGACAAACCGCCCCAGCGCTCCGGCAATCGACATCCCCTCTTCGCAGTTCAGAATCACGTCGTCCTCCGGCATCACCAGTACATCGAATCCATTTGCCAGCGCCCTCTCGACCGCCTGCTCCTGCTTCACCCAGCTTTGCACTCCCGCCAGCAACGTCGCCGTGGGGACGCGCACCGTCCGCACCTCCGGCAATGCTGCCAGCCTCTCCGCCTGCTCCCGTGATACACGCGACACGCTGCCCACCACAAATAATGTTGGACCCAGCGCCAGATCCGGCGCCGCGGCTGCAACCTCCGCCCTCCATCCCGCCGCACCCGGCAAATGCTGCGCCAGCCCTGCGGACCCAACCCACACCGTGCCCCGCCCCGGCATCATCGATGCTGCCGCAATCCGCGCCAAATCCTCATCCGTCTCCGCATCGCAAATCACCACATCGGCGCTCCGTGCCGCCGACGCCATCGCGCGTTCCAGCTCCCCCGTCTTCACCGACTCCGTCCGCACCGTCTCCAGCCCCACCAGCGCAGAACGCAACCCCGCACGCGCCAGCATGGCCTCTATGCTCGCCGTTGCAACGCCCTTCTCACGCGCCCAAACATCGGTCTGCGCCAGCGTAACCCCATGCACCAGCAGTTCTCCACCCACCACCGTCCGACCATGCGCAGGAAACGCCGGAGCAAACACGGCCACCGGCCGCTCACGCATCGTCTGGCGCCGCGCGTCCAGCATCGCCGCCAGCTCCGCCGCCACGTGTCCGCGTAACGTCGAGTCCACCTTCTTAAAAATCAGTCTCTCCGGACCACCATGCCTGAGCGTCAGCCGCTTCATCTCCGCCGCCGCTTCCTCTGCGCTGCGGCATCGCGTGTCCGCGTCCATCACCACTACCTGCGCGCGCGGCAGTTCAGCATCATGGAGCATCACCACCGCTTCCAATCCTCTCCCTGCGCACGCTGCCGCGCAATCCGCAGCACCCGCCAAATCGTCGGCGATCACCAGCAGACTCTGCGCCCTCGCCCGGCCTTTGCGAATCCGCAGATCCCACCAAGCCGTCAGCACCGGAGCCAGCATCGTCGTCACCAGCACGCTCGCAGCCACCAGCACCGTTGCCGGAGCCGCCGCCGCTGCATATTTATGATCGGCCGCCGCAATCAACGCCGGCACCGCTGCCGCATTGCCTGCAGTCGTCGCCGCCGCAATGCCCGCCGTGCCCGTCCCCCCGATCAGCACGTCCATCGTGCCCAACGCCAACGCGGAAACCAGCAGCACTCCAACCCCCAGCCCGATGCCCACCAGTTCCGCCGCCCACACCTCTTTCAGGTTCAGCGTCGCGCCCAGCGCGAACGCGAAAAACGGAATCATCACCGGCGTCGCCGACCCCAGGAACCCCCGCAGCTCCGGATCGAGATTCCCAGCGATCATCCCCAGCGCCAGCGGCAACACCGCCCCCACCAACGTCTGCCAGGGGAAACTCGCCAGTCCCGCCACGCCCAGCGTCACCATCGTCAGGAACGGTCCCGACTCCAGCGTCATCACCGAATACGAGGCCGCCCCCTCAGCGCCGCCATATTGACTCATCAGCGCCATGTACAGCCCGCCGTTCGTATCGTTGATCGCCGCCACCACCGCCAGCGTCGACACACCCGCGAACCACCCTGCGCGCACCGGGTCCGCCCCCAGAAAATGTCCGAGGATCACTCCGACCACGATGCCGAGCGCGATCTTCGTGCCCAGCAGCGCGCCTCCGCGTTTCAGCACTTGCGGCAGCGACCGCACTTCGATCGAGCTGCCCACCAGGACAAAGAACACTGCGAGAATCGGCAACGCGCCCTGGAACAACGCTCCGGTAAAAGATCCAAAAAACTGCGCAGCGTGCGGAACAAACGTGTGGATCAGCGCGCCCGCGATCAGCGGCACCAGCATGAATCCACCCGGAATCCGTTCGACGGTTCTCTTGATCGGGATCCGCATCGTCTTCGCCTCAACCAGCACAGCCGCGAATTTGCGGCAAGGAGAAGACTACAGGGGAAGCCAGCTCATCCGCTCCCTAAGACCCCGACTCACTTCTGCTGCTGCATGAATCCTCGCACCAGATCCGCCATCTCGTCGGCCCTGGTGTCCAGTGCGAAGTGTCCCGCCTCCAGCACGTGCACCTCGGCCTGCGGCACGTCCTTGCGATAGCGGTCCGGCTCTCCCGGATCAAACGACAAATCATGCTTGCCCCACAGCACCAATAACCGCGGCTGCGTCTTCTGCATCCACGCCTGCCACTTGGGATAAGCCTCGACATTCGTGCGGTAGTCGTAAAACAAATCGCTCTGGATCTGCGCCTGCCCCGGCGCATTCAGAAATGCGTACTCGTCGGTCCAAAGATCCGGATCATAAAGCTCAACGTGCGGATCGTCGCCAACATGTCGCGTCTTGGTTGCCGCCATCGATAGCAGATTCTTGCGCAACGCCTCGTCATACTTCGCGCGATCCGCCCAGAACGCCCGTCGCGTCACCCAGTTCGCGCCCAAGCCCTCGTTGTGCGACACCGCGTCCTGCACAATCAGCGCCTGCACTCGGTCAGGGTGTATGAGCGCCATGCGAAATCCAACCGGGCCGCCGTAGTCCTGCATATACAGCGTGTAGTGCGACAACCCCGTCGCCTCGGTGAAGTCGTCCATCACCGCAGCGATGTGGTCAAAGGTGTAATCGAACTGTTTCGGATCGGGCCAGTCGCTGTGTCCGAACCCAGGATAATCCGGCGCGACCAGATGGTAGTTATCTGATAGCCGCGTCAGCAGCGGCTGAAACATCCGCGACGACGACGGCAGTCCATGCAGCAAAAGAATCGTCGGAGCCTCCTTCGACCCCGCCTCTCTATAGAAAATCGTGAGCCCATCCACTTTCACTGTGCGATAGAACACATGCTGCATCATGGAGGACTCCTTCCCGCCGGTTTGGGCCATCGCGGACACAGCCACGACCATGCAGAAAACCGGCAGGCACCTGGTCCAACGGGGCAATCGGAGAAGACGCATCGTTTAGCTCCCCTGTATGCGAGCCTGCGGACCCGTGCCCGCTATGTTTCCGGTGTCACATCGTAAGGACAACGCGGAACTCTGCTTTGCCGCTCAGCATCCGCGCGTACGCCTCGGCCGCTCTTTCGAGCGGATAGGTTTCAATCATGGGACGCACGCCGCTCAGTTCGGCAAAGCGCAGTGTGTCCTCGGAATCGGCTGGAGTTCCCGCGGCCCAGCCCTGAATTGACTTACTTCCCCCGATGAGCTGGATCGGTGTGACCTCAATGGGATCGAAGGTCGCACCTACAACAATGAGCTTGCCGTTCGGCCCCAGCCCGTCGATCAGCTCCGACATCGCTTTTGAGTTAGGGGCCGTGGCCATAATGACCTTTGCGCCGCCCAGCTTCTGCAATTCTTCGGCTGCCTTCGTCGCTTTGCTGTCGATGTACACGCTCGCTCCCAGCTTCTTTGCCAACGCCGCATTTTCCGGGCCGCGCCCGATCGCCGCGACCTTATAACCAAACTTATTCGCGAATTGCACTCCCAGGTGACCCAGACCACCGATTCCCTGCACTGCCACGAGGTCGCCAGGGAAGGCCCCGCTGTGCCGCAGGGCGTTATAGGTGGTAATTCCAGCGCAGAGCAGCGGCGCTGCATCCACGTCGCCCAGACTATCCGGGATCGAGACCAGCGCCTCGACCGGAGCCACCATGTATTGCTGGTATCCACCGTCATAGCTAATGCCTGCAATTTTCAGATTCCGGCAATTACGGAAGTCTCCCCGCCGGCATTCGGGGCAAGTGTTATCCTGGCCGCCGTGCCAGCCAACGCCCACGCGCTGCCCCTTCTTCCACACAGCAACACCGGCCCCCACTTCGTCGATAACTCCCGCCACTTCATGTCCTGGAATGCGAGGATACTGAATTCCCGGCCACGCGCCTTCTACCGTGAGCACGTCGCTGTGACAAACACCGCAGGCCTGCACTTTGATCCGTACGTGTCCCGCACCCGGCCTGGGGATTTCGCGCTCAACTACCTCGAAACCCGCTCCCGGCTTTGCAATCTGCGCGACTTTCATCGTTGCTGCTGCGATAGCTGCTGCTGCCATAAATCCTCCTGTGTTTTTGGTGAGTGTTGAGGTCAACTTACTCCTGCTCGACTTACTCTGTAACTTCGAAGATCACTTCGAGTTCCACCGGCATCCCCAGCGGAAGACTGGCCACGCCGATCACCAGCCGCACGCCCGTCGCCTCCACGCCAAACACATCGCGAAACAGATCCGAAACAGCATCCGCCACCCGGGGCTGATCGAAGAAATCTCCCGACGTCGCCATGAACACGCCCAGTCGAACCACGCGCCGCACGCGATCGAGCGAGCCCAGATGCTTCTTCGCCGCCGCCAGCACGCTCAACGCCGCGGTCCGCACCGCATCTCGTCCCGCCTCCGCATCCAGTTCCTTGCCCAGCCGCCCAATGTACTTCGGCTTGTGATCCACAACCGGAAGCATCCCGCTAAAGAAAAGTAAGTTGCCCGTTTGCAACGTTTCGAGGTAAGTGCCAAACGGCGTCGGCGCAGCAGGTAACTCAATACCAAGTTCCTGCAGCCGGCGCTCCGCCCCGCCCCGCTCCGCCCCTTGACCGCCTACCATTTGCCTGCGTGCGCACCATCGTCCACGTGCAGCACCTCCCCGGTCACATGACCGGCTTCGGTCAGATAAACAACAGCGTCGGCGATGTCCTTCGGATCGGAAACCGTCCCCATCGGCGACCGCGCCGTCAGATTGCCCCCATGCAACGGCGTGGCCACCACCCCAGGCGCGACCGCGTTGAAGCGAATCTTCTCTTTCGCGTATTCGTTCGCGAGGCTCAGCGTGATCGCGTCAATTCCGCCCTTCGTCATCATCGGAATCGACGCCGGAACCCCGCGGATCGGGTTATCGGCGAGCGATGCGGAAATGCTCGTCACACTGCCCCCGGTCCCCTGCCTCAACATCTGTTTCACAGCCATCTGCGTAATGAAAACGAACCCATCAAGGTTGGTGGAGACGAAGGCGCGAAGTTCTTCGGCGGTATATTCCGTGAATGGCTTAGAAGAATAGATTCCCGCGTTGTTCACAACATGGTCGATCGACCCGAACGTTTCGATCGCCGCCCGCGCCACCTGCTCCGCCGTCGTTTGCTGCCCGATGTCACCATCCACCAGTGCAAGCTGCGGCGACGGCGCAAACCCCGCCTTCGTTACATTGCGCGACGTGGCCACTACGTTATAGCCGCGGTCCAGAAAGGCCTGGACAATGGCCGCTCCGATGCCTTGTGAGGCGCCGGTTACGATGACCGTTTTGCCTGGCATATGTGGCTCCCCGCAGAGCCGTCTGGAGATCCGGCTTCGCGCGCCCGGGCCCTGGAGTCATCCACTGTGTGCGTGAACAATTACAAACAGGCAGATTCCTGGAACCTGCCTGGCGATTCTTAAAAGGTTACGCCCGCAACGTGAAAATCCGCCATTCCGGGCGTTTTCCGGGTGTCTGCTCAAAAAGCTGGCCGACAGCCCCGTGGCGGCACGGATCCATCATCGCGCCCCAAACTCCGCGCAAACCTCCTCCATGCCCCGCCGAAATTCCTCCTCCGAGGTCAGCAAACTCACCACCAGCCATCCCGCGCCGCCAAATCCGAAAAAGGATCCAGGGTGCACGTACACCCCGCGCTCCTCCAGCAGCCGTACCGCCAGATCCTCATCGCGTTCGAGAGCCGGGACCCGCAGCACCGCGTACCATCCCGCTTCCACCTCTAGTCGTGTAACCGGCAGATTTCGTAACAGTATCTGATCTAAATTCTGGAGATTTCCGCGCGTCCTCGCCCGAATCAGCTTCTGGACCGTTCCGCACCCCGCGAGCCAAACGGGCAACGCACACTGCACCGGGGCGTTCATTGACAAAAACGTGTCCGCCACCACCTCCAGCCGATCCAACGCCGCCCGCCGTTCCCCCTCCGGACCCATCGCCAGAATCCACGCCACCTTCATCTGCGGCAGCGCCGCAATCTTGCTGATGCCGCTCAGCACAAACGTCAGGCAAGGTTGCTCCCCGACAGCGAAACTCTTTCCCTCTGCGCTGTCGTTATGGCCGCACAGCGGCGACTCGCCCTCCGCGAAGGAGTCCAGAAAAACCTCATCCACCACCAGCGCCAGCCCGTGCTCCGCGCAAATCCGCTCCAGCTCCCGCCGCTCCGCCGCCTTGGTGTAATGCCCCGTGGGATTGTTCGGATGTACCACCGCAATCGCCTTTGTCCGCGCCGTGATCCGCTCGCGCAAGCCGGCAAAATCGATCTGCCACCCGTGGTCGTACACCAGCGGATACGCCACCAGCCGCACATCCTCGATCTGCGCCAGAAAGTCGAACAGCGGATAACTCGGCTGCGCGATCAGCACCTCATCGCCCGCATCGCACAATAGCCGAAACAGCCAGCTGTAAGCCTCGCTCGTTCCTGTAGTCAGAAAAATCTGCTGCGGATCGACGGCCGCACCCCGAGCCGCGTAGTAGGCGCACACCGCCTCCCGCGCCCGCAGCATCCCGCGCGGCTCCGGATCATAGACCAGCGCCGCGCGATCACCCAGCGCCGCCAGAATCCCCGCCCCATCGTACGTAAACCCGCACTGCGTAGGATTCGACGCCGTCAGATCCAGCATCGGCAATCCCGCAGCACGCCGCACTCGCAGCGCCCGCGCCAGCCGCGTCTCCGCTAAATCCCACGCCGTCCTCACCGAAAATCGCACCTGCTCATCTTTTCACAGCGCCCGCCCCGCACCCTGGACCCTGCACCCTGTACGCTGGTCCAGATGCCCATCCGCGCCGTCATCTTCGACTACGGCGAAGTCCTCTGCTCCCCGGACCCCGCCGCGCACCGCCGCCTCCTCGCCCTCACCGGCCTCAACAACGATGCCTTCGAACGCCTCTACTGGCGTGACCGCCGTGACTACGACCTTGGCGTCCTCGACGGCCCCGGCTACTGGGCCAAATTCGCCGGCGACGCCGGCCTCTCCTTCACCCCAGCGCAAATCGAAGCCCTTATCGAAAACGATGTCCTCACGTGGACCGGCCATCTCAACGAACCCATGCTCGCCTGGGCGGCCGCCCTCCAGGACGCAGGCCTTCTCACCGCCATCCTCTCCAACATGGGCCCCGACGTCCTCCGCACCATGCGCCAGGAATTCGCCTGGCTCGCCCACTTCGACCAACTCATCTGGTCCTGCGAACTCGGCATCGCCAAGCCCGACCCCGCCATCTACTCCCTCACCTGCGAAAAACTCGGCGTCCCTCTCAGCGAAGCTCTCTTCATCGACGACAAACAGGAGAACGTCGGCGCCGCCGAGCACCTCGGCCTCCACGCCCTCCAGTTTCTCGGCATCCCGCAACTCCGCCGCGACCTCGCCGACCGCAAACTGCTGCAGGACTACCCGCAGCCCGGCGAATCCGGGCCCGAAGACGACGGCATCGATGTGTTGTTAAGTGTGCTTTAACTCCGCGTGACCGGCTCTGTGAAAGGAATCGGCACCTGTTCCACAATCTCCACGCTGAACCCCTGCAGGGCCGGGACATGCGTCGGCGTGTTGCTCAGCAGCCGGATGCGATGAATTCCCAGGTCCGCCAGAATCTGTCCACCCAGCCCCACTTCCCGCAGAGTCCGGTGATGCCGATCCTCATGCCGCTCCCGCGCCCGCGCCTCGCGGTGGAACACAATCCGATGCGGCCTCTCGGTCCGGTCAATCTCAAATCCGCGGCTCGCGTTGTGCAGATAGATCAGCGCCCCGCGTCCTGCCTCGGCAATCATCTTCAGCGACTGCCGCAGGATCCGCTGGCACTCGCACAGCGTCGTCCCAAACACATCGCCTGCCAGACAATGCGAATGCACGCGAACCAGCACGGGCTCGGCCTGGCCCCCGTCACTCTGGCTAACATCGCCCCGCACCAGCGCCACATGGCTCTCCCCGCCATGCACCTCGCTCTCGTACGCGATCATCAGAAAATCGCCCCACTCCGTCGGCATCGGGCTCTCCGCCACCCGCACAATGTAGCGCTCATGCTGCAGCCGGTGCCGGATCAGCTCCGCCACCGTCAGCATTTTGATACCGTGCCTGTTACAAAATTCCAGCAGGTCCGGCACCCGCGCCATCCTGCCGTCGTCGTTCATCACCTCGCAGATCACGGCCGCCGGTATCAGCCCGGCGAGCCGCGCCAGATCCACCGACGCCTCCGTCTGCCCGGCCCGCACCAGCACTCCGCCCTTCCGCGCCCGCAGCGGAAACACATGCCCCGGCCGCGTCAGATCCTGCGCCGACGACCTGGGATCGATGGCCACCTGAATCGTCCGCGCGCGATCATAGGCAGAAATCCCCGTGGTCACGCCCTCCCGGGCCTCAATCGTCTCGGTAAACGCCGTCCCAAACCGCGACGAATTCTGCGCCGTCATCGGCCCCAGCTGCAGATAATCCGCGCGCTCCTCGGTCAGCGCCAGGCAAATCAGCCCGCGCCCCTCCCGCGCCATAAAATTAATCGCCTCGGGAGTTACATATTCCGCGGCCAGCATCAGATCGCCCTCATTCTCGCGATCCTCGTCGTCCACGACGACAATCATCCGCCCCGCCTGGATCTCCTCCAGCGCCCCCGGAACGTCGGTCATCACCCTCGCATCCTGCATAGCCCTATTCTCCGCCATCGCCGCATCGCTGACCAGAACTACGACTACGGGTACTTGCGCCCAAAGCAAAAGAGCGGCTCTTCGCCGCTCCCTGCACGCTGGACCCTTTGCTCTGCTCTACCGCCCGTCCCTTAGCCGCGCTGCCAGCCGGTCCGGCAAACCGGCCTGCACGATCCGCTCCTGCGCCTCTTTCACGTCATAGGGCACGCGATACCACGTCACCGTCATGCGAGCGTCGTCATACACCGCGAACGCAGCGCGCCAGTCTCCGTCCCGCGGCTGGCCCACCGATCCCGGATTCAGCAGGTAGCGCGCGCCTTCTCGAAGCTGTACCTCGAACTCGTCTGCTTCCGTATGCGCACCGTGCTCTCCGTGATATCCACCGTGCAGTCGATGTCCTGCATACTGCGGACTCAGCCGGAACCACTCGTCCCCGTTCGTCGCGAAACCGCCCTGCACATGCGTGTGCCCGAAAAACGTAATCCGCGCGTCAGTCGCCTCCAGCGCAGGCCACGCATCGCGCACCGTCAGCACGTATTCGTCCTCGTCTACGGGCGATCCGTGCACGCAGCGCACAAACGGCCCGTCCGGCGCGATCGGGCCCACCGCCATGTGCCGCAGCCAATCGCGATGCTCCCCCGTCAGCACGCACTCGGTCCATCGCGCCGCCCTCTGCGCCACAGGATTGAACTCTTCGATGCCGCCCAGTCCGCTGCACACACGATCATGGTTGCCGCGCACAAACACGTTGCCCAGCCGCCGCGTCTCCTCGATTACTTCGTTGGGATTTGCGCCGTACCCAACCACATCGCCCAAGTTCCACACCACGTCGTGCTCTGGAGCTGCGGCCAGCACCGCTTCGAGAGCCTCGAGGTTGGCATGAATGTCGGAAATGAGCAGAGCGCGCATGGCAAGAATATCGGCCCGCTTTTCCACCGCGCTCTGCGCGATGGATCTCACGGACCGGAGCACCCGGCACGCCCGGGGCTGGCGCGGTGGGGTAGACCGTTTACTACCTTATTAGATGGAGCGCACCTTTGTCGCTTGTTTTTAACGTCCGCCCTGGACGTTTCGCTGGCGTTTTGCTCGACTCTTGCTGCTTTTCGCTGGTTCTGCTGCCTTTCAGACCCGCGCCCAGTGTCCCGGCGCCGCCTCGCGCAACGGAACGTCAGCGGGTTCGCCGCCGGACGCACCCACGATCGACAGCGGCTCCTGCAGGTCCGTCCGCATCGTCGGCACCGCGCCCAGCAGGCTGCGCGTATATGGATGCAGCGGCTCGCGAAATATCGCTGCCCGCGGCGCCTCCTCCAGCAGCAACCCGTGCCGCATTACCGCAACCCGGTCCGCAACCTGAGAAACAACGGCAAGGTCATGCGAGATAAACAGCATCGCCAACCCGAACCGCTCCCGCAAATCGGCGAGCAGTTCCAGAATCTGCGCCTGCACCGTCACATCCAGCGCCGTCGTCGGCTCGTCGGCAATCAGCAGACGCGGCCGGTTCGCAATCGCCATCGCAATCAGAATCCGCTGCCGCTGCCCGCCCGAGAACTGATGCGGATAATCGCCGTACCGTCCCGCTGGATCCGGCAGCGACACCGCCTGCATCGCCTCGATCACCTTCTCCCGCACCTGCCGACGCGACAGCTCCCGCTGATGCACCCGCACCGCTTCCGCAATCTGCTCGCCCACCGGCAGCACCGGATTCAGCGCCGTCATCGGTTCCTGGAATATCATCGCGATCTCGCGCCCGCGCAGCCGTCGCATCTCTTCGGCCGGAAGCGCCACGAGATCCCTTCTGTCGAACTCGATCCGCCCCGAGACCGTCGCCGCCGCATCCAGCAATCGCAGAACCGCCAGCGCCGTAACCGACTTCCCCGAACCGGATTCGCCCACCAGCCCCAGCGATTCACCTGGCGCAATCGAGAGCGAGAGCCCACGCACTGCCTGCGTCGACCCAAAACAAATGTTCAGATTTTCAATGGAGAGCAGCGCCACAGCGCCATCGTACAGGACCCACATCGCCCGCGCAGTCCCCACCGGACCGCGCTCAACACATCGTCCTGGACCTCAGAACCAGTCCGAAGCTAAGCTTTGTTCTTCTTCTTCTTGTATTCCAGAAGGCCCTTCTGAAAATCCAGCGAAGTGCCGGCGTAAGGCGAAGGCACGCGCGCCCGGGCGGCCTTCTTGCGCGGAGTCGCCGGGGCTTCATCCGGCGTCGTTGCAACCGCACCGTCCGTGCCGGTCGCCTCCAGCTCGGTTCGAAACGACCGCGGCAGCTCGGAGTTCTTGTATTCGATCCCATCGTGCGCCATCTGTCGCGCCGCTCGCGCCAGCAACTCGCGCTTGGAGGTCAGCCGCTTCACTTCCGCGTCGCGATCGGCGTCACAACGGAAGTCCTCGTAGCGCACAATATGCGCCAGTTTGCGATCGAACAGGTCGATCTCTTCGTGGAGAGTCCTTAATTGATACTTATCCTGCGCCATTGCGGGCATTGGAAAGCTCCAGCAGCCTTAGCCGAGGTTAGAACCAGCGATAAGTGCAAAGAGGGGCCAAACTGGCCCCTCTCAGGTGTCGCTCGTCTTCACTTACACAACCTGGACGTTTTCAGCCTGCCAGCCCTTTGGTCCCTTCACTACGTTGAACTGGACCGCCTGGCCTTCCTGCAGCGAGCGGAATCCGTTGCTCTGGATTGCCGAGAAGTGCACAAACACATCCTCGCCGTTGGCGCGGCTCAGAAAGCCAAACCCTTTGGCGTCGTTAAACCATTTCACTGTTCCCTGTTCCATATCTGTAACTATTTCCTTTTTCGTTGGAGTGTATCGCTGAACTCTGTGTGGAATTGTTTGCGAGTCAGCGGTACAGCCAGAACAGGCAAGAACACCATTTCGGATTCGACGATGCTGTCTTTACTGTATCATGTCGTCCCCCAGATCACGAGGAAATACTTCGCGCGCAACGCATGCCGCCGGTGGCACTGCAACGCGCCCTGGAATCAGATCGGCACAGAATCCAGCGCCCCGGCGAGGACCCGCTTCGTCATGACCTGGAAGTGATAACCCATCACCGCCATGGTCATGGCGGTTCCGAACGACCTGGGATGACGCGTCGCTGCTGTCGCGACAAATTTCCAATAGCTGGCGCGCGATCTTCCGAGAATTCCCTGCCGTACCAGCGACAGGATGAATGCGCGCAGATTTGCGAAGCTGAAGTGCGCCCGATACTGGGGCCGGCAGCGGCTCAGATAACTCCGCACTCTCCGATAATACGGCTCGCTCGCATAGATGCGGCTCAGCACCGACCGATAGCCTTCGATCAGCCGTTCCGCATTCATGCGCGGTCGAAAGTTGAGATGGCAATCCATGTTATTTCCCCCGCCGCTGTCCACAATCCGCCCCTCTCGCGAGAGACGCCGGAACAATTGCGTGCCTGGCATCGCCTGCAACAGTCCGACCATTGCAATCGGAATCGCGCTCTTCTGAATGAACTCGACGAGGCGATCGAAAATGTCTTCGCGGTCGGTGTCGAACCCAAGAATGAATCCGCCCATCACCTCAATCCCGTACCGCTGGATGGTCGCAACGCTGTCCAGCAGATCGCGGCGCGTGTTCTGGAGTTTGTTGGTTGCCGCCAGGCTCGACTCGTCCGGCGTTTCGATCCCCAGAAAGACCGAAGCGAACCCCGCCTCCCTCATCGACTCCAGCAGAACCGGATCGTCCGCCAGGTTGATCGAGGCCTCCGTGATGAAGCGGAAGGTATAGTCGTGCGCCTTCTGCCAGGCGCTCATCGCAGCCAGCAGCAGGCGCGCCCGCACTTTGTTGCCGATGAAATTGTCATCCACGATGAACACGGGACCGTGCCAGCCGGCGTCGTACAACTGGTCCAACTCCGCCAACACCTGCGCTGGCTCCTTCGTGCGCGGACGGCGCCCGTAAATTTCGATGATGTCGCAGAACTCGCAGCTGAAGGGACACCCTCGCGAGCATTGCACCGTCATGGTGCTGTAACGCTGCATGCGGATCAGGCTCAGGTCCGGCAGCGGGCTTCGCTCGAGGCCGGGGCGCTCCGCACTCTGGTAAAGTGGCCGCGCTGTCCCGCGCTCCAGATCGGCGGCCAACCCGTCGATCAGATCCTCCGCTTCCCCTATCACCACGTGATCGCACTCCAGCGCCGCATGCGCCAGGCTGCTGGTGATCGGACCTCCCACCACCGTGCGCAGGCCGAGAGCGCGGCATCGACGGACAATCGAGATCAGCTCGCGCTCCTGCACGTGCATGCCGCTGATGAAGGCCACATCGGCCCACGCCAGATCGCGATCCCGCAGGCGCTCGACGCTCACATCGATCAGCCGCTTGTTCCACGAGGCCGGAAGCAGAGCCGCCACCGTCAGCAGTCCCAGAGGTGGCTGCGCCGCGCGCTTGCCCTGAAACGACAGCGCGTATCGAAAACTCCAGTATGTATCGGGGAATCGCGGATAGATCAGCAGGACGTTCACGATTGCATCTCCACCGGACCGGTCGCCGGCGGATTGCAAAGCCACTCAGATCTCTTCGCACTGCGCTCGTGCCGCGTCCGTCATTAGTGTGCGCCTGCGAACTGCGCGCGGAACCTCTCCTACAAAAACATTACATTGAGCCGCGTTGCGGGCGTCCGAGTCCGCAGGCGAAATCCCGAGCGCAGCGCAGGACCTCTTCCCCCTAAAAGGAAAAGGAAGCGGATCGCTCCGCTTCCTCTTTGCCCATCGAATGAAACTAAACCCGAAACTACTTCTTGGGCGGCGCGATCGAGTCCTTCGCCGACTTCGCGACACGGAACTTCACAACCGTCTTCGCCTTGATCTTGATCTGCTCACCCGTCTGCGGATTGCGGCCCATGCGCGCCTTCCGCTCCGCCTTCACCAGGCGGCCCAGTCCGGGAATGACAAACACGCCACTCTTCTTCGTTTCCTTGATCGCCGTTTCCGCCAGCAAATCCAGAAACGCCGCTGCCTGCTTGTTCGTGATTTCCAGTTTTTCCGCCATCTGGCGAACCAGTGCGGTCTTCGTCATTGTTGCTGCCATCGAGTCTTCCTCCTTGTTTTTTCTTCTTCCAGGCCGCCGGAGTTACTTCGCTCCCAACCTGCGCGAAAGCCAGTATTGATGCGGCTCCGAAAGAACCTACCGCCGTTTACCTTGCGGCTTTCAGCAACGTTTGTCAATGGTAAAACCCGCGTTTCCACAGGTTTTTTGCGGTTTTTACTGGTTTTTCTCTGGAAAACCCGATTTTTCGCCGGTTTCCTCGCCTCTTAACGCTGAAAACCGCGAGTGGCGCGCATTTGGGAGCCCTCGCTTGCCTGCGTCCCTGCTGGCGTGGAGTCTAGTCCTTCGCTCTCGCAGGTGCAATTCAGCCGCGCAGCCTTCCTCCGGTCCACACCGGACGTGACCGCTCCGCTGGCACCAGTGGCGCGTTCAAGAAATCCACCAGCGGCGCCGCCAGCCGGAATCGCTTCTCGATCTCCTCCGCGAGTCCCGGTTTCAGCGCCGTCTCCGCCGGCAGGTGAGCGGTCACGCCCCACTGCCGCCACTTGATCCACTCGATCGCCGGATGCTCCGCGGGAAACCCCTTTGGCGCTCGCGCCAGCGCCATCGGATCGTGCACCTTGAAAGTGCGCAGCAGTTTCTTATCCTCAATCAGCTTCTTCCACTCCGCATGATGCTCCAACAGCCGCCTGCGGATCGCCAGCAGCTGGTTCTTCTCCGGCATATAAGCTCCGGCAGCGATCACAAATTCTGTCGCGCCCACGTGCATGTAGTAGCCGCCGCCCGAGGTCTTCTCCAAACCGCTGCGCGACCACCACGCTCCCAAGTGGGTCTTGTAGGGCGACTTGTCGGGGGAGAATCGCGTGTCGCGATAAATCCGAAACAGGCACTTCCCTGCCGGACGCATGTGTGCAGGCGCGTACTCCGCCATGCCTTCCGTGAGCCGCTCGATGAGCGCCAGCATCGGCGCTTTCAGCTTGTCCTCGTAGATTCCGCGCCTCGCCTCGAACCACTCGCGTTTGTTGTTGCGCTTCAGCCCACGCAGAAACCGCTGCGCCTCCTCATCGAAAACCGCCTCGCGACTCACTCGCTCATTGTAGCGGCGCTCGCCTTGTGGATTCACCGGGAGTTGTATTGCATCCCGTGGCCAGGAACCATCACACTGGAAGTATGCGTCGCACGTTTTTTCCGCTTGCCCTGTGCCTGGCGCTCACCGCGGCCGGAACATCCGCCGGCCTCGCAGCGCAGTCCGCAAAACATCAGCTCACGCCTCGCCAGGCGCACCAGATCGCCGCACTCGTCGCCCATTACGACGAGATCGATCTCAGCGACACCCACATCGAGATGAACAGCATGGACCTCGGCTCTCCGTTTGCTCCGGGCTTCTTCAGCTTCATCGTCATTCGCGAGAGCACCTCGCCCGGCCCCGACCAAACGCTGCGCCGCTACGCAGTCAGCCAGCGAACCGGCGATGTGTGGGAGATGAATCTCTGCACCCACTACGCCTTCCCCGAACTGACGCGTCTGCAGCGCTCGTTCTCCGGCCGCTCTCGCGCCGATGCCTCCGAAGTCTCCTCGCAGGCCAGGCGCCTCGGCTGCTCGCTGCCGGTGGCCGCTCCCACCTCTTAGCTCTCCCTGGCGCCGCGGCCTTCATCGCGCGCGCGGGCAGCGCTTCACGTCGCCTTCGCCACCCCAGGCGACCCGATCTGCCGGATTACCCGCCACGCGTATTGGAAGCCGGACAACAATGTCAGAACAACGGTGGTGGTCAGAGCCCAGGCGCGCAGGTGAAGAACCCAGGGTGGGGCGAAGAACTGCGCCAGCATCACAGCGGCCAGTGCAAGAATCTGCGCCACCGTGTTCGCCTTGCCGATCGCGCTCGGCCTGAAGCTGCGAATCGACGTTGTGGCGAACAGAATCGCCGCAACCACCATGATTCCCAGGTCGCGCGCAAACACCAGCACCGTGACCCGTCGCGAGATCAGCGCTTCATGATGCAGCACCAGAAACAGCGTGCTCAGCAGCAGCTTGTCCACTACCGGATCCAGATACTGCCCCAGCAGCGTTCGCTGATGCAGCCACCGCGCCAGCAACCCGTCCATCGCGTCCGTCACACCGGCCACGACAAACAGCCCGAATGCCAGCTGATAGCGCCCATCAAGAACTGCGAGCACCAGGAATGGCACGATGCAGAGACGAAAAAACGTCAGCAGATTAGGAGTCGCCCGAAGTTCGTTCATCGAATCGTTCGCCGCACCGACAACCGTTGCCGCACGGCAGCGGCGCACTTTACGAAGGAATCATAGTATCGCAGAGGCTCCGGAATTCCCACGCAGAAACACGGAACGGCACAACTCGCCGCGCTCGAGGATCGCCTTCCCTCGATGATCGGCTTTCCCCGTTGCGCCCTCACCCACCGCCTCCGCGCCACCGCCCATGCCACCTGCTATCATGAACCGAAGGCCATTCCGCCTCGCGTAGGCGCGTAGCTCAGTTGGTTAGAGCGCTACCTTGACACGGTAGAGGTCAGGAGTTCGAGTCTCCTCGTGCCTACCATATTCTCAACAACTTACGATCTGCTCTTCCCCGCGATTGGTAGCATTTGGTAGCAAATCGCCAGAACCTTTGCGCGGCTTCCCCTTTTTCGTGAGCATCGAGTAGACCGAACCCACCATCTGCTTCACGCTTCCGGGAAGTTCCTGCATGTACTCGTTGGCGGTCGTGTCAGCCTTCGAGTGGCGCAGATGAGCCTGAATATCCTTCACCGATCCCATCCGCTGCGCCCGCGTAGCCATCGTTCGGCGCAGAATCTGGAAATTCAGTTTGGGAACCTTCAGTTTCTCCGCGAGGGGCTTGAGACCCCGGTTCCGGTAGTTGCCAGTGTCCATCGCGCCACCCTCAGAGTTCGGAAACATGAACGTATCGGGCGAGCGGTTTGGACAAGTCTGCTTCCACCGCAGGAGTTCGGCGGCCAATCCAGATGGCAAGTAAATGTCCCCGAGACTTTTCCGGGTCTTGCCAAAAGGCCTGAGCTGCCCCTTGTAGACGGTTTCGGTGATCGACAACGTGTTCCGATTGTCGAAGGAGCGCCAGCGCAGAGCAAACAATTCGCTCGGTCGCAGCGCTGAAGTCATGTCCAGCATGAGAAGAGCGCGGTCGCGCTGGCTGCACTTCTGCAGGGCCTCCCGCAACTGCCCCCACGTGAGGACCTGTTTGTCCTTGGGCCGAAGATGATTTGGTACTTTCAGCTTTCGGGTCGGGTCGGTCAAAAGGAAGTCCTGCCTGATGGCCTCGTCAAAGATCGATTTCAGATAGGAACGCGCATGCTTGACGCGATCCTGCGACAACCGGGTTGCGAGATTGTTCAGGTGCGTTTGCAGCATGAATCTGTCCACCATGTCGAGAGGAACATCCTCGAACTTGCTTAACAAATCCTGTTCGATCTGGATCTTCTTGATCTTCGCCGTTTCCGGCCGCCAATCGCCCTCTCGCAACGGGAAATAGCGATTTCGAACGAACCATCCGAACGTGACGGAACTGTCCTTTCGAACCCTGTCTCCCAGTTGCTGGCCTGCCTGTTTGTTAATTTCCGCTCGAAGCGCATCACGCGCTTCGAACTTCGTCATCTGCGTTTTGAGATCGAGCCGGACACATACCGTATCGACTCGCTCTTGTTCTGTTTGAGGATCGAGCACGCGCCGCCGGAAATACCCGTACCATCTCTTTCCGCGCAGCACCACCCATCCGGCCTGGTGCGACTTGCCCATGGATCCTCAGCTTCTGTGGGGGGAACCGTGGGTCATTCCCATTTTATCGACGACCGTGTTTCACGGCGGAGATTCGTTCTCTTTCGCTGATGAATTCTTCAATCCGGCTCGCTTTGTATCGCAGCGCTCCATCGCCCATTCGGATGACGGGCAGCCGCGGGGTCTTCCGGGAAGAATGGTCCCAAACCCAGTCCTTACTGACCCTCAGCCGCAGCGCAACTTCCTCTGCTGTCAACAGCGGATCAACGGGAGTCGGCCCTTTGCGAGTTCCGAACTGATCGCCGGTGTCTGTCGCTGGCATTGCGCTTCCCTCTGGCGGTGTCGGTGAGGGGCTTATGAGCTGGAGCTTCCGAACTTCCTGCGACATGTGCTCTCCTCTCATTAACCGGCTGTTCACATGAGTCAGAACTGGTAGTCGGTCCTTTATCGCCGGCATCATGTGAATGCGGCTTCTTCAGCATGGGTAACCAAGTGAGGCAAGGTCCAATCAAATACTGAAGCACCGTTATTCCCTGGGGTTATAACGGATCACACCAGTCCGAAACGTCCGCGGGGGGAGCAGTCGAGTAGAGGAGCCATGAGCCAGATCGATCTTCGGCTGATACGGGCGGCAGTCACGGTGGCGGAGGAGCTTAGTTTTTCGCGCGCCGCTTTGAAACTGCACGTCTCACAACCAGCTTTGACAAAACAAATCCAGGATCTGGAAGCGATCCTGCGGGTGCCGTTGTTCATTCGCGATCGTCAGCGGGTCCACATGACGGATGCGGGTCGTGCCTTCGTGGAGGAATCGAAGCTCGCCCTGATTCACCAGGAGCGCGCTGTCGAAGTTGCAAGGTCGGTCGCAAAGGGCGCCGAAGCAGTCCTGAATCTCGGCCAGTCCCCGTTCGTCGATGTACGGGAACGAGAATCGGGTCACGTGGTTGCCATATTTGAGGAAGGCGTGGAGCTGATCGAGGCCGGAGATTTCAGAGGGCAAAACGAGCGGTTCCGTTTGCCGGTCGAGCGCGAAGTTGCGGCCGGCGCGCTGGCCGTCGTAGTGCGTCTCACGGAGCTTTTCGATCTCGATTTCACCGATGGCCTCGCTGACCCATCGAGCGGCACGAGGCTCGCTGGTTTTAAGGAAAATCTTGGTGGCCGGTTGCGAGAGCATTGCTTCGGCGTCCTCCCCGTACCGGGCCTCCAGTTGGCTGCGACCCTGGAAACCGAGGATCACGGGATTGTTCGATTTCCGGTTCTCGGTGATGGCGGTGTGCAATTGCGGCAGGCGCTGCAAACTTGCCAGCTCATCAATGACAAACCAGGCCGGGTGCTGTGCCGGATGCGGCTCGGTCAGCAGATGCAAAACAAGGATGTCGAGCCACAGACTGATGAGGGGACGCAAAGCCTCCCGGAGCGCGGGCCGCGAGGTGATGAAGATCCATCCCTGGCGCTTCTCGGCCCACTCGGTGGCGGTCCAGATGCCATTGCCCTCGGCTTCAGTCGGCAGCAGCCGAAAGCTGTCGGCAACCATATTCAGGGAGCCAAGCACGCCTGTTCGCTGCTGCGGTGCTCTCGGGTCAATGAGGGCGGCGAGCTCGGTGTCTTTGACGCGGCGGTCGATTTCCTCCGGGTGCGACATCCAATGAACCAGCTCGGTCGGCGTCGGTAAATACGAGAGCAGATGGGCAAAAATCTTCTGCGGGCTTTCGACGAAGAACTTCAGCGTATTGCCGCCGGGTTGGAAGAGCGAAACGGCCAGTGCTTTGGCCTCCGCCTTCCGTTGTAATTCGGCGGATGGGCTCCAGTAGGGGCACCTCTCGTCCAGGGGATTGAGCACGATATCGCCGCGGTCCGGTGAATAGAACTGCCGCACAAACTCGCAGGCCGGGTCATAGACGATGGCGCTGTGCGTGCGTTCGGCCACCTGGCAGAGGAAGCTTCGGATGATCGTCGACTTACCGGATCCTGTATCACCGACGATCAGAAAATGGGTGTTTTCGGCGGCATGC
Organism: Acidobacterium sp.; assembly: GCA_003166955.1. Taxonomy (GTDB): domain Bacteria; phylum Acidobacteriota; class Terriglobia; order Terriglobales; family Acidobacteriaceae; genus Palsa-343. The sequence goes on from PMUI01000044.1 coordinate 76,443, forward strand.
GGAATGCGAAGGAGAGCCTTTTGGTTATCCACCTGAAGGCCGATTCCGTCACCAGCAAGTTGTTTGGTGAACTCCTTCGGATCGACCAGAATCGGCCCCTTGAGTCTCCTTCCATAACGGAGCTGCTTGCGGCGGGCGATGTCTTTGCGCAGCGAGAATGGAAGCTGGATGAGCAAGGCCAGCAGGCCGAAGAGCGCGGGTACGCGGAAATAACCGAAGAGTTCGGCATCGTCATAAATCCAGTGCCGCAGAAAAAGGCTCAGGCCCTGGTTTTGATATGCGCGCGGAGCCTCGCGGAAGAGAGTTGTGTATCCCGCGCTCCTCACCGCACCGGAGAGCTGCACGGGCAACGGGCGCTGGCCGGGTTGCCGCGTTTCGCCGGACTGCACGTCGGAGTCGAGCGCCACGCGGGGCTGGCGGCCGGGACCCGCAACGTAGAGCAACTGGTACTGGCCGGTGGACTGTCTCCAGCCTGCCGTCCAGGTGCGGATCGAATAGGGGAGATAGTAACGCTGAAGCGGCGACATCCCGAATGCAAAGCGCAGGTAGACGAAGATTCCGCACAGCACGATAGCCAGGAAGATGGCGCCGTAGGTGTAGTAGAAGCCGCGCGGCGGCCAGATCCACGACTCTTTGCGGCCCCACGCTTGAGTGGCGGGCATGGCTCATGCCTCCTTTGGCTGGTGCCGGCGCGAAAGCATCTCGCCCGCCGCCTTCACCTTCGCGGTCTGTACCGACTTGACGATGCCCTGGAACCGTTCTGCAGTAATCCGCTCGCCGCGTGCCATCGGCGCGAGCACGTTCATCAGAAGCAGCTGCAACCCGACGACTTCGCAGACCAAATCGAACTCCCGGTTGTTTTCTTTGATCTCGCGCAGCAATACTTCACGCGCCCATTCGCCCAACGCGCGCCCATCATTCTCGGAGGCCGTTACCATCAACTCCATCTCTTGCGGCGTCAGCTTCGTGCTGAGCGTTGCGATGCGCCGAACCCGGCCCCGCAGTTTCCGCGCAGTCTGCTGAAAATCGCCTGAAGTGGGCATCGTTTCACCTCAAATATCCGCAGCAGTACGGTAGCTCGTTAGCTACCGCGTTTGCGTAAGCCATTTGTTCTAAGTGGTAGCCAACGAGCTACAAAAGTAGCTCGGCAGCACCCTTTCAGGGGTGGAGTGTCGAAATACACCCGGTGCGCAGCACCGAACGGGATGCTGGCACCCATACGGCTAGCTGCGCGGGCGCGAACCATTGCCGGCTTCCATGGGAGTGCTGGGTTTCGAAGTGCCGTTGGCGGGCTCCGCTGAGCCGCCGTTCTGCGGTGCGCGGCGGATGCGAAGGCTCTCCGGGGGATGGGCGGCTGCAGGGGTCCGCAGGAAGTCCTGGAAGTCGCGGTCTTTCGCGAAGACGTAGCACAGAGCTTTGTCGACGACTTCATCTGCGGAAGCGTGCAAAAATGCCGCGTACTGGTCGATCAGCGCAGCGGTCGGCTCATCGAGCCGGATGCTGGCGGTGATCTGGCGGGTCTGGATGATTTCAAGCAATGGCATGGGGTGTGTCCTTTCCGTTGGGGTTGCGTTGGGAATTGAGAGCGGGATCTGCACTATAAACGGCCTCGAACTTGAACTGCTGGGTGCGGCGGTCGTAGTCCTCCAGGCGAAGGACTTCGCGAACCACACGGCGGCCCGGTTCGCGCTCCACATGGAGCACGTAATCGACGGCCTCGGCGATCTCCGCTTCAACGTCCTCGAAGGTCGCCTGCGAGTGGCTGCGAAGAACGAGGTTGGCAAAGCGGCGGAGCGCCTTCGCCGCGGAATTGGCGTGGATGGTGGCGAGCGATCCGGTGTGGCCGGTGTTGAGCGAATCGAGCAGTGTGCGCGCCTCGATTCCGCGAACCTCGCCCAGGATGATCCGGTCGGGCCGCCAGCGGAGCGCGGACTTGAGCAGATCATCGAACGTAATGCTGGCCTTGAAGGTGTCGGTCTGGCACTCGACAGAGAGCAGGTTCGGCTTCTGCAAATGGAGCTCCGACGTGTCTTCGATGACCACGATGCGCTGATCGTCGGGAATTGCGGTTGCCAGGGCGCGGAGCACAGTGGTCTTTCCCGTCGAGGTGCCGCCACTGATGAGGAGCGTTTTGCCGCTGCGAATCTGCGCGGCAAGAAGGTCCGCTAGCGGCCGGTTGAGCGTGCCGCGAGCGATCAGGTCATCCACGGTGTAATGGCGGCTGGGGAACTTGCGAATGGTGAGCGCCGGCGCGGGGCGGACGACCGGCGGAATCACCGCCGCAAGGCGGCTTCCGTCCGGGAGCTGCGCATGGAGCAGCGGGTTGTCCTCGTCGAGCTTTTTGCCGAGCTGATTGGCGATCACTTCGAGGCCGGTGCGCAGCCTGCCGGCGTCGAAGGAGACGGACGATTCGCGGCACACGATTCCATCGCGTTCATACCACCACGAAGCGTCGGGATTGCCCATGATTTCGCTGATGCTTTCGTCGAGCAACAGGGGCTCGATGGGGCGGAGGAATGGAAGGATCACCTCGAAGCTCACTGATGTACCTCTCTTTTCAGGGAGGCTGCCAGTAACAGGTAGACTTCTCGCTTCTGTGCACCTGTCATGACTGCCTTCGAAGCTGGCCTCTTGAAGGCCACCATGAGATCTGCGGCATGACAGGTGCCGGGAAGTCGTGACGGGCTACAGGAAGTTGCGCCATGGAGTCGCGTCCAGGAGCGCCGGACAGTGAGCACCCCGCCTGACTCCCCAGCACAGAAAGTATGCCTTAGGGGAGGAAGTGGATGAAGTACTTCGCAGGTCTCGACTGGGGAAGTTCCAGTCATGCAGTGTGTGTTGTAGATCAAGCCGGTCGCATCGTTGTGCGGACAGAGGTCCGCCACGATGCGACCGGCTTGGCCGCGCTCCAGAGGGAGCTGCGCC
>PMUI01000110.1:0-174 GCA_003166955.1 Acidobacterium sp.
TGCCCTTGAGGGTATCGGAGAGGGACTTGAGCGGACGGTTGTTGGCGCCGCGCAGGACTCGACCACGACGGCCGTTATCGAAGAGGGCGTCGACGGCTTCCTGGAGCATGCGCTTTTCATTGCGCACGATGACTTCGGGCGCATGGAGATCCATGAGCTTCTTCAACCGGTTGT
>PMUI01000110.1:201-12378 GCA_003166955.1 Acidobacterium sp.
ACGCGCTTGAGGAGTTCCTTGATGGCCTCTGCACCCATCATGCCTTTGAAGCCGGTGGGGCGGTACTGCTGGTCGACTTCGCGGAATTTGGTTTCGTCCTTGATGATCTCGCGCTCGCGGACGGGGGCATCGCCGGGATCGACGACGACGTAGCTCTCGAAGTAGAGGACGGACTCGAGGTCGCGCAGGGAGATGTCGAGCAGGTGGCCGATGCGCGAGGGGAGCCCTTTGAAGAACCACACATGGGAGCAGGGCGAAGCGAGCTCGATGTGGCCGAGGCGCTCGCGGCGGACTTTGGAGACGGTGACTTCGACGCCGCACTTGTCGCAGATGACGCCGCGGTGCTTCATGCGTTTGTACTTGCCGCAGAGGCACTCCCAGTCAGTGACGGGGCCGAAGATGCGGGCGCAGAAGAGCCCGTCGCGCTCCGGCTTGAAGGTGCGGTAGTTGATGGTTTCCGGCTTGGTGACTTCGCCGTGCGACCAGCTGCGGATCTTTTCCGGCGAGGCGAGCGAGATGCGGATCGCGTCGAAGTCGGTGATGGGGCTGGTCATTTCGAACGGGCTGGAACGGTACAAGGTCAACCTCCCTGCGGGTTGCGTTCCCGGATCTCATTCGGGGAGCCTGTCCATTTCCGGGAGCGCTTTGCTCAGTGGACAGGTCCCGTAACTCAGAACTCTGCGGGCGAAAGGTCCGGGGCATGAAGCCCCGGACTTCCGCCGTTAGTCGGCTGCCGCCAATTCAGGCACGGGCTGTTTCTTTGCGTCCTTCGGGCCTTCGCCCGGGTTCAGCTTGATGAGCTCAACATCGAGGCAGAGCGACTGCAGCTCGCGGATGAGCACGTTGAAGGATTCGGGCACGCCGGGCTCGATGGCTGCTTCGCCCTTGACGATGGCTTCGTAGATACGGGTACGGCCGAAGACGTCGTCGGACTTGGCAGTGAGCAACTCCTGGAGGATGTAGGCTGCGCCGTAAGCTTCGAGGGCCCAGACTTCCATTTCTCCGAAGCGCTGGCCGCCGAACTGCGCTTTGCCGCCCAGCGGCTGCTGGGTGATGAGCGAGTAGGGGCCGATGGAGCGCGCGTGGATTTTGTCGTCGACCAGGTGGGAGAGCTTCAACATATATATGTAGCCCACGGTGGCCGGCTGTTCGAAGGCTTCGCCGGTCATGCCGTCGAAGAGCTCGGTTTTGCCGGAAGTGGGAAGGCCGGCGGCGGACAGCAGGGCCTTGATTTCGCCCTCGCGAGCGCCATCGAAGACCGCGGTGCCGAACCAGATGCCGTTCTTCATACCGGCGGCGACGCGCAACAGCTGGGTGTCGTCGAGCTCCTTCAGCTGGCGGAGGGCTGCCGTGTTGGCGAACTTCTCCACGATGACCTTGCGGACCTCGTTCGCGTCCTGATTCTTTTTGACCAGCTCGGCGATCTGCTGGCCGAGATCGTGCGCGGCCCAGCCGAGGTGGGTTTCGAGAATCTGACCGACGTTCATACGAGAGGGGACGCCGAGGGGATTGAGGACAATCTCCACCGGAGTGCCGTTGGGCAGGTAGGGCATGTCCTCTTCCGGCAGGATCCGGGCGATGACGCCCTTGTTGCCGTGACGGCCTGCCATCTTGTCGCCGACGGAGAGCTTGCGCTTCATGGCGATGTAGCACTTGACCAGTTTGATGACGCCGGGGGCCAGCTCATCGCCCTTCTGCAGCTTGCCAATTTTCTCGTTGGTGATCTTGCGGAGCACGTCGATCTGACGCGAGGTCATTTCCTCGATCTCGTCGATCTGCTCGTTCACGCGCGGGTCCTTGTCGTTATAGCGGATGCGCTTGAGGTTGCGGGTGGAGATACGCTCGATCGCGTCGCGGTCGAGGATGGCGCCCTTGGCGAGGAGACGCTTGTTGGTGCGCTCGTCGTGCAGGTCGGCAAGAACTTCCTTCGCGCCGAGGATGCCTTCGAGGCGCTTCAGGCGCTCGTCAGTGAGAATGCGGATTTCGTCGGAGAGGTTCTTCTCGAGCTGAGCGACCTGCTCGGCTTCGATCTGACGGGCGCGCTCGTCCTTCTCCTGACCCTTGCGGGAGAAGATGCGGACGTCGACGACGGTGCCCTCGATACCGGGAGGGCAGGTGAGGGAAGCATCGCGAACATCGCCGGCTTTTTCACCGAAGATGGCGCGGAGGAGCTTCTCTTCCGGCGTGAGCTGGGTTTCGCCCTTCGGCGTGACCTTGCCGACGAGGATGTCGTTGTGGTGGACCTTGGCACCGATGCGGATGATGCCGCTCTCATCCAGATCGCGCAGCGAGTGCTCACTGACGTTGGGGATGTCGCGGGTGATTTCTTCCGGACCGAGCTTGGTGTCGCGGGACTCGATCTCGAACTCCTCGATGTGGACGGACGTGTAGTAGTCGTCGCGCACGAGTTTTTCGGAGATGAGGATGGCGTCTTCGAAGTTGTAACCGCGCCACGGCATGAAGGCGACGAGCACGTTGCGGCCGAGGCCGAGCTCGCCTTGCTCGGTGCAGGGACCGTCGGCGATGACCTGGCCTTTGAGGACGCGGTCGCCCTGACGGACGATCGGCTTCTGGTTGATGCAGGTGNNACGCGGACGATGATGCGCTCGGAGTCAACCGAGTCGACGAGACCATTGCGCTTGGCGAGGATGACGGCGCCGGAGTCGCGGGCGGTGACGCCTTCCATGCCGGTGCCGACCAGCGGGGCCTCAGAGACGAGCAGAGGCACGGACTGGCGCTGCATGTTGGCGCCCATCAGCGCACGGTTGGCGTCGTCGTGCTCGAGGAAGGGCACGAGCGAAGCGGCGACGGAGACCAGTTGCTTGGGGCTGACGTCGATGTAGTCGACTTCGCTGCGGTTGACGAGGACGAAGTTGCCCATCTTGCGGGCGTTGACGAGCTCTTCGACAATGTTGCCGTTCTCGTCGAGCTCGACGTTGGCCTGGGCGATGGTGTGCTTGTCTTCTTCCCACGCGGAAAGATAGAAGGAGTAGGGCTCGAAATCGATCTGACGCTGCTTTTCTTTACGCAGCTTGTCGTTGAGCTTGATGGCCTCGGACTTTTCGAGGTGATCACCGACGCGCAGGCCGCTTTCGCCGGCGTTGGTGACCTGAACGAAGTCGAGCATGCGACTGTCGCGCACCTTGCGGTAGGGCGACTCGATGAAGCCGTACTCGTTGATGCGCGCGAAGCAGGACAGCGAGCTGATGAGGCCGATGTTCGNNTGCACGTCGCGGACTTCGAATCCGGCGCGCTCGCGCGACAGACCGCCCGGCCCAAGCGCGGAGAGACGGCGCTTGTGCGTGATCTCGGAGAGCGGGTTGGTCTGATCCATGAACTGCGAGAGCTGGGAGGAGCCAAAGAACTCACGAATCGCGGCCATGACGGGCTTAGCGTTGATGAGGTCGTGGGGCATGGCCGTGGACATTTCCTGGTACACGGACATTTTTTCCTTGATGGCGCGTTCCATGCGGACGAGGCCGATGCGGAACTGGTTCTCCATCAATTCGCCGACAGCGCGGACGCGGCGGTTGCCGAGGTGATCGATGTCGTCGACGACGCCGATGTTGCGGCGCAGCTTGAGCAGGTAGCGGATGGTGGCGTAGAAGTCTTCCGGGGTCAGGGTGCGGTGGTCGAGCGAGGTGGCGTCCTGATTCTCGTAGAGCTTGATGTTGAACTTGAGGCGGCCGACGCGCGAGAAGTCATACTTGCGCGGATCGAAGAACATGCCTTCGAAGAGGGCGGTGGCGGTGTCGAGGGTGGGCGGATCGCCGGGGCGCAGCTTGCGGTAGATCTCGATGAGAGCTTCTTCCGGCTTGCGGACGGAGTCGCGGCGCAGGGTATTGGTGATGACATTGCCCATGTCGTCGCGCTCGGGGAAGAAGACATCGATGGAAGTGATGCCGGCCTCGATGAGCTTGTGCAGCTTGTCAGAGGTGAGCTCCTGGTTGGCTTCCATGAAGACTTCGCCGGTGGAGGTGTCGACGACGTCGGAGGCAGTCATGGCGCCATCGAGCTCGGCGGCTTCGACTTCGACCTGTGCGATTTTCGCGCTGCGCAGGGCCTTGAGGATCGAAGGCGTGATCTTGCGGCCGGAGTGGGCGATTTCCTCACCCCTGGACACGATGGCGTGTGCCGGCTTGGCGCCGAGGAGGTGGGTCGGTTTGTCGCTGGCGGGATCGAAGGCCCAGAAGAGCTTGCCGTCCTTCACCGCGATTTTGTCGACGGTGTAGAAGGTGCGGAGGATTCCTTCGTCGGACTTGAGGCCGAGAGCGCGGAGGAAGATGGTGCCGAGGAATTTGCGCTTGCGGTCGATGCGGACGTAGAGGGTGTTCTTCTGGTCGTACTCGAACTCGACCCACGAGCCGCGGTAGGGAATGATCTTGCCGAGGAAGTAGGTGCGGTTGTTGGCGGTCTCAAAGAAGACGCCGGGCGAACGGTGGAGCTGGGAGACGATGACGCGCTCAGTGCCGTTGACGATAAAGGTGCCGTTCTGCGTCATCAGGGGGATGTCGCCGAAGAAGACTTCCTGCTCCTTGATGTCGCGGATAGACTTGGCGCCGGTCTCGGGATCCTTGTCGTAGATGGTGAGGCGGACGGTGACCTTGAGCGGGGCGGAGTAGGTCATGCCGCGCTCTTCGCACTCTGCCTGGTCGTACTTCAGTTGCAGGCCGACAGGGTCGCCGCACTTATTGCAGAAGTCGGGAGTGTTCTTGTTATAGGTGCCGCACTTCTGACAGAGGACATCGCCAGGGTGGAACGGATCGGTGATGACCATGGCGCCGCAATGGACGCAGGTGGTGCGCAAGTGATGGAGACCTTTGAGGTGTCCGCACTTGCATTCCCAGTTGCCGATGGCGAAGTCGACGAAGTCGAGCTGGGAGATGTTGCGAAAATCGGTGATGGGGAAGACGGAAGTAAAGACAGACTGCAGGCCAGAGTCGTCGCGCTCGGACGGGAGCTTATCCATTTGGAGGAAACGCTCGTAGGAGCGGCGCTGGACTTCAATAAGGTTCGGGATGCGGATGGCGGTTGGGATCTTTGAAAAGTCGAGACGGCTGCGAACCGCGCGGTTCTCGTTAGACATTCTTTACTCCTCAGGACCCGTAACGCGAGGAAGAGATGAGCTGGCAGTCCGGGTCATGCTGCACGCTCTGGATCGTTTATGTTGCTGCGCACGATGCATCCCGCCTCGTTCGGAATGCGTCGTACGTTGTTAGTTACGGCCGCACAAAAAGTGGAGTGCAGTGCCGTTTTTCACTTGCGCGGAAGGCCGCAGGGGGGTTACGCTTCCGCTTTGCCTGGGCAGGTTCGCAGGTTTTTGAGGACCCGCAAGACTGCTGGTTGGCCTGCCGGTTAAGTTGCTAACCGGGGCATCGATCACGGGGCGGAGCGAAGGAGGCGAGACGAGAGGAAAGCGCCGGGAAAAGCGCGAAACGCCCGCGGAGACAGCAAGTCCCACGAGCGCCACAACCGAATTGTGCACTGTACAGTGACAGAATGTCCGATTCCCGCCGCTTATAAAAACCTTCGCCCGCGCCGCCTGACAACTCGTGCAAAATCGTAAGAGCAGGTCCGCCGCCTGGCCTGCGATTACGCCGGCAAAAAGCTGCCGGAGAGATGTGTTGATCTTCCTGGTTCAAACGCGCAAACTGCCGTGCCCGTCGATGACGGGCGAGATTACGGTTTGTGGCTGATCAGGAAGACGGAAATACGCCCCGAGAGCGGCAAACTGGAATACAGCCGAGCGGAACGCACAAATAGAATGATAGCGCGTTCCGCTTTGGCATGCAAGTTGCTTGCCGAAGCCCGGGAACTACTTGACTTCGATGGTGGCGATGCCTTCGAACTTCTTCTTGATCGCTTCGACGTCTTCCTTGCCGATGTTCTCCTTGAGGGGCTTGGGAGCACCGTCGACGAGGTCCTTGGCTTCCTTCAGGCCGAGCGAAGTGATCTCGCGTACAGCCTTGATGGTGTTGATTTTATTCGCGCCGGCATCTTTTAGGATGACGGTGAACTCGGTTTGCTCGACAGCCGCGGGGGCTGCTGCGGCTGCTCCGCCGCCGGCCACGACGACCGGAGCGGCTGCCGCGGCCGAAACGCCGAGGCGCTCTTCGAGTTTCTTGACGAGGGCCGCCGCGTCCAGGAGGCTAAGCCCGACAATCTGATCTTCCAACTGCTGCAGATCTGCCATTTGTGTTCTCCACGTAGAACTAAATTTTGTGCTGCGCCGCCTTGCTTGCGCTCGGCGGTTGCCGATCTCGCCGCCTCAAGGTTTCCGACGTGCCCCAGACCAGGCACCCCTTGAGGGTTGATTGCGGCCGATCCCTTGTGCCAGCCAGTAGCCTGTAGCCGGTGGCCGGCAGCAAAACCAACTTCAGGCCGAAGCCTGTACTGCGAACCTCAACTTGCGGCTGCTTCGCCGCCAGCAAACTTTTGTTTCTCGACGCCCTGGTTGATGACGACGGCGAGGTCGCGACCTGCAGCGTTGAGCACGGTGACCAGGCGCTGCGCCGGGGAGTTGATGAGGAAGAGGAGCTTCGCGAAAATCTCTTTCTTGCCGGGCATGGTCGCGAGAGCTTTGACTTCTTCGACGTTAATGACTTTGCCGTCGACGATGCCGAGCTTGAAGGTGAACTCCGCGTTGTCCGCGACCCAGGTGGAGAGCGCTTTCGCGAGGGCCACCGGATCGCCGCTGGTGTAGGCGACTGAGGAGACGCCCTTCAGTCCCTGGAGCGCGGCTTCGATTTTGGTGCCCTGCGCGGCGCGCGCGGCGAGCTTGTTCTTGAGAACGCGATAACGGCCGCCTGCATTGCGGACCGTCTTGCGGAGCTCGAAGTCCTGCGCGACGGTGAGTTTCGAAAACGTGCCGATGATGGCGCTGGTCGAGCTTTCGAGCTCTTTCGTGAGCTCGCCGACCTTTTCTGCCTTTTTTTGTCTGCTCAGTGCCATTTCAATTCCTCAATTCATCGTGGCCGCAGGGGCTAAAGCCCGCATTCTTTCTGGCCATTTCGGCACGACTGAAGTCGTGCCCTGATACGAACCTTCTAACGGGCCCTGAAACGAATCTTCTTACGGATCCTGCTGCGAACCAGTTAGGCCGAAGCCGAAGCCTTGGCGGCGCCGTCGGCGACTGCTGAGTCGAGCGCGATGCCGGGGCCCATCGTTGAGCTGATGGTGATGCCCTTGATGTACTTTCCCTTCGCCGCCGATGGCTTGGCTTTCACCACGCTGGTGATTACCGTAATGGCATTCTCAACGAGCTTCTGCGGGGGGAAGGAGATTTTGCCGACGGGGACGTGGATGAGCGCGGTCTTGTCGGTGCGGAATTCGACTTTGCCAGCCTTGATTTCGCGGATCGCGGCGGCGACGTCGTTGGTGACGGTGCCGGTCTTCGGGTTCGGCATGAGGCCGCGGGGGCCGAGAACTTTGCCGAGACGGCCGACGGACTTCATCATGTCGGGCGTGGCGATGAGGGCGTCGAAGTCGGTCCAGGATTCCTTCTGAATTTTCTCGACCAGCTCGTCGCCGCCGACGATGTCGGCGCCAGCTGCTTCGGCTTCGCGCTGCTTGTCCCCGGTGGTGATGACGGCGACCTTCTTGGTCTTGCCGAGGCCGTGCGGGAGGACGACGGTGCCGCGGACCATCTGGTCGGCGTGACGGGGGTCGACGCCCAGACGGAGGGTCAGGTCGACGGTCTCATCAAATTTTGCGTATTTCACTTTCTGCAGAAGCGGGACGGCTTCCTGCAGGGGGTAAGGGCGCTTTTCTACCTGGGCGCGCGCCTTCTCAATACTTTTGCCTGGCTTGGCCATGTTTCCTCGTCTCCCACCGCACGGCGTTGATGCTTGCCGGCCGTGGTTCTAGTGACACTGCGCCCTTTGGGGCGCAGGTACTGATTATCTATGAAAATGGCGGGGAGGGCAAGCAAAGGCCGGACCGGATCAACTGCCCCGAAGCAGTTTGGGCAGGTCGTCTGCCAGCGTGAATGAGCAATAGTTGACAGGAATCAAGAATCTGGTTCGAAGGAGGGTCAAGTAGCCCTGGACCTCTTTGTCGGTTTCCGCCGGCGCCACTATGAACAATTCCAGATCGCTGGATCGGGTCGAGCATTCCTTGTCCGACTGACAGTACGCGTATTCCATTATTTGGCCCAGCGACTCCCGTATCGCTTGCTTTGCACTGGGGTAGGGCTTGATCTCGATGAGGATTCGCCGATTCCCGTGCTTGACAACAAGGTCCGGCTGGGAAGCTCCCCAGCCTCCCTCGCGTCTGACATTTCCCTTTCCGAACTGACCCTGCAAAAGGCCCATCAGTCTAGCCTGTAGCTTCTCATGCTGTGGGTCGAATTCGACTGCGGCGGTTCCTTGTCGCGTGGCCTGCCCACTCTGACCGGGGATGTCTGTAAAGCCGGTGCGGCTTCGCGCAACTGGCTTTGGGGACGACCATGTGCCCGTTGAATGTACCAGCTTATATCGACCAAATTTCGATTGAATGTCCGGTATTCCGCCAAGAGGCGGAAGATCTTCATAAATCGCGGCATCTTTGCGCCGGAATCGAACATTGAACAGACCTTCACCTCCGAGCTCCGATTGCGTTCCTTTGACCCGTGTAACATCCTCGACCATTTGCTGGAGCCACTTTTGTGACTTGTAGTAATCGAGGGCTTCGGATGCTTGATTCGAGGTCAGAACCTCACAGCTTCGTATTTCGCCGACCACTACTCTGGCCCTTTCAGGGGTGATGGCCCACAGCAGGATATCGATCGTTTGGCCGCGTAGTCTTTCTAGGGAGTCGGAAACGGGCTGCAGGAATGCGTATTTATAACCGTTCAGGATCCACGCGAAGTTAAAAATCCATTCCTCATGACCGAAGCCGCTTTTGGCCGCATAGCTATACTGTTCGGCTTTTGCAGCATCTCCGGACGGGAAGCGCCAACCGTTTGTGTTCCAACAGACTCGGGCGTAGTAGCTGTCCATTGTCTTGTCTTGCCTCTGATCAAGGAAAGGTACTACTCAACGCGTTCCGTTTCCACCTCGAACTACCGCGACTCGGAATTGAAATTCCAGGCGCTTCATAAGTATGATAAAGTATGATCTTAACGAGGGTCCTGTATGCCAGGAGTGGAACGGCTGACGATCACGCTTCCTGCCGAGATGGCGGGGATGTTGAAGGGTGTGGTCGATGAGGGAGACTATGCTTCTACCAGTGAAGTGATTCGCGAGGCGCTGCGCGACTGGAAGATGAAGCGCGAACTGCAGCGACACAAATTCGCGGAACTGAAGGCTGTGATTGACCGCGGAATGGCGGACGTTACCGAAGGCAGGCTGACGGAGTTCGATGCCCGGAGCATTATTGCGCTGGGGAGGAAACTATCCGCCGACCGCGCAAAATCCGCCTCACGGAAAAAGCAAAATTAGACCTGGCTCAGATCTGGAGTTATCTGGCGGACGAGGCTTCCGAGTCTGTTGCGGCGAAAATCCTTCATCGATTCGAGGGCCGATTCAACCGGCTGTTGAAGCTTCCGCTGTCCGGCACCCCGCGTCGGGAGCTTGCAGACGATCTCCGCGTGACGTTCTGCGAGAGGTATGCGATCTACTATCTTGCGCGGGCGGATGAGGTTGTTGTGGTGCGCATCCTGCATGGGTCGCGTGACGTTGACGCGATTGCGGATGAGGGCGGATTCACAGTGTGAATCCGATGCCTAGGCAGAATAAAGCCGAAGCAGCGCGTCTCGATGAAGGGACGATCCGCTTCGGCTTTTGTGTTTCCGCGCGATGTTACGCGACGACGTCGATGCCCATGGAGCGGGCGGTGCCTTTGATGCTTTTGACGGCGGCTTCGACGGAGGCGGCGTTGAGGTCGGGCATTTTCTGCTTTGCGATCTCGAGGACCTGGGCTTCGGAGACCTTGCCTACCTTATCTTTGTTGGGCGTGCCGGAGCCTTTGGCCAGGTTCGCGGCCTTCTTCAGCAGGACGGACGCCGGGGGCGTCTTGGTAATGAAGGTGAAGGTGCGGTCGGCGTAGACCGTGATGACGACGGGGATGATGAGTCCGGCCATCTCCTTGTTCTGGGTGCGGGCGTTGAACTGCTTGCAGAACTCCATGATGTTGACCTGGGCCTGGCCGAGGGCGGGGCCGACGGGGGGCGCGGGCGTGGCTTTGGCGGCTTCAATCTGGAGTTTGACCTGGGCGGTGATTTTCTTTGTTGGTGCTGCCATTCGAGTGAACCTTTCTCTGAGAACCAGGCATTTCCTGCAAGCCGGTAGCCTGTAGCCGGTAGCTTGTAGCGAAACTCGGTGCTGCCAAAAATGTTTTCCTCGCAGACTGCAGCTACTGGCTACGAGCTACCGGCTACGGGCTTGTCTTACTCGATCTTCTCCACTTTGCCGAAGTCGAGTTCTACCGGGGTCGATCGGCCGAAGATGGTGACCATGACTTTTAGTGTTTCGCGATCTTCGTTGACCTCGTCGACGACGCCGTTGAAGTTGGCGAAGGGGCCCTCGGTGATGCGGACCGATTCGGATTTCTGGAACTTGACCTTGAGGCGCGGCTTGTCTTTCGACGTGTCGCTGCGGAAGAGGATGGAGCCGACTTCGTCGTCGGTGAGCGCGACGGGCTTGTCGCCGGTGCCGAGGAAGCCGGTGACGCGCGGCGTGTTCTTGATGACGTGCCAGAGGTCGTTGTCGAGATCCATTTCGACGAGGACGTAGCCGGGGAGGAAGACGCGTTCCACGGTTCGCTTCTTGCCGTTGGTGATTTCGGTGACGGCTTCGGTGGGGATCATGACCCGGCCGATGCGGTTCTGAAGGCCGAAGGCCTGGACGCGGGTCTCGATGGACTCGCGCACCTTGCGCTCAAAGCCCGAATAGGCGTGGATGATGTACCACCGGAAGCGCTCGTTCGCGGGGGGCGCGAGCTGGGGTTGCGGGGGCTGATCGCCGGCTGGCGCAGCGGGTTCGGCACCGTTTTTGGCGCTGGGCTGTTCGTCGGTGGGCGTACTGGCTTCGGCGACCTTGCTGGCGCGTTTTTTCTTGCCGCTGACGCTGGGCTCTTCGCCGCTGACGCTGGCCTCTTCGCCGCTAGTCACACCGGTTTCCGCACCGGTTTCGACGCCGGTTTCAACGCCGCCGTTCTCTTGTTCGGGGGTCGGGGGCGTCGGGGTTGGGTTTTCGGTTTCTTCCGCCATTACCATTCAATCCTCTTGCGAATCGCTACTACAGTGCGCCCAGCGAGGTGTATAGCCATTTGATCGCGTTGCCGAGCACCGCGTCGACGACCCAGAAAAAGCCAGCGAAGGCGAAGACGGCGACGATGACGACGGTGGTGGTGGACTGGACTTCTTTCCACGAGGGCGTGACGACCTTGCGCATTTCTGCGCGGACGTCGCGAAGGAAGTCGCGGGCGCGGGTGAAGACGCTGAGAGCGCGGTTGGGAACGCTTTGCTCGATATTGGTGATTGCTGCTTTGGCCATGACTCTTTTCTTCTATTCCGTGCTTTTCTCTGCAACAGGCATTCCGCCCTGCTCGGCGATGACGTGTTGATCTGGCAGGGGCGGAGGGATTCGAACCCCCAAGTCCGGTTTTGGAGACCGGCAGTTTAACCGTTGAGCTTACGCCCCTGTGAAAGCAGGCAACAGGCAATAGGGAATAGAAAAGCAAGAAACCGCCGGTCCGAGGGTTCTGCTGCCCGCTGTTTACTGCCCGCTGTCTGCGCTACTTCGTTTCTTTATGCGGCGTGTGCTTGCGGCAGCGATTACAGAACTTCTTGAACTCGAGGCGGCCTGTGGTCGTCTTCTTGTTCTTCGTCGTCGAGTAGTTGCGCTCTTTGCACTCCCCGCACTGCAATGTAACAATTTCCCGCATCGTCTTATCCTACCTGATTTTCCTTTATTTCCGGTACTTCTGCTTGCCGGTTGAGGGTCTAAAGGCCCGCGGGGGCTAAAGCCCCCTGTTTTTCTGGCCTTAGCGGCACCCGTTCGACTCGCCTCGCGATGCTCAGCATTCGCTCAGGGCGAGCTAAGCCGTGCCCTGATACAAAACCTCTTTAGGCAATGATTTCCGAGATCGTGCCCGCGCCCACGGTGCGGCCGCCTTCGCGAATCGCGAAGCGCAAGCCCTTCTCCATGGCCACCGGCGTGATCAGTTCAACCTCAAGCTCCACGTTGTCGCCCGGCA
>PMUI01000110.1:12468-12711 GCA_003166955.1 Acidobacterium sp.
CTCGCGGAAGCCGACGATCTCAGCTTCCTCGCCGACCTTGATCTTGCCGCGCTCGATTCTTCCCGTGACCACAGTCCCGCGTCCCGAGATCGAGAAGATGTCTTCGATCGGCATCAGGAAGGGCTGATCGATGGCGCGCTTCGGCATCGGTACCTGCTTGTCCACCGCATCCATCAGCTCGTCGATCTTCGCTTCCCACTTCGCCTCCCCGTTCAGCGCTCCCAGTGCCGAGCCGCGAATCAC
>PMUI01000110.1:12768-13047 GCA_003166955.1 Acidobacterium sp.
TGATGTAGTCGGCGTGGCCCGGACAATCCACGTGCGCGTAGTGCCGGTTCGCCGTCTCATACTCCACATGCGCCGTCGCAATCGTGATGCCGCGCTCCCGTTCCTCAGGAGCGTTGTCGATTGAATCGAACGAACGAAACGTGTTCTTCGGATTGTGCTTCTGCAGCACCTTCGTGATCGCCGCCGTCAACGTCGTCTTGCCGTGATCGATGTGTCCGATCGTCCCCACGTTCACGTGCGGCTTGGACCGGTCAAATTTTTCCTTCGCCATAAAAGTCC
>PMUI01000005.1 GCA_003166955.1 Acidobacterium sp.
GAGCATTCAGAATGCGGTACCGCGCGGATGGTCGGCAATTGGGAAGTAACACGCCGAGGTAAGCGATTCCAGGATAAGCCGGCCTTCCGCTACGCTCCAGGCCCACGTTATCCCGGGGCAGCTTCATTCCGATGGAATCACTGGCCGGAACGACGGGAATCAGCAGATTGAAAGTTGGAGTTGCGTCATCTCCAAGTCGACGTAAACACTCGACTCGTTCTTGATAGGCAGCTTTCTATTGGCGCTCTTCAAACAACCGCTCCAAATAAGTACCCGATGCCTGCGGTCGTCGCCATGGCCAATCCGCCGAAAAAAGCTACGCGTAGGGCCCCGATAATCACTCCTGCCCCACCCGCGCGTGCAGCCAGTCCGCCCAACAGTGCGAGCAGAGCCAGTGACGATACCGATACAAGGGGGATCAATCCATCTACCGGTGCGGCAGCCGTGACCAGGAGAGGCATCAATGCGCCGAATGCGAAGCTTCCGGCCGATGACAAAGCAGCCTGAACAGGACGCGGGCGAAGCGCCCTGGAGATACCCAGCTCGTCGCTGGCATGGGCCCCCAACGCGTCGTGCGCCATCAATTGCTGGGCCACCTGTGCCGCCAGAGAAGGATCGAGCCCGCGGGCGACGTAGATTGCCGCGAGCTCCTTGTGTTCGCCCTTATCGTCTGCTTTGAGTTCCAGGCGCTCAATATCCAGGTCCGCATGTTCGGTGTCTGCCTGCGAGTGGACCGAAACATACTCGCCGGCAGCCATTGACATAGCCCCTGCCACCAGGCCGGCCATCCCTGCAACCAGCAGGTTACGGTGGGTCGCATTCGCGGCTGCAACACCCAGCACGAGACTTGATGTCGAAAGGATGCCGTCGTTCGCGCCCAGAACCGCGGCGCGAAGCCAGCCAATGCGTCCGGTGTGATGATGTTCCTTCTTGCCTGCAAGCATTTCGAGTCCCTTTCGATCGAGGAACCGCCGGAAGCCAGGAATCGCAGTTCTTGCCCTCGAATCACCCGCAGCCGGTTAGGACGAGGAACAACGGATGCCGGTTCAAATCCATTTCTTCCGCAGCAACCAGACCTTGATCGTTTGCGTAAGGCACGAATAGGCAAGCAGTGTGACGAGCAGAATCGGCCAGTAAAGTCCCGGCAGGTGTACGAGGCCAAGCGATGAGGCCAGTGGTGAGTACGGAAGCCACGCTCCGAAGGCCATGATAGCCAGTGTTGTCAGAGTCAGAGACCAGCTTGCGCGGCTCTGAAAGAAGGGAATTTTATTGGTGCGAATGATGTGGATGATGAGTGTTTGCGTCATGATGGACTCGACGAACCAGCCAGTCTGAAACAACGGAGCGCGGGATGGATCCCAGCACTTGAACAGGTAAAGCATGACGAAGAAAGTCGTGTAGTCGAAGATCGAGCTGATGGGTCCAATGCAGAGAATGAACCTCTTGATTTCTCCGACGTCCCAGGGCCGCGGCCGCGCCACCAGTTCTTCGTCCACCGCGTCCGTCGGAATAGGCACCTGGGAGAAGTCATACAGCATGTTGTTCGTCAATATCTGGATCGGCGCCATCGGGATGAACGGGAGAAAGGCGCTCGCTCCAAGCACGCTGAACATGTTTCCAAAGTTGGAGCTGGCTCCCATCCGGATGTACTTGAGAATATTCGCGAAGACTTTTCGTCCTTCAATCACGCCCCCGTCGAGCACCATGAGGTCTTTCTCCAGCAGAATCAGATCTGCCGACTCCTTGGCGATGTCCACGGCCGTATCCACTGAGATGCCGATGTCCGCGGCATGCAGTGCGGGAGCATCATTGATCCCGTCTCCCATGAAGCCGACTACATGTCCTTTGCTACGGAGAAGGCGAACGATCCGCTGCTTGTGAGCAGGAGTAAGACGTGCGAAAAGCGTCGTCTTTTCCGCCGCATCCGCCAATTCCGTATCGGACATCTTCTCCACGGCGTCGCCCAGGAGCATTGGATCGGGTTCGAGCCCCACGTCCCGGCACACCTTGCGGCTGATCAGGTCGTTGTCGCCGGTGAGGATCTTCACTCCTACACCGTGCTTGTGCAGGGCCTGGATTGCAATTGCCGCCGTACGCTTGGGCGGATCGAGAAATGCAACGTACCCTTTAAGAACAAGGTTGCGCTCGTCCTCCTTTGAGCAGGACTGCTTCCCCGGTAGTTCCTTGACGGCTACAGCCAGAACCCGGAAGCCATCGCTGCTGAGGCTCGCATATTCATCCCGCAACCCTTTCATCAGTCCGGGATCCATAGGCGACAGCTTCCCATCCAACTCGAATTGAGAGCACTGGTGGAATATCTCTTCCGGAGCGCCTTTGGTGAGCAGGATTGCTTTACCTTCAGGAGTTTCCACCATGACAGACATCATGCGCCGGCTGAAGTCGAATGGGACTTCATCGAGCTTCTTATACTTTTCGATCAGCGATTGTTGATGGAAATCCGAACAATTCAGAATCGCCGTGTCGAGCAAATTCTTAAGGCCGGTCTGGAAGTGGCTGATGATGTAACTGTCCAGCAGCACCTCGTCGGTTTCTCGTCCCGCTACGTTGCAGTGGCGCTGCAGGACGACACGATCCTCGGTCAGCGTGCCGGTCTTATCCGTACACAGTACGTCCATCCCGCCAAAGTTCTGAATGGCATTGAGCCGCTTGACGATCACTTTTTTGCGGCTCATTGCGATGGCTCCCTTAGAGAGACACACGGAGACGATCATGGGCAGCATCTCGGGCGTGAGACCTACGGCCACCGCCATCGCGAAGAAGAACGCACTCTTCCAATCGTGCTTGGTAAAGCCGTTGATCAGGAAGACCAGAGGCACCATGACCGCCATGAGTCGGATCATCAGCCATGTGAAGCGGCTCAGGCCGCGGTCGAAACTGGTCGGCGGCGCTTGCTCCGCAAGCGCGCCGGCCATGTTACCCAGATAGGTGTTTACTCCCGTGACGACAACAACTGCGGTTGCCGTGCCGCTTTCAACGCTCGTCCCCATGAAGCAAATGTTCTTGAGCTCGGTCGGCGAATTGGAGGCCTTGGGGTCCGAATCATGGAACTTCTCAACGGGATAGGATTCACCGGTCAACGTACCCTGGCTGACGAACAGGTCTTTGGCAGTGAGAATCCGCACATCGCCGGGGATCATGTCGCCGGCATGCAGATTGATGATGTCCCCAGGGACCAGGTCGCGCAGCGGCAATTCCTGCGCCTTGCCATCGCGAAAGACACTGGCGGTCACGTGGATCATGGCTTTGAGCTTCGCCGCCGCCGAGTCCGCCCGGGCTTCCTGCACGAATCGAAGAGTAGCGCTGAGCACCACCATGCATGCCATCACCGTCCCGGCGCGCGCGTCACCCGTGGCAAAGGAGATCGATGAGAGAGCTGCCAGCAGAATCACCAGCGGGTTGCGAAGGATGATCAGGAGCCGCATAAACCAGCCTCGCCGGCGTTCCTGCGCCACTTCGTTCGGGCCCACAGTACGCGCTCTCGCTTCGGCCTCCGCCTGGGTCAGGCCCTCGGGTGTCGTGCGCAGCGACTGAAGCAGTGCATCGCCGTNNCCGCCGCATCGAGGACGGCAGACGAGATGCGGATGTTGTGGTTCCTGGCCCTTGCAACAAACGAAGACTTGTCCGAAGGTGCCGGAGTTCCCGCCGGGTCAACGCCCGCTGGGCCTCCCTTCTCGGCTGATTCCTCTACCGCAGAATTCGTATCGGGTGCTGTCATCGCGCTCTCGACCGCACTTCTACTCCGTTATCTCGAGTCTTTTCATGGTTGCGCGGTGCATGGTAGATAGTCCAGGTTCGCAAGGGGGAAGGCTTTCGGGCACCGAAATAATTCTAACGATGGATTCCGGGTCACCGAGATTATCTGGTCGCGGGGATGCAAAAACTGGTCTGTTCTGCTCAAACGCAAATGTATGCGGGTCTACAGGACCCTGCTGAACGCGCTATTGCACGATGACCTATACGGCCGTCTTGAGGCTCTGGCGGAAGAGAATCCCGTTGTCCAGCACGCGCCATCGGGAAACGTTCATCACACCGCCGCACTGCTGAAGCTAGTTGAAATTGGGAGCGCTCTCCGAACCGGGTCAGGCAAATGCCTGGAGGGCTTGCAGGTCTACCTTTCCATCCCGCGAACTGGCGCACTGAGCAATTCGATACAGCAATTAGCGAACTGTTGTTTCAAACTGGCGTTTGAACATGAACAGAAATCGGTCAAATCCCGGGATGAAAGTAGTGAGGCGTGAACGCCTGCCCAAGGCTCCAGACCCAACACGCGAGAGGCTGCTGGAGGTTGCTGGCCCGGTTTTCGCAGATCGGGGCTATCAGGCCACGACTATTCGCGAGATTTGTGCAGGAGCGCGAGCGAATGTCTCTGCTGTCAATTATTACTTCGGCGATAAATTGGGCCTATACACCGAGGTCTTGCAGCAATCGGTGCGTGCCGCGCAACTCATAGCCGTCAAAAACACACTTGATCAAAACATGCCTTCGCAAGAGATCTTGAGGGCCCTGATTCGAGCTCGACTTCGGAGCATCAATGGGAAAGATTTACCGGATTGGCATTCTCGACTCCTGGCGCACGAACTGGCACAGCCGACACCCGCACTTCGACAACTTATCGATAAGGTGACTCGACCGATCTACAAGCGACTTCTGGAGCTCATTGGGGGAATAATTGGACTCCCTCCCAACGATGAAAACACCCGACTCTGTGCAATCAGCGTGGTGGGACAAGTCCTTGCCTACGTCATGCCTGGTCCTCTGCTGGCCGAGATTTGGCCGGAACTAAAGATGACACCTAAACAGGTGGAACGCATTGCGGACCACATTGCGGATTTTTCACTTTCGTATCTTCAGGACTTTCGCTCGAAGCATGGAACGATGACACCCGTTAGGAAGGTGAGGAGAATTAGATGACTACACCCACTATTGAGAGTCCGCCAGAACAGGCCGAACAAGGAAGGCGCCCGGACCAACCCAACGGAGCGAAGGCGGCTGTAATCGACACTGCGAACCCCGCCGCTGCCGATGGTGCGAGGCCCGCCGTTGCGGACAGCGCCAGGCCGGACCCGGCGGAAAGTGAAAAGAAAGCGGCGGACGAAAAGGCTAAGCAGGATGCCGACGAAAAGACGAAGCAGGCCACAACGCGACGACGCCTGATCCTGATGATCGTCGCTGGCGTGGTCCTGATTGCGACGGCGATTCTTATTTGGAAGATCTTTTTTGCGCCACCACGTATCCCGAACAGCATTGTTGTGGTGAGCGGCCGAATTGAAGGCGACGACTCCGCAGTTGCTTCCAAGACAACCGGACGCATTCTTGAGGTTCGTGTGCGCGAGGGCGACACCGTCAATGCCGGAGACACGATTGCCGTTCTCGACGACGCCCAGATTCGGGCGCGTGAGGACCAGGCTCGCGATGCTCTCTCGGAAGCAGAAGCAAAGGGTGCAGCCGCGCAGGAGCAGATTGCCGTCCTTCAGGAGCAATTGCAGCAAAGCCGGCTGCAGGTTGGCCAGTCAAAGCTCGATACAGAAGGCCATGTGGGGCAGGCGCAGGCGGATCTGGCAGCCGCGCAATCGGAATTGGCTCAGCAGCAGGCGGCTTATCAGATTGCCGCTTTCAATCGAGATGCCTATACGCGTCTTGCAAAAACCGGAGCTGTGTCGGAGCAACAGGGACTTCAGGCTTCAACGACGGCCGATCAACAGGCCGCGGTGGTTGCGGCTTCGAAGCGCCGGGTTGAGGCGTCACAGGGCGAATTGACGGCAGCGGAGGCAAGTCTGTCCAATCCTGGTATTCGCGAATCGCAGGTTGTCTCGGTTCGAAGACAAATCTCACAGCAGGAAGCTGAAGTGGCGGGCGCAGCGGCCCTGACACAACAAGCTCGCGCCGAACTTGCAGAAGCAGGAGACAACCGCAAAGACCTGACCATCAGGGCACCGTTCTCCGGAACAGTGGTGACGCGCGGGGCGGAGCCGGGGGAGGTGGTGGTCGCGGGGACTGCTGTGATCACACTATTGGACTTGACTAAGGTGTATCTGCGCGGCTTTGTGCCCGAAGGCCAAATCGGCAAAGTGA
>PMUI01000021.1 GCA_003166955.1 Acidobacterium sp.
AGAATTCGGGGGCACGTCAGGGATAATGGGTTCTCAGTGGGACTTTGACAGACGACCCGCGTGATTCGCGACCTTTGGCGGTTAGCGGTGACGCTTTCCTGATATTCAGGTCCGGTCGGTTCTGGAAGATTCCCTGGTTACAAATGCCGATGAAAGGGGGACGGATGACTATGAGATCGCTTCTTCAGACTGGTTTCCGATGCGTTGTGTGCTCCCTTTTGGGAGCTTGTGTGTTTCCTTGCTGTATTGGGGCGCAATCGATTCAACTGCAGCATAAGCCGTACATCGAGAACTTCGTCGGCAAGCCAAAGGTCTCAGGAAACCTGCTGGTCGGCTTGCGATTCGGCGGGGCTGAGGGGAACGACTTCCATCCAGATGCCATCGCATTGCATATTACGCCCAAGGTTGGAGGGCGCTCCGCCTGCGTCGAAATCTCCACGCGCGACGGGCTTTACTATGCGCAAAATATGTATAGTATTCCGGCTGCCTCGGACAAACTTATGCCGTTTGAGAGCGGAACGACCCATGCCGACAAGCTCTCGGCATACAAAATTGAGGATATAGCCGTAACTGTCCGCCTGGTGAGCGATTGCAATGCTCCCGACAAGGGCGAAATTGTTCCCCCCGTCATGAATTCGCCATCTAGGCCCCCTGCTTCCCTCGTGGCGCTCGTAAATGCAGAGCCGGATCGACTGAAGGTAGCACTGCTCAGGAATGGGGTTGAGGCGGCAACTGCGCAATGCAAGTCGGACCCGACCGCAGTGCAGATTTCATTCACATCTTCGTGCGAATTCAGTGGAAACTCGGCTCTGGCTCCCGGCAGCTACGACCTCCTGATTCGCGTGCGGGAAAGGTTTGCGACGCGAGATTCGCATTTCTCCGTCCAGCTCCCATAGCCTTGAAGATCAAATCTGACTCCGGCGATGGAAATGACACCGCAGGCGGCCGCCTGGCTGGGGCGCTCCCGAAGCGATCCCGCAGATTCGCGCATCCTCATAAACCAATACGGCAGCGAGCGCTATCGCAGCGCAAGTCCCTCAGGCGGCTTCTTAGAAGAATTGTGCCCAGTCGCAAGCATATGCTTCATCTTGCACTTGTCGCCGTGCTTGCGGTTCCCACCATCCTGTTTGTGGGGTGGGTTCTCAATGCCATCAATTCGCGCGTGCAAAGCGTCTCGCAGGTTTCGGCGCTGACCGAACGTGTCGAGTTTGAAGTGACTCAGCCGGGACTCGCGGCCGTTCCCGTGCGCCAGATGCGCATTGCCACCGGTGATCGGGCCCTCGACGGCAGGTGCATCGACGGTCTGATCCTTCCTGTCCTCAAGGCAAATGTTATTTACGGGCGAGTCGGCTACGGCCCGTTGTCGATCCGTATCGTACCGCCGGATACGGGCCCGCAAAGCGCCATCTCCGCAGAATACGAGCCCGACAGCCACAGCGGCGCATTGGCGCTCAAAGGCAGTACCTATATCGAGACCGACGAGAGTTGTGCGCAGGGCTCTGCGCGAAAACAGCCTCCTGCCAATCCGCTTTCCAGCGTGCCGATGCCATTGCCGATCTGGGGCAAGGCGCGAGTCGGTTCCGAGTTCAAGGGAATGAAGAGCCCCGATCCGGACCCGACGCTTCTGCTTTCTGGACAAATAACGGTGTCGGCCAGGGCGCTCGAGATTCCTCCCCGGTTCCTGGGTTTGCGCGCTACGCTCTATCCGGTTACAGTCCTCGATCTTCCCGTAGGATCGCGCCTTGAGACTTATGCCCCTCAGAAAGAGAGCCCGCCGCCCGACGACCAGCAGGAAAAGGACGGGGCCGGTTTCGTCGCGAATTGGTGGGGAGCGGTCTATGTCGATAGCGAGAAGCCCGCGCTCGACGTCGAATTGGCCACCGATACCCCAAAGCTCGCTCTCTACCGGCCCAACCTGGGTGAGCCGGACATTATTGAGGTCACGCGCCTAAACCAGCTATTTGAAGACCCCAATCTGATTAAGGCGTTCAAGATGCTTGCAGCTCTCGGAACTCTGATTGCTCTCTGCTGGTGGGTCCTGGACGCGTTTCCGTTTGCGTGGCTCAAAGACGAGGAATCGCTGCCCAAATGACTCCCCTCAGGCTGTTTGCTGTTGCAGCCGTTTTCCTCGGCGCGGGAGTTGCCCAGGCCGGCGTGGTGCGAGTTGTAACGAACGTCTCCTTCGGCCAAGGCTGGATGTTCCTCGATTACGATGGCGTCTGCAAAGTCGCCACTGCCGGCCACGTCATCAAGCTCGCGGATGGACGCGTTGCCTCTCGCATCCAGATCGTCGATGAGAGGGGGCATACCCTCCCGCTTGGTGAACCGCTGGTACTGCCCAGGACAGATCAGGATCCCGATATCGCTGTGCTGCCCGTGATGGGCGGCAACGATCCTTCCGTCTGCGGCGATGGGCGCTTATCCGCAATCGGCGTGGCGAGGCGCGTAAAGGAAACAACCAGCGCCCGCATCGAAACAACA
Organism: Acidobacterium sp.; assembly: GCA_003166955.1. Classification (GTDB taxonomy): domain Bacteria; phylum Acidobacteriota; class Terriglobia; order Terriglobales; family Acidobacteriaceae; genus Palsa-343. Next base: position 2,482 of record PMUI01000021.1, read on the forward strand.
GAGCAGGATGGAATCGTTCGCGTGCCCGTGCGCTGGCGCGCTGCGGCCGCGGACTCCGGCGCCGGCTCGGTCTTTACCGTCCAGCCAAGCAACCCTGTCGACCGCATTGTCAAGGGCTGGAGCGGCAGCGTTGTGCTGGACGACGATGGCCTGCTGGGGATTGTCTTTGCAGTGGACGATAAGAGCAACGAAGCCTACGCGGTGAGAGCCGATGTAATTCGCGCATTGATCGACGCGGCGCGGCCAAACGCGGCAACTGCCAGGAACACAACTTCAACGCAGGCGCCGGTAGTCCAGCTGGCAGGGTCCACACCGGACCCCAACCACGGCCCGAATGACGTCTATCAGGCTGGCGACGCGGGGTGGAGCGTAGTGCCAGACAAAGGCCGCATCGTCTTTATGGTTGTCTTTGAAAAGCCCGTCCACCTGCAAGGCGTGGCGCTTGCCTTTTCATCCGCCGGGAACGCTCCCACAGGCATGGATGTCGCGGTTAGCGCGGCCCCGGATAGCGAGACCTGGGCCAGCCTGAACTACTGCCCCATTGCAAAAGGGGATGCGTCCATCCGATGCCCAGTGGTGACATCCACAGTCAGCAGGATTCGTGTGAGCCTCAAGACCGGCAGCAGCGGCGCGATGGTGCTCTCCGGGCTCACCATCCTGCATGAGTAGCAACTCAGAAGATCGGTGCGGTTATTGCCAGCCTCGGGAAGCGTTGGGCGCCGTTCTGTTCACAATTCATCGTTCCCAGAAGAGTCATATTATTTGATGGCCGGAAATCGATATAACACCCAACAATAAGTGGGATCCTGGCCGATAGCCGGTCGCCGGAAATCGTGAACGGGACGGGCGGCCCCGAAGTCGTTTGCACATCTCCAGTAGGCTCTGAACTATTGTATCTGAGGAACTTTAGGTGGACCTTAAATCCTAGTTGCGCGATTGCCCCCACATAAGGATAGGTTCTCAGGAACTCAGCGGATTTCTGGGGGTCGTCCTGCACTGCTTCGTACTGATGCGCTATCTGATCCGGCAATGCGATATCGAAACTCAATTCCTTCAGGTTTGCAATATAGGCTCGCATGGCGAGGGAACGCAGATTCGGATCGTCGCTCTGGAATGCCAGACGCAGCGCCATCTGAATCATGGTCGCGTCGTTGGTTTTCAGAATAGCTTCCATATTCGCCGCCCGAGCATTGGGGTCCGGGTCGGCAAGGAGTTCCGGAATCTTGGCCAGTTGATCGTGGCGGGCCTGCCCGGCGGCCTGGGAGAGCAGATTGTCGGGCGGCGCCAGATGGGCTGCGTTCTGGGAAACGGCGAGGAGCGGTGAGACTAGAAGCAATGCGCTGACCAGCAGAAGCGGATAGCGAGGAGCCGTACGGGAGATCACAGATTGCCACCTCTTTATGCTGGAATTCTGTCAGACTACACGCGATCTGGCAATGGATTCCCGAGGCAGACTTCGGCGATAACCAATGCGTGAGCGGTGTCACAGTTATTGGGGAAAATCCGTCGCGGAAGCGGCCCATTATCTGAAGCTTAGAGACGGATTTCGAGATAAGTCCAGAAATGTCGGCTTGTCACACCTTTCGCAGCCTGGATGTGATTCTGAGCGGGTCACCGGCATCACGGAAGTATCGAATGATCGATGCCGCCTCGATGAACTCTTCACCCAAAGCCGGGCTTAAGCCCCGGCGGACGAGTTGAAGGCCAAACTGTGGAAAATGTGGAAGACTTGTCAAGCTTATCGTCCCCATTACGAAAGTGTTTCTCCTGATTCAAGAGGACTTCCAGCACAACAAATTTGGCAGGTTTTCAGGCTGGATTTGGTATTCTGACAATAGAGGGTAAGAAAAAGGAAAGGCCGCCATCGGGTGGCCTTTTCCTTTCCTGCTCCGGGGATCCGAACCACAAGTCCCGAAGGCCCCTCGAATCAAGGAAGTAACGGTGAAATCATCGCAAATCAATGCACTAGAGGCCAAAAGCATCAAAAAGAGGCTCAACTCCAGCGCAGTCAGGCATTTGAAATCCTAAACCCTGAAGAATGAATGGATTACATCATGGCCAAAGCAGCTAAACACAATCAAATGAATCGCTTACATGAATTTCAGAAAGGGGGGGGCGAAAAAAAGGACCGCCGCCGCCAAAACCGCCGACTGCTGGCCGCCGACCGCTAACGACCATGGAATCAAACTCATCGACAGTTTCGACTTTAGATTCCAATAGATAACCGCCAGACCTTTTCGAGCCGCAACGTATCAATAACAAAACACAATAGCTTACGCGCAAACAATCGTGGAATCAGATGCAGAGCAGTCACTCGAAAAACGACCGACCCAATGGAATCACATTCTTACGGCGCCAACAACCACTTCGGGGGCACCGGGGAGGTCAGGGCACGGACCTTCGGAAATACTCCCGAGCCCGCACAACATCGCGCAGGATCTGCAGCTTCAGCGCCTCCGGAGAAGGGAACCGCCGCTCTTCCCGCAGCCGCATCAGGAAGCAAACCTCGATCGGCGTGGTTTCAGTCACCTCGACCGAAGGCGGCCCATCGAGCAGGTGCGACTCAATCGCAAACCCGGCGCCGAAAGTCGGCCGAACGCCGGCGTTTGTCACCGCCTCGAACAGCGGAGCCTCCGGCCCCACTCCGATGCGCAGCCGCGTGACATAAACGCCATCAGGAGGAAGAAGGTCTTTGTAATCAGCAAGATTGATGGTCGGCGTAGTCAGTTTTTTGCCCACCCCGCGCCCGTGCACCTGGGTTGAAAGAATCGAAAACGCCCGCCCCAGCAGCGCCCGCGCGATTCCCAGCTGACCCGCCGCGACCCGCCGCCGGACCTCGCTGCTCGAGACGATCACGCCGCGCACCTTGAGTGAGCTGTGCGAAACCACCCCGAAACCCAGCTCGCCGCCCAGAGCCCGCAACTCGCTGATTCCAGCGGCAGCATCGTGCCCGAACCGGAATGTGTCGCCCTCGTGCACCTCCGCGACGCGAAGCGCGCCGCAAAGAACCAGCTCCGCAAATTCGCGCGGCGCTTGCATCGAGAACTCGCGCGTGAAAGGCAGAACCAGGGTCGCACCGATGCCGGTCTTCTCCAGCAGCCGCAGCCGCTCCGGAATCGGCGTGATCAGCTTCGGTGCCTGTTCGGGCCGCAGCACCGCCAGCGGATGCGGATCGAAAGTGACGGCGATGGACTGGGCTCCCAGCCTGCGCGCCCGCTCCAGCACGCGGCCGATGATCTCCTGATGCCCGCGATGCACGCCGTCGAAGTTGCCGATCGCCGCAACGGTCCGCGGCATCGGAGTCGGCAGTGCGGCGATAGACCGGTAGATGCGCATGGCTCAAAGCTCAAACGGAATCCGCAACCCGTCGTAAGCGAGCCGCACGTTGGCAGGGAACCCCTTTTCGGTTTCCTCGTGGTCGACTTCATGCGACATGTGCGTGAACCACGCGTGCCGCGGCCGAACTCGTTCGACCCATAGCAGAGACTCAGGAATCGCCGCATGGCTGGGATGCGGCTGCGGCCGCAAAGCGTCGATGATCATCACGTCGAGTCCCTCCAGAAGGGCGAGACTCTCATCGGGAATCGCGCTCATGTCCGTCAGATACGCGGCGGACCCAAAGCGAAAACCGGCAACCTCCAGACCTCCGTGCATCAGCGGCACGCGCTGGAACTTCGCGCCATGAACCTCGGCTGCCTCCTTGCCTTCCAGATGGCGCAGTTCCACCCGCGCCCGGTTGGGGTAGGTCGCATTCGGCGAGAACGTGTATTCGAAGATCCGCCGCAGCACATCGGCCGTTTCCGCATCGGCATAAAGCGGCAGCGATGCCGGCTTGTATTCGAAGCTCAACGGCCGCAGGTCATCGAGGCCCAGGATGTGGTCAGCGTGCGCGTGCGTATAAAGCACCGCGTCCACGTGGCGAATTCCCTCGCGCAGCGCCTGCTCGCGAAAATCCGGCCCGGTGTCGATGACCACCAGCCGTCCGGCGCCGCCGCTGTTCCACGTGACGGCGATTGAGGGCCGCGTGCGCCGGTTACGAGGGTCCTCAGAAGTGCAGACCGCGCACCGGCAGCCCAGCGTCGGCACGCCCATCGAGGTTCCGCTGCCAAGAACGATGATTTCCGCTTTCATGCGGCTGGTTTCATGCGCCCGGTTTCATGGCCCGAAAACTTACTTCTTCTTTCCATCGGGCGCGCGCTGCGCCGACTGCGCAATCGCATTGGTGATCTCAAGAAACATCATGCGCAGCTCGAACAGCACGTTCTGCAGAGTGGCTTCTTCCTTCTGGCTCAGGTTGCCCTTCGTCTTCTCCTGCAGCAGCGCCAGCATGTCGATGCTTTGCCGCGCGCCCAGAATATCGATGCGCGCCTTTTGCCCCGGCTCCGTTCCCGCCCCCATCGCGATCATCGCCGAAACATAAAACGATTGGACGATGTGCTCAAAAGCGACTGCTCCCGCCGGTCCCATGTCGGGATTCGCCTGGCGCAGCATGTCGTCAATCTGGCGCGACGATTCGGAATACGCCGCGTGCTGCTCAGCAGTCTCCTGCGCCGAGAACTGAGGCAATTCAGCCTCCGTCGCCGCAGGTTCCGTCATCGTCTCAGCTTCGCGGCTCTCCGGCACCGGCATAGTAACGACGTTCGTCGCCGCAGTCGACTTCTCTTCAGGTTCCGCAGAAGCTTCGTCGCGCAACTCACCCTCCAGCGTGAATTTGCGCCTGTCGGTCACCGTAAATGTGGTCTGTTTCTCATCCATAGAAAGGAATTTTCTCCGCAAAGATCAAAAGTCCAAATCAGGCAGTCCCGAGAACGGGTGTCGCCGTCAGCGGCACGGCGACTCCTCCCTCGTACCGGATTGGTTCGGTCGCGCTCTTCTCCAGCGCCTCGATGCGCGCCACGCCCAACGCCAGCGTCTTCGAGAAACCCGCTAGGTCAATCCTCGCAACGCTGGTGAGCTCACCCACGGCCGCATCGCCGGCACGCACCTCAATCTTCTCGCCAGGCCCCGGGTTCGGTGCCTCACCCTGCAATTCAAACTGCCGCAGCGACCGATGGACTGTCGCTCGCGCGCGAATCCGCTCGACGATCTCCTGCCCGATGTAGCAGCCCTTGGTGAAGTTCAGCGCGCGATCGAGGTTCGTTTCCTGGGGCAGGTGCTTATCGCTGAAATCCACGTCGTACTGCGGCGTTCCTTCGAGGATGCGAAGGTTCTCCGTTGCGGTTATTCCGCAGGGCGTCGCCCCCGCAGCCGCGAGAGCATTCCAGAGTCCCCAAACCTGTTGCGCTGGGACGTGAATCTCAAATTTGGTGACTACAGGGCTCCAGAGATGGACGAGCGTCACCTCAATCCCGGCCAGGGCGCTCGCCCGAAACGTTCCCGGCTCCGGCAGGTGAGCACCCAGTTTCTGCAGAATCGCGCCGGAGTCAGGTCCCGCAATGCCAATTGCCGTTGTCGATGCGTCTAACTCTTCCAGCTTCACGTCGTCCATAATGATGTAGCGGCGCAGATGGGTCAGCAGGCGTTCGGACTGAGCGCGGTCGGTCTCAAGAACGAGATAATCGTCAAAGCAGAGAACATCGCCGTCGCCCTGGATGCGTCCCTGCGGGTTCAAAACCAGGGTGTATCCAACCTGGCCAGGCGTCATGCTTTTTACAGCCTGCGTGATCATGCCGTTCAGCCAGCGAACGCGGTCTTTCCCGGTGGCGCGCAGAAAGGAGCGGTAACCCAGATCGAAGATCCCGGCGCCCTCCCGCAGCGCGCGCAACTCACCGGTGGTTCCGGAAAACTGAAGCGGCGTCTGGGCTCCCCGGTGCATCTTCAGTTCGAGAGCGGAGGCGTTAGCGGTACTCAATTGGCTCGCCAGAGGCGTTTCCCCGGGGTCGTGAGGGGGTGTTTTTTTGCTCTCTGGGGTGAAGAGGACGGCGGCATCGGGAATCCGGATTGGCTGGCTCATTACAAGGCTCTTGAAAAAATTATAGTCTGCGAGGAGCAGGGAATCCTGGCGCAGGCGGTTTGAGCGGAGAAGTGAAGGGAAAAGGATGCAACGACAGATGAAGATCGGGTGGGCATCTTTGGCGATGCTGGTTGCTCTTTCCGCAAGTGCGCAAACCACACCGAATACTCCAGCGCAACCGCCGCGGTATCCACCCGGTGTGACGGGCCAGGACTCGGCTCAGGCCAAAGAACAAACCAAACCCGCCCCCGAAACCCACATCACGCCGCAGCAGGCGAAGGAACTCTTCGCGTCGATCGGACCCATCCTGCAGTTCGCTTCAGAAGACACGAAGCTGCCGATCAAACATCAGGTGAAGCCCCATCTCACCAACCGCAGCGAGGTCGATAAATACCTTCTCGAGAAGATGAAGGACGACAAAGATGCAAAGCGCATGGAGCGCTCCGAGATCGTCCTCAAAAAGTTTGGCCTCATCGATGCGGATTTCCATTTGCAATCATTCCTGATGAAGCTGCTGGATGAACAGATCGCGGCTTACTACGACAGCAAAACGAAAACCGTGAACCTGCTGGACTGGATCGCGCCCGATACGCAGAAGCCGGTGCTGGCCCATGAGCTGACCCATGCGCTGCAGGATCAACGCGTCAATCTGGACAAATGGCAGAACCAAACCAGCGACGATCTGTCTCACAATTTTGCCGAAGACCGTAAACACGTCGCCACCGATGAGGATGACACCGCGCGCGAGGCGGTTCTCGAAGGCCAGGCCATGGCGGTCTTCGTGGATTACAGTCTGGCTCCGGCCCATCGCAGTCTGCGTAGCTCGCCGGACCTGATCGAGAACCTCCTGGACAACATGACCGACGACGGCGACTCCCCGGTTCTCTCCCGCGCCCCGCTCCTGCTGCAGGAATCTCTTTTGTTCCCGTACAAAGACGGCCTGAAGTTCGAGGCTGCCCTGGTGACCGATTCAAAGAGCCCAACTGCCGCTTACGCCGGAGTTCTGGATCGTCCTCCAGCGAGCAGCTACGAGATCATGAACCCGCACGCCTACGAGCAGCAGGCGAAGGTTCCGCTGCTGAACATGCCCGATATTCATCCAATCATCGATGGGCAGTTCAGCCCCTATGACATCGGTGTGATGGGCGAACTGGATGTGCGCATCCTCGCCGAGTTGTTTGGCGGAAACCAGATCGCGGCCGACCTGACCCCGGCCTGGGACGGCGGGGTTTACTACGCGGCGCAGAAGAAGGACGCTGCGGACAAGGATTCCACCGCATCCGTGGCGCTGTTCTATCTCTCCCAGTGGAAATCGAAGGATGCTGCGGCGGCCTTCGTGAAAATGTATGCCGACGAGTTAAGCAAAAAGTACAACCATGTTGAGAGAGACACTTCCGCGGAGACAAGTCCGGAGGAACAAATCTATAACACCAGCGAAGGTCCTGTGCTGATCGGCACCAGCGGCAAGGATGTCTTCGTCAGCGAGAGCTTCGATCTTGCCATGGCCCGCAAGCTGCAGGTGCTCATGATCAGTGCGCAGGAGAACACAGTTCAGCCGCAAAAGGGAACCGTGGTGGCCTCGCGCAGCGACGTCCCCGCCTCCGATCTGGCCGGCAACCTGGTGCGGTTCATGGCTGGCTGCGGCCTCATGAAGGCAGCCTTACCCCACCATTTATACTGATTCCTTGCGTTCAATCGGCGCAGCGCATCATGCGGCCCGGACCGTTTTTCCTGGCCGTGGGTGGCTCGTGCCCTGCAGGGAGTCGTATTGCAACAGGCTGAAATCGGCATCATCGGAGGCAGCGGGCTCTACGCCATGCCCGGCCTGACCGGCGTTCATGAGCAGCGCGTCTCGACGCCATTTGGTGATCCCAGCGACGCTTTCGTTCTCGGCGATCTCGAAGGTCGCAAAGTCGCCTTCCTCGCCCGCCATGGACGCGGCCATCGCATTCTTCCCTCCGAGCTCAACTTCCGCGCCAACGTCTTCGCGCTCAAAAAGCTCGGCGTGGAGCGCATCCTTTCGGTCTCGGCCGTCGGATCGCTGAAGGAAGAGCACAAACCCGGAGACTTCGTCATTCCGGATCAGTTCATCGACCGCACCTTCCATCGCATCTCCACATTCTTCGGAGACGGCGTCGTCGCTCATGTCGCTTTCGGTGATCCGGTATGCGCGACCGTGGCGAAAATCATCTTTGCAGCCTGCAAATTCAGGAGCGTCGAAGCCAAACCCAAAGGCACCTACGTCTGCATGGAAGGCCCGCAGTTTTCCACCCGCGCTGAGTCGAATCTCTACCGCAGCTGGGGCGCCGACGTCATCGGCATGACCAACCTCCAGGAAGCCAAGCTGGCCCGCGAAGCGGAGATCTGCTACGCCACCGCCGCCATGGTCACCGACTATGACTGCTGGCACCAAGGCCACGATGACGTCACCATCGACCAGATCGTTAAGGTGATGAACCAGAACGCGGCCAACGCCTGCAACGTGATCAAGGCCGCGGTAGCAGCGATGCCGCGCGAGCGCAAATGCGCCTGCAGCACGGCATTGCAATACGCACTGCTCACCAGCCCCGATGCCATTTCGCCCGCAACGCGCGAAAAACTCGACCTTCTGATCGGAAAGTATCTGAAGAAGACATAGCACAGACCACGCTTTTGTATCAGGGCACGACTTCAGTCGTGCCGAAAAGGCCTAGAACAAAACGGGGCTTTAGCCCCTGAACAAGACGTTCTACAGGAGCATCCACCCACCCATGACAATTCTTGTCGTAGGCAGTGTCGCGTTCGATGCACTTGAAACTCCTTCCGGCCGCAGGGATCGCTGCCTCGGCGGCGCCGCCACCCATTTCGCCCTCGCCGCCAGCTACTTCACGGATGTGCGCGTCATCGCCGTCGTTGGCGAAGACTTCGGTCCGGAAGAAGAGCGCGTCTTCACCCTCCGCAACATCGATACGCGTGGCATCGAGCACGTTCCCGGTAAGAGCTTCTTCTGGAGCGGCTCCTACATGAAGAATCTCAACGAGGCGCAGACGCTCAGGACGGATCTGAACGTCTTCCAGACCTTCTCCCCGAAGATTCCGCCCGAATATCAGGACAGCGAATTCCTCTTCCTCGCCAACATCGACCCTGTCCTTCAGGAAGAAGTCCGCCGCGAGATGCCGAACGTGAAACTGGTCTGCGGCGACACCATGAATTACTGGATCAAAGACCACGCCGAGAACCTGGCCCGCGTTCTCAAGGATCTCGACGTTCTGCTGATCAACGACACCGAAGTGAAAATGCTCGCCAAAGACCCCAACCTCGTGCAGGCCGCGCGCAAAGTCCTTGACATGGGACCCAGGGCGCTGGTCGTCAAGCACGGCGAATACGGCGCGACCGCTTTCTTCTGCGATCGTTCCTTTGCCGACGGCGCTTCCGTGATCGTGCCGTTTCGCGCGCCCGCCTTGCCACTCGCCGAAGTCGTCGATCCCACCGGTGCGGGCGATTCCTTCGCCGGAGGATTCTTCGGCTACATCGCCTCGCAGCCAGCGCTCACCCCAGCCGTCTTCCGCCGCGCCATGTTCTACGGCAGCGTGATGGGCTCCTTCGCCGTGGAGCGCTTCGGCACGGAGCGCCTGCAACAGCTCGCCCCAGGAGAAATCGAGGAACGCTTTGCGCTCTTCCGCCAGCTCTCGCATCTCGAATAAGCCGCCGCGTCCAAACACCTCGCCCGTCGTGCCTAATCGCGCAAACTCCGGCGGCCCTGAGGACATCGCCCGTTCCCTGCGCCACGAGACCCTCTTCGCCGCCATGGTCGCCGCGCTGCTCTCCCTGCTCGCCTTTGCGTATTGCTATCCGCGCGACATGCTCCTCCTCTACGGCGATGCAGTCGCGCACCTGCACATCGCCCGCCGTCTCATCGACTCGCTCAACCCCGGCATCCGCCAGATCGGCTCCGTCTGGCTGCCCTTCCCGCATCTGCTCATGATGCCTTTCGCGGCGCGCCTCTCCTGGTGGCAGAACGGCATCGCCGGAGCCATCCCCTCCATGGCCTGTTACGTCCTCAGCGTCGCCGGCCTCTGGCGTCTCTCCCGCTACTGGCTGCGCCCCGCAGGTGCAGTCGTCGCGACGCTCTTCTTCGCACTCAATCCAGGCCTGCTCTACATGCAGACCACGGCCATGAACGAGCCCGTCTTCCTCTGCCAGATGATCTGGGCCGCGCTGTTTCTGCTGGCATATTTACGGGCGATGGGGGAAGGGAATCATCGCCTCGCCGGCTACGCCCTCACTGCATCTGGCATTGTCCTCGTCACCGCGATCTTCACCCGCTACGACGGCTGGATCTTCGCCTCCCTCGTCTGGATCATCGCTGTGCGCGCCCTCTGGCGAACCCGTGCCTGGAAAACACCCGCCGCGGGCGCATTCGTTCTCTTCACCGCGATGCTCATCACCGCGCCTACGCTCTGGTTCGCCTGGAACGCCCGCCAGTATGGCGACTGGCTCGACTTCATGCGCGGCCCCTGGTCCGCCAAGGCCATCGACGCCCGCACCTCCACGCCCGGCGCTCCGCATTATCCCGGCTGGCACAGCATGCGCGTCGCCGCGCTCTACTACCTCAAGTCCGCGGAGATGGGCGCGGTCTCCGTGCGCTGGGGCAACCGGCTCCTGTTCCTCGTCGTAGCGGGCACCATAGCCGCCATCTGGAAGTGGCGAAAAAAGTACATCGCGCCGCTCCTGCTGCTCTGGTTGCCGCTGCCCTTCTACGCATATTCCGTCGCGTACGGCGCCGTCCCCATCTTCATTCCCCTGTGGTGGCCGCACTCCTGGTACAACACCCGCTACGGCATGGAAATGCTGCCCATCTTCGGCCTCTCCCTCGGCTTTCTGGTCGCCTGGCTGCTCGGCCTCACGGAAAAGCGCTGGCCCCGCTTCTCCCAGTTGCTCCTGCTCGCCGCCATCGTCCTCATCCTTCTCGATTCCTCCGCGCTCCTGCGCTCCACGCCGCTCGTACTGCGCGAAGCCATTGAGAATTCCCGCACCCGCATCCCCTTCGAGCAGGCCTACGCCCGCGCCCTTGAGCAGCTTCCCCCTCAGGGCGAAATCCTCGTCTGGACCTCCGACCACATCGGTGCCTTCCAGCGCGCCGGCATCCCCCTGCGCCGCACCATCAACGAGACCGACTACTACCAGTGGATGCCTGCCCTCCAGCATCCGGCGCAATCCGCGGCCTTCGTCATCGCCGCCGATCACGACGCCGTGGCCCAGTCCGTCGAAGCTCATCCCGAGGGCCTCACGCTGCTCAATATCGTGTGCTCTACAGGTCAACCGTGTGTGCGTTTTTACCATTCAAACATGGCCGCACCCGGTGATAGGATCAGCGGCAAGTGATCCTTGCATCCGATTCCAACGGCCACATGCTCGCCTTCAGCCGCCTTGAGCAACTGCTGCTCACCGGCGGCGCGGTGGGTCGTCTGCTGCTCGCGGCGGCGCTGGGCGGCGCCATCGGCATCGACCGCGAATACCATCACCGCCCTTCAGGCGTCCGCACCAACGTCCTCATCTGCTTCGGCGCAGCGATGTTCACCTTTCTGTCCCCGATCATCGCCGGAGACGCCAGCGCCAACCGCGCCCAGATCGCATCGAACATCGTGCAGGGCATTGGATTCCTCGGCGCCGGCCTCATCCTGCACAACCGCGATCGCGTCAGCGGCCTCACCAGCGCCGCAACCGTCTGGGCTGTCGCCTCCATCGGCATGGCCTGTGGAGCCGGCCTCTACTTCCCCGCCGTCTTCGCTACCGTCCTTGTGCTCGTCGTACTCGAAATGATCCGCATCCTCGAATACGGCGCCAACCTTAAGCTCTATTCCATGACCTACGAAGTGCGCGGAGACGATGCGCAGGAGATGACCATCGCCATCCTCAGCGTCATGGATCGCGAGAATCGCCACATGGATGCGCTGGACAACCAGCCGGTGGGCCCCCTGCAACGGCTTTCTTTCGACGTTTCGGCAAACCAAAGCGCGCACCGGCGCCTGTTCGCAGCGCTGAAAGCCGCTCCAGCCTGTCTCGATGTGCGTCACTACCGCGATGCGGAGGACGAGTGATGCGCTTTGCGAAGGCGCACGCCTGCGGCAACGACTTCCTCATCGTCGAGGGCCCCTGCGATTCGGACCTCGCGAAGAAGCTCTGCGAACGCCGCACCGGCCTCGGCGCCGACGGAGTCGAGTTCTTCGAAAACACTGGCAAGCAGACAGGCCGCATCCGTCTCGCCAACGCCGACGGTTCTATCGCGGAGATATCCGGCAACGGCACGCGCTGTGTCGCTGCGTGGCTCGCACACAACGAGAAAGCATCGGTCGGCGACGTCATCACTCTCGAGACCGACGCCGGCCCGCGCGCCTGCACCATCATCACCGCCGAAAACAGCAATTTCCAAATTGCAGCCGGCATGGGTATGCCCGAAGTCTCCCAAACCCAGGTGACGCTCGCCGACAAGACCCTCGTCTACGGAATTCACGTCTCCATGGGCAATCCGCACTTCGTCATCGTCGTGCATGATGAGAATTTCCGCGCCCACAGCCGCGGCTGGCAGGAACTCGGCCGCGAGATTTGTTTCCACAAACAATTCCCGCACCAGACCAACGTCGAGTTTGTTCGCATCATCCAGGCCAGCGAGGTGGAGATTCGAACCTTCGAGCGCGGGGTCGGGCCAACCACCTCCTCCGGAACCGGAACCTGTGCCAGCGCCGCTGCCGTCATCACGCACTGCGGAGCAAAATCGCCGCTCACTGTCCATGCTCCAGGCGGTTCTCAGCGCGTGGAATGGTCCGGACCAGGTGCCGAGATGATCCTCACCGGCCCCGCTGCTCTTATTGCTGAAGGGGAGGTGCTTCTTGCCTGAACGAGCCCTGAAGCCGCCTGCCGTAGCGCCTGGCGCACGCATCGCCATTGTCTCGCTCGCAAGCAGCGCCCGTTCCGATCGCATCACACGCGGCATCGAAGTGCTGCGCTCCCTCGGCTATGAAATCGTCCCTTCCGAGCACGCCTTCGGGAAGCAGGCGCCTTATTTCTCCGGCACTACCGAAGAACGCCTCGCCGATTTGCACGCCGCGTTTGCCGATCCCGGCATCGCCGCCATCATTTGCACCCGTGGCGGTTACGGATCCAACTACCTCCTCGACGGTCTCGACCTCGGCCTGATCTGTGCGCACCCCAAGCCGCTCTTCGCCTATAGCGATATGACGGCGATTCAAACCTGGCTTCTCGACCAGACCCGTCTTGTCTCCTTTCACGGGCCAATGGCCGCCGCGGACTTCTCCGTCGACAACGGCGTCCACGTCGACAGCTTTCGCGCTGCCATCACAGGCGGCCTGGTCCGCGTCGGCGCGGAGCAGGGTCTTCGTATTCTCCGCCCCGGCACAGCGCGCGGCATTCTCTACGGAGGCTGTCTCAGCCTGCTCACCGCCGCGCTCGGAACCCGCTTCGCCCCGCGCACCGAAGGCAAACTCCTTTTCCTTGAGGATGTGGGCGCGAAGCCTTATCAAATTGATCGCATGCTGCGACAAATGATCCTCGCCGGCAAGTTCGAGGGCGCGCGCGGCTTCATCTTCGGCGAAATGCAGGAGTGCGGCTCTCGCGGCGCCGATCCCGACCTGCTGCAACAGGTCATCCTGCGCCTTCTTGAGCCCTTCAACGTTCCCATCGCCATCGGCCTTCACTCCGGTCACGTCTCCGGCGGCAATGTCACGCTGCCCTTCGGAACCGATGCCGAACTCCTGCTCGAATCGGATCAACCGCTGTTACATTTTCTCGAGCGTGCTGTCACCGTCCGCCGTCATGCCCGATAAGAAACACATCCATCTCATAGGAATTTGCGGTACCGCGATGGCTTCCCTGGCCGGCTTGCTGCAGCTGCGCGGCCATCGCGTCACCGGCTCCGACCAGGCCGCCTATCCTCCCATGTCCGATCTGCTTCGCGACCTCGGCATTCCCATTGCTGAGCCCTTTTCCGAAGCGAACCTCCAACCCTCGCCGGATCTCATCGTCGTCGGCAACGCCATCTCACGCGGCAATCCTGAAGTCGAGTACATGCTCGACCGCCGTATTCCCTTCACCTCTCTCGCAGCCGTCATGCACGAAGAATTCATCCGGCCCCGCGAAACCCAGGGCCACGAATCTCTGGTCGTCGCCGGAACCCACGGCAAAACCACAACCACCAGCATGCTGGCGTGGATTTACGAAGTTGCTGCACGCCACCAGCCCGAGCTCGCCCCCTCCTTCCTCATCGGCGGCGTCGCCGAGAATTTCGGCACCAGCTTCCGCCTCTCCAACGGGCGCCCTTTTATCATCGAAGGCGACGAGTACGACACAGCCTTCTTCGACAAAGGCCCGAAGTTCATGCACTACTTTCCCGACGCGCTCATTCTCACCCACGTCGAGTTCGACCACGCCGACATCTATCGCGATCTCGACTCGGTGAAGACCGCTTTCAAGCGCCTCGTGAATCTCGTCCCCCGTCGCGGCCGCATCGTGGCCTTCGACGGCTCGGAAAATGTCTCCGAGTGTGTCAGCCACGCAATGTGTAACGTCGAACGTTACGGATTCAACCCGAATTCAATGTGGCCCCTGACAAACCTGCGTTTTGAAAACGGCGCCAGCCGCTGGCAACTGCTCCACTCCGGGGAACCGTGGGCCGAACTCACCCTCCCGATGGCTGGCGAACACAACGCCCTCAACGCCACCGCGGCCGCAGCACTCGCCGCAGGGCAGGGAATTGCCCCCGAGCCGATCGCCGAAGCCCTCGCCACTTTCCAAAGCGTCCGTCGCCGCCTCGAAGTCTGCGCCGAAATCAACGGCATCACCATCATCGACGACTTCGCGCACCACCCAACCGCAATCCGTGAGACGCTCCGCGCCCTGCGGACGGCCTACGCCGGTCACCGTCTATGGGCTGTCCTTGAACCCCGCTCCAACACCCTCCGCCGCAACGTCTTCGAGCACGAGCTGGTGGAAAGTCTCTCCCTGGCCGACCAAATCATCGTTGCCTCCGTCTTCCACTCCGAGAAAATCCCCGCAGCCGAGCGTCTTCACCCGGGAAATGTGGTCGATTCCCTCAAGGCAAAAGGCCGCGATGCCACTCTGCTCCCAAATGTCGACGCCATTGTTACAAATCTCGTCCCGCGTCTCTCATCCGGCGACGTAGTCGCCATCCTCTCGAACGGTGGCTTCGACGGCATCTACCAAAAACTCCCCGCCGCCCTTCAACTTCGCATGCATCAGTCCTGAACCATGCTCGCCGCCATCGTCCTCTTCACCACCTGGATCGTTCTCGGCATCCCGGTCGCAATCGTCACGATCCCGTGGACCATCCTCAGCCACAATGTCCTGCCGCTCTATCGCTGGGCGATGAGCGTGGTGCGCACCGGTCTGCGCTTCGCACGCATTCGCGTCGATGTGGTTTGGCAAATGCCCCTCGATTCGTCACAGCACTACCTGTTCCTTTCCAACCATGTCTCGAACCTCGATCCGCCCGTGCTCATTTCCCTGCTGCCCGAGCGCACCGCCGCCTTTCTCAAGCGCTCGCTCATGAAAATTCCGATCCTCGGCTGGGGCATGCGCCTTGGCGGTTACATCCCCGTCGATCGCGATGGCCGAGTGGAGAGCGCCATCGAAAGCATGGAGACCGCAACGCGAACTCTCCAGTCCGGCGTTCACCTCCTCACCTTCGTCGAGGGCACGCGCTCGCGCGATGGACGCCTGCAGCCCTTCAAGAAGGGCTCGTTCTACCTCGCGATGCACGCAGGAGTGCCTGTCGTTCCTGTCTCCATCTCGGGCACCGAAAGCATGATGAAGAAAGGCAGCCTGAGGATCTTTCCTGGCACGGCGCACGTAGTCGTCCATGCGCCCATCCAGCCCCACGATTACGCAAGTCGCGAAGATCTGTCGACCGCGGTGCGCGCAACCATTGCCTCCGGCCTGCCCGAGTGGATGCGCTCCTGAGCTACTTCACCACTGCGTTATAGCCGTCGGTGAGCAGCTTGGCCCGCATGGCCATCGCATCGGTGCGCGAATTAAACGGTCCCAGTTGAACATGCAGCAGTTGATCCTGCGGCTCGTTTCGCACCACGGCCGTGTAGCCATGCCTCTTCAGCGCGTCCACCAGAATCTCCGCATCCTGCGGAATCCGCACCGCCGCAACCTGCACCATGAAACTCGCCGCCGCTGCTGCGGGCACCATCGTCGCAGGCTTCGCAGCAGGCGGTGTCGCAGCAGTCTTAGCTGGAGCCTGCGCACCGCTGGCGGGCGAAGAAGCCGGTGAACTCACCGGTGCGCTCACTGCAGGCCGCGTCTCCGCGCTGCCCGGTTGCGGACCAGCCGTGCCGTCCGATTCCGGAGCCGCCCCGTCACCCCCACCTGCCGTAGTGGACGGCGGTTCCACCGGAGTCAGCGCCTGCCCTGGTGAGGGCTTCGACAGATGACTGTCCGGCAGCGGAGGTGCCGAGGGCTCCGAGGCCGCGCGCGAGCCTCCCGCCCGGCCCACCGAGTAGCCCAGTCCAAAGAAAATCGAACAAATCAGCACCAGCCCGAAGAAAATCGCCAGCAGCGAACGCGTTCCCAGCGCAATCTCGGTATCTGCGCCCATCGCGCGTCGATCCGCGTCCGTCGAGCGCCGCTCTTTCCTGGTTTGCTGCTCCTCTTCCGTGTCGAACATGAAAGACATAGGGACCTCTGGGGGATGAGAACCCGTTATTTCGTTTCAGGTGGCGCGGGAGGTGTTTTCGCGGTTATCCCGTGCCCCAACAGGGAGATCAACTCCATCGGAAGCGGAAAGACGATCGTGGTGTTCTTCTCCACCCCGATATCGGTAAGCGTCTGCAAATATTTCAGCTGCAGCGTGACCGGCTGTTCGGCCAGCAAATTGGCCGCCTCGAGCAACTTCTGCGCTGCCATCAATTCGCCTTCTGCATTGATGATTTTCGACCGCTTCTCACGCTCGGCCTCCGCCTGGCGGGCCATGGCGCGCTGCATGCTATCCGGCAGATCCACCTGCTTTACTTCCACGCTGACGACCTTTACACCCCAGGGTTCGGTCCGCTGGTCGATGATGGTCTGAATCCGCTGGTTCAGCGCGTCGCGATGCGAGAGCAGCCCATCGAGTTCGACCTCGCCCAGCACCGACCGCAGCGTCGTCTGCGCGAACTGCGAGGTCTGGTAGACGTAATTCGAAACTTCGATGACCGCCTTTGCCGGGTCGAGCACGCGCATCGTGATCACGGCGTTCACCTTGGTCGTTACGTTGTCCCGCGTGATCACGTCCTGCGGCGGAACCTCCATCACTTCCTGGCGCAGCGAAACGCGCACCATCTGATCGATGGGGCGGAAAACGAGGATAATCCCAGGACCCTTGGGCTGAGGCAGAGCACGCCCGAGGCGAAAAATAACGCCCCGCTCATACTCGCGAAGAATCTTGATGGAATTCAGCAGGTAGAGAACGACAACGACAATAACGACAAGGATGGGTACGCTGAACATAGCCGGGTACCTTACGCCCGGCTAAAATTGTATCGCACCGGATGCCGTAAAGCCCGCGTAAAATCAGGCTGAAACGGTTTCTCGTACCCGCTCGACTAACAACTTCAGACCATCGACGGCGCGCACCCTGACACTCTCGCCGGGCGCCACCGTAGCCTCCGACTCCGCCAGCCACAATTCCCCATGCACCAGAATCTGCCCCCGGGGAGCCAGCTGCTCCTGGGCAACGCCCACCGCCCCCACCATCGCCTCCGGTCCGATCACGACCTTATTGTGTCGGGCGATGAGAGCAATCCTCACCAGGAACGTCGTAATCAGACCAAACGCCAGGCCCGTCGCGATCGCCGTCGCCATCTGCACCCGCATCTCAGGAATCGGTCCCGCGACCAGCGTCAGAGTGCCCAGCACCAGCGCCACCGTCCCCGCCGCTGCCAGAATCCCGTGGCTCGGGAATTTCGCTTCCAGCACCATCAGAATGATGGCACCCAGGATAAGAGCCAGCGACGTGTAACGCACCGGGAGCAGATTGAGCGAGAACAGCGCCAGCAGCATCAGCAGCGTCCCCAGCGCACCAGGAATAATCGTCCCCGGCGTATTAAATTCCAGGTAAATCAGCAATCCACCGGCCAGCAGGATCAGCACCGCGAGGTTGGGATCCATGAGCCGGTCCATAACCTCCTCACGGATCGTCGGATTGACAGCGAGGAGCGTCGTTCCGCGTGTGTGTAGCACCTGGGTCGTCCCGTCGAAGCGCTTCACCTGTCGCCCATCGATCGCATCCAGCAGCGCGCGATCATCCGGCGCGATGACGTCGATTAGATGCAGCTGCTGCGCCTCGTCGCTGGTGTACGCCTTCGAATTCTGCACCGCGTCCTGCGCCGCATCCACATTGCGCCCGCGCGCTGAGACATAGGACCGCAGAAACGCCAGCGTATCGTTCAGAATCTTCTGCTTCATCGTGTCGTCGATCTTGCCGATCTCCACTACCGGATGCGCTGCTCCCGCATTGGTTCCCGGCGCCATCGCCGCAATATCGGCCGCTTCCAGCAGGAAGAATCCCGCCGAACCCGCACGGCTGCCCGCCGGAGCTACAAAGAAAATCACCGGCGAGGGCGAATTGAGAATGTCGCCCACCATCGTGCGCGTAGAATCCAGCAATCCTCCGGGCGTGTTCAGCTCCACCAGCACGGCCTGCGCGTGAATGTCCGCAGCTCGGTCAATGCCGCGCTTCAGATAATCGGCGCTGATCGGCTGAATCGTGTCGTCGAGGTGAAGAACCACCACCTGCCCGTTCTGCGCCGCCACCCTCGCTGTGCACGGTCCCAGCAGGCACAAGAGGAGCAGCAGGATCATCGCCAGCAGGAATAGCGTTTCGTGTTTCCCGTGTCTGTGATGAAATGCCAGAGCCTTCATGGCCTTCCTCCTGCTGTCCCGCCCCGTCCCGCTAGCCTTCCTCCCAGCTCCCAGCTACGGGCTACCGGCTACGGCAGTCCCTGTCCTCGCCGCTCCAGAGCCAGCTTCATGCCTTTCGCGCTGGCGCTCGCCGGATCCACCTTCAACGCGTCGCCCACGTCGCCGGCCGCAGCGCTCAGCTGATTCGCCTGCAGATCCAACCGCGCCAGCACCAGATACGCCGGCACGTTGGGCACCAACTGGATCGACGCGTGCGCCTCCGCCCGCGCCGCATCCGTATCGTCGTCGCGCTCGTTCACCGCGGCCAGTCCCGCGTGAGCCAGCGCCGACTTCGGATCGGCTTCCAGAGCCTCACGATACTCCCGTTCCGCCTCCAAAACCAGCCCCTGCTGGAAGAACTGATCCCCGTCCTTCACGTTTTCCGTGGCCCGCTGCGGCTGCGTCATCGACGCCAGCCGCATCTGCTGCACTTGCTCCATTTCGAAGGCCGCCTGCCGAAAACCCGCCTCGCTATACCCGCGTTTGATGCGCGTCAGCGGACCCTGGCTATCGGCGACCGCGTGGCCAGGATCGGGGTTAGCCTTCGCCGGATCCGCGCTTTTCAGTTGCGCTTCGAAAGACTGCGCCTCCGTATCCTGCGAACGCAGCGCAAGCGTCTCATCCAGTTCTTTCAGCGCGCCGCTTGTGTCTTTGCGATGCGCCAGCGCGACCGCCAGGTTGAAGTGGTAGTCGGGATCGCGCGCGTCGGACGCAATCGCCTGCTCGAACAGCGCGCCGGCGTCCTTGCCGCGCCGACTCGCCGCCACACCCTGGTTATTCACCACCTCGGGCAGGGGCAGGCGCATGCTCACAAACGCGAAAGCGTCTTCGGCCTCGCGATAATTGCCCGTGTAAAAGCACGCCAGGCCGCGGTAGAAATCGGCCTCCAGCGCATTCGGATCGTCCCTGCGCAGATGGCCCAGGGTCGCCGCCGCCTCTTCGTAGTTCTGGTCGGAAAAGTAAGCTCGCCCCAAAGCCAGCCACGCTGTCGCAAAGTCCGGCGCGAGCCTCACCGCCTCGCGCAGATGGGCAATTCCATCCTTCGGGTTTTCTGCCACGACCCCCTGGATGTAGTTCTGGAACGCTTCCGCCGTCAGGTTCCTGTCGGCAGCAACAAAGGTCCGCTCCTCCACCGCATAATCAGGATCCAGTTGCCGCGTCACCTTCCAGGCCAGACTGTTGATCGTCTCCAACGCATGATCCGCCTCGCCCTGCTGGTCGATCTGCGAGCCTATTCGCAGACTCGAGACATCCAGCACCTCGGCATCCGCGGTGATCTGGTTCGCCGCAACGTAGTAGTGGCCGAACACCACATAGTCGGCGTCGAGCGTTTGGGCGATGCGGATCGCTGTCGCGCGCGTCGGTTGCAGGTTCAGCGGCAACCCCAGATGGTCAAACGCGTAGAGGCGATCCCCACGGCCGATGGTCAGAAACCCAGCGGAGTTCAGCCGCCGGTTCAGCACGTCGGGAAACGCTTCGCCCATCCAACCCAGTGCGGCATCCCCGCTCCGGTTATCGAAGGGCAGCACCAGCAACAGTCGGCCGTGAGGTTCGGCAGACGCGGGCGATTTGGCGTCCGCTGCCTCCTGCCCACGAGCCATCCAGCTCCATGCCGAAAAAGCCAGCAGAAGGGAAATGACCACCCCGCGCAATCTTTCCGATCCCCTCACGACAAGCTGATTATAAGTCGCCCAATCCTGGGCATCAGGAAGACGCCGAGCACAATCCCGGCTCCCGGCTCCCAGCTTAGCTACCGGCTACAGGCTACAGGCTGTCGTTTAGTTTCCACGGCTCCCGATAAGGTCGCGTCAGCAGCGCGCTCGCGCCCGGATCGTTCAGAATCGTCTCCTTCTTGACATCCCACTCGATCTTCCGCCCCACCAGCATCGAAATCAGCCCCAGATGCCCAGGGATCGTCGAGTGATGTGCCGTCTCCACCGGCGTGATCGTCGGTTTCCGCGACCGCACGCTGTCAAGAAAATTCCGCCGGTGCTCGTCCGAAACAATCAGCTGCACCTTCCGCTCCGATTCCGGCAGCGCATCCTCCTCCACCCACGCCGGATTCGACGCATCGAATCCGCTGCGATCCACCCACACCCATCCGTTCTTGCCAATCCACTTCGTCCCCATCGCAATGGCCGGAGACCCGCCCGCAATCGTCATCGTCACATCCACGGGGTACCCCGTGACTTCCTTCTTGTACTGGCACTCGATCGTGTATTTCGTCGCCGTATTCCAAACCGCGTTCGTCCGCGGAAACTCGCCATGCCCCTCCACCACCGACGGCCCGGTGCGATCGAAACCCATCCCCCAGTGCGCAATGTCGCCGTGGTGGCCGATCCAGTCCATCAACTGCCCACCCCCCGTGTTGTAGTTCCAGCGCCAGTTTTGATACACGCGCACCGCGATATAAGGCTCCATCTTCGACGGCCCAAGCCACATGTCGTAGTCGAAATCCGCCGGCGGCTCCGACACCGCCAAGTCCCACGCCGGCGTTCCCGGCACAATTTGTGCGGGACTCTCCGGCTTGTCCGGCAGCGAGGCCAGCTTCTCCATCAGTGCCGGCAGCGTCTTCGGAAAATCATGATGCCCGCCCGGCAATCCCACCTCAATGTGGGTCACATCGCCAATCATCCCGTTACGAACAATTTCCGCCGCCTTGCGAAAAGAGGGAAGCGACCGCTGCCACGAGCCCGTCTGCCAGATGACGTTGTTCTTCTGGACCGCTTTCACAATCGCCTGCTGCTCGAAGATCGTCCGCGCCAGCGGCTTCTCGCCGTAAATATCCTTCTTCCGGTTCGCGGCTTCGGTTGCGATGATCGCGTGCCACTGATCCGGCACCGCAATCATCACCGCATCGATATCGGTCCGCGCCAGCAGCTCGCGATAATCGTGGTAGCCCTTGCAGTCCTGGTTGCCGTAGTGCCCGTTGATCGTGTCCATCGCCGCCTGCAGATGGCCCTTGTCCAGATCGCAAGCCGCCACCACCTGGCAGTCGTTCATCGAAAGGAACGCCTTCGTATTCGCCGGGCCCATCATCCCCCAGCCAATCACGCCAATCGTGATCCGGGCAGAAGCAAATCCCGAGCGAGCCCACCCGCTCCGCGACACCACCGCCGCCGCTCCTGTCGTCTGAAGAAAACGTCTCCGTGAAAACAAACTACCTGAAGCAGTGGGAAACCCGTTCATCGTGAACTCCGGAAAGTGAAGCGTTTTCGCGTTACGTCTTAAGGCGCCGCGATAACCCCCGGAAGTCTAGCACGCAGGCTGCTTCCCACTGCTCACGTATTTCGCGCCCGCGCTGCTATTTGCCCTTTGCCAGCGCTTTCGCCTGATCGAGATGCTTCTGCAACACAGGCAACGCCGTCTGCGCGTAGCTCTTGATCGACGCATTCTGCGCGTTGTCTGCTTCCTTCTTGTAGATCGCGATCGCCTTGGTGTGTCCCGCGATCATCTCCTGGATGTATTTGTGATCGAACGCCGCCCCATGCAGCTTCTGGAACGGATCGATCATCGCCTTGTTGTGTTGGCTGTCGATCGCGGTCGGCGCCGTCAGGCTCGCCTGCTGCGCCGCGCTCGTCAACTGCCCATAGTCCTGCGTGTGGTCGGTTGCCAGCATTTGCCCATAGTCCTTCACCCCCTGCGACGCGGCCACCGATCCGGCCAGCTGACCCAGGTTCGCCTCCACCATGTCGGTTTGCGCGGCGAAATCCACGAAATCCTGATCGGTCATCTTCTGGGCGAACGAGGTGACCGAGCACAGTCCGAGACAGCACAAAGCAGAAAAAACTCGCTTCATTCCATTTCCTCCATATACCTGTTGGATGCAAACGGAACAAAACCCACAACGCCACATTGCGCACAGACAGGCTGCGCAGAGAAAGGAGGATGGATCGGAAAAAAACCTTAACCCGCCGCCGCGGATTACAACCTCGATGGCTATCCGCTAAACGCTAAGCACCCTACGCTGGTTTGCTGAGCTCTGCGCTCTGTGCTCTGAGCTCTGTCTAGTCAGTGGCTCGACCACGTCTTATCCGGCGCATTGCACAGCGTCTCCAGCGGACACTCCACACACCGCGGCTTTCGTGCCACGCAAATCTGCCGTCCGTGGTGAATCATCTCGTGAGAAAACGCAATCCAGCGGTCCTTCGGGATGATCCGCATCAGATCCTCTTCCACCTTCTTCGGATCCTCGGCGCTCGTCAGCCCCAGCCGGTGCGACAACCGCAGCACATGCGTGTCGACCACCACGCCTTCCGCCTTCTTGAATGCCACGCCGAGCACCACGTTAGCCGTCTTCCGCGCGACCCCCGGCAGCGTCAGCAATTCCGCCATCGTCTCGGGAACCTTGCCGCCAAATTCGCTGACGACCTTCTTCGCCGCGCCCGAAATTGACTTCGCCTTGTTGTGATAAAATCCCGTCGACCGGATCTCCTCTTCGATCGCCGGCAGCGAAGCCGCGGCAAACGCAGCCGGGGAAGGAAACTTCTTAAACAGCGAAGGCGTGACCATATTCACGCGAGCATCGGTGCACTGCGCCGACAGGATCGTCGCCACCAACAGTTCCCACGCATTGCGATGATGCAGCGCGCACTCCGCGTTCGGATATGCGGCGCGGAGCCGTTTCAGCAGTTCTTCGATACGCTTCGGATCAAGGTCCAGACCGTCGCCCGCACCGGACTTAGGCTTGAGCTTCTTCGGTGCAGTCGCGGATGCTTTCCCCGCAGAACGCTTCGCCAATTTCTTAGCAGCCTTCTTCGCCATCTTCTTCACGGCCATGGCCGCCATTGTATCGGCTCGCACAGTGAGCTCCGGAGCCGCCCTCAGCCCGCCGTCGCCCGAAACTTCGTCACAATCTCCAAATACGCCCGCGCCGTCTCCGTCACCTTCTCCGGCTTGCCCTCTTCAATCGCCCTCGGATTCACCAAATCCGTCCCCACGCCCAGCGCCCGCGCGCCCGCCTTCAGAAAATCCGCCGCCGTATGCAGCGTCACGCCGCCTGTCGGGATTAGCCGCAGCTCCGGAAACGGAGCCAGCAGCGCCTTCAGATACGGCGCGCCTCCAACAGCGGAGCACGGAAAGATCTTCACGTAGTCCGCGCCAGCGTGCCACGCTGTGATCACCTCCGTAGGCGTCAGCGCCCCAGGGATCGAAACCTTCCCCAGCTCCTTTGTCTTCGCGACGACCTCCGGATGAAAGCTGGGGCTCACCACAAACTCCGCGCCTGCATCGATGGTCGCCTCCACCTGCGCCGCATCCGTTACCGTCCCCGATCCCAGCAGCAGTTTGCTGCCGAACTCCCGTTTCAGGATCCGCAACAGATCCACCGCTCCCGGCACTGTCATCGTGACTTCCATCACCGTGATCCCGCCCGCAAGCAGCGCCTCAACCAGCGCGTGGCCCTCCCGTTCCGACCGCGCCCGCAGCACCGGCATAATACCGACCCGCTCAATCCACTTCTTCGTCTCTTCCAAACTCATCCGAACTCCCGCCCGCTCCCTACGACTCTCTTGCCTGACCGCATCATCGCTGACGTCCCATCGCTGACCGCTTCTAGCTGACCGGTTTCTTAGCTGACCGCATCATCGCTGACCGTTTACCGCTACGGGCTACGGGCTACAGGCTACAGGCTACCGGCTACCGTGCGATCCGGGCCGATCCACCCTTCATCACGCGCTCCACTTCGGCAAGCGTCGCCATGCTCGTATCGCCGGGAGTCGTCATCGCCAGTGCCCCATGCGCCGCGCCGCACCGCACCGCCCACTCTACCGGCTTGCCCGCGAGAATCCCGTAGATCAACCCCGACGCGAACGAGTCGCCGCCGCCTACGCGATCCAGAATCTCAACCTCCGTCTGCGGCACGAGCGCAATCTTGCTTTCCGCCAGGGCCATCGCGCCCCACGCATTGCGCGTCGCTGTGTGCGCCGTCCGCAGCGTCGTCGCAATTACTTTGAGATTGGGGTACGCCGCCGCCACGTCCCTCAACATCTGTTCATAGCTCGCCACCGGCAGGTCGGCAAAATCCTCCGTGACTCCCTTCAGCGAAATTCCCAGCATCGCCGAGAAATCCTCTTCATTGCCCAGCAGCACATCCACCTTGCGGACCAGCTCGCGATTCACGTCCTGCGCCGCCGTCTTGCCCCCGATGCTCTTCCAAAGGGAATCGCGGAAATTCAAGTCAAATGAAATTGGCGTGCCAAACCTTCGCGCCGCGTCCATAGCCTCTGCCGCAACTGCACGCGTTGACCCCGACAGCGCGGCGAAAATTCCGCCCGTATGGAACCACCGCGCGCCCTTCTCCGGACCGAAAATGCTCTCCCAATCCCACGTCCCGGTCTTCGCTTGGGCAATCGCGGTGTGCCCGCGGTCCGAGCATCCCGCCGCGGCGCGCACCCCAAAGCCGCGCTCCGTGAAGTTCAGCCCGTTGCGCGCCGTGCGGCCCACGCCGTCGTACGGAACCCAGTGGAGCAGGGAAGTGTCGACTCCTCCCTGCAGGATCAAATCCTCGACGAGCCGCCCCACAGGATTGTCCGCCAGCGCCGTCACCACCGCCGTCCGCAGACTAAAGCAGCGGCGCAGCCCGCGCGCCACGTTGTATTCGCCGCCGCCTTCCCAAACCGCAAACTGCCGCGTCGTGTGGATGCGCCCCTCTCCAGGATCGAGCCGCAGCATCACTTCGCCAAGGCTCACCTCATCCCACCGCACCGGGCCTTCTTTCAGCCGAAGTGAATCCATGCGTCCCATTTTCCTCGCGACCAAGGTTCACGTGTACCGACTTGCGGGACCGCCTGCAACCTGCAACCTGTTCCCTGTAACCTGTCTCTATGAAGGTCGGTGTCTTCACCCCGCTTCTCTCCCAGCTTCCACTGCCCGCCGTCCTCGACAAACTCAAGGCGCTCCACATCGACACCGTCGAATTCGGCACCGGCAACTATCCCGGCGACGCGCACTGCAAGCTCACCATGCTCGACGACGCCAAAGCCCTCGCGGAATTCCGCAAGGTCCTCGCCGGCCACGGCGTCGCCATCAGCGCGCTTAGCTGCCACGGCAACGCACTCCATCCGGATCCCGCCCGCTCCGCGCACGATCGTGATGTCAGCCGCAAAACGGTCCTGCTTGCCGAAAAACTCGGTGTTCCTATAGTCGTGGATTTTTCCGGCTGCCCCGGCGACTCGCCCAAGGCCACGGCCCCGAACTGGGTCACCTGCCCCTGGCCGCCCGACTACCTCGACATCCTTCAGTGGCAGTGGGAGGAAGTCGTCACGCCGTACTGGAAAGAGCACGGCCAGTTCGCAGCGGATCACGGCGTCCGCATCGCCATCGAGATGCACCCCGGCTTCGTCGTCTACTCGCCGGAAACGATGCTCCGCCTCCGCTCCATCGCCGGCCCGGCGGTTGGCGCAAACCTCGATCCCAGCCACCTCTTCTGGCAGAACATCGACCCCATCGCCGCCGTCCGCCGCCTCGGCGACGCCATCTTCTACGTCCACGCCAAGGACACGCAGCTCTACCCCGCTAACCTGCCGCTCACCGGCGTGCTCGACACCAAGCCCTACACCGACGAGCGCAATCGCGGCTGGATCTTCCGCACCTGCGGCTACGGTCATGGTGCTGAGTGGTGGAAGGAATTTGTCTCCACGCTGCGCATGTACGGCTACGACAACGTCCTCTCCATCGAGCACGAGGACTCGTTGCTCTCCGCCGAAGAAGGGCTCACTAAAGCCGCCGCCTTCCTCAACGATCTGGTCATCCGCGAGCAGCCTGGCGCGGCGTGGTGGGTATAAAACGTGGTCAGGAAGGCTCGCGAAAGAAAACCACACCCCAAACACAGGGACGGCCAGGTTCACCCCACAGCAAGAAGCGTAACCTCACATGATGCGCTGCTCGTACAACTTCATTTCGGGCCTCACTCCTTAGTACCGTGTTCTGCTAATGATTAGTCGGAGCAGACCCATTTAGGGAATTTATATGTCAAATAATCCAGCCAAACGCATTCGCACCGCAGTCATCGGCACAGGATTCATGGGCCGCGTCCATCTCGAAGCCCTGCGCCGCACCGAAAACGTCGACGTAGCCGCCATCGCCGGCCGCAACCCGGCCAACGCGGAAAAACTCGGCTCAGCCTTTGGCGTCCCGCACCTTGCCGCCGATGCCATCCTGCGCGATCCCTCCATCGACGCGGTCGACCTGTGCACACCCAACGCCCAGCACTTCTCCATGGCCAAAGAGGCGTTGCTCGCCGGCAAGCACGTCCTCTGCGAAAAGCCGCTCGCCACGTCCGTCGAAGAAGCAAAGGAACTCGCCGCCCTCGCCGCCTACAAAGGATTGCGGACCTGTGTCTGTCACAATCTCCGCTCCTACCCCATGGTCCAGCAGATGCGCGCCATGCGCGAAGCCGGCGACCTCGGCGAAATCCTCGTCGTCCAGGGCACCTACTCCCAGGACTGGCTGCTCTACGACACCGACTGGAACTGGCGTGTCGAAACCAAAGCCGGCGGACCTTCGCGCTGCATGGCCGACATCGGCTCGCACTGGTTCGACATGGCTGAGCACCTCACCGGCCTGCGCGTCAGCGCACTCTGCGCCGACCTCAACACCGTCCACAAGACCCGCAAGCAGCCCAAAGGACCGATCGAGACCTTTGCGAACAAACTGGCTACCGAACAGGAGACCCACGACACCCCCATCGACACCGAAGACTTCGGCGCAGTCGTCTTCCGCATGGGCGATCGCACCCGCGGCTCCATGACCGCCAGCCAGGTTTCGGCGGGCCGGAAGAATCGCCTCAACATCGAGGTCTACGGCACCAAATCCGGCGTTGCGTGGGACCAGGAGCGCCCCGACGAGCTCTGGATCGGTCATCGCAACAGCGCCAACTGCATTATTATTAAGGATCCATCGCTGCTCAAGCCCGCCGCCCGCGCCTTCGCCGATCTCCCCGGCGGCCACAGCGAAGGCTACGACGACACGTTCAAACAGGTTTTTCGCCGCTTCTACGCTTCGATTGCCGACCCCGCTGCGCCGCGCGACTATCCGCAGTTTGTCGACGGCCTGCGCCAACTCGTCATTCTCAACGCCGAACTGAACAGCAACCGCACCCGAAGCTGGATCGAGCTCCCCGCAGTCTGAAGCCGTCCCGAATTCGAAGTCAGGAGAACTAACCTTGCTGATTCTCGCCGCAGTCGTCGCAATTTTCGTCTACGGCATGATTGCCGCGATGCTCGGCACCATCCTGCCCGACCTCTCCAGCCGCTTCCATCTCACGCCGCGGCAGAACGGCACCATCGCCCTTGCGCAAGCCCTGGGTCTCATGGTCGCCTCGCTCGGTGTCGGCCCGCTGCTCGACGACTTCGGCAAAAAAGTCGGCCTCATGCTCGGTCTCGGCCTCATCTTCCTCGCGCTTCTCGCCATCCCGCGCTCCACTGGCTTCCGCAGCATCGTTCTCCTCCTGTTCCTCCTCGGCATGGGCGGCGGCATCGTCGTGACCGGCGCCAACGCACTCACCAGCGACGTGGGCGAAGCGCATCGCGCCACCGCGCTCAACCTCGTCAACATTTTCTTCGGCCTCGGCGGACTCGCCACGCCCTTCATTTCCGCCAATCTCTTCAACCGCAACTGGGTCCGCCTCTGCTACACCGTCGCGGGTCTGACGCTGGTCACGCTGGCGATCCAGGCCGCAGCGCACATGCCGCCGCCCGCCGGCGCAGGCCGCTTCATCCTCGCGGATGCGGGCCCGGTTCTCGGCCGCCCCATCCTCTTTCTCCTCGGGCTGCTCCTGTTTCTCTACGTCGGCTGCGAGGTCGGCGTCTGGAATTGGCTCGTGCGCCATCTCATCGCACAAGGCATCCCCGAAACCCGCGCCCTCAACATTCTGTCGCTGGGCTTTGCGCTCGGCCTGCTCATCGGACGCGTCGGCGTCTCGCCGATTCTCATCAGCGTTCCGCCCGTTTACGTCACGCTCGCGGCTTCTGTAGCGATGACTGTTACAACCTTCCTCATGCTGCGAACCAACAACCCAGGCGCAGCCGCCGTGTTGGTCTTTCTCGCCGGACTTTCGATGGCGCCCGTCTTCCCGACCACCCTGGCCATTGTGGCCGACGCCTTCCCGCGCATGACGGGTACCGCGATCGGCATCGTCATCACCTGCGGATGGGCTGGCCTCGCGGTCAGCTCGCACATCATCGGCGCGATTGCGGGCGGCGATCCAAAACGCATCCGCACGGCTCTGCTGGTGATCCCGGCCTCGTCCGTCCTGATGGTCGTCCTGAACCTCGGCATCCTCGCGATGGCGCGCTAACGGCAGCGCTCCGACTTTGCAGGCGAGGCGATTGCGATTTTTCCTGGTGCGCGAGATACTCTTGACTGGAACGAGCGGGAGTAGTTCAGTGGCAGAACGTCAGCTTCCCAAGCTGAATGTCG
>PMUI01000061.1 GCA_003166955.1 Acidobacterium sp.
CTCCTGGAGTGATCCAAATCGACCAAATACCGTCTTGGTATCCCTGATTACGTTCTCAAGGACTATCGCCAGACATCTCTCCAATTGCTCATTCTGTTCTCCCGCCTGTTTTCACGCGGCGTTCACGCGCCTGTAATGCGCGCAGACATCAAACGAAAGGCGAGGTGAACGCCATCGCCACATCGATCGACACCAGGCAGACCGACTTCTCCGAAATGGATAATGCGGGGATCTCCAAAGAGCATTGGAAGATCATGTTCATCTCGGGCATGGGCTTCTTCACCGACGCCTATGACCTTTTCATCATCGGTGTCGTCATGGCCCTGCTTAAGCCCATGTGGCACGTCGGTAAAGTAGAGGAGGGCCTGGTCGAGTCCACTGCTTTGCTTGCTGCGGCCATTGGTGCCTTGCTTTTCGGTCGGATCGCGGACATGGTCGGACGCAAGCGAATTTATGGCGTGGAAATGCTGGTTCTCGCAGCGGGAGCAATCGCCTGCGCCTTCTCCCCCAATATCTGGTGGCTCATCGGCTTTCGTTTCGTTCTCGGCATTGGCATCGGCGGCGACTATCCTGTCTCTGCCACCATCATGAGCGAGTACGCTGGAAAGGCTCATCGCGGGATGCTNNCTGGCGCGTTCTGATCTCTTTCGGCGCCCTGCCGGCCCTTGCCGTTTACTGGGCGCGTCGTCACCTCAAAGAGTCGCCGCGCTTTTTGAAAGCTTCAGGTCATGAAGAGGACGGCTCCGGCAAGCTCCAGAAGTCAAAGCATTTTGACAAGAAGACTCACTCGGTCTCGTTCTGGGATGGATTTCACCGCCTTGTCGACAACCANNGTGCTCTCAGCCCTTGGCGGCGACCACACGATCCTGCAGAAGACACTCACCCAGCTCGGCATCTTCGCTGTCTTCGCGGCGCCCGGCTATGCGGTCGCGGCGCTGACGATGGACAGACTTGGCCGCAAGACGATCCAGGGCCTCGGCTTCGGCCTGATGGCAGTGACCTTTGGCCTGCTCGCCTTCATTCCCAACGTCGAGAAGATGATCTACCCATTTCTGATCATCTACGGCTTGAGCTACTTTTTCACTGAGTTCGGTCCGAATGCCACGACCTTCGTCTATCCTTCGGAGATCTTTCCGGTAAAAATTCGCACTACCGGTCACGGTATCGCTGCAGCCATGGGCAAGATCGGTGGTTTTGCGGGCGTATTTACGTTTCCGTTCTTTATGCATTGGCATGGCCTTCCCGCCGCGGAGGGCGCAGCCGCCATCGTCAGCGTCCTGGGACTGATCGTCACCATCTTCCTGCTGCCCGAAACCAAGGGCAAGAGCCTGGAAGAACTCTCGGATCAACCGTCCACTCTTATCGAAAAAGCCGCCGCCTAGAAGGCCGAATATCCGATCGCAAATACGAACCCTGTGACTGTGCTGTATGATCGCGCCAGCAGTATTCATGGGGGAAGTTCGACTCTTAAGAATGACCCGCGAAACCCTCTTTCAGGCTTCCTGAACTAAGTCAGCCCACCTGAAGTTCTCCTCTCCTTAGGCTCTAAGGAAATCGGGTCTGCAATGCCTTCGGCTGCGATTCTCAAGGAAGCCCAGAAACTCTGCACTGTGAGTGACCGTCTTAACGCGCTGGCGGAGAAACATCCCGTCGTCTCAGACGCACTCCTCACCATTTCGGGCAATGTACGTCACACCGCCGCGCTGCTGGAGGTGCTGGTTGTGACGAAATTCGGGCCGTTGCCGCGACTGGGTGACGCCTGATCGACTGACCGTTTTTGCCAGCGTCAGGCGCGCCTGCCCGGCCTTGATTGACCCGGCGGAGTGTCCACAATAGTTACGGGCTGCTCCGCGTTCTGCTCGGGCAGTTGATCGTGAAGAATGACATTGAGCAGCGATTTATGCACGCGGATGCGCCCGTTGTATTCAATCAGGCCCAGCTTGCGAAAGCGATTCATAAAGAAGCTGACACGGGACCGGGTGGTACCGATCATTTCTGCCAGGGTTTCCTGCGTGATCTGTGGGATGAGCGGTTCTGGTTCGCCTGGCATACCAAATTCCGCCATCAGCAGGAGAATTCTCGCCAGGCGCTTTTCGCTGGAGTTGAAGAGCTGATCGACCAGATCCGCCTGAGTCCGCATGCTTCGGGTGAGCAGAAACTTCAGGAACAGGTCGGAGAACGCATGTTCCTCGTGCATGACGCGGACCATCTCCTCCCGTTCTATCTTCAGCGCGGTGCATGCGGTAATGGCAGTGGCCGTGGCCAGACGCCGTCCGCCCACGGTGGCGAGGGATTCTTCTCCCACGAAATCGCCGTCAGCGAGAAGCGTGATGGTGGCCTCTTTGCCGTTCGTGGAAACAACGGTAAGTTTGGCGCGGCCACTCTGAAGATAGAAAATGCAGCTGGCAGGATGGCCTTGTGAAAAGAAGGTCTCTCTGGGATTCAGTTGAACGATTCTTCGTCCCAGTCCGGCTTTCGCCAGAAAATCGACGGCGTCAAAGGCGACCCTTTTCGGTTCAGCCATTGGAATGGTCCCGCCCCGGAAAGCAGCTTTTGGCGGTCCGCTGCAAATCCGACCTGACTCGAAGAACAGGCCACCTGGCAAGAATTATACGCCCGTTTGCATATTGCCCGTTTTCCGTGCTGTCAGGCGCGGCTTTATTTACCGGAGGCATCCCGGCAGATCCGTGATGCATTCAAGGTCACGCCGCCCCATCGCGCCGCCAGCGGCGCGATGGGAGTCCCCAAGGACGGCCTCCCACCCCGGGCCTGCGGCAGCATGGAAGCGCCTGGCGGCGCGTCTTTTCGGCACGCCTAAAGCCGTGCCCTGCCACGTTTCCACTGCGAAGGTGAGATTGGGGGTTCGGATGGGATCAGGGGCGGTCGTGGGCTATTGCGGTGTCGTTGAAGAGCGCGCAGGCAGGAGTCGTTGGAGTGCTATTTCAGGATTGAGTTTTGTGTTCGGAGGCCTTTTGTCCTGCGAGGGCTCGGAAGCACCAGGGGAATTCATCTGGCGAGGTGGCGAGGCCCGCCTTGACGGGGTTGTCGGCGATGTAACGGCGATGGTTGGCGAAGCTGTCAGGGTCGTGCACTCGATGATCGGAGAAGCCGCGTTGCCACACTTCGCCGGTGTAGCCGGTTTCGCGTTTGAGGCGAAAGGAGAATCCGCCTTTGATAAATTGCATTGCCTTCTCGATGGTTAGGTCGCCTGAGGTTGAGAGGAGCAGGTGGATGTGGTCGGGCATGATGACGAAGTCGTGGAGAGTGAATCGTCCGGTGCGGACGCACGAGCGGAGAACGTCGATCAACAGAGTGGCGTTCTGGTCGGTTTGGAGGAGACGTTTGCCCATGTAAGTTTTGGTGGTCACGAAAAAAGTGCGATTGGCGCGCAGGATGTGTTCGGGATCGGCATTGCGTGAGGGAATGGACACGGGTTGTACTCAGGGGCTAAAGCCCGAAATTCATTTTCAGGGCAATTCGGCACGACTGAAGTCGTGCCCTGACACGTTTCCGTTACGAAGGTGAGGTTTGGGGCCGGGATGGGAAAGGCCGGATGTTTGCGACCGCATCGTTACCCGTACTCGGATTGAGGGGACTGTTTCTATCCGCCTGATTCGCTAAGCAGCCTCTTCCAGGTTTTTTGGTTGCGGCGGTAGCTTTTTCTCAGGTCTTCGAGGATGCGTTCGAAGTCGGCGTGTTCTTTTAGGCGGTTCCAGGCTGGGTTCTTGGAGAACCAGGGGTAGTTTTCGTTGCCTAAGTAGATGGCTCGGCGGAGCCAGTGGAGGGCTTCGCTTTCGTCTCCGTCTACGGCGAAGTAAGTGGCGAGGCGGTAGGCCATTTCGCTGTCGGCTTCGGCGGCGGCGATGGTTTCTTCGGCAATGAGCGAGGCGGCGCGTTCGCGTTCGCCCATCTGGACATAACACATGGCTAAGGTGGGGACGGCGAGGCGCATGGAGGCGTCGTCGCGGATGACCTGTTCGAGCATGTCGATGGCCTGGTGTAGGTCGCCCTGGCGCATGCGCTGGTAGGCGAGGGAGGTGCGGAGGAGCGGGTACTTGGGCTCGAGCGTGAGGCCCTTCTGCAGCTCTTCTTCCGCGAGTTCGAGCTGGTTCTGATACTGGTAGACGCGCGCGCGGTGGTTGTAGACGACGGCGGCGCCGGAGGGGTTGAGCATAAGGGAGCGGTGGAACTGATCGAGCGCTTCCTCGTACATGCCGTCGACGCGGAGGGTGATGCCGGCGACGAGGTGGACGTTCCAGTCGTTGGCGGCGGTGCGGAGGAGGTGCTCGACGCCGTGGCGGGCGGATTCTTTTTCGCCGCGGGAGAGGAGCATGTAGACGCGGTAGAGATTGGCTTCGACGGAGCCAGGGTCGAGCTCAAGGGCCTGGTCGAGGGCTTTGCGGGCGGCCATGACATGGAGGTGGCCGCCGAATCCGTAGCGGATGTACTGGAGCTGGGCGATGCCGAGGCCGGTCCAGGCGGGGGCGAAGGTGGGGTCGCGCTCGGTGACGGCTTCGAAGAGCTGGCGGGCGCGGTCGAGGTCGGAGCGGGAGCCGGTGCGCTGCATGAATCCGGAGAGGAGGGCCTGGGCCTGGAGGTATTCCTCAGAGAGCTCTTCGCCGAGGCGGGTGGGGCGGGCGTTGGTGGGCTGCGGGGTTCCCTGCTGGAGCTGGCCGAGGCCCTGGAGGGAGGCGAAGACTTCGTTGCAGATTTCGGTCTGGACCGCGATGAGGTCGAATGAGGCGACGCCGATGGAACCGCCGCCGCGGACGGACTGGCTGGAGATTTCGAGGAGCTGCCAGTTGAGGTCGAAGCCCTGGGCGGAGCGGATGAAGTTGCCGGTAAGGACCCAGTCGACGATAAGTTTTTGGCCGATGGCGAGGGGGTCCATTTGCGCGATGGGGAGCTGCATGAGCGCGGAGGAGGGGCGGACGACGAGGGAGGACATGCGGGCGATGCGCGCGGCGATGGCGTCGGCGAGGGCGTAGCCGTAGAGGGGGGCGACGTCGGTGACGCCGAGGTTCTGAAAGGGGAGGACGAGGATGGTGTTGTGCTCGGCCTTTTCGCTGGAGGAATCGCGGAATCGCTCGGCGAGCATGGAGAGGATGCCGGTGGTGCGTTTTTCCTGGTCGGCGGGAGTGGAGGGCGGGAGGACGGCCGCGGCATCACCGGGGATGATGCCGGATTCGAACTGCAGCGTCTTCATGATGGTCTTGAGGGCTTCGCGGACTTCGGCGGCGGAGGCGTAGCGCTCGGCGGGAGTTTTCTGGAGACAGCAGAAGATGACGGAGGAGAGCTCGGGGGGGATGTTGTCGAGGGGGGGCGGGTCAGCGAACTGGATGGCGCGGATGGACTGGAACTCGTCGCCGTCGGGGCGGGCGAAGGGATGGCGGCCGCTGGCGAGCTCGTAGAGGATGACGCCGAGAGCCCAGAGGTCGGACTGGACGGAGCTTTGGCCGGTGACGAACTGTTCGGGGGCCATGTAGGCGATGGTGCCGCCGCGCGCGGTGTAGGTGGCGATGGGGGCTCCGGGCTTGCGGCGGGAGGATTTGGCGGGGTCGAACTCGGCTTCTTCAGGAGGGAGGCGGCGGGCGAGGCCGAAGTCGAGGATTTTGGCGAGGCCGCCGTCGGTGAGCATGACGTTGGCGGGCTTGAGGTCGCGATGGAAGATGCCGAGGGAATGGGCGGCGGAGAGGCCGTCGGCGATCTGGATGCCGACGGAGAGGATGAGCTGGAGGGTGGCGGGGCCCCTGGCGATGAGCTTGTCGAGAGATTGGCCAGGGACGTATTGCATGACGATGAAGGCTTCTTCGCCCTCTTCGCCGACTTCGTAGATGGCGCAGACGTTGGGGTGCTCGATGGCAGAGGCCATGCGGGCTTCGCGGAGGATGGTGGAGCGCATTTGCTCGAGGGTGAGGGCGCCGCGCTTGAGGATTTTGAGGACGACGGGGCGCATGAGCTGGGTGTCGTTGGCGAGGTAGACGACGCCGCTGCCGCCGGTGCCGAGTTTTCGGACCAGCTCATAGTGGGTGATGGTGCGCTTCATGGGTTAGGTTCAGTTTAGCGGGGTGAGGAGGGCGGCGCTGTGGAAGGCGCGGTGTGCGCCTGGGGCGGGGGGAAAAGCGCGTGGGGCACGCGGAGGTGTTGCGGGGTGAAGTGCGGGCGTTTGTGCCGGGTGTGGTTTAGTCGCCGGCGATGACTTTGCGGATGTGGGTGCCTTGTTTGTTGAGCTCTTCGACGAAGTCTTCGATGCGGACGAGGAAATCCTGGCTGGCGCGGACCATGCGGGGCATGGAGTTCCAGGCTTCGCGGACGATTTCAGGGTTTTCGAGGAGGGCGACGGCGGCGCCTGCAGCAGAGACGGCGAGGGCGGATTTGCGGCGGCCGGTGAGGAGCAGGAGAGCGCCGACAACGAGGGAGCCGGCGGCGAGGGTGCGGGTCCAGGGGATTTCGGAGAGGCTGGTTTCGATTTGCCGAGTGATTTTCATGGGCTGTAGTTCGCTATTTATGGTAGCTGAGATGTGCGGCATTTTTGCGACTCGCTGGTCCTTTTTCTAATAGTACTGCTGGCGGGTGCCGGGGGTGACGACAGGTTTTGGAGGGATTCGCGTCAGGAGAGGATAACAAACTTCAGGGGCTAAAGCCCGAATCATTTTTCAGCTCTTACGGCACGAGTAAACTCGTGCCCTGACACAAAACCATTGTCCCGGAGCTTCCGCTAATCGAGGTCGAATTCGCGGAGGGGTTTGCCGGTGTCGGGGGTTTCTTTGGCCTTTTTGAGGGCCTCGGCGAAACGTTTGTTGAAGACGTCTTCGCGGTTTTTCTCGGCTTCGACGGACTGGCGGAAGATGCTTTCCTTGCGTTCTTCGGCTTCGCGGAGGGCGCGGGTGGCCTGGTCGAAGTCTTCGAAGGTGCGTTTGCGGGGCGCGGGGGTGTGGGCGATGACGGTGCGGGAGGCGGCGTCGATTTTGAGCATGGCGCCGCAGTCGGGGCAGGCGATTTCGAAAATCGAATCGGACGGGTTGGAATGGGATTTGGGCATACTGCTGTGTCCTGCTTCCAGAGGGTGAGTTTATCGCACTGGAGGGTGGAGGGTACAGGGTGCAGGTACAGCGGGTAGCCGGTAGCGGATGGAAACGCGGACTGCGAAAACAAGGTTCTTCGGACAATCTGTCAGAAAGTCACCGGGCGCGTCAGCCATTCACACGGGCGAGCGGCTTGGCTAGTGGCTGGTGGCTCCGCTGTCATTGGTGACGATGAGGCTGGAGACGTTGACTGGCTCGAAGTCCGAGAGCGTGAGACTTGTAATGCATTCCAGATCGGTATCGTTCCAGCGCGCGTCGGGCGTGCCGATGAGGCCACCGCTGCCGCCATTGTCGGCGAGGATGATTCCGTAGTTTCGGAATGCGGTGATGATAATCGCCGCTTGCGGACTTGCGGAGGCGCACGAAGGAGTCGTTACGGAAGCCTTGAGTCGATAGATCTCGCCGGCGGGTCCGGACATGGTGCAGCTTACGGGAGGAGAGGATTGCGAGATTTGCGATTCGACCGGAATGGTGCTGCCACCGGTAGCCGTGCAACTGCCCACGCCCGCTGTTTGCGTGGCGGGCCAGACCCAGTAGTTGACGATATGGTTGAGCGTGAATCGGATGGGATGCTGAATCGTACCTTTGGGTGCGGTGGGTGTGCCGGTGGCGATGACCTCGTCGGCATTGACGAGCAGTGGGGCGACGGGAAGGCCTGCGGCATCGGATGTTCCCATGCCTTGTGGGGTGAGGGCGTTCGAGGATACGTTGGGCCAAAGGGCGTTGGAGGAATCGGTCCAGGGACCATTTTCGTAGATTCCCTGCCACATTTCGTAAAGGGCAGGGTTGTTTCCACCGCCTGGCTCGAGGTAGATAAGAACGTGTCTGTCTCCGTTCGAGTTACTGGTGCCTTCGACGGGAGCATTCGCT
This sequence comes from Acidobacterium sp., assembly GCA_003166955.1. GTDB lineage: Bacteria > Acidobacteriota > Terriglobia > Terriglobales > Acidobacteriaceae > Palsa-343. The sequence goes on from PMUI01000061.1 coordinate 7,956, forward strand.
GGGATTGGACCGGAGGTGAAATACGATTGATAGAGGGTGGTTGCGACCGATACGTCGGCCTGATTGAAAGGTACTTCAAAGGCAGGGATTCCATTGGGAAAGGGAGCATTCGAATTGTTCCCGAAGAATGGTTTGACCGTCGCGGGCAGGTATCCGCTGTACATAGGCGCCGCGGGGGAAGTATCTACGGGTAAGCCTGTGGTGGCTGCATCGACTCGATGGTGAAAGATAGAAGTGGGCGGGAAGATGCTTGCGAGGAAGACATTGCTGCCGCTGATGGCGAAGCCGATGTCCTGAGTTGCCTGGGCATTTTTCGAGTCCGTCACTACGAATTCTGGCGTGTAGGCGCCTTGACCGCCGATCTGGGCGCTGCTGATATTGCCCGTCGTTGGATCGAGCGACAGCCCCTCGGGCAGAGGAGGGTTGCTGGAAGCTGTGCTGACGGAAAAGGTGTAAGGCGGAGAGCCGCCGGTTGCGGCGATGGTACAGCCGGCATAGGCCGAGCCTTGTGTTCCGCCTGGGCACGAGGTGGTGGTTATCGTCAAGGGAGCGCCGGACGCTGTTACTGTGACGGTTGCCGCGGAGGTGACGGAACCGGCGGTATTGGTTGCTGTCAGCGTGTAGGTTGTCGTTGCTGTTGGGCTCACCGTCGTCGAACCGCTCGCCGCTGCGGAGGTGAATGTCCCCGGCGTGATGGCGATACCGGTGGCTCCAGTTACCGTCCAA
>PMUI01000128.1:0-41543 GCA_003166955.1 Acidobacterium sp.
ATTTTTCCTCCGGCGCTCACACACGTCGGCCCTTGTGCGACATATGCCACCGTCTATGACGGCGATCTCCCCATCGGGCGGTATGCGATCTAGTCGGATGTTGCAGCCCACCCATCCTGCACGCCTCGCGTTTTCACTCAGGGGCTTTCTTCGTTCCACGACCCAAGCGGTAATGAAGCTCGAATGAATGGCGGTGAGCCCACTTATTTGCCACGCGTCATTTCTTTCCAACAGGCAAAGCGTGGGTGCTGAGTTGGCCCGAATCCGACTCATCAACGCAGCATACGCCCCATCAACAAGTGATTTGGTCGGGCGTTTCGCGAATGTCTTTAGCTCGTATTGATGGCCGCAATTGCTGCATGAGAAATCCATTGCTTTTGTGTTCGCAGCTGCGGGTAGGAGTCGATCGGATTCGCAGGCGAGACAATAGCAGTTCCTAGCAAACCAATGCTCTGACATTACACGAGCACGCTGTGCTGGGCTTTTGTAATCAGCTGCGATGCTCAGATCACACGCTAATTGCATTGCTGGCCAGCCCTCCCTGAGGAGACTACCAGTTTAATGAAGCGACAAGCAGCGTTCTGGCGGCCGCCGCGGGCGGACGACGGTTTGAAGGAAGCCCCGAATAAACCTCGGCGCACTCTTCCCAAAGATATGAAAACGCTGATTGCATAACGATGTCGAGCTGGTTCACGTCGATTGGAATGACTAGCATCTCCCTACCACCTTCCACTTCCGTCCCAAAAACCGCCCCACAGTCCGAGTCCCATCCGCGTCGATCTTCTCCAAAAGCCCCTCCTTCCCCGGCACCCCCCGAAAATGAGGAAACGGCAGAGTCTCCAGATACGCCTCCAGCCGAGCCCGCCCCGCCTCCGAATCCACGGTCGCCAGCAAAACGCTCAATTTGGCGCCCTGTGGCCCGTGGCCTGTGCCCTGTGGCCTTCCCCTGTGGAAATTTGTCAAGCCCCGCCGCCTTCCCAAAATGGCACTCCCCTCATTCCAAAACCCTTCCAAACCACAAAAACTCAAGATATTTGGCAGTTTTATTCCTCAGAGTTGGTATTCTGATAATAGAGGGTAAGAGAGAAAAAAGGCCGCTCACACGAGCGGCCTTTTCTGTTCCCTGCTCTTAGGAGGAACACCATGGCTCCCAATCCGCTCGCCAACCGCAATCGCCGCGGGAGCCAATTCCGTGCAGCCGAGTCTGCATCAATCTCGACCCTGTTTGAAGCCAACTCGACCGCCTCTGCAGCAAACTCGGCCGAGTACCCGTCAAACCCGGCCGAGTTTGAGGCAAACGCAGCCGTCTCCCATCTGACTTCCAACCAATCAGATACCCCCATCATGGCCGAGTTTGATGCAAACACCGCCGAGTTTGAATCAAATGCGACCGCCTGCCAACTGACTCGAAACAAGTCACTTGCGGTCGAGTACCAGGGTACTCGACCGCATAAGCCGTTGAAAACAAGTCACCGGCTTCAAAGGAGGAGGGGCCAAAAAATTCCGCCCATAACCAACTCGCCAACAGCCGCTACTCCAGATCGTCCTCCGCCACCGCAGCCACCGGAACCCCGCCCTGCCGCTTCATCAGCAGGTACCCGCGAATGAACGGATCGAGGTACCCGTCGAGAACCTTATCGACATCGCCCACCTCGACCTTCGTCCGATGGTCCTTCGCAATCCGATACGGCTGCAGCACATACGACCGAATCTGCGACCCAAAATTGATCTCCAGTTTCGAGTCCTCGATCTTCCGAGTCGCCGCATGCTTCTTCTCAAGCTCGTACTCGTAAAGCCGCGACCGAAGCATCTTCATCGCCTTCTCTTTGTTCTTGTGCTGCGACCGCTCGTTCTGGCACTGCACCACGATGTTGGTTGGAATGTGCGTGATACGCACTGCGGAATCGGTCGTGTTTACATGCTGCCCGCCCTTGCCGCCCGACCGGTAAGTGTCGATCCGAATGTCGTCCGGCTTAATGTCGATTTCGATCGTGTCGTCGATCTCCGGCGACACATACACCGACGCAAACGAAGTGTGCCGCCGCTTGGCCTGGTCGAACGGCGAAATCCGCACCAGCCGATGCACGCCGGTTTCGCCGCCCAGCAGTCCGAAGGCGTAGTCGCCGGTGATGGTAAACGTTGCGGACTTGATGCCGGCCTCTTCGCCGTCCTGGTAGTCGTTCATCTCGGTTTTGAAGCCGCGCTGCTCAGCCCAACGCAGATACATACGCATCAGCATCTCGGCCCAGTCCTGGGACTCGGTTCCGCCCGCGCCCGGATGCACGGTCACGATGGCGTTCAGCGGATCGGTTTCGCCGGAGAGCATGGTGCGGAATTCGAGCTTGTCGACGTAATCGCGGAGGGCGTTGATTTCGCGCTCCAGATCCGGTTCGACGGCTTCGCCCTCGCGCGCCAGCTCGAAGTACGCATCGATGTCGCCGATGCGGCGCTCGAGTTCGGCATCGTCGGCCAGCTGCGACTCGATGCGTTTGCGATCGCGCATGATGGGCTGCGACAGAACAGGGTTCGACCACAGCGCCGGATCGGCGAGCCGGGTTTCAATGGCAGCTAGTTCGGTGCGGAGGCGAGGCGCGTCAAAGATACTCCCGCAGGCCGCGCACTTTTTCGCGGACGGGAGCGTAAGCGAATTCAAGATCGGAGAGCATATCAGCTCCGATTTTATCCGATGCCGGAGCTGGAAGCAGGAAGCCGGAAGCGGCAGCTGTCCGCAGATGGTGCTCCGCCGATCACGCTGGCCTGACGGAGCTTCGACTATGGAATCGATCCCGCGTTCGGGCTTCCAGCTTCCAGCTTCGCGCTTCCAGCTTCAAAGCCCCAGCTCCGTCAGCCCCGGATGATCGGTCGGCCTCTTGCCCAGCGGCCAACGAAATTTCCGGTCCGCCTCGCGAATCGGCACATCGTTGATGCTCGCCTCGCGGCGCCGCATCAGCCCGTTCTCATCGAACTCCCACTGCTCGTTGCCGTACGCACGAAACCAGTTGCCGGAGCCGTCATGAAACTCGTACTGGAAGCGAACAGCAATGCGGTTCTGATGAAACGCCCACAGCTCTTTGATCAGCCGATAATCCAGCTCCCGCGCCCACTTCCGCCGCAGGAACTCGACAATCGCAGCGCGGCCCGAGAAGAACTCCGCGCGATTGCGCCAGCGGCTGTCTTCTGTGTAGGCCAGAGCGACGCGTTCGGGATCGCGCGAGTTCCACGCGTCTTCGGCCATGCGGACTTTCTGAGTGGCCGTCTCGAAGCTAAACGGCGGAAGTGGAGGACGAGGTTCGATCACCGGGGTTTCTCCCTGGGCACAGCAGCGCCAGCGCAACCGCCGCAATCACCACAGCGCAGCAGAAGTACGCAAACACATCGCCGTACCGCGTATAGAAAGTCAGGTCCGACTGGTATCCGTAGCGAGCCACCAGCGAAGTCAGCGTATGCCGCGGAGCCGACAGGGTCACGCGGCCCCGCGGATCGATGGCGGTGGTGACGCCATTGTTGGTGTCCCGCAATATCCAGCGGTCGTTTTCGATGGCGCGCATGCGGGCCATGTTCAGGTGCTGCCATGGAGCGCTGGTGTCGCCGTACCAGCCGTCGTCGGAGATGTTGACCAGCACCTGCGCCCCGTTCTTCGCAAAGAGGCGTATCTCGTCGGCGAAGACCGACTCATAGCAGATGAAGAGGCCGAATCTGTGGCCGCCGGTCTCAAACACCTTGCGCTCCTGTCCGCGCTGGAGATCGACGAGCTGGTGCGTGAGCTTCTTCGCGAAGAAGAAGAGGTCGCGGTAGGGGACGTATTCACCGAAGGGCACGAGGTGAATCTTGTCGTAACGCCCAGCCACTGTGCCATCTGGATTCGTCAACAACGCAGAGTTGTAGGTCCCTGTCGCATCGTGTCCGAACATGCCGGCAATGAAAGGAGCGTGAGCGCTGGTGGCGACGGTGCTAACCAGCGCGATCGTGCGCGGGTCGTCACTTTGGAACCACGAGCCGACTTCCGGCCAAAGAACAATGCCAGGCGGCTGCGCGTTCTCGTGACACGTTCGATTCGGCGGCGGCGTATTGGGATCGGGCATGCCAGCATAGGCCGGCGTGCAGGTCTCGCGAGCCTGGTTTACGATCCACTGAACATCGCCCTCCCATTCCGGCCCGATCCAGTTGTCCGGTGGCTCGACATCGATGTTGGGCTGGATGAGGACGGCGTAGTCGGAGGTGGGCGCGGGCGGGGGATCCGTCGGGCCAAAAAACGCCACAAAAAGAAACAGCCCAGCAAGAATCAACCCCGGAACGTAGGAGTATCGGGTCGGTTTCCCCGGACTCAGAAACGGGCCCAACAGGTAGGCGTTTCCGCAGATGAGGAAGAAGGAAATGCCGTAGACGCCGGTGTAGGGAACGATTTTTGTAATCCCGAGGTAATCCACCTGCGAATAGCCCAGCTGATCCCATGGGACACTCGTGATGCGGGCAGCCGCCAGTTCCAGCGCAGTCCACAGAAACGGCGCCAGAGCCAGCGCCGTACTCAATCCGAAGCGGCGCCGAAAAAAAGCCAGCCCCAATCCGAAGAGACCGAAATAGAGGCCCAGGACGAGACTGAACAGAACCAAAATGCCGGCTGCGCCTGCGGCCGGGACGTGTCCGTAGTAAAACATCGTCTGGTAGATCCAGTAGCAGTTGAGGATGTACCAGAGGACGCCGCAGAGATAGCCGGTGAGCGCGGCGCGGCGGAGATAACGCGGTTGCATGGCAGCGCGCTCATCAAGCAGAGCGAAGAGCAAAGGGACGAGGGCGACCCAGGCGATCGCAGCGCGCCAGCGCGGCATGGGACCGGCGACGGGAAAACAGAAGTCGAGAAGGACGGCGGTGATGAGCCCGAGGAAGATGGATGGGAACAGGGAACGCGACGATGCAGGGAGAGGCGTCCTGGCGGTGGCGGCCACGTTCGGAATGCTGCGCCTAATCTTTGCCAATGAGTTCGTTGAGATCCTCAAAGAAGCTGATGAGGATGACAATCAGAGAGCCGGCAAACCCGATCAGGAAAAGCCAGGTGAGCAGCGTCATTCCGGCATGCGCGAGAGCGATCACACTCGCATTCTAATGCATGTCCGAAAACCGGCCATCCGATAGACAGGAAAACGTTCCGCGACCGTACTGTGGCTGGCGAAGCAGGCTGGTTCAAGTACCACTTAGGAGCCACTGGTTGGGCGCGGTTCGCATGGTAGCATGAGGCATCGGAAGGGCTTTCAGGGCTGATGAGCGAACGAATTTCCATCGCAGTTGTGGGGTCGGGATACGTGGGTCTGGTAGCGACCGCGTGTTTCGCGGAGATCGGGCACCGCGTCATCTGTGTGGACAACGATGAAGCGAAGCTGCGGACGCTGGAGAGCGGCGGAGTACCGATCCACGAGGATTATCTTCCCGAGCTGCTGAACCGGCACCGGGGGCATTCGGTGGAGTTCACAAGCGATTTGGGGGCGGCGACGCGGGAGGCACAAGCCGTTTTTATTGCGGTGGGGACGCCGCAAAGCCGGACCGGCAGCGCGGATTTATCGTACGTGGATGCGGTGGCCAGCGAGATTGCGCGCTCGATCGACGAATACAAGGTGATCGTGGAGAAGAGCACGGTCCCGGTGTACACGAACGAGTGGATCCGGAGAGTGGTGGAGCGGAACGGGGTGTCGCGGGAGTTGTTCGACGTTGCCTCGAATCCGGAGTTTCTTCGGGAAGGAACCGCGGTGGTTGACTTCCTGCACGCGGACCGCATTGTGGTGGGGGCGGACACGGACCGCGCCAGCGATCTGATGAAGAGCATTTATGCGCCGCTGACGTCAGGAGAGTATTACCGGTCGTCCAACGCGGTGCCAGGGCCGCGCGGGGAGGGCAATGCCCCGCCGCTGCTGCAGACCTCGACCAAAGCCGCGGAGATCATTAAGCACGCGTCCAATGCGTTCCTGGCGACAAAGATCTCCTTCATCAACGTAGTCGCCAACATCTGTGAGGCCGCCGGCGCTGATGTCGAAGAAGTCGCCCGCGGCATGGGAATGGACAGCCGTATCGGGCCGAAGTTCCTCAAAGCCGGCGTTGGCTATGGAGGATCCTGCTTTCCCAAAGATGTTGCGGCGTTCCGCCATGTCGCTGAGCAGTTGGGAGTTGACTTCGGGCTGCTCAAAGAAGTGGAAAAGATCAACGATGAGCAGAGGCGGAGGTTTTTCCAAAAGGTACGCTCGGCTCTGTGGACGTTCCGCGGCAAGAGAATCGGCGTGCTCGGATTGGCGTTTAAAGGCGGCACGGACGATATTCGTGAATCGCCGGCTCTCGATGTCGTGAGGCAGATGCTGCATGAGGGATCGATCGTGACAGCATACGATCCGGCAGCGTCCGATCGCGCGAAGGAACTGATCCCCCCAGGCCCACAGATGCGTTACGTCAACGACGCTTATGCCGCCGCGCAGGACGCCGACGCCCTCGTGATCCTCAATGAGTGGCAGGAATTCGCAGAACTGGATCTGAAGCGCCTGCACTACACGCTTCGTTACCCGATCATTATCGATGGCCGTAACCTTTACGAGCCCATGAAGATGCTTGAACACGGCTTCACTTATCTGAGCGTTGGCCGGCCCGGATTGACGCACACCCGGGATGCAGTGACGCCCAGAGTCCGATGACAGGCCCGCAGATTGACCTGGGAAATCCTGAGGAAACCACGGAGGGAATCCTTTGCGTCCTGGTGCTCGCTTCCCTCGTCTAACCTACTCAGTGATACGCTGAGTTTTCGGCTTATCTCTTGTGTCGCAGTTACTGTGGTCCCGGGTCATCCCGGAGCATGCTCGTTTTGATCTGCTTTACCCACCCTGCGTGATGCGTGGAGAGGAATTTGGCATTGGGCATCTCCCCTGCGGCAAAAGCAGGTAGTTTTTCTATGGATCACAGCAAGGTCGAAAGGGTACTGATCTACAGGCTGGGAAGCCTGGGGGACACCGTAGTCGCCCTGCCCGCTCTCCATTTGATCGAGCGCTCATTCCCGGCAGCTCGCCGCGTCCTCCTGACCAATATGCGCCACCACATCAGCGCCCCAGCCGCCTTCTCTGTTCTGGAGGGCTCCGGTCTGGTTCACGATTTCATCGATTATCCCTACGCCACGCGGAAGCTTCAGGAGCTTGCGCGCGTCTGGTGGAAGATCGTGCGCCTCAGGCCGCAGGTCGTGATCTACCTGATGGGCAAGCGCGGCGAGCACTCTCTGGAACGTGACAAATGGTTCTTTCGGCTCTCCGGCACCCGCCGCGTAATCGGCTTACCGGTAGCTGATCTCGCCGAACCTCTGTTCGATTCCGGGACCCAGATGTGGGAGCATGAAGCGGCCAGGCTTCTGCGCTGCCTGCGCACGCTCGGCGAGGTCGATATCGATGATCCGGCCAGCTGGGACCTGCGGCTAACTCCCGCGGAGGATCAAAGGGCTCGCGACATGCTTGCCCACTTTGGCGGCCGCCCCCTGATTGCCTGCGGGCCTGGCACCAAAATGCCCGCCAAAGACTGGGGCGCGGATAACTGGCGTGGCCTGCTGACCGCCCTTAACAGGGAGATGCCCGACCACGGACTGGTCCTCGTGGGCGCAAAACAGGATGTGGAAGTGGCTGACTATGCGAGCGCCGAATGGCACGGCCCGGTGGCGAATCTCTGTGGGGTGCTTTCCCCGCGCGAGACGGCCGCCGTTTTGAAAAACGTGGAATTGTTCGTAGGGCCCGACAGCGGACCAATGCATCTGGCCGCGGCGTACGGTATACCCTGCGCCATCGCCTATGCATCCAGAAGCGCGCGCGGCCACTGGTTCCCCATCGGACGGGGACACGAGGTCGTCTACCACACCCTCGAGTGCTCCCTCTGCAACCTAGAGGTTTGCATCGAGAAGAAGAAGCGCTGCCTCACCTCCATCTCCGTCGAGGAGATGATGTCAGCCGCCATGAGTGCCTGGAAGCATGGCCAGGCTAAGCTCGCGGGGTTCCGCTGAACCCCTCGCGACCCGAATCCCCCGGCAAGTCCGGCAACAAATACTCTTCAACAGCCTGCAACAGCGAATCCGCAACGCCATCCGCAAGGCGCGAAGCCTCCTCCGCGCCCTCCTTCTGCGTCGCGGGATCTCCCTCGATGAAAATCGAACGCGCCCCCAGCGCTCGCGCTGCCTCGATATCCGAAACCGAGTCCCCGATCACCACGCTGTTCGCCGCCGACGCCCCAGGAAAATCCCGAAAAGCCTGCAGGAACATCCCCGTCCCAGGCTTGCGGCAATCACATTGCCCAATATCGTGGGGACAATAGTAGAAAGCATCGATGCGCGCCCCACTCTCTCCCAGATGCCGCTGCAACTCCGCATGAAGGGCCTCCACATCAGCCTTCGTGTAAATCCCCAGCGCGACACCGCGCTGGTTGCTGACTACGATCACGCGGCGTCCGGAGCGATTGAGCGCGGCAATCGCAGTCTCCACTCCAGGTAGAATCTCCATCGCGCGCCACTCGCCGATGTATTCTCCCTCCGCGGCCTTCCGATTGATCACGCCATCCCGATCGACAAAGACGTGCTGAACGTCCCGGAAGCGTGCCTCCACAGCCCGTCCATCGCGCCCACCAGAAATCGCAGACATGAGATGACTTGTATGATACCCACAGCGAATCGTTCGCATCATCCGCGCTCGATCCACGCCACTCACTCGATGGTCCAAGACCTCCACAAAGTAATTCGACTGATCGAAGGCGACTGGCGCAATACCCGCGTCCTGGTCGTCGGCGATGTCATGCTCGACCGCTATATCTGGGGCGATGTCGAGCGTATTTCCCCCGAAGCCCCCGTTCCCATCGTGCACGCAATTCACCGCAACGAGCGCCCCGGCGGCGCCGCGAACGTCGCGATGAACATCAGCGGACTCGGATCGAAAGCGTCTCTCTTCGGATTCGCAGGCGACGACGAAGATGGCAACGCGCTCGCCGCCTGCCTTCGAGACGCCGGCATCGTCTCGGAATTGACTCGCCTCGGAACTCATCCCACCACCGCCAAGCTCAGAATCCTCAGCGGCAAGCAACAAATGTTGCGTCTGGATACAGAACAGGTCGCCGGTTATCCCGCGGAAGCCTACGCGGCCCTGATCGCGCGTGTCGAAGCCGCCATGGACTCGGCCGATGCCGTGGTGCTTTCCGACTACGCCAAGGGCGGCCTCACCGAGGAAGTCTGTCAGCGGGTCATCACCGCGGCCGGCAAGCGAAAAATTCCGGTGCTGGTCGACCCCAAGCAGCGCGACTTCTCGCGGTATCGCGGCGCCACGGCGATCTGCCCCAATCTTCAGGAACTGTCCGTTGTCCTGGGCATCCCCGCAAAAGATACCGATGCGCTTCTGGCTGCCGGACAGTCGCTGGTGACCGAGCTCGGACTCCAGTACCTCGTCGCCACCATGAGCGACAAAGGCATCGCCGTCCTGACCGGCAACTCCGGCTTCATCGCCCCGGCCGTGGCCCGCCAGGTTTTCGACGTCTCCGGCGCGGGCGACACGGTGATCGCAACCCTGGCCCTGGCGTTTGCCAGCGGACTCGGAATGGAGACCGCGGTTCAGCTGGCCAACGTGGCTGCCGGCATCGTCGTCGGCAAGGTGGGAACCGTACCCGTCAACCGTGACGAATTGCTCACAAGCCTCATGCCCGAAATCGGGTTGCAGGCCGAAGAAAAGGTCCTCACTCTCGACCCTCTGAAGGTGAGGATTGCTGCATGGCGCTCCACCGGACAGAAGATCGTTTTCACCAACGGCTGTTTCGATCTCCTGCACATCGGACACATCACTCTCCTCGAGGATGCAAGACGCGAAGGAGACCGCCTCATCGTCGCCATCAACAGCGACGCCTCCGTGCGCGATCTCAAAGGGCCGGCGCGGCCGATTGTGGGAGAACGGGAACGAGGGCGAATTCTAGCCGCGCTGGCGGCGGTCGATGCCGTCATTGTCTTCGACGACCCCACTCCCCTCCGGCTGATCGTCGAGCTCAAGCCCGACGTCATCGTCAAGGGCGGCGATTACAACGAAGACAATGTTGTCGGCGCTGCGGAGGTCCGTTCCTGGGGTGGGCGCGTCAGGATTGTGCCGACCGTTGAGGGATTCAGCACGACCCGGCTCATCGAAAAAGCCATGACGGCACCTGCCGATGCAAAGTCTCAAGTGCGATAGCGGAGGGGTCTGTCCTGTTCACCGCGCTTCGCGCCCAGGCGGGGTTGTCCGGGCGCCGGAACTACTACATCCCCGCGACAAAGTGAGCCATTTTGGGATTCTGGCGATTGCGCTCGAGATCGGCATCGACCATCATCGCAATCAACTGCTCGAACGTGACCTTTGGCTCCCATCCGAATGCCTGGCGGGCCCGAGCCGCATCTCCGCAAAGATAATCAACCTCCGCGGGCCGCATGAGCGCGTTGTCCACGCGCACGTAATCCTTATAATCCAGGTCCGCGTAACGGAACGCGATCTGCAGAAGATATTCCACGGAGTGGCTGACACCGGTCGCCACAACAAAATCCTGCGGCGTGTCCGCCTGCAGCATCATCCACATGGCGTTCACATAATCGCCTGCAAATCCCCAGTCGCGGCGCGCATTCAGATTGCCCATCGCCAGTTCCTTCTGCAGTCCCAGCTTGATGCGGGCAACGGCATTGGTCACCTTCCGCGTGACAAATTCCAGGCCTCGGCGCGGCGACTCGTGATTAAAAAGGATTCCGGAGCAGGCAAACATGCCAAAGCTCTCACGGTAATTCTGCGTCATGTAGTGGCCGAAAACCTTGGCGACTGCGTACGGACTCCGGGGATGAAAAAGCGAGTCCTCATTCTGCGGCGGTTTCGTCGCGCCAAACATCTCGCTCGACGATGCCTGGTAAAAACGAATCTTCGGATTCACGGTGCGCGCCGCTTCCAGCAGTCGCGAGACTCCCAAGGCAGTGAATTGGCCGGTCAGATCGGCCTGACGCCACGACGTAGCCACAAACGACTGGGCGGCCAGGTTGTACACCTCATCGGGCTCGCTCTGCTGAATCGCCGCAACCAGCGAGTTTTGGTCGAGCAGATCGCCGGAAATCAACTCGATGCGATCAATGACATCGACCAGACGATCAAGGTTCAGCGAACTGCTCCTGCGAACCAGGCCACTGACTCGATATCCCTTCTCCAGAAGCAATTCGGCCAGGTACGAACCATCCTGGCCTGTAACTCCGGTGATCAACGCTTTACGGGCCATCTTTTCCTCTTTGATCTCTGTCGATCACGATAATCCGGGTTCCCGGCCGGGGCCTGTGCGGGGCTCCCGTCCATCGGAAAATATTCGAGCGCCGATCGCCCGGGATCAGGGTCCAATGCACATGGCATGTGCAAAAAGTGATGCGCGGACCAAGCCTCAGTATAGCGGGCAGCAGCCGCTGGTTGCCGCTCCCCGTGACACTGTTGATTCCGCAGTCAGCGCACCCCGGCCGTCGCCGAGGCGCCCTCGCGCTGCAGCATGTGGCGAATGCCGCGCAGCGCCTGGCGAGTCCGCTCCTCGTTTTCGATAAGAGCGAAACGGACGTGCCCATCGCCATATTCTCCGAAGCCGATCCCCGGACTCACTGCAACTTTGGCTTCACTGAGCAGTTTGGTGGAGAACTCCAGCGATCCAAGATGTCGCCACGGCTCAGGGATCGGCGCCCAAACAAACATCGTTGCTTTCGGCGACGCGATTTCCCATCCGGCTTTGTTAAGACCGCTGACCAGGCAATCCCGGCGGCGCTGGTAGTTGTCCCGGATTTCCGCGACGCATTCCTGTGGACCTTCAAGCGCGACGATCGCGGCAACCTGAAGGGGTGTGAATGTGCCGTAATCGAAATAGCTCTTGAGGCGTGCGAGCGCCGAAACCAGTTCGGGATTGCCCACCATGAAGCCAATGCGCCAGCCGGGCATGTTGTAGCTCTTCGACAACGTGAAGAACTCAACAGCAATATCCCTGGCACCCGGCACTTCGAGCACCGACGGCGCCCGATAACCGTCAAAGACGATGTCGGCGTAGGCGAGATCGTGGACCAGCCAGATCTCATGCTGCCGGCACAGCGCCACGACCCGCTCGAAGAAACGCAGATCGACGCACTGTGTCGTCGGATTAGCCGGGAAATTCAGGATCAGCATTTTCGGGCGCGGATACATCAGCGGGATCGCCTGCTCCAGCTCCGCGAGAAAGGCGTCGGCATTGTGGATGGCGACGCTGCGGATGTTCGCACCCGCGATCACGGGACCGTAGATGTGGATCGGATAACTGGGATTCGGAACCATAACGACATCTCCCTGGTCCAGTGTCGCCAGACACAGGTGCGCGATGCCTTCCTTGGATCCAATGGTGACGATGGCCTCCGTATCCGGATTAAGCTCGATGCCATAGCGGGTGGCATACCACTTGGTAATCGCGCGGCGCAACCGCGGAATGCCTTTAGACAGTGAGTAGCGGTGGGTTTCCGGGCGGCGGGCCGCTTCGATCATCTTGTCAACGATGTGTTGCGGGGTCGCGCCGTCAGGATTGCCCATCCCGAAATCGATGATGTCTTCACCGCGGCGCCGCGCGGCCGCCTTCAGTTCGCCGGTGATGTTGAAGACGTAGGCGGGCAGACGGCGAATACGCGGGAATTCGTGCATGGCAACCTCGGTGGCTCCTTGGGCGGTTTTGTACAAGGGTCATTCAGAAACCACTGGATTGCAATGGCCCGAAAGAAACAATCCTGGGTGTATTCGCCGGTCGCCGGCGCCGGCCGGGAGCTCGCGGCCGGATTCGCGTTCTCCAACTATTCATACAGCCGGATACAGCTGGATCGCAGGTTGACATCTCAAAGAAGGTTGGAACCACTTTCGTCGTCGACACCGCGCAGAAACTCCCGCAAAACAGTGATGCGCGGTTGGGCGAGGCGTTGCGCGCTTTCCAGCCGGATTTTGGCCGGTAGCTGCTCCAGATTGCGGCGGAGGACAGCGACAGCATCGGTGAATCGATGAAACCTGGTGTCGCGTCCAACCTTGCTCACGATCCGGAGGATCCCGATAGCGCCCAGCTGCTCGAGAATATCGGCGTCGCGCAGAATAGTGGCCTCCACAGTTGTGGGCTCGTCTGCCGGTTGGTGCTCACGGATCGCACTGAGGACCGCCGGTATTTTCTCTTCCGGAAAACCCACTTCGCGCAGAATCGCGGGCCCGCGAGAGCAGGCATACGCAACATGATCCCAGTGGGCAAGTCCATCCGGATCCTCGGGTCGATGCCCAACGAAGACGCCAAGGTCGTGCAACCAGGCTGCCGCCACGACAACGTCCGGGTCGTAGTGGAGACCGGCGCCGATTTCCAGGCTCAGAGCCTCGAGCCGCGGCTGGTGCCCAAATTTGTCGACTGGTCGCGCCTGTCCCTCGATGTAACGGGCCAGAACCCGAATGTAATCTCCTGGCATGTAACCTTTGTAACGCCAAAGTCACGCGCGTTCTCGCAAAAACGCCAATGCGGGAAGACGAAATGCAACCGGATGGTCCATTACCAGAATTCATTCGACACAGTTGCTGTGACGATTCTAGGATCGAAATCTATAACAGCAGAGGGGGGTGTTGTCGGCCCGCTCTGTTGCGTAAAACGGCACTCTGCTGACACTTAAGAAGCAATACAAAAACGGGAAGTTTGATGGTATGGTGCTTATAGCAGGTGAGGGTTTCCCCCGCCGCGGGTTTTGCTGCAAACAAATTCATTCCGCCGGATTCGGAAAACAGAAATTGTGGGTTGGCTTGCTGCAAGCAACATAAACCTTAGTTTCGCATCTGAATCTTCGAGATCATCGCGATTTTCACTGGGCATCCTCCGCGATGCCTGTAAGGAAGTTGCCTGAGCCTGCCGGAGCAAACCTCCAGCCAGGATCGTAAAGATATGGCTACATCTGAATACCTGCGGAACGGAAGAACCAAAGAAAGATCGCAGGCCCCGGTTTTACAGCTTCCCGCAGCAACGCGGCACGCAGTCATTGGACCAGCGACGGTCGCCTCTGTCGTGATGATGGCCAATGACGTGCTGATGATTCTGCTTGCTTTTGGCATGGCATTGGTCCTGCGCTGGGAAGTCGTGGCGAAACTGGCGACTGCAGTCGGCCCCGGACCCAATCAGTGGATCATCCCGATTGACCTGCTCTACGTGAGCTGGTTTGTGCTGGCGTACATCCTCGTCGCGCGGCGTTACGGTTTGTACGCCCTGGTTCCGGCGGCGGCCGGAACCCACGAACTGCGTTTGGTGATTCAGAGCTCTCTCACTGCCGGTCTGCTCCTTTGCGGCACCCTGTATATGTTCCATGCCGTCGGGATTTCCCGAATCCTCATCATGCTGCTGGTCGGAACGGCAACCGTCACCCTTTGCGTACGCCGGGCCTTCTGGCGCTATGCGCGCTACCGCCAATACGAGCAGGGCATCGAATTGCGCAACGTCATGATCCTCGGGACGAACCAACTTGGTTACGCCCTGAGCCGCCACATCCGCGATTACCGCCGGCTCGGGTATCGCTTCGTCGGCTTCGTCATAGCGCCTGGCTCGCCGGTGAGCGGCGAAATCTCCTCGGACCAGATCCTCGGCGGGGTCGACAAAATCCGCCACCTGGCCCGGCAGCACTTCGTCGATGAGCTCGTCATCGCCGAATTCTATCCCACCGAAAGCGTAATCCGCCTCGTGCAGGACGCACGCGAGCTGGACATCGACGTCCGTGCCATCTCCGGATACTACGGTGAGTTCAGCACCAACGCCCCTGTCGAATACCTCGGCATCTTCCCCGTCGCTCCTCTGCACCGCCGCGAGCCCCGCGTCATCGGCCTGTTCTGCAAGCGCGTGGTCGACACCGTGCTTTCGCTCCTCGCCCTGATCTTCACCGCACCGCTGATGCTGGCCATCGCCATCGCCGTCAAGCTCGAGAGCGAGGGACCCATCCTCTACGTCTCGGACCGCATCGGCAAGCGCGGGCGCGTCTTCCCCTGCTTCAAGTTCCGCACCATGGTCAACCATGCGGAGAAATTGAAAAAGGACCTCACCGCGCTGAACGAGCGCGACGGCGTCCTGTTCAAAGTTTCCAACGACCCGCGCGTTACTCCCCTCGGCCGCATCCTCCGCAAATATTCTCTCGACGAGCTGCCGCAGTTCATCAACGTCCTGCGAGGCGAGATGAGCATCGTGGGCCCGCGCCCGCCGATTGCTTCTGAGGTAGAGAAATACGAACTGGAGCACTTCCGTCGCCTCGAAGTCCTGCCCGGCCTAACGGGCCTGTGGCAGGTGCAGGCACGCCACGATCCCTCCTTCGCCAAGTACATCGCCCTCGACACGGCCTATGTTGAGAACTGGAGTTTCTGGCTCGACCTCCGCATTCTCATTCAGACCGCCAATGTTGTGGTGCGCGGCACCGGCGCCTGAGCGCCCCTTCCCCTCCAAATTCCCCGAATTCCGCCCCGCATCCCGCCTCTGGGACCGCCTTGCTCTAAATTTTGTTCTGCGCGAGACTGGAACACATGCTGATTCGTCACTGAAATAACGGTTACCCCCATCCGAATTCCCACATCTCGCTGTTACTAATTCCGGAGGTCAGGTTGAACCAGTTTGACCGCAGGTTCTGCGCCCTAGCGTTGGGCGCCGTGTCCGTTTTCTGTACAGTGCACGCAGCGCGCGCCCAGGAACAACGCCCGCCCCGCACCGAAGAGCCCGCCCGCGCCGAATCCCCCAAGCCCGAGCCCACGCCCGCCATCCCCCCCGAAAAATCCTCCGTCACCCATCACGACCTCAGCCTCGACGGCAAGACGCTCCACTACACCGCCACTGCCTCCACCCTGCTGATCCGCGATGGCGAAGATGATCACCCCTACGGCAGCATCTTCTCCGTCGCCTACACCCTCGACGGCGCCGAGCCCACCTCCCGCCCCGTCACCTTCCTCTACAACGGCGGCCCCGGCTCGGCCACCCTCTGGCTCCATATGGGCTCCGTCAGCCCCGTCCGCATTGAGACCGCAAGCCCCAATGCCACCGGACCCGCGCCCTATCACCTCGTTCCCAACCAGTACAGCCTCCTCGACAAGTCTGACCTCGTCTTTGTGGACGCGCCCCTGACCGGCTTCTCCAAAGCCGTCGGCAAAGGCACCGAGAAGGACTTCCGCGGCGTTGATCAGGACATCAAGGCCTTCGACAAGTTCGTCCTCCGCTGGGTCACCGTCAACCAGCGCTGGAACTCGCCCAAGTATCTGTTTGGCGAGTCCTACGGCACCCCGCGCTCCTGCGGCCTCGCCGACGCCCTCGAAGAAGACGGCATCTCCCTCAACGGCGTCGTGCTCCTCTCCTCCATCCTCAACTACAACGTCATGGCCCCCGGCCTCGACGAGGACTTCATCGGCACCCTGCCCTCCTACGCGGCCATCGCCTGGTACCACAACAAGCTCCAGAACAAGCCGCCCGACATCAAGGCCTTCCTCACCGAAGTCCGCACTTTCGCCCGTGGCGACTACACTGAGGCTCTCCGCGAAGGCGATCAGCTCTCGCCCGAGCATCTCAACGCCATCGCGACGAAAGTCTCGCAGTACACCGGCCTCAGCGTGCAGTACGTGATGGAAGCCCACCTCCGCGTCAGCCCCACCCGCTTTCGCAAGGAGCTGCTGCGTGACGAGGGTGACATCCTCGGCCGATACGACGCGCGCTTTGAGGGCACTGACATCGACAACGCCGGCGAGAACCCCGGCTACGATCCCTCCGACACCGGCATCACGGGCGCGTTTGTCTCTGCCTTCCATGACTACCTTTCGCGCGAGCTGAAGTGGGAGTCGACAGAGACTTACCGCGTCCACTCCGACTCCGAGGTGCCCTGGGACATGCATCACGTCCTGCCTGGCCAGCGCGGCTTTCCAGGAGGAGGTGGCGGTGGCGGGCGCGCAGCCCTTCCCTATCTCGGCGGCGACCTCGCCGACGCGATGCGCAAGAACCCGAAGTTGAGGGTTTTCTCCGCGAACGGCTACTTCGACCTCGCGACGCCGTTCTTCATCACCGAGTACGACCTCGCGCACATGATGTTGATCCCGGACCTGGCGAAGAATGTCAGCTTCGGCTACTACCCGGCGGGGCACATGGTTTATCTGAACGTGGACGCGCTGAAGGATTTCAAGCGTGACTTAGCGGGCTTCTACGCCGACACCGGACACTGAACCCTAAAAGCAGGGAGCAGGCTCAGCTTTGCCGGCTGCTGAACCCGCTCCTTGTCTCACGTCTCCAGCCCCGGTCCCCGCCCCTCATCATGGGAGTCGCCGTCCAGGAGCCACCCGGCTCCACCGGCTCCCGGCGCGCGCGTCCTGTGGAAAAAAGTCAAGCCCCGCAGCCTTCCCAGAATGGCAAACAACTAATTACAAACCACTTCCACGCCAACAAAACCCAACAAATTTGGCAGGTTTTCAAGCCAAACTTGGTATTCTGATAATGGAGGGTGAGAAACAAGAAAGCCCCGGCTTTTGCCGGGGCTTTTCTATTGACTGTTCTCGGGTTTCTACCGCCTGCTGCCTGCTTGGCAACCGGCTGCTGACCAGTGGCTGCTGCTTGCTTTTGGGGGCTCATCACAAGTGATCTCGTTTCCATCACCTGAGTCAANNGGGCCCGAAGGTAGAAATTGCAAGTTGCGATGAATCAATCAGTTAATCAAAAGAATGACCAGCCCGGGGAAACAGGGGAAGGGTGGCTCCTGGACGGCGAATCCCATGATGAGGGGCGGGGACAGGGGCAGGAGACGTGAGACAAAGGAGGGGGTCAGCAGCCGGCAGAGCTGACTTTCGGCCAGCGCGTGTTTCGAAATGGGAGGGCGGTGCCGTTTTGGGTGGGGGCTGGAAATTGAGTTGGGGCGAGGCGTGATGGCGGGTGGCTGCCGGGCTATGATCCTGTCGGAATGGGCGCTGCGGGGCCAATGCGGTGGGGGCGGGTGGTTGGGCTGGGGCTGATCGCTGCGGTCCTTGTTCTGCTGCCTGCGGCGTGGTGGCCGGGTGTGCTGGGGCAGGCGGCTAAGGCGCCGCCTGGGTCCGGGAATGGGTCTGGCGGGAAGAAGGCGGACGAGAGTCTGGGCAGCTATTCGCTGGTGACGACGGTTTTTGAGCCGTCGGAGAAGACGCACCTGCTGAATCCTGCGCTGACCATTGCGGTGGATGGGGGCACGGAGCGCGCGCCCGGCGAGTTCAGCGGCGAAAAACCGGTGCCGGCGCAGTACGCAATCGAAAGGCTCGGGAATCCCTGGTACGAATGCGTGGCGACGGTGGCGAAGCTGCACGGGTGCGATGCGCTGGATCGGACGGACCTCATGATCCGCGATCCGAACACGATCGGGTACCACATTGTGAGCCATGGTGGGGCGGTCACGCTGACGGTCAACGTGGAGGTTCACGACATTGTGCCGGTTTCGCACGGGAGCGGGGAGATGCCTTGGCGCGCGCGCGATGTGGTTTTTGTGGCGGTGCCGAAGGCGACGCCGGTTTTTCGATTCTCCTCGGAGGTGCTGGTGGGGCAGTGGAACGGCGAGCCGATTGTGTTTGAATTGGGGAAGGATTTGCCGGACAGCGCAAAGAAAGGCCTCGAGGACCTCGGCGTGAAACAGGATTTAGGCGACCATGTGCTCTACAGCTTTCGAGTGAAGGAGCCCTCGAAATAGCGGTCGGCGGTTTCTATTCAAGCCTGAAGTACGCGATCCTATTGATGATGATCCAACTCTCGCAGCAGCGGCTTCGCATCGGATTATTGGCAGCCTCGTTCTTTGGGTTCGGAACCATAGTGGTGCCGGCTCAACAACCCGATGCGGCATCCGTGATCCAGAAAGTGGATGCAGCGGTCAAGGCCAGAATCGACCACCTTGCAGGATATACGGTAACCGAACACTATGCCGTTTACAGAGGCAAGGACGAAATCCATCCCGTAGCCGAAATGACGGTTAACACGACCTACAAACAGGATTCGGGAAAGAGTTACGTGATTGTCTCGCAGACTGGCTCAGCTCTCATGCGCAATTTCGTATTGAACGCGATTCTAGACAATGAAAAGAACCTGAACCAGCCTGGTGTCCGAGAGGGCGCATGGATCGCGTCTGCAAATTATGAGATGAAACTGAAGCCTGGCGGACCCCAGCAGCTGGATGGACGAGAATGCCTGGTTCTGGCCCTGACTCCAAAGCGGAAGGCTTCCTACCTTATCGAAGGAAGTTTGTGGGTGGACTCGAAGGATGGCTCGATAGTTCAGCTTGAGGGGACGGCATCGAAGAACTCGTCGTTGGTGACCGGGCCCACGCAGCTTATGCGCCAGTACGCGAACATCAGCGGCTATCCGGAGGCCACCCATCTCAGAGCACTGTCCAGTAGTTTTATGTTTGGCGAGACAGTCGTGAAGGTGGACTACCAGGATTACCATGTCGAGTTGCGTCCTCCCGGATAGGCAGACCCAGCCTGCCAGCAAGCAAAGTAAAGCCGTTTGTTCTGCAGATGCGCGGTACAGGAAGACTCCCTCCCGGCAATAGCTTCGAGAAAGCCAGGACGCTATTAGTAAACGTCCCTGAGGTACCGCTTTTGCTTTTTCATTTCGGCGAGGAATTCGTTGGCGTAGTCGGGGCCTTTGTTGCTGTGGGTGGCTACGGCTTCTAACAGCGCGGCTTCGACGTCGGGGGCCATACGTTTGGAGTCTCCGCAGACATAGAAGTACGCTCCCTCACTGAGCCAGCGCCACAGTTCCGTTGAGTTTTCGCGGATGCGCTGCTGGACGTAGATTTTTTCCTTCTGGTCGCGGGAGAAGGCGGTATCGAGGCGATTGAGAGTGCCATCCTTCAGCCAGTTTTCGAAGTCCTCACGGTAGAGGTAATCCTGGGAGGCGCGCTGGTCGCCAAAGAAGAGCCACATGGGCCAGCGGCCGACTCCGGCCTGCTTGTGCTGGAGGAAGGCGCGGAAGGGCGCGACGCCGGTGCCGGGGCCGACCATGATGACGCGCGCGGCGGGGTCAGCGGGGAGGCGGAAGAGCTGGTTGGAGTGGATGAAGAGGCGGAGCTGGCCGCCGGGCGGGGTGCGCTCGCCGATGTGCGAGGAGCAGACGCCTTCGCGGTCGCGGCCGTGGCTTTGGTATTTGACGACGCGGACGGAGAGGTCGATTTGGGTGTGGAGGAGCGCCTGGCTCGACGAGATGGAGTAGAGGCGCGGGGCGAGGCGCGGGAGAAGTTTGAAGAGGAGCTGCGGGTCGTCGAGTTTGGCGGGGCAGTGCTCGAGGAGGTCGAGGAATTCGCGGCCCCAGAGGTACGCATCGAGCTTTTCTTTGCTGCCGGGTTCGATGAGCGCGGCGAGCTCGGGATGGCTGGTGAGTTTGGCCCAGGCTTTGAGGGTGGCGCCGGAGAGCTTGCCGATCATGAGCCAGGAGGTGAGAGCCTGGCGAAGGTCGAGGGACTTGCCGTAGAAGTCGGTGACGGGTTCGTCGCCGGTGAACTGCAGGCGCTCGAGGACGAGGTCGACGGCGTCGCAGGTGTTGACGGGGAGGATGCCGGCGGAGTCGCCGGGGAGGTACTCGATGCCGGAGTCGGCGAGGTCGAGCTCGATGTGGCGGGTTTCTTTTTCCGAGCCGGGACCGGTGAGGAGGCGGTTTTCGAGGGCCGTGGCGGTGTAAGGATTGTTGCGGGACCAGGCGGCGCGGCCGGTTTCAACTGTGGCGGATTGTTCCGACTGCATTCTTTCGAAGCCCCCTTGCTGACCCGGTGTAGCTGATTTGATTGTAACTGCGGATTCCAGGAATGCAGTTACGGGGAACGGTCTGCTTCGGCCTTGGAGAGATCCCTCGGGGCTGAAAGCCCAGTTCATTCTTGTGGACTCTTAAGACACCATGGACGGAGTTGAGGCTGTGCTTTTTCAAAATGGTACAAGACAGTACTTTCGGGTGAACCCAGAATCGATTTGCGTTGATGTTCGGGTGGCAGGGGTATTTGCTTCTTGCTATGGGGTGAACCTGGCCGTTTGTGCTGTTCGGGCGTGTGGTTTGGGGGTGGGTGCGGTGTGTTTTTTTTTCGGCAAGCGGTGAGGCTGTGGCCTTCCTAAACAGCGCTTTGGTCAGAGATTCCGTTAGGGGTTGGGGGCCATTCCGCCGCATTCCTGGGGGAGCTGACGGGGGCCGTACTGGCGGATGACGCCCTCGTCCATGCAGGTGGCCATGATGTTGGACTGCTGGAGGCCCCAGAGGGTGCTGCTCATGCCTGCGCCGGGTCCGGTGCTGGGTGGCGGAGGGGCGGTGACGGGTGCCAGTTTTTTGGCGAGCATGGCCTGGGGAATCTTATAGCTGGAGAAGACGGCCTCGGCGATGGGGGCTGCCTGGGCGGCGGCGGTTGCGGGGGCCTGGGCGACCATGATGAAGTTCTTGAAGGCGCCGGCGGAGTCGACGGGGAAGGAGCAGAAGATGCCCATGATCTTCGCTGGCTGCGCGGGGCCGGTGAGGTCGGCGACGAAGCGGCCGCACTCACCGAGAATCGCCGGCACCTGAATGGGCGTGGTGGAGGTGAAGGTGATCTGGGGTTGGGGCTGGCCGCTGAGGGCGGCGCCCTGCTGGTAGACCATGGTCAGCTTCTGTGTGAGTGGCGCGGAATAGAGCATGGAAAGGTCAGCACCGTCTGGCCCCTTCTGGCCGGCCTGGAAGGGTCCGTTGCGAGCGACAAAGGTGCGGCCGAGGTTGATGGACTCGTTCTGGGGGCCGGTCATGGTAATGACGGTGTCGGCGCCGCTCGCGACCTTCCATCCGGAGGGAACACCGGCAGCGGCGGTTTTATCGGGGGTGGTGTAGGGGGTGAGCTGGACTGAGGGCGCGGCAGGCGCGGTTTGGGCGCACGCAGTGTGGAGAGTGGCGCAGAGCAGGATCGCGCAAAGGGCCGCAGAGGCGGCGATTCGGGAGGAGAAACGGCACACTTGCATTGTCACGTCCTTCGTCGTTCGGTTGTTTGAGGACCGCGCGGAAATGAGTGGGGAGCAGCGCGGTTCGGTGCCTGGTGCGAAGAGCGTATCACCGGATTTTTGGGGAAGGCTAGTGCAAAGACGGGGCATTTCGGGGCAGGGGGCTCTTTCTGATTTCGCGAAGGGACGCGGTTGCCTTTGGGTGTTGACCAAAGGCCAGATGAAGATGAGAAGGAGCTGGATTGTAACCCGCTCCATCGACCTCCCGCTGGTGGCTATGCATGTGACTCTAACGCTCGTTCGGGCCTGATGATGCTGGCCTCGATTCTTCATGGACCATAAGACGACCTCTCGTTCCTGTTCCGGGTCGGCGAGCGCTTCGGCGATTCCGCATCAACCGAAAACCGTCGCTGGCACCCATGCTTTTGGATCGCGCTGGCACAAACTACCGCCCCCTGTTCCGGCCGATTCGCCCACTGGTGTGACCGTGGGCACATACAGGTGTTGTGTTCCTTCTTCTGAATAGTCGGAAGTAGTTCATACCTGCGCGCTTCGGTCCCGAGTTTTGCGACCGTGTTTTGAGGGATGGTGTCAATGCGCATTTTCAAAGATGCAGGACATCTCTTCCGTCTTGCGGGCTTGTTTGCGGCCGGGACTTTGTTGTTTCTCGTGATTCGCAGCTTCATTGTTCCGCGCAGCTTCGGGCAGTACGGGCACTACCGCGGCGCAGCCATTGCGGAGATCGCTGCTCACCCCATCCATTTCGCGGGACACCAGACCTGCGAGACCTGCCACAGCGATATCGCCCAGACAAAAAGCGGCGGTAAGCATGCGCAGGTGAATTGTGAGGCCTGCCACGGTCCGCAGGCCAAACATGCCGACGATCCGTCGATCGATCCCGGCAAGCCGGACACGGCGGTGCTGTGCGTGCGGTGCCACGCGGCCAGCGCGGCCAGGCCGAACGATTTTCCGCAGGTCGATGCAGAGCAGCATGCCGGCGGTGTGCCGTGCCAGACCTGTCACCAGCCGCACAGTCCGGCCATTGGCGCGGGAGGAGCGAAATGACCATCACACGACGCCAACTGCTGATCCTTTTGCCGGCCGCGGCCGTTGCGTGGGAGTCGGTGCTGGCCGGGACACCCGAAACTTCGCCGAACTACACCATGACGGACCACTGGTGGAGCATGCTCATCGACATCCCCAAATGCATCGGCTGCGGCAATTGCGTGCGCGCCTGCCAGGCGGAGAACGATGTGCCGGACGGATTCTTTCGTACCTGGGTCGAGCGCTACCACGTCGATGACTGGCACCTTGCCAATCCCCAGGTAATTTCGCCCGACGGGGGCAAAGAGGGTTTTCCGGTTGCGAAGGAAGACGAAGGCAAATACTTCTTCGTGCCCAAGCTTTGCAACCAGTGCGCAGATTCGCCCTGCACGCAGGTGTGTCCGGTGGGCGCGACCTTTATCGCGCCTGACGGTGTGGTGCTGGTGGACCAGAAATATTGCCTGGGCTGCGCCTACTGCGTACAGGCCTGCCCGTACGGCTGCCGCTATGTCCATCCGCAAAAGAAAGTCGCGGATAAGTGCACGCTTTGCTACCACCGGATCACGAAGGGGTTGACTACCGCGTGCTGCGAGGCCTGTCCGACCGGGGCGCGCCAGCTGGCCGATCTGAAGAATCCCAATGATCCGATTCACGCGTTCCTGAAAACACACAGCGTACAAGTGCTCAAGCCGCAAATGGCCACCGGCGCGAAGGTTTTCTACAACGCTCTGGACGGCTCAGTGCGCTAACCGTGGAACGGGAAGGAGACTGCGAACACTATGCCCGGCGTGGAAGGCTTTATGTATCCGAACGAAGTGTCGCTCTACTGGAGCGTGCTCATCGTTCTGTATCCGTTTATTACGGGTTTGGTGGCCGGCGCCTTTATTCTCGCGTCCCTGGCGCGCATCTTCCGCGTTGAGGCGGTCAAGCCCACGTACAGGCTCGCCCTGCTGACCGCACTGGCGTTTCTGATGGTTGCACCGCTGCCCCTGCAACTGCATCTGGGCCATCCCGAGCGCTCCTATGAAATGTATCTGACGCCGCACCGCTCCTCGGCGATGGCGATGTTCGGATTTGTCTACCTCTGGTACCTGATGGCTGTCCTGGTAGTCGAAATCTGGCTGGACTTCCGCGCGGACATCGTGGCGCTCTCGCAGTCCACCACCGGCTGGAGACGCTGGCTGTACAAAGCCATGACTCTTGGCTCCGACAACGTGAGCCCGCGCGCGCTCGCCATCGACGAGCGCGTCGGCTGGCTGGTCACGCTCATCGGCGTTCCTTCTGCGTTTTTGCTGCACGGGTATGTCGGGTTCATTTTCGGCTCCATCAAAGCCAATCCCTGGTGGTCCTCGCCCCTAATGCCGGTCGTCTTCATCTTCTCGGCTATGGTTTCAGGCATCGCCGCGGTGATGCTGCTGTATATGGCAACGACGCGCCTGCGGCGCAAGCCCATCGATATGCGCTGCGTGGACACCATTGCGATGTACCTGTTCTACATCTTCATCATCGACTTCAGCCTCGAAATGCTTGACCTCATCCACCGCATTTACGAGGCCGACGAATCGTTCCGCAGTCTCGATTTCATGGTGCACACGCGCCTCTATTTCTCCCAGATCGTCCTGCAGATCCTCGTCGGCACGCTCACTCCTCTTGTGCTCCTGTTTCTCGCGCAGGTCATGAAGCTGCATGAAGTCGTGCGCAAGCGCATCTACGCCGTCGCCGGATCGCTCGCCCTGGTCGGCATTTTCGCCATGCGCTGGAACGTCGTCATCGGCGGTCAGCTGTTCTCCAAGAGTTTTCTCGGCTACACGACTTACAAAATGGCTCTGGCCACGCGCGAGGGTTTGCTGGTTGCGATTGCCCTCACCATTCTGCCGCTGTTCATTCTTGCGGTTCTCGTTAGAATCCTCCCGCCGTGGCCGGAAGCCGAGCACGCATCGATTCCCGAAGCTGTCTAGGCGCCCTGGCGCGGCGCACTTCGGCGAGTCTTCACAAAGGCGGTGAAGACCATGAACGATCTTTCCGATGCTGTCGAGCAGCTGACCCAAACCGTTGCGGATTTGCAGCGCCGCGTCTCCGCACTCGAAACCTCCGCTCCCGCCGCGCCGCCCCTCCTCGCCCAACCGGCGCCCCTCACGCCGGCTCTGCCCGCCGCATCATCTGTACCGGCTGCGCACGAAAGCGGAGTCTTCTCCATCCTCGGCAAAGCCATGCTCGGCATCGCCGGGGCCTACCTGCTCCGCGCGCTGGCGGAATCGACCGCCCTGCCTCGCCTGCCCGTCATCGCCCTCTCCATTGTCTACGCTTTCCTGTGGCTTGTGCCGGCCATCCGCGTCCCCGCAAAGGCCTGGTTCGCCAGTGTGGCGTGGGCCGCCACCTCAGCCCTCATCCTTGTGCCCATGCTATGGGAGCTGACCCTCCGCTTCCGCATCCTGCCCAGCACCGTCACCGCCGCCATTCTCAGCGCCTTTGTCGTCGCCGCTTCAGCGCTCGCCTGGAAACACCACTTCGCAGAGGTCGCCTGGGTCGCTGATGCCGCAGCCAGCCTCGCCGCTCTGGTTCTCGCCATCGCAACGCGCGATCTGGCTCCCTTCATCGCAGCGCTGCTTCTGATGGCAATCGTCGGAGAGGTCGCCGCCGCCCGTCATCGCACCCTCCGCGTCCGGCCCCTGGTCGCCGCCGCCGCCGACTTCGCCCTGTTCGCCCTCATCTGGATCTACTCCAGCCCCGCATCCTCTCGCGCCAACTATCCCTCCGTCGCCATCTCTCTGCTGCTGGTCTTCGCCCCCGCTCTGCTCCTCATTTATGCGGCCAGTGCCGCCGCGCAGACCCTCCTCCTGCGCCGTGGCATCTCCGTCTTCGAAATCGCGCAGACCCTCATCGCAGCTCTCCTCACCGTCTGGACCATCCTCGCCTTCTGGCCCGGCCATGGCCCGCTGGTCCTGGGCGCCCTCTGTCTCCTGGCATCGGCCGCCGGTTACGCCGTCGCCTTCGCCTGGTTCGACCGCCTTCACGCGCAGCGCAATTACCACGTCTATTCGACCGGAAGCCTGGCGCTCCTCCTGGCGGGAAGCTTGCTCAGCCTGCCGCCCGGCTGGCTTCCCCTCTGCCTCGGATTCGCCGCCGTCGTCTCCATCCTCCTCGGCACGTACGCCTCGCGCCGCACATTACAGTTCCACGCTCTCGCTCTGCTGGCGGCGGCCGCCTTCTCCTCCGGCCTCCTGGTCTTCGCATTGCGCGCGATGGCCGGAGCCTTTCCTCTCGCCCCCGGCTGGATCGTCTCCCTCACCACCGCCGGTGCCGTGATCTGCTATGCCGCCATCGCGCGCCCTGGCGAAGAATCGTGGTCCGCCCGTGTGCTCCGCCTGCTCTTCGCGGCTCTCGCCATCGCATCCACAACCGCGCTCCTGGTGTGGACGTTGGTTCGCCTCACCGCGCCCGGAGCCGCTCCCGCAACCGAGAACATCGCCGTCCTCCGCACCCTTGTCTCTTGCGCCGCCGCGCTCCTCCTCGCCTGGTGTGGATCCGGCTGGCAGCGCAGGGAGCTCATCTGGCTCGCGTGGACCACTCTGGCGCTCATCGCCTTCAAGCTCCTCTTTGAGGATCTCCGCCACGGTCACCTGGGATTCACCGCGGCATCCATCTTCCTTTACGCGGTCACTATCCTTCTCGTCCCCCGGCTCCTGCATAGCAGAAGCAAAGCTGCCACGCGCGGACCTGAATAGCGCCCACGCTCAATCCCACCCCCCAGATGCATCAGGCGATGGCGAATGGCTGACCTGATTTGCCCCGATCAACCGGCTTTGTTCCGAAGATCTCAAGCGCGAAATCCGGTTGGCGACTCCTGGCCAATGCGCTCATTGAACCCTGGCTAAGCCGCACGAGCGGGATTGGTACCGGAAAACGGGCTGGCGGTCTCTTAATCCTGACGGGTCGCCATCGGTCGGGCGGTGAAGTCACGCTCTTGCGCGGAGCAAAATTCTTCAGCGGGCGCTCAAGTCGTGCCCCTTCCAATCCGCAGCCGATATGTAACCGAGGCGGCTACCTTTCGGTGCTGACGAGGTGGTGGGCGATGGCGAACATGGCCAGCTCGAGGCGCGTGGAGACGCCGGTTTTGTCGAAGATGTTCGACAGATGGCGCTTGACCGTCTCCTCACTGAGGCCGAACTGCTTCGCGATGTCACGGTTGGAGCAGCCTTCCACGATGCAGCCAACGACTTCCATTTCGCGTGGGGTGAGGCCGAAGGTTTTGCGGTCGGGGACGGCGGCCTGCTGCATGAGCTCGTGGAGGGCGCCGACGAGGTTGACGACGCGGCGTCCCCCGATCCAGTAATCGCCGCCGGAGACGGCGCGGATGGCGGCGGTGATGTGTTCGGCGACCGCGTCTTTGATGACGATGCCGCGGGCACCGATCTGGAGGGCTTCGATGACCTGCTGGGTACTGATGGTGCTGGTGAGGAGGATGATTTTGACGGAGGGCGAGCCGTTCATGATGGCGCGCATGGCCTCAATGCCGGGCAGGCGCGGCATATAGACATCGAGGAGGAGGATGTCGGGGAGCAGCTCCAGGGTTTGGGTGATGGCCTCATCGCCATCGGAGCATTCGCCGACCACTTCGAGGCCCTGCTCGTTCTGGAGCATGTTGCGGACGCCGATGCGGATGACCGGATGGTCGTCGGCAAGGAGGATGCGGATGGCCGGTGAGGCGGTCTTCGCCGGACGCGGGGGTGCGGGACGAGCTGACCTGGTAGGCGAGTTCATGCTTTGAGCCTCTGTCTGAGGATAATCGTGGCGAAACGGCAATGGGCTTCTAACTCATCGAGTTTGCGGCGGCGATCATCAGGATCGTCAATACCTGTTTCGAGGACGGCAGCAGCCCTGGAGATCTGGAGAGCGCCGACCATGGAGGCTCCGCCCTTTATAGTATGGGCCTCTTTGCGGATTTCGGCAGGATCGGCGTGGCGCATGGCAGCGATGCGTTCGCCGGTGTCGCGGAAAAAGACGGAGAAGACTTCTTCGAGGCCGTCAGGGTCGATGGCGCGGCGGAGACGCTCGAAGATGTCGGGGTCGATGACGACGTCGTCTTTGGGGTCGCGGGGCGCGGGTGGCGGGCGGTGCGGATCGCTGGGGGAGATCTGGTTGGCGAAGGCGGCGCGGAGGCCCTCGGGGGAGAGCGGCTTTTGGAGGACGCCGTCGTAGCCGTCGAGATGCGGCGGGGGTGTGGCGCTCATGGCGAGCAGCATCGCGCGGGGGGCAGCCTTGCGGAGCGAGACGGCGAGCTCGGTGCTGCTGATGCCTGGCATGCGCAGGTCGGCGAGGATGCAGTCGGGGGGATCGGAGCGGACGAGGTCGAGGGCCTGGGCGCCGCTGTGGGCCTGCTGGACGAGGCAGCCTTCGGCCTCGAGGAGCACAGCGGTGACGGCGAGGCTGACGGGGTCGTCATCGACGGCGAGGACGCGGTGCGGTGTGGGGGAGCGTCCGGAATCCATGTCGGGACGATTTTACACACTGATTGTGACGGATTCACGCTCCATTTGCGCGATGTTAACGGAGTATTCTCGGCGGTTGCCTTAGTTTCGGGGGCATGAAGACAAAATATGGAGTTTTAGCAGGACTTTTTCTGGCAGGCCTGTTCTTGATCAGCTCCAGCAAGGTACACGCTCAATATGAGAACGGCAGCTTAGTGGGAACGATCCACGACTCCAGCGGAGCGGTCGTTTCCGGAGCGACGGTGAGCGTGACCAACACGGCCACGGGGATCACCGGAAAGACAACGACCACGGGCGAAGGCGACTACGAGTTCCCTTCCCTGCGGACCGGGGTTTATACGATCGCGGCGACGGCGAAGGGATTCGCGCAGGCGGTGGCGGAGAACATCACGATTTCGGTAGGCAGCCGGCAGCGCATCGATCTGAGGCTGGCGCCGGGCCAGACGGAAACCACGGTGGAAGTGAGCGACGTGGCGCTGCAGTTGGAGACGGATTCGAGCCAGCGCGAGCAGACGATCACGAACTACCAGAGCGCGGCGTTGCCGCTGGTGAGCCGGAACTACTCCGACCTGCTGGGGCTGGTGACGGGAGCGCGGCAGGCGCCGACGGCAGCGACGACCAGCTCAATCAGCAGTCTGGTGCGCGCGGGGGCGTACAACGTGAACGGCCAGCGGAGCATGTTCAACAACTTTTTGCTGGACGGCATGGACAACAACGCGTATGGGGAGAGCAACCAGGGCTTCGACAACCAGATTATTGCGATTCCGCCGGACTCTGTAGCACAGTTTGCGGTGGTGACGAACAACGAGAGCGCAGAATATGGGCGCGGGGCGGCAGCGACGGTCAACGTGGCGTCGGCGTCGGGAGGGAACACGTATCACGCAACGCTGTACGAGTTCCTGCGCAACACGGATCTGAACGCGGCGGGATTCTTCAAGCCAAATATCGTGAGCAACACGGGCAAGGTGACGCCTTTCAAGGAACCGGCGTTCAATCGCAATCAGTTCGGGATGAATTTCGGCGGTCCGATCATGAGGGACAAGCTGTTCTTCTTCCTGGACTATGAGGGATTCCGGCAGACGCTGACGCCGCTGAACGTGCTGACGCTGCCAACGCAGAACGAGTTGAACGGGGTACTGGTAGTTCCGGTGAGGAATCCTGTGACGGGGACGACGTACGCGGCGGGCACGACGATTCCGTCGACGGCGTTCGATCCGTTGAATGCCCAGGTGGTGAACTACTTCAAGAAGATTCCTCTGCCGCAGTCGGGGCTGGCATCGACGGGGCTGAATTCGAACGATTACTCGGTGGAACCGCCGTTCACGGATTACTCGGACAAGGGCGATCTGCGGCTTGACTATCAGCAGGACGCGAACAGTTCGTGGTTCCTGCGCATCAGCGACCGGAAAGAGACGGGGGTGAACCACGTGACGATTCCGCTGCCGCTGGACGGGCAGACGAACGGCACGATCCGGATTCTGGATCAGCAGGTGGCGCTCGGTTACACGCACTTGTTCGGGGCGAGCAGAATTCTGGACGCGCGGCTGGGGATTTCGCGGACGAAGGCGGGCAAATACAACCTGTCGATTGGCGATGACGCGTTCTCGATTCCAGGATTGCCGTCGAATCCGATCGTGGCCGGAGGATTGCCTTCGGAGGGGATCACGGGGTTCACGGGATTTGGGCGGCAGAGCACGAATCCGCAGTGGCAGAACCCGGCGCTGCTGGATCCGAAGGTGAACTACTCGTGGGTGAAGGGGAATCACTCGCTAAAGTTCGGCTACGAGTATGAGCACATCTGGATGGCGGTGAACGACAACAACCCGCTGTACGGGTCGTGGACGTACGGCGGCGGATACAGCCTGTGCGACGCGGCGATTTCGGCGAACTGCGCGACGACGGCCAGTGGAGCAGCGGCACCGACGGCACCAGTATCGGACACGTACTGGGCGGACTTTCTGTTTGGAGCGACGAGCAGCTATCAGCTGGCGAACTATTTTGTGGTGCACCTGCGGCAGACGCTGGAAAGCGCGTACGCGCAGGACGACTGGAAGGTGGCGCCGAAGCTGACGCTGAACCTGGGGGTGCGCTGGGAGCATGGATCGCCGTATTCGGAGTGGAAGAACTACATTTCGAACTGGGATCCGACGTCGCAGACGGTGATGACGATTACGCCGGGAGCGGCGGCGGGGAACGGCATCACACCGGTAAACTCGGGCGGCGTTTACGGAAGCACGCTGGTGAATCCCGACCTGACGGACTTCTCGCCGCGCATCGGACTGGCGTATGCGATCACGCCGAAGACAGCGATCCGCGCGGGGTTTGGCACGGGGTATGTGCACTACACGCGCGCCGGATCGGGAGACATTCTGGCGATCAACGCACCGCAGGCGCAGTTTGCGGTGGTGACGCAGATCAAGCCGACGACGACGAACCAGTGCGCTACGCCGCTGCCGGCGCAGATTATCGCGACGGGGTCGACGACACCCAGCTGCTTCGCGACGGCAAGCCAGGGTTTCCCGTCGGGGCTGGTGACGGCGTTCAATCCGGCGACGGACAACATCACGTGGGTGCCGAAGAATACGCCGGACAGCTACGTGGAGAACTACTTCCTGAGCGTACAGCGGCAGCTGGCGAAGAACTCGCTGGTGGACATTGCGTACGTCGGCAATCACGGGCTGCATTTACAGGGATTCATGAACGGGAACCAGAAGAATCCGGCGAAAGGATTCGCACGGCCGTTCGCGAACTGGCCGAGCGACATCACGGAGGCGTACAACGAGTTTTTCTCGAACTACAACGCGCTGGAGGTACGGTATGAGCAGCGCGCGGTGGCAGGGTTGACGCTGCTGAATTCGTTCACGTGGCAGCACTCGCTGGACAACGCGTCGGCGTCGCTGGAGGGCAACACGCCGTCGCCGCAGAACGCCTACAACCTGCGGGGCGATTACGCGCAGTCGGATTACAATCTTCCGATCCTGAACGTGACCAGCCTGGTGTACGAGATGCCGTTCGGGAAGGGGCGGCAGTTTCTGTCGGGCATCAACGGGTGGGAGGACGCGGCGGTGGGAGGATGGCAGATGAGCGCGATCAACACGGCGCAGGCAGGGACGCCGTTCAACCTGACATACACGCCGAACACGACGCAGCAGGTTTCTCAGCAGATTTCAGCGACGTACCGGGGGGCGAACGAGTACCGGCCGGACATTGTGCCGGGACAGAAGGTGACGCAGGGGCGGAGCTCGCGCGCGGCGAATACCGGGTACGTGAACTACATCAATTACGCGGCATTTGTGCTGCCGCCGGTGAAGGACGCGGCGGGCAATGCACTGAGCCCGTTTGGGAATGCGTCGCGGAATCCGGGACGCACGCCGGCGTTTTACGAGACGGACCTCGACCTGAACAAGAGATTCAGCACACCGATTGAGATCCTGAAGCTCGAGTTCCGCGCCGAGGTGTACAACGTGTTCAACCACACGAATCTGTATCTGCCGAACACGATCAGCGGAACGCAGGGCACAACGACGTCGACGCTGGGCGTGGGCGGAACGCCGGGGCTGTCGGCGATCACCGGCGGCGTGCCATCCAGCGGCGGACAGATTTCGAGCACGTGGGAGCCGCGCATTCTGCAGTTCGGGCTGAAGATTCTGTACTAACTGCCAGCAACTTCCTCCGAGGGGCCGCGCTCAGCGGTCCCTTTCTTTTTGATCGGGGCGCGGGGTGCGGTGCGCGCGTTCGCCGGGGAGAAACATCACTGGAATCGGCGGGGCGCGCAGTGTAAAGTGGGCGGCAATGGAACCGCGAGAGCCGAGAGATCTTGAGGCGCAGATTGCTGCGTTGCGTGGGCGTGTGTTGCGGCTGGAAGAGACGCTGAAGGAGCACGGGATCGCGCTGCGGGAGGAGGAGCCGATTCAGAGGCCGGCAGTGGCGACGGCTGAAGCGGCGAGCGCGGCGCGTGAATCGATTGCGGGAGAAGCTCCGGCAGCCGCGCAGGCGCCGGTGCATGCAGCGGGGCCTGCGCAGGGCTATGCCGCGACGGCGGCACCGCAGTTTGCAGCGGTGGAGGCTGCGGGCGAGGAGCGGTCGCTCGAGAGCCGCATCGGATCGCAGTGGTTCAACCGCATTGGGATTCTGGCGGTACTGATCGCGGCGGCGTGGTTCCTGAAGCTGGCGATCGACAACCACTGGATTGGGCCGCTGGGGCGGGTGCTGATCGGCCTGGTGGCGGGCGCGGGGCTGATCGCGTGGTCGGAACGGTTCAGAACGCGCGGCTATGCGGCGTTTTCGTATTCGCTGAAGGCCATCGGCAGCGGCGTTTTGTATTTGTCGCTGTGGGCGGCGTTTTCTCTGTTTCACCTGGTGGATTCCGGCGTCGCGTTTGCGGCGATGATCGCGGTAACGGCGTTCAACGGATTCCTGGCGTGGGTGCAGGATGCGGAGCTGCTGGCGCTGTACGCGATTGTGGGCGGCTTCAGCACGCCGCTGCTGCTCTCGACCGGGGAAAACCATGAGGTTTCGCTGTTTCTCTACCTGCTGCTGCTGGACGCAGTGGTGCTGGTGCTGGTGGCGCTGAAGCCGTGGTCGCGGCTGCTGTGCGCGGCCTTTGCGGGGACCGTGTTTTTCTTCGCGGAGTGGTCGGTGCAGTACTACTCGCAGAGCGAATTTGGGACAACGGCGTTTTTCCTGGCGTGCTTCTTCCTGATTTTTGCGTGGGCGCCGCGCCTGGTGCGGCTGAAGGTGGAGGGCGGCGGTTCGGGAGCGAGCTGGGATCATCTGGCGCTGGTGGTGGTGCCTCTGGTGAATGCGGGGCTGGGGTTCCTCGGGTTCTATCTGATGCTGGAGAATGCTGGGTCTGCGTGGGCGGAACCGTGGGTGGCGGTGGCATTCGCGGCGTTTTATTTATTGTTGCTGCGGTTCCCGGCACGCGGGGCGATTCATGGCAGCGCAGTTGCGACCTCGACGCTGCACCTGACGATTGCAGTCGTGTTTCTGACCATCGCGATTCCGCTAAAGACGCAAGGGCGGTGGATGACGATCGGGTGGCTGGCGGAGGGCGCGGCGCTGGTCTGGCTGGCGAGGCGAGTCCAGTCGACGCTGCTGACGGTTTTGGCGTTGCTGTGCCTAGCGCTGGGGCTGATTGCGCTGGTGACTGTGAATCCACCGGCATCGCTCACGCCGATCTTCAACGAGAGATTTGGGACGTATCTGTTCGGGATCGCGGTTTGCGCATTTGTGGCGTGGCTGGCGGCGCAGGCCTCGAAAGAGCCCGGGCCGGAGCCGCCGGTTTCGTGGAGGAGCCTTGCAGCGGTGGCAGGACTGGCGGTGAATGTGCTGATCCTGCTGGCGGTGGGTTGGGAGATTCACG
Source organism: Acidobacterium sp. (assembly GCA_003166955.1). Lineage (GTDB taxonomy): Bacteria > Acidobacteriota > Terriglobia > Terriglobales > Acidobacteriaceae > Palsa-343. The sequence continues at coordinate 33,852 of PMUI01000128.1, forward strand.
CGTACTGGTGGTTCCTGCACTGGCATGCCGGTTTTGGGGGCGACTGGACGCTGATGCACGACTACCGGATGTACGCGCAGTTCAGCTACTCGGCGTTCTTCATGTTGTTTGGGGCGGCACTGCTGACGCTGGGATTCTGGCGGCGGGTAGCGTTTCTGCGGTGGCAGGCACTGTTGCTGCTGGCGGTGGCCATTGGGAAGGTATTCATCGTGGACGTGAGCACGCTGAGCCAGGGGTATCGGATTCTGAGTTTCCTCGGGCTGGGGGCGCTGCTGCTCGGCGTGAGTTTTGCTTACCAGAAGGACTGGCTGAATCTGCGAAAATCGAACGCCAGGTGAGGATCGAAAGATGAGGACCGGGGCGTGATGCATTGGCGCGGGGCAGTTGTGTTGCTGGCGTTGGCGGCGGCGACGCCGGAGATGCGGTATTTCCGTTATGAGCGCCCGCTCGCCGGCCCGGCGGCGAAGGCGGGGCAAACGTGCGTGGTGCTGGATGCGGGAATCTACGCGCATGCGGCGCCGGGGCTCACAGACGTGCGGCTGTATCGGGTTGCGGGATCGGAAAACAGCGAAACGCCGTATGCGATTCGCGAGGCTGCGCCGGTGGAGCAGCAGCAGCGGGAGATTGCGCCGCTGAATCTGGGGTCGCGGAACGGCCAGACGGTGTTCGACGCGGCGATTCCGGACGAGCGCTACAGCGATGTGGAGCTGGGGATCACGGCGGCGAACTTTATTGCAACCGTCACGGTTACAGGAAGCCAGGCGGAGACGGGCGGGGCGCAGACGAAGCTCGGCTCGTACACGGTTTTCGATCTCACCGGGCAGCGGCTGGGGCGGAGCACGGTGCTGCATCTGCCGGATTCGGATTTCCGGTATCTGCATTTTCGGATTACGGGACTGGTGAAACCGGACGATGTGACGGGGCTGACCATCGAGCGGCTGCCGGCGAAGCAGCAATATGTCACCGTGGCTGATACGAATACGGCGATGCCGAAGGGAAAGACGTCGGTCCTCCAGTTCAAAGTGCCCGCGCATGTGCCGGCGGAGCGGATTGAGTTCGCGGTGGGCGCGGAGCCGGCGAATTTCAACCGCGATATAACGGTGAGAGTGGAGCCGGTGGTGGCCGGGAAACTGAACACCGACGAGGAGCCACCGGGGCCGGTGGAGTCGTCGGGGAATTTGCTGCGGGTCCATGGGACGCACGATGGCCATCGCATCGACGAGGATCAGCTGGCGATGGATGCGCCGTCGACGAACTTCGGCGAGATGGATTCCAAATGGACCATCACCGTGGATAATGGCGACGATCCCCCGCTGTCCATCACGGACGGGCGGCTGGAGATGGAGCAGAGGACGCTGTGTTTCGATGCGGCGGCGGGCGCGCAGTACGCGCTGTATTTTGGCGATTCGGCACTGACAGCTGCGCGGTACGACTACGCGACGCTGTTTGTGGCGGACGCGGATGCGGCGCAGGCGGCGCCGGGGGCCGAGGAGGAGAACCCGCAGTATCAGGCGCGACCGGACACGCGGGCGTTTACGGAGAGGCATCCGGCTTTGTTGTGGATTGCGCTGGTCCTAGTGGTGGTGGTGCTGGGGTTGGTGGCGTTGCGGACGGCGAAGGAAGCTCCGAAGGCGCAATAACGAACCCAAGCCTCAAAGGCCAGCAACGCGTCGACAGTTTCTGGATGCTATGAGGCACTTGGGCCTTTGCTATCGCAAGGTCGGTTCAATTTCGTTAAGCCAGTCGGGGGGCTTGAGGATTTCGCGGGGTTTGGAGCCTTCGGCGGGGCCGACGATGCCGTCGCGCTCCATGAGGTCGATGAGGTGGGCGGCGCGGCCGTAGCCGATGCGCAGACGGCGCTGGAGCAGCGAGGTTGAGGCCTTGCCGAATTCCAAAACGAGGCGCACGGCGTCCTCGAAGAGATCGTCGCTGACGTCGTCGCCTGCTTCGCCTTCGAATCCCGGTTCGTTGCTGCTCGCGTCTTTCGGGGCTTCGAGGAAGCCCTGCACGTAGTCGGCGTTTCCCTGCTTCTTCCAGAAATCTGTAACAGCGGCGATCTCTTTTTCCGTGACCAGGGGCGCGTGAACGCGGTGCAGCCGCGAGGTTCCGGGAGGCAGGTAGAGCATGTCGCCGCGGCCGAGCAGGGCTTCGGCTCCGTTGGAGTCGAGGATGGTGCGCGAATCGACCTTGGTGGCGAGGCGGAAGGAGATGCGGGTGGGGACGTTGGCCTTGATGAGGCCGGTGATGACGTCGACCGAGGGGCGCTGGGTGGCAAGGATGAGATGGATGCCGACGGCGCGGGCCATCTGCGCCAGGCGCGTGATGGATTCCTCGACGTTGGCCTTGTCGATCATCATCAGATCGGCGAGCTCATCGATGATGATGACGATGTAGGGCAGCGCCCCCTCGTCTTTGGCTTCTTCATCGAAGAGCGAGGGCGTGGCGCCATCGAAGAGCCGGTTGTATTGCTCCAGGTTGCGGACCGAACGCGAGGCGAGCAGCTTGAGGCGGCGTTCCATTTCCTTGACGGCGTTGCGCAGCGCGTTCGCGGCAAGTTTCGGCTCGGCAATGATGGGGGTGAAGAGGTGGGGGATGCCTTCGTACATGCCGAGCTCGACGCGCTTGGGGTCGACGAGGATCAGGCGGACCTGCTCGGGCGTGCTCTTATAGAGCATGGACATGATCATGGCGTTGATGGCCACGGATTTACCGCTGCCGGTGGAGCCGGCGATGAGGACGTGGGGCATGGTGGCAAGGTCGGCGACAACGATGCGGCCGTTGATGTCCTTGCCCATGGAGATGGTGAGTTTGGAGCGCGAGGTGGCGAAGCTTTCCGACTCGATGATGTCGCGGAGCCAGATGGTTTCGCGCTCGTGGTTAGGAACCTGGATGCCGACGGTGCTTTTGCCGGCCATGCGCTCGATGAGGATGGATTCGGCTTTGGTGGCGAGGCAGAGGTCTTCTGCGAGGCCAGTGACGCGGCTGTATTTGATGCCGGCTTCGGGGCGGAACTCGAAGGTGGTGACGACGGGGCCGGGGTTGATTTGAACGACCTGGCCGAGGACATCGAACTCGGCGCATTTTTCGACGAGGACCTGGGCGGAGGCGCGGAGCTCGTCTTCCTTGACCGGCGAGGGATCGTCGGCGCGATGGAGGAGGGTGCTGGGCGGGAGGCGGAATCCTGAAACATTTTTGGGGGCGACAGTGATGGTGCGGAGTTCGGTGTCGGCGCGCTCCCCGATGGACGGCGCGGGCCGGGTGGGAGGAACTTCGCGCTTCGCAACGAGCTGCGGGCGCGGCGGCGCTGTGGCGGCGGGCGGCGGTGCTGCGGGGGGCTCGGCAGCGACCGTGCGCGGCACCTGATCCCACAGTCCGGCAGTTTTCGATGCAGCCTCGGCGTTGGCGGACGCGGGAGTGAGGGTCTCGGCAAAACCGTACTGGCGGTGCGGGGTTTCGCTGCGATCTTCGGTGACAACGACGGGCGGCGCGGACTTTTCGGACTTCGCGGCTTTTTCGGCGGCTTTGCGGGCTTTCTGCAGTTCCTTTTCGCGGATCTTGTCGAGGCGGACGGCGGCTCTTAGTTCACGCTGCTGCGCGCGGTTGCGACGCCAGTTGACGAGGCGGTCGCGCCAGGCGAGGAGAAAGGCGAGTTTGATGCCGAGCCATTCGCGCGCGGTATTGAAGCTGAAGGTGGTGGAGAGGTAGAGGGCGGCGGCGACGAGGGTGATGGTGACGATGCAGGCGCCGGGGTAGTTGAGGAAGCGCACGAGGAGATCGGTGACGAGGCGGCCGGTGAGTCCGGCAACGGGCAGGCCGTAGAGGAAGGTTGGGTGGCCGGGGAGGAGGGCGAAGAGTGCGGGCGCGAAGAGGAGGGTGAGGACGATGCCGATGGCTTTGAAGCCGGGCGAGCCGGCGGGTCGGGAGAGCATCCACGTCCAGCCGAGGGCGGCGAGGAGGACAGGCAGGATGAAGGCGGAGATGCCTTCGATCTGGAGGATCGCATCGCTGATCCATGCGCCGGCGGGGCCGATCCAGTTGCGGACGGGGACGGAGCTGACGGTGTTCAGCGAGGAGTCAGTGGGGTGGTACGAAACCAGGGAGAGAAAAAGGAGGACAGCAGAAGCGAGCACCAGCAGACCGATCAGCTCATTGAGCCGGCGGTTGCGGGTCGGGGTCAGGACCAGACGGACGGGTTTCATGGGCAGACAAGTCGTGGATTCGCCGAACCGGTAAGGGGTGGCGAAAACGGCTGAACTGCCAGAGCAGAACTATTATCCCAGATGGGGCGGAGGGAGGGGGAGAAAAGGCGGAGGGGAATCGAGGTGGGTATGGAGCAATCCAGGTTGCAGGTTGCAGGTTTCAGGGAGGGTCTCACGAGCGATACGTTGCTCAGTTGGCCATGAGGCGGCCGCCGAAGAGGAGCAGGGCGGCTCCAAGGATCAGGCGGTAGACGGCGAAGAAGACGAAGCCGTGGCTGCGGACCCACTGGAGGAACCACTCGACCACGCCGAGCGCGACGAAGAACGAGATGACGAAGCCGACGATGAGGACCATCCAGCCGTGGCCGGTCATGACGACGGGGGCAAGGGCGGAGTGCATACCGGAAGCCGCGCCGGGCTTGTGCCAGGCGAGGACGTGGAAGCCGGGCCACAGGCTCTTGACCAGATCATAAAGGGTGGCGGCGAACATGGTGGGGATGGAGACGAGGAAGCTGAATTCGAGAGCGGCGGAGCGGGTCATGCCGACGATCTGACCGGCGGCAATGGTGGACATGGAGCGAGAGGTCCCGGGAAACACGGCGGACGTGACCTGGCAGACGCCGATCCAGATGGCCTGAAGAAGCGTCATCTGCTCGACGTCGGTAACTGAGGCGTCGTGGCGGACGGACCAGGCGTCGACGATCCACATGACGATGCCGCCGACGATGAGGGCGAGGGCGATGGCGCGCAGGCTCTCAAGATGCGCGCCGATGACGTTGGTGAGCAGAAGCGAGGGAATGGCGGTGCAGACGAAGGCGGCGAGGGTGAGGGTGAGGGGATGATTGCGGACGGTATGCTTGCCGTCTTCGCCCTGGGGGAAGGTGCGGATGAATTCGATGATGCGGCCGGCAAAGAGGAGGGTGAGGGCCAGGATGGCGCCGAGCTGGATGACGATGGTGTACATCTTCCAGTAGGGGTCGTTGAGGCCGATGTCGAAGAGCGCTTCGCCGATGCGCAGGTGTGCGGTAGAGCTGACGGGCAGGAATTCGGTGAGGCCCTCAATGATCCCAAGCAGTACAGAGACCACGTAGTCGTTCAATCTTGCTCCGACCTGGGGGAAGAACTGCAGGGTTGATTCGAGATTGGTGTTGTAACGGCTATTTCCCGATGGAACCTGTATAGCAGAATTGCGGCGCGTGCTGTGTGAGAAGACGGCGGATATTTGTGGCGGAAGGTGCCAAGTGGACAACCAAGCGGGGCAGGGTGGCCGGAAATGAGACAGCCCAAGGAGACAGCAGGGGAGCGCTATTCGCGGCTGGAACCGTAGACAGGAATGCCCTGGTCGATTTTGTAAATGAGGCTGGCGGCGCGCGCGGTGAAAGCGGACTGCGGGCACTTCTGCTGGAGGCGGTCGAAGATGGCTTTGGCGTGGCCGCGGTCCTCGTCGGCGCGCTTGCCATCGTTGTCGGCGGCCCACATGTCGCCTGCGGCAGCCTGACGCCAGATGGCGTCGTAGAGGGCCTCGGCGGCGTTGGGCGAGTCGGGGTGGTCGTCAACGTATTTAAGGTACCAGGTGGTTTCCTGTTCGGGGCATTTTTCCGAACCCCGCCAGTCGCCACAAAGTTTGTTGTCGATGAGGTCGAAAGCGGCCATGTCGGCCCATCTGGTGCCGGCGAAATACTTCATGACCTTGCGCATTTCGTCTTCATCCATCTGCTCGCGGAGGTAGTTTTCTTTCTCGTGGGCGGAGGGGAGGGAGGAGGCGTCAACTTTCTGGATCTGCCAGCGGATGTCGGCGGCGCGGTACATGGCTTCCGGCAGCCAGGGCGACTGCGGGAACATGGTGACGATGCGGCGGTAGAGGAGGCGGGCTTCCTGGGCAACGTGGGGGGGCGGGTCAGGCACGGCGGCCTGCTGCTCGAGGTTGTCGGCTGCGCCGAAGAGGACGAGGTCGCCGTGGGGCGTATTGGTGTCGACGACGCCCTTGGCGATGATCCAGCCGGAGATGGGCTGGGCCTGGCCCTCGGAGCCGAAGACGGGGACGTCGGCCTGGCGGGTGTCGGGCGCGTCAGTGTTGGCGAAGACGCGGAGCCATTTGCCGTTGCGTTCGGCGACGACGAGCTCGCGGCCGGGCTGGATGGTGGAGATGGGGCCATCGGAGTCGTCGGGATTGGCGTAGAGGTTGGCTTCGCGGACCATGGTGGCGAGGGTGCCGTTTCGCGGCATTTTGGGCGCGGGCAGGGGCTTCTGCGCGCTGGCTGCGGGGGCGATGAAGGAGATGAGCAGGACGGGGACCAGGAAACGCATGACGAGGATATGACGTGAAATGTGGGTGGTTCGTCTCACGGGGGTCGGGCTCACTGAACCACCCCGGTCACGCCAGCACCAGGCGCGCCGGGGACCCCGGGGGGGTCTTTCTCGGCGAGGACGGATTTGAGGACGCCCGGCTCGACGTTGCCGCCGCTCATGACGACGACGGCTTTGCGGAAGGGGAGGAGCTGGTCGCGGTGGAAGAGGATGCCAGCGGCGGAGGCGGCTCCGCTGGGCTCGGGGGTGAGGCGGGCGGAGTAGAGGAGGGTGCGCATGGCGGCGCGAATTTCGGATTCGGTGACGGTGATGATGTCGTCGACGAAGGTGCGGATGTGCTCGAAGTTGCGGTCGCCGAGGGACTGGGTGCGGAGGCCATCGCAGAAGGTGCGGGTGGTTTTTTCGGCGGGCCAGGTGACGAGCTGGCCAGAGCGGAAGCTTTCCTGGGCGTCGGCGGCGAGCTCGGGTTCGACGCCGATGACGCGCGTCTGAACCGGCTGGGGGGGGTTGGAGAGCTTGATGGCGGTGGCGATGCCACTGAGCAGTCCACCGCCGGAGACGGGCGAGAGGACCAGATCGACGTCGGGGAGATCTTCGAGGATTTCGAGGCCGCAGGTGCCCTGGCCGGCGATGATCTGCTCGTCGTCGTAAGGCGGGATCATGACATAGCCGTATTTTGCTTCCAGCTCTTCGGCTTTTTCTTTGCGGGCGGAGCTGGCGGGGCCGACTTCGACGATCTCGGCGCCGAGGGCGGCGGTGGCGCGCTTTTTGACTTCGGGCGCGTTGGAGGGCATGACGATGACGGCTTTCAGCCCGAGCACACGGGCGGCGTAGGCGACTCCCTGAGCGTGGTTGCCGCTGGAGTAGGTGATGACGCCGCGGCTCTTTTGGTCGGGTGTGAGCTGGGCGATTTTGTTGTACGCGCCGCGGAGTTTGAAGCTGCCGATGGGCTGAAGGCCTTCAGCTTTGACGTAGACTTCGGCCGAGTCTAGCCGCGGGTCGAGGAGGCGGACCAGCGGCGTGCGGGCGGCGACGCCGCGGATGCGGGCCTGGGCTTCGCGGAAGGCGTCGAGTGTGAGGAGGGTTGGGGTCGCGGTGGAGGCCATTGGTCTTATTGTGGACCATAAAAGCAGGGAACAGGGATAGGGAATAGAAAAAGCGAGACGACGCAGCGGGTTCGCCTTTT
>PMUI01000128.1:41587-59364 GCA_003166955.1 Acidobacterium sp.
GATTGATTCGGCACAACTTACAGTTTCCTCCTTCGGGTCCATTTTACTTAGGTGATGGCAACGAGATCACTTGCGACGGGCCCCTTAAAGCGGCCGGTAGCCAGTAGATGGTGGCCAGCAGCTTGCAGCTGGTGGGCCAGGTCACGGTATCCTCCTCCTGCAACAGAAGAGCCTCGCGGGGAGCGAGGCTTTTCTGTCTTGCTGAGTTTATTGCTTGTGGGAACATTCTTTTGTGCTCCCATTATTAGGATACCAAGTTAGGCGAATAAAACTGCCAAATATATTTGGGTTGGTTGGCTTATAAGTCGTTGTGAGTCAGTCGTCATTACCTCGGTTTTTTGGGCTGGGGCTTGACAGATTTTCCACATTGATCGAGGAGACCGGAGAAAGGAGGGAGGATGCGGGCTAGTTTGGTTTGCGGCGGGAGGTCCTGTAGACGAAAGTCGTGACCAAAATGGAACAGGGGAGTACTTTCGGAACGAATTGAGGGGCGAGTCCTATGGACCGGCGGGTTCCGGAGGAGCTAGCTTCTTGCTGTGGGGTGAACCTGGCCGTCGCTGCGGTGGGTGTTGGTTTTTTCCCGCAAGCTGTGAAGCCGTTCGCTAACCCTCATAGAGTTGGTCGCGCGTCCAGCGACCGGCAGGGGTGACGGTCTGCCGGCGCAGCCTGGCAAGAAGGGCTTTCCGCGCCTCGGTCGTCACTCGCTCCGCTCCGTTTATGGGAGAAATCTTCGCAACGGATTGGCCACGGCTGGTGATGATGTGGCCGCGACCTTGGCGGACACTCTTGAGGAGTTGGGAGAATTTCCGATTCGCGTCGGTCGCCGAGATTGTTTTTTCCATGCCTGGGTTCCCAAGAGGAGCGATGACATTCGTAACTTTACCGTGGGAGTTCCTCGGAGAGAAGTAACGGCGGTGGCTTCCCCAGGGTCGTTCCCTCGCAGGCACCCCAGCGCACCAAAAGCGGGCGCGCCGGGGACCCAAAAAACGGCCTGCGACAGCAAGGAAGCGCCTTCGGCGCGTTATCTTTCGGCACGAGTAAACTCGTGCCCTGATACAAAAGCGGCTGATCCCGACATTGTTCCGCATGTGGTGAGGGAGAGGAATGCAGGTCCTTCGGCTCGCTTCTGAATTGATTCAGCGCGCCAAAAGCGGCGCGATGATATTCGGCGGCTTCGCTCAGAGCTTGTAACTTTATTGTTCTTTCGGAAAATGCGACGCTGCAAACGAACAGCTTAAGGGCCTCACAAGGTGTCCAAAATCGATAAAGTCACAAGCTCTCAGGATGACAGAGTTTTCTTTTTCTGTGAGATTTGGTGGCGATATCGGAGTGCCTCAGGGTCGTAACTCAAATGGGTTTTGGGCCGGCAGGCGCTGCGGGCCGAGGTTCATTGAGCCGACACTGCAGTCTGCGAATCGACCAGATGAAATAGATGTTCAGCAGGATATTGACGGTGGCACCTGCGATCCGAGGGAGGCAGAGAATCTCCCCGCGTGGACCAAAGGCCATACACCAGAGAGAAGATCAGGACGAAAACCATGATCTTCAAGTGGCGAATACTGGACCGATAGCGGAGACGTGTCTGCTCGTCCAGCGGCTTGTCGAATTCACCGGAAGCGCGGCGTTCGTCGCGAGCGCGTTTGAGGAGGCAATAGAAGGCGATGTAGCCGGCAACCCCAATGGCAATGAAGACCCAAGCGAGAGGTCGAGGCGAGACCAGCCCTTTGACGAACGCAAACACGAGAGCCGCGTAGACCGCACCGATGGATGCAGCCGTCCAATAGAACCGCTTCCGGAAGGCGCTGTTTGTCACGCGATCACCGGCTTGCCTTTGTCGTTGAGGATGATTTGGCCGTAGGGGGTGTGGTGATCGTGGGTGAAGAGGACGAGCCAGTTTTCGGGGACGGCTCGGCTGTAGAAGCGTTTGCGTTCGGCGATGCAGGTGACGGGGTCGAGGTCGTAGCCCATGACCCAGGTGATGTCGAGGTGGGCGCTGGTGGGGATGAGGTCGGAGATATAGCAGGCGTGCTGGCCGCCCGAGCCTGCGCCACCTGGTTCGATGTGGACGGCGAGTAGCTGCGCGGTGTGGCCGGGGAAGCATTCGACAGAAATGCCGGGGACGATGGGCTGGGTTTCGCCGGGTTGGGTGTCGAGCAGGGTCATCTGGCCTGAGGCGATGAGGGGATCGTAGTTGTCGGAGATATAGCTGACGGCGTCGCGCTCGAGCTGGAGGCGGCCGTGGGTGACTTCTCCGCGATGGGCGAAGTAGCGGGCGTTGGGGAAGGTGGGGACGATGCGGCCGTCGGGGGTGCGGGTGGTGTTCCAGCCTGAGTGGTCGAAGTGGAGGTGGGAGTTGATGACGATGTCGATTTCTTCGGGGCGGATGCCGGCGGCTTCGAAGGCGCGGGGGAGCTGTTCCTTGGCTCCGTAGATCTCTTTGAGTTTTGGAGGAAGCTTATTGCCGATGCCGGTTTCGATGGCGATCGTGTGCTGGGGAGTGCGGACGATGACGGTGTTAAGGCCGAGGAGAATGCGGTTCTGGTCGTCGGCGGGGGCGCGCTTTTCCCAGAGGATTTTGGGGACGACGCCGAACATGGCTCCGCCGTCGAGGAAGTAGAAGCCGTCGGAGAGGATGGTGAGTTCGTAATCGCCTACGGTGGTGCGGCCGCGGATGGGGTCGGTGGAATTGGGGCGCTCGGATGGGTGGGTCATCTCAGGGTACAGGGTACAGGGCACAGGGAACAGGGGCCGGTTCGTGGTTGGTAACTCCACCCTGGCAAGTGGAGTGGGAGCATTGGGTTTGGTCGTATCTTGAAAACTCGCTCAGGATCACGGAGTTTTTCTTTCCCGTTCAGTTGGTGGGGAATGCTCGGCAATTGCCCGCCCCATCGACCGTACGGGAGTATCACCCTCGGCTGAAGGGCTTGCGGGGAAAGGGGGTGGGGCAGAGTCGGGACTACTTTTTCCCAAAATGGCTCAGGACGGTACTTTCGGTACCAAGCACAGGGTCAAGTGGCATTGAAGTTTGAAGCCCCGGGGTATCTGCTTCTTGCTGTGGGGTGAACCTGGCCGTCGCAGCTTTGGTTTGCGGGCGTTTGATTTTCTATCCCAATCGGCGACGGAGTTTCCTACCGTTTGCCCGGGTGGGATGGAGATGGCGGGGGCGGTGCGGGCGTTTCGGCTGCGGGGGGAGCGGGGGCTTTCAGATATGTTTCGAAGTGCTGGAGGACTTTGTTGTAGAGCTCGGTTTGGTCTTCGGGGCCGGAGACGCCGTGGGTTTTGCGGGGGTAGATGTTGTAGTCGTAGGGAATGCCGGCTTCGATGAGCTTCTGAATATATTGCGTGTCGTTGGCGATGTGGACATTGTCGTCGCCGGTGCCGTGGAGGATGAGGATGTGTCCTTTGAGGTCGGCGGCGGCGTTGACGTCGGAGTCGTCGTGGTAATTCTGCGCGTCCTCGGAGGGGAGGCCGAGGTAGCGCTCGGTGTAGATGGAGTCGTAGTCGCGCCAGTCGGTGACGGGAGCGCCGGCAACACCGGCGAGGAAGCTGTCGCTGTGGGAGAGCGCAAAGAGGGTGAAGCTGCCGCCCCAGCTCCAGCCCCACCAGCCGAGACGATGCGGGTCGAGCTGCGGGAACTGAGTGAGGATCTTGTCGATGGAGGCCATCTGATCGGCGAACTGGGGCGGGCCGAAATTGTGCCAGGCGACCTGCTCGAAGTCGCGGCCACGACCGGCCATGCCGCGGTTGTCGACGTGGAGGACGGCGAAGCCATGCTCGGCGAGGAGCTGGTCGAAGAAGAAACGCTTGCCGCCCCAGCGATCACGTACGGTGTCGACGCTGGGACCGCCGTAGGGATTGACGATGAGGGGAACGCTGTGGGGCGCGGCGTTGGCGGGAGGAAGCAGGATGGAGCCGTAGAGTTTGGTGGTTTTATCGGAGGCGGTGAGCTCGAGGGGCTGGGGCTCGATGAGCTTGTGGCCCCGGATGGGTTTGGATTTCCAGAAAGGCGTGCAGTTGATGGCGGCCTGCGGTGAAGCGGTGGCGTAGAAGCAGGCGGCGACGGTGGGCGGTGTGAGGAGGCTCGAATACGTGTCGATGAAGGCGCCGCCCTGGTCGGGGAAAACGGGATCGTGGAAGCCGCCGTCCTGAGAAAGCTGGCGCTTGTTGCCGCCGTCGAACTGGATGGCCCAGATTTGCTGCTGGCGCGGGTCGCCCTCGTTGGAGAGATACCAGATGGTGTGGGCGTTCTCGTCGGCGGCTTTGATGGAGGCGACTTCGTAGGCGCCGCTTTCGACCTGATTGGCGAGCTGCGCGAGATCGGAGAGCGGGTTGTTGGGGTTGAAGGTGTAGCGGTAGATGTGGGTGTGGCCGTCGCGCCAGCTGAGGATGAGGAACTGATGATCGCCGACGAACTTCACGTCGTAGGTGGTGGTGAGGTATTTGGAGTCGAACTGCTGGAGGATGCGGCGGGCGTCGCCGGAATGCGCGTCGACGAACCAGAGGTCGAGGTGCTGGTGATTGCGGGAGAGGGTTTCGACCCAGAGGGTACGTGGATTGACCCAGCCGAAGCGGGGGATGTAGTCGCTGCCGACGTCCGTGGGGATTTTGATCCAGCGGGTGTTGCCGCCGCCCGCGCCGACGACGCCGATGCGGACGGTGGGATTGGGATCGCCGGGCAGGGGATAGCGCTGCATGTCGACGGTAGCGTGGACGGGGATCCAGTCGACCAGCGGGTACTGCGGGACGGCGGCCTCGTTCATCTGGAGATAGGCAATCTCGCGCGAGTCGGGGGACCAGAAGTAGTTGCTGCGGACGTCGAGTTCTTCTTCGTAGACCCAATCGACTTCGCCGTTGAGGATGGTTTCGTTCGGCGAGGGGACGGCTATGGTGGGCGGGGCGCCGGGATCTTTGAGTCGAACGACGGCAAGGCTGTGGTTGCGAATGAAGGAGATGTTTTCGCCGTTGGGCGAGAATTTTGGATCGTTCCCGGAGGCTTGCCCTGTGGAGGCGATTTCGACGCCGGTGCCGTTGTGCAGGTCGTACATCCAGAGTCGGCCGTTGGAGTCGAAAAGAAGGTGCCTGGAGTCGGGAGCCCATTGATAGGCAGCCATTCCGTAGCGGATGCGATGGTCGCGATCCTGCTCGGATGCAACGGCTGCCCCTTCGATGGAGGTGATCTTGGAGCGGCTTATCATCACATGCGGTTTGCCGGAGCCTGGATCGAGGTCGACGAGTTCGCCGCCATCGAGATAGGAAAGGTGCTTTCCGTCTGGCGACCAGGTGATGTCTTCGGGGAGATGACCAACCAGCGGGCCATGGGCGAAGATTTTCTCCACGGTAAGTGGTACCGCGGGGCCTTGCGCTGGAAGCGGAGATGTCAAATATCCAAAAGCAAGAATGGCAATGGGCAACAGCGCGCGTGTACGCGAGACAGGCGTCAAAGGAAAATCCTCCGGGACCGGAGCTGTAGTGGCACGTCAGGTGGGAGAAACTGTATGCCGGGCTTCCAGTTTGCAGTTTAAATCACGGTATGAAACCGACAATCCCTCATTTGCGGGACGGAAAGAGGCCGCTTTTCGCTTGGATTCCTGCCTTGCTGTTCTGATTTGCAACACCGAGTTTGCAAGGCTGGGGCTGAGGGTATATGTTCGCGAACATGCATTGGGCAACGCCGGAAGAACGTCGCAATTTTGGCCAGGCGCGACGCAAGCAAGTGGGACGACAGCAACATGACGAGCTCAACATTAAAGCGAGATCGGCACCGGCCCTGACGCTGCTGGAACGGGCTGAGCGTGGACGCCTGCCCGCTTTGCTAAAACTCAAACATCAGATGATGGTGCAGTCGCCTTTTGTGTATTTTCGCGGCGCAGCGCCGGTGATCGCGGCCGATCTGGCGGTCATTCCGAATACCGGGATTGTGTCGCAACTTTGCGGAGACGCGCATGTGCGCAACCTGGGGGCGTTCGCGGCTCCGGATGGGCGGCTGGTTTTCGACATTAACGACTTTGATGAGACGATTCGCGGGCCGTTCGAATGGGATTTGAAACGCCTGGCGACGTCGCTGGTGCTGGCTGGACGCGAAGCAGGACACAAGGAGACCTCGGCGCGCACAGCTGCGGAAGAATGCATGGTGCGCTACAGCGAACAGATGCGCGCTTTTGTGGAGATGCCGCTCCTTGAAGTGGGAAGGTTCCAGGTGCATCGCATCGGATCGGTCGTACCGGTGCACGATGCGCTTCTGAAGGCGGAACGGGCCACACCACTGCACACGCTGGAGCAGCTGACGGAGCCCGCAAGCAAAAAGCCGGGGGCGCCGCGGCGATTCAAAGAGCAGAAGCCGTTGCTCACGCGCGTGACGGGATCGCAGGCGGTGAAGGTGTTGGGGGCACTTGGTCCTTATCGCGAGATGCTGGAGCCGCAGCGGCAGCATCTGCTCTCGCTCTATCGGCCGGTGGATGTGGCATTCAAAGTGGTGGGCACCGGATCGGTGGGACTGCGCGACTACTGCATTTATTTCGAGGGCAACGGCCCGCGCGATCCTTTGTTTCTGCAGATAAAAGAGGAGGCGCCCTCGGTCTACACCGCATACTTGCCAGATGCGCGTCCGGAACACCACAATGGGCGGCGCACTGCGGATGGGCAGCGCGCGATGCAGCTGCAATCGGATCCATTTCTGGGCTGGACGCAGATGGAGGGGCGCGACTACCTGGTGCGGCAGCTGAATGACCACAAGGGATCAATTGAGTTGGAGGACCTTGCGGGGAGCGGCCTCTCTGCGTTTGCGGAGATTTGCGGGGAGTTGCTGGCACGCGGACATGCGCGCTCGGGCGATCCGCAGACGATCGCGGGGTACATTGGTTCAGGCGATGGCTTTGCCGAGGCAGTGGCGAAGTTCGGTTCGCTTTACGCGGACCAGACGGAGATGGATTGGCAGGCGTTGCGGAGAAAGCAGAAACAGTGAACAGTGAACAGTGGACAAGGAACAGGGAACAGTAAAGCAGTTCTGAGTTCATAGTTCACAGTAAAGAATATGGAGGCGCGTATGGATCGGCGCACGTTTACACAGGCGATGGCTGCGGCGGCGATGGGCGCTGCTGCGGCGAAGGTGTCGGTTGCGGAGGGCGGTTTGCCCACGCCTACTTCGGCGTTGCCGTTTCCGTTGTCGGTGATGCTCTGGACGGTGTTCAATGGATTGCCGTTCGAGGAGCGACTGGCCAAAGTTGCCGAAGCGGGCTACACCAACGTTGAGCTGGTGGGGGAATACGCGAAATGGACTGCGGCGGATTTTGCGAATGCCAATGCGGCGCGCAAGCGGCTCGGTATCCACTTTGACGCGACGGCGGGACTGCATCATGGCGTTGCCGATCCGTCAGCGCGCGACGCGTTCCTTGGCGAACTGCGCGAGGCGCTGACGCCGATGGAGACGCTGAGTTGTCCGGCGATGATTGTGCTGTCGGGGAATGTGGTTCCGGGGTTGCCGCACGAGGAGCAACATGCAAGTTCGATTGAATCACTGAAGCGTGCGGCGGCGCTGGTGGAGGGAAAGCAGATTGAGGGCCAGCCGGTGCGATTACTGCTTGAGTGCATTCATCTCGAAGAGAATCCCAAGTACTTTCTGACTTCGGCCAATGAGGCGATCGAGATTGTGCGCGCGGTGAATCATCCGCAGGTGCAGTTTCTCTACGACATCTATCACGAGCAGATGAGCTACGGCGATTTGATCGCAAAGCTTGACAACCACATCGATGTGATCGGGTTGATTCACATTGCCGATGTGCCGGGGCGTCATGAGCCGGGTACGGGCGAGATCAACTATGGGAATATTTATCGCAAGCTGGGCGAACTGAAGTATCGGCACATGGTGGCGATGGAGTTTCGCCCGTTAGGCGATGGAGTGGCGGCACTGCGGGCGGCGTGGGAGATGGTGGCGCGGAACGCCGTTGCGTAGCCGAGAACATGATTCAGCCGACGGGGACGAGGTCGTGCGGCGGTGGATCGTAGACAGGCGCATTGGTCAGGTGCGTGGGGCTGGGTGGCGCGGTGAGGCTGAAACGTTTCTGGTTCGCCGTGAAGCGGACGAGCAGATTTTTTTGATCGAAGGTGATGGCGAAGATCTGCATCGGCGGCGATCCGAAGTTGACGAGCGGGAAGGCCGGGTGGATTTCGACGACCGGATGCGTAAATGTGTAGCGGCCGAGCTTGACGTCGGAAGCGAGCTTGGCGGCTTTCATTTCAAAGCGCGTAGAAACCGAGCGGCCCGACGCGAAGACCACTGGATCAATGTCGTATTTCAGGCGCGCAGCGAGTTTTTCGGGCAGGATCAGACCGCTGCCGCCGGAGTCAAGCTGCGCTTCGACCGGCTGCAGTCCATCCACTTTGAGAATGGCGACGGGAACGCCGTCAGGCATGCGGAAAGGCAGCACGGACTTTCCGCCGTCGGGGGCAAGCGTGCCGGCGTTTAGCGTGACGAGGCGATTGGGAAAGTCGAGGGTGAGCAGGTAGTCGCGAAAGAGCGTGAAGCCGAGGAGGCCCTCGCAGGTGCCGGCCTCGGCGAAGAAGGGGTGGCTGACGGCGCGGATGCCGTTGAACTGGACGCCGGCGAATTCGAGCGAGTCGATGCGAACGATGGGTGCCTTTTTGCCGCCCTGGCCACTGGGATCGCTGAGTGTCGCGTGGCCGACAGTGGGCAGGCCGAGTTCGGCGGCGAGCTCGGGGGTGACGAGGGCGTCACCGCCGGTGCCGGTGTCAATGACGAAGCGGAATGGGCCTTTGCCATTGATGGTGACCATGACATAGGGCTTGCCATAACGCTCGACCATGGGGGCTTGATGGGTGGTGTCAGGCAAGACTTGGGCGATGAGCGCGGAGCCGGATAGTGAGATGCCCAGTGCGATCCGAATTGCGATTCCGAGGTGCGGGGAGAATCTCATGGGCCCTCCTTCGTTCGACGGTCGTATGCGGCCCGATCGGGAGAGAACGCCTTAAGGATTCGAATTGTGACCCTATTTCGTACGCAAAGCCAGCGATATTTGTTCGTTGATCTGTGATGGACGGCGAAGGGGCGGGGCGGTTCGCCTCTACAATGAACCGGTATGCCGACAGCGGTGCGTTCACACGCAAAGATCAATTTGGGATTGAGGATTGGGGCTCCGCGGGCGGATGGTTTTCACTCGCTCTGCACGGTCTATCAGACGCTGGAGTTGCATGATGTGGTGACGGTTTCGGCGCGGCCAGCGGAGAAAACGGCGATCCGGCTGACTTCGAATGATGAACGGGTGCCGTTGGACGAGCGGAATACGGCTTGGAAGATGGTTTGCCTGGTCCTGGAGGAACTTCGGATTGCCGCAGACGTCAAGGTTCATATCGACAAAAGGCTGCCTATTCAGGGCGGGTTGGGGGCCGGGTCGGCAAATGCTGTGGCGGCGTTGGTGGGATTGGAAGAGGAACTGGGGATTTCGGACGGGGTTCGTGGTTTCCCAGGTCTCAAAAGCGAGACCTGGGGCACCCATGGTCGTGCTGATTCCAGCAGCGCAAAGGCAACCGCAGGTCC
This sequence comes from Acidobacterium sp., assembly GCA_003166955.1. Classification (GTDB taxonomy): domain Bacteria; phylum Acidobacteriota; class Terriglobia; order Terriglobales; family Acidobacteriaceae; genus Palsa-343. The sequence goes on from PMUI01000128.1 coordinate 51,138, forward strand.
TTCGACTTTGCTTCGCTGCGCTCAGGATGACAGCATTCGCAATCAGGATGACAATTTTGTCTCGTTGGCGCGGCGGTTGGTGATTGCGGCGCAGGTTGGGTCGGATGTGCCGTTGTTCCTTATAGGTGGAACGGTGTTGGGGGTGGATCGAGGGCAGGAGGTGTATCCGCTGCCTGATATCGAGCCGGTTTGGTGCGTGGTGGCGATGCCGGAGGTTGGGGTATCAACTGCGCAGGCTTTTCGGGACTGGGATGCGCTGTGTGCGGCTGAAGGTTTGACCGCTGAAGCGTCCGAAGATAGACTGGAACAGTTGAGCCGTGCCTACGCCAGCGCCTTTTCGGGAGGAATTCCGAGTGGTGGGCAGGGGGCTGGCTCCTCCGGTGTCTTCCCAAATGGAGAAGACCTGGCCGGACCGTTGGAGTCCGCGCTTGTCCGCACCGGGATCACGAGCTGGATCCAGAACGACTTCGAACGAGTTGTCTTTCCCCAGCATCCTTCCCTTGCAGAAATCAAGCGCATTCTTGCGGCTTCGGACACTCCGGAGGCTGCCCTCCATGCCTCGCTGTCGGGGTCGGGCTCGGCGCTTTACGGGTTGTATCGGACCCGTGGAGATGCGGAAGCGGCCCAGTTGCGGCTGGAACAAGCGGGAGTGCGGAATCAGTTGACTCGCACTTTGCCGCGCAGCGCGTACTGGGAAGGGATGCTTCTTTAGCAGGGTTCTTGGTTTCCCAGGTCTGAGAATCCAGACCTGGGGCACCCATGGTTGTGCGGCTTGACGCATTTCTGTGGAGAGTCATTGACAGGCTTGGTTGGCGGGAGAGAGACTCGCGGACGGCTGTCAACGGCAACGGATTTTTCTGGGCGTTCTTCCGGGATGACCTGGAGGTTCGCTGCGTTGGGCGATCGTTCAATGGTAGGACAATGCCCTTTGGAGGCATTTATCCAGGTTCGAATCCTGGTCGCCCAGCCAAAGTTTTGCGGTAAGGGACCAGTTGAGCAGCCAAAGCAAACCAGCTTGGAGGTTCTCGGGAGATGGAAGTGGGAACGGTGACGGTAGCAGCGGAAGACAAACAACAGCAACAGCCGGGTGCGGAAGACCAGGGAAAAGACGGCGCGCCCAAGGGTCCAACGCCCGGTGGTACGCCGGAATCGAAGGCCAAGGATGCCAAGCCGGCTCCCGAACGGAAGCGGGCCCGCAATCTAAGCGAGGATAAGCGGTTCAAGCTTTTCTCGGGGACTGCGAACCGGCCGCTGGCTGAGGAGATTGCCCGCCATATCGGTGTTCAGCTGGGCGACGCCAAGATGCAGCGTTTTGCCGACGGCGAGGTCTACTTTCAGTTGCTTGAGAATGTCCGCGGCGTGGATGTCTTTGTGGTGCAGCCCACCTGCTATCCGGTGGATCAGCACCTGGTGGAACTGTTCATCATGATTGACGCCCTTAAGCGCGCCTCGGCTGCCCGGATCACGGTTGTGGTTCCCTATTATGGCTACGCGCGCCAGGACCGCAAGGATCGCCCCCGCGTGGCGATCAGCGCCAAACTTGTTGCAGATTTGCTGACGACGGCTGGGGCTAACCGCGCGCTCTTCGTCGATTTGCACGCTGCACAGATTCAGGGCTTCTTCAATATTCCGGTGGATCACATGTTCGCGAGCCCGGTGCTGGTGAGTCATTTCCGTTCGCTGGCACTGCCCAATCTCATCGTGGTCTCGCCCGACGCCGGCGGCGTGGAGCGGGCCCGCCACTTTGCACAGAAGATGGGCGCACCGCTGGCCATCGTTGATAAACGGCGTACCGATATGAACGTTGCCGAAGTGATGCATGTGGTCGGCGACGTAAATGGCAAGACTTGCCTCATCATCGACGACATTATTGATACCGCGGGTACGCTGGTGAAGACGGTCGACGCGCTCCACGGTGCCGGCGCGATTTCGGTCTATGCCTGCGCCAGCCACGCCGTGCTTTCGGGTCCGGCGATCGACCGCATCGCAGCTTCGCGGCTGGAACAAGTGGTGGTGACGGACACCATTCCTTTGCGCGAGCAGGCGCAGAAGTTGCCAAAGATTAAGCTGCTTTCGATTGCCGGGCTTTTGGGCGCGGCCATTGAGAGCATTCACATGGAGACCAGCGTGAGNNCAGTGAAACAGAGAAGCAGTGAGCAGTTGCTGCTGCTTGGGTAAACAATTTGGCTGGTCTCAGAGCTATGAGCGGTGGTTTTTCTGTCCACAGTTCACTGCACGCTGATCACTGGCTCCAACAAAGGGAGTGGACCATGACTGGCCTGTGCCCGATGACAGAAATGAGAGATGGAAATGCCTGAAGTCGTAACAGCCAAGCCCCGGGTGGGCAAGTTCAACAAGAATGCTGCGCGCCGTGTGCGTGTGGCGGGAAAGATTCCTGCCGTGCTGTATGGCGGCGGCCACGAAGCAGTGGCCATTGAAGTGGACCCCAAGCAGATTTCGCGGATTTTGTTTTCCGAGACGGGCCACAACACGATTTTCGATGTAGCGGTGGGAGACCAAGCTGCGGCCAAGGCGATGATCGTCGATTGGCAGCGGGAGCCGCTGAAGGATCAGCTGATTCACATCGACCTGAAGCGCATTGCGCTGGACAAGCTGCTGCAAGTGAGTGTGCGCGTGAAGCTGATTGGCATACCGCTTGGCGTCAAGGTGGCAGGCGGCATCCTGGACCAGGTGTTGCGCGAAGTCGAGATCGAGTGCCTGCCCGCGGATATTCCGAACCACATTGACGTGGATGTGAGCAACCTTGAAATGTACGGCGCGCTGCGCGTGAGCGACTTGCCGCATTCGGACAAGATCAAGTACTTGAACACCGAAGATGCAACTGTGGCGCACGTGGTTTCGATTCGCGAAGAGGTTGCACCGGTGGCTGAGGCCGAAGCAGTGGTTGCTGTGGAGGGCGCTCCTGCGGAACCTGAAGTGGCGAAGAAGGGCAAGGGCGAACCGGAGGCTGCCGCGGGTGCAGCGGCTGGTGCGAAGAAGCCCGAGGGCGGGGCGAAGAAGTAGACCTTGGCCAAGGCAGATGCGGATGACATGTTGCCGGAGGACGTTGGTTCGACGGACGAACTCGACGAGATGATCACACGCATCGGCTTGAAGGGCCTTGAAACTGATGGCCGGCGGGGCCCTTTCCTGGTGGTGGGGCTCGGCAATCCCGGCTTGGAATATGTTTGGACTCCGCATAACGCGGGGTTCATGGCAATCGACCGCATCGCTGAGCAAGAGGGCGTTGTGATCGGAAATCGGCGGTGCCGGGCCACTACTGCAACCTGCAGAATTGCAGGACGCGAGGTGATCCTGGCGAAGCCGGAGACATTCATGAATCTGAGCGGCGCTGCGGTGGCCGCTCTGATTAACGAGTTCGAAGCGGATCCGGCGAGGGACCTGCTCGTGATCTACGACGAGTTGGACTTTGCGCTGGGGACGTTCAAGATCAGGGAGCGCGGTTCGCCGGCGGGACACAACGGAGCCCGCAGCGTGACCTCGGTCCTGGGCAGTGAAGAGTGGTTGCGGTTGCGGATCGGGGTTGGGAAAGATCTTCCGCCGGAAGCGAAAGAGGCGGGAGCTGAACGGCCGGGCAGGGATTATTTGCTCTCGCCGATGCGCAAGGCGGATTTGACGGTGCTGGATGAAGTGCTGGATCGGGTGGCTGCGGCGACGCGGCGGATTATCCAGGATGGACCGGGACCGGCGATGAATGAGTTTAACCGTAAGGACAGGGAATAGGGATTAGGGAACAGGGAACAGAGTGCAGGGCTCAGAGACTTAGAAGGTCGGAACTTAGAACTGCGATTCTGAACTGCGAACTGCTTTAGCTGGGGAGTGACTCCAGCGGAAAAGGAAACAGGATGTCGCGTTTGTATGAAGTGATGTTTATTGTTCGGCCCGATGCGGCCGAAGAGGATGTCGATAAGTTGATTGCCGGCTTCAGCACCTCGGTGACCAATGGCGGCGGCGTGGTGAAGAATGTCGACAAGATGGGGCGGCGCAAGCTCGCGTACATGGTGCGCAAGTTCAACGACGGCAATTACGTTCTGCTGACTGTTGAGGCCAACGGTGCGGTGGTGCTGGAACTGGAGCGGCGGTTGCGCGTTTCCGAGCCCATCATCAAGTTCATCACCGTGCGCATCGATGAGGAAGAGAAGCGGCTTGCCAAGGTGAAGGCATTGCGCGGTACGCGCAGGAAGCTGAGCGCGGAGCCTGCGGCTTCGTCGCATGCTTCCTCGGGACCGGCTCCTGTTGCGGCGGCTCCGCCTGTTTCTGCTGCGCCTGTTGAAGCTGCAGAAGCCATTCAGGCCAGCGCGTAAGGGCAACAGCGATTTTGCCGGTATTGTTGGCTTCTCGCCGGGGTCAGCACGGTCGGAACAACACTGCGCTTCCGTCCCTGAGAGGGGGAAGAGCAAAAGAGCATAGCAACAAAGAGANNTGAAGAGGATACACAATGTCTGAAGAGACTTCTAGCAAGGCGCCCGAGACGGGCGGATCAGCACCTCAAGGCGGGCACGGTTCGGGATCTGGACCGGGCTCAGGGCCTGGATCCGGTTCTGGGCCTGGCGGCGGCTCCGGCCCTCGTCCCGGTGGACGGCCCAGTGGTGGACCCGGCGGGCGCGGCAAGTTCTTCCGCCGCAAGAAGGTTTGCAAGTTCTGTACGGAGAAGATTGACGCAATCCCGTATCGCGATGTTCGCCTGCTGCAGGGGTTTGTGGCTGAGCGCGGCAAGATTGTGCCGCGGCGGCTCACGGGCGTTTGCACCACGCACCAACGGCGCTTGACCAAGGCGATCAAGCAGGCGCGGAATATCGCGCTGCTGCCGTTCGCAACGCGTCACTAGCTAAAGCCTCCGGGCTGGTTCGGCGGGCAATGCCCTATTAGTTGTAGGGGTTTGCCCGAATTAATTCGGACATGCCAGGAGACAATGCTTCCGATGCCGATATAGAATCCTGCGCGGCGCGCTTGTTGGCTGATTCTCTCGTCCAATGGATGGGAGTGCCAATGGCTCCCGCCTGTAACACTGGAGAATTTCACAATGGAAGTAATTCTGAAAGAAGACGTAGCCAATCTGGGTCATCGCGGGGATGTGGTGAAGGTGGCCGACGGCTACGGCCGCAATTTCCTGCTGCCGCGGAAGCTGGCGATGCAGGCGACCGAGGCCAACATGAGCGTGATTGAGCAGATGAAGGCCGCTGCCGCGCGACGCTCCGCAACGGAAAAGATCCAGGCCGAAGAACTGGTCGCAAAGCTGCAGCCTGTGGTGCTGAGCTTTACCCGCAAGTCTGGAGAGAATGGCCAGCTGTTTGGTTCGGTGACGTCGGCGGACATTGCCAGCGATCTCGAGACCAAGGGCTTCGACGTGGACCGGCGCAAGATTCAGCTGTCGGAACCGCTGAAGAGTCTCGGCGAATTCACGGTGTCCATCAAGCTGTACCGCGAAGTGGCCGCGCACATCAAGGTTCAGGTGGTGGCAGACGCCACCGAGCCTGTGGCGGAAGAAGCCGTCGCGAAGTAAGCTGAATTAAAGAAATCCACGACCTGCCGCCTCCGGTTGCTTCGGGGGCGGTGGTGTCTCCGGATGATTGCGGATATGAACTTGCGAGTCCTTTAGGGGATGTCTGAATAAGGTTAGGTGTGGGGCCGACGTTCCCTCAGGGGCTAAAGCCCACATTCATTTTGCTTCCTATACGGCACGACTGAAGTCGTGCCCTTTCAAAACGTTGACTTCTCCAGAGGTTCTTTAGAAGAGGTCTTTCTCAGGCGCGCCGCCGCTGAGCAGGATCAGCTTCTTGATGGCCTTCGTCATCTTCCCTTGAAAATCAGGCACGTCGTCCGTTTTGGGCTGCGAGAACAGGAAGCGGGCGCGGTTGCCGATCAGGGTGGTGTCGACGTGGTCGAACCTGTCGTAGCAGGTGCGCGCGGTTTTGCCGAGGACGGAGACCATGGTGAGGCGCAGGAGCTTTTCCCGCTGGCGGTCGCTGTCGCTCGGATCGAAGACATCCCAGACAGTGTTGTTCGGGTTGAGCGCGCTGATGACCAGATCGCAGTGACCGGTAGGGCCCGTCAACGTGAGGACTTTTGTCGTCTCGTCGTAGCGGACGTCGAGGTTGTCATTGACGCCATCGTTGGGGCTCAGCGACAAGAGCGCCCCGCGGATGTATTCGACAAGTTCGGGCTCGGTGGGCTCGGGTTTGGGTGGCGGCGCGGTTTTCTTGTGGGTTGGGGTTTGCGCGGAACAAAGGGACGCGCACAGGATAAGCGTGAAAGCGCAGATGCGATTGCGCCGCGACTGATTGTGTCGTGTTGGGAATTCGATCTGGAATTTCTGCGAGGGCACGGTTGCGGTGAGTATAAACTGCTACGCCGATGATTCGGTCACCATGGCGAGAGGTTTGGTGCGATCGGTTCTGAGCGAAGGTACGGCGGCCAGCAGGCTGCGGGTATAGGGATGCTCCGGCGCAGTGAGGAGGCGCGTGGTTGGGCCGGTCTCGACGACTTTGCCGGAGCGCATCACGGCAACTCGGCTTGCTACCTGACCCACTACCGCGAGATCGTGCGAGATGAAGAGCATCGCCAGGCCATAGTCGCGCTGCAATTGCGCGAGCAACGCGAGGATTTGCGCCTGCACAGTAACGTCGAGAGCGGTGGTCGGCTCATCGGCGATCAGCAGGCGCGGACGATTGATGAGCGCCATGGCGATAAGAATGCGCTGGCGCTGCCCGCCGGAGAATTGGTGCGGATAGTCGCCATAGCGGCGCGCTGCCTCGGGAATTGCGACCGCCTCAAGTGCAGCGATGGCGCGCTGCTTCGATTCCCTTCCCGTCCACGACGGCGCGTGCGCTTCAAAGCATTCGGCGACTTGGCGACCAATGGTCATTACGGGATTGAGGGCGGTCATCGGCTCCTGGAAGATCATCGCGATCTCTCGACCACGAAGTGTGCGCATGACATTGGCGGGTTGTTGCAAAAGGTCGATGACAGCTTCGCCGGGCCGGTCTTCGGTATGGGCGGAATGCCAAAGCATCTGGCCGGTGACGCGAGCCGCAGGGCCGAGCAGGCCCAGAATCGCCAGCGCTGTCGCGCTTTTGCCGGAGCCGGATTCGCCGACCAGTCCGAGAACTTCGCCCTCTTCCAGACGCAGGTCGACGCCCGCGACGGCCTGGGTGGCGCCGAAATTCACCTGTAAGTTTCGAATTTCGAGCAGTTGGCCCATGCTGAAATCGTAGCTTATTTTTGTTAGCAGCAGGCAGTAGAGCCCATTGGGCAACAGAGGGTTTGCCGCCGAAGGCCAAGGAAAAGTCGTGGAGAGGAACGGTCGGCGGGCAACATCCCGCTGAACGAGACCATCCGATTAGTATGGAACGGAGGTTTCAGCGATGAAATTGAGATTGTTTGTTCTCTCAGTGCTTGCTCTTTCGTTGACCTGTTTTACTCCGGCCAAAGCAAGAGCAATCGGTGCCCCTGCAGGATCGCCCGCAGCGGGAGTGGCCCAGGAACGCGGTGACTGGGATGCGCCCCCGCCGGAGTTTCGTGAGGCGCAACGTCAGGGTTTTCATGATGGGGTGGAAGGGGCTCGGAAGGATTTCGACAACCACCGGCCGCCGAACGTTAAAAACCGCGACGAATATCGTCATCCCCACGTGCCCCGCGACCAGCGCGAGGATTATCGGGAAGGTTTCCGACAGGGCTATGATCGCGCGATGTCGCACCTGAATAGCGCTCATTATTGAGCAGAATTCGTTCGTCAGTCTTTTGCGAGCGAAATTCAGATACGAAATAGCGACGAGGCATTCGATGGGACTCGGGTGTGACGACAGACTTTGAGTGACTCCGTCTCTTGCGACTCACTCGTTTTCTGTCGAATCAGCCTGGTTATTCGCTCGAGCCGGTATCCTCGGCAGGGAGCATCTGGTAGCTGACGAATGCGAAATGGGAGCCATCGGGAGCCCAGTTGGGGACGTTGTCGGTTCCCGAGCCGCCGACGATTTTGACCAGCACGCGCAGCTTTCCGTCGGCGATGTTGAGAATGCGGAGCGCGATGTCCTTGTTCGCAGGGTGGCCGGTGACGTCGTTGTCGTAGGAAAGAACCAGGATGGATTTGCCGTCGGGTGAGGGGTGCGGCGTCCAGTTCTGGAACTCGTCGAACGTGACTTGCTCCGGATGGCTGCCGTCGGCGAGCATGCGCCAGATTTGCATTGTGCCCGTGCGGTCGGAGTTG
>PMUI01000136.1 GCA_003166955.1 Acidobacterium sp.
GCCAATAGCCAATAGCCAATAGAAATTAGACGCGGCGCCTGGATCGGGGCTCGGCGCTTCGTGATCCGTGATCAGACATCAGAGATGAGGAAATGGGGAGGTGGGAGACGGGAATCGAAAAACGGCGTGGACACTGGGGTAATCGCGCGAGGCTTTCAGAGGCACCGGAGAGGACGAAGGTGACAGGGGTGGGACCTCTTTGCAAAAGGGGTAATTACCCGAAAGAGCAATGCTGCTTCGTTCCGGTTCAGCTTTTAATGTCGATGGGGGGCTGCGCCGAAGCAGAATATGGGGACAAATCCTGTGAAGTCGAGGGATACGGCGATCGAATCGCGTTTGGGGTTCATTCGATCGGATGGCAGAGGTGCGGTTGAAAGCGCGACTGCGAGCGTGAATGAGCGGCTGGCTCAACCGGTGCAGCGTCCGCTGGCAAAACGAGAGGACGCGAGCGAGAAAGATACCAGTGTGGAGATGCAGGCGGAAGCGGCGAGCGGGGGCGGGTTGGCGGTGCCGGAAAACCGGCCGCGGTCGACGGCAGAGCTGGGAATCCGGCGATCGATTGTGGAGGACCTGGCGCTGAAGACGCTGTATCTGGGCGGCACGATGTCGGCGCGGGAACTGGCGCGGCAGATGCGACTGAGCGTGAATGTGGCCGATGAGTTGATGGGGCGGATGCGGTCGGCGCAGCTATGCCAGGTGATGGGGATGACGGCGAATCTGCCGACGGTGGCATTGACGGATCAGGGAAGGAAGCGCGGGCTGGAGGCGCTGTCGCAGAGCCAGTACGCGGGCGCGGCTCCGATATCGCTGGAAAGCTATGTGGCGGTGGTACGGAAGCAGAGCGTGCGCAAGATGGTGGTGCGGAAGGCGGATGTGGAGCGCGCGTTTGGGGATCTGATTATCGATCCGAAGTTGCTGGGGCAGATTGGGACGGGGCTGAATTCGGGCGCGACGATATTTGTGCATGGGCCGGCGGGGGTGGGCAAGACAGCGATCGCGGAAACGATGTCGCGGGTGCTGGCCGAGGACGATGTGTGGATCCCGTGCGCGGTGGAAGTGGATGGGCAGATCATCGCGGTGTACGATCCGATGATCCACAAGTGCGTGCCGATGGAGACGGAGACGCACGATGAGCGGTGGGTGCGGTGCCAGCGTCCGTCGGTGCTGGTGGGCGGGGAGCTGACGATCGAAATGCTGGATCTGCAGTTCAACACGAGCACGAAGTACTACACGGGGCCGGTGCAGATGAAGGCAAACAACGGGGTGCTGATCCTGGACGATTTTGGGCGGCAGCGGGTGCGGCCGGAAGATTTGCTGAACCGGTGGGTGGTGCCGCTGGATCGGGGGATCGATTTTCTGACGATGGCGGGCGGAAGGAAGATTGAGATACCGTTCGAGATGCTGGTGGTGTTTTCGACGAATCTGGATCCGGCGGATCTGGTGGACGCGGCGTTTCTGCGGCGGATGCAGACGAAGATTCGCGTGGACACGGCGACCGACGATCAGTTCCGGCAGATTTTCCGGCGGGTGGCTTCGAAGCGCGGGCTGAGCGTGGATGAGGGTGCGCTGAACGATCTGATTGAAACGATCCGCGTGGGGCTGCGGCAGGAATTGCGGGCGTGCCAGCCGCGGGATTTGGTGAACCAGGTGTGCTGGGCGGCGCAGTATGAGGATCGGCGGCCGATCCTGGATCGGGCTTCGCTGCTGGTGGCGGTCGAAGCTTATTTTCTGACTACGAAAGCGTGAGGGGCAGGTTACAGGTTACAGAAAAGCGTTTGGCGCTCCGCGTTCGGAGAAGCGACGCGCTTTGCGCGATTCCCATGGTCCCAACCCCAGGAAGATGGGGCACCCGGATTTTTCCAGCTTAGAATGAGCGCAGATGCGGTTTGCGTGCGCCTTCGTTTTTATGCTGTTCTGGAGCGCGATGGCGTTGCTCGCGCAGGCTGGTGAAGCACAGGCAACACCGACGGCTTCGCCGAGCCAGGCGAGTGCTTCGGATCAAACCTCCAATCCGACAACTTTGACGGTGCGATCCACGCTGGTGGAGGTGCCGGTGCTCGTGAAGACGAAGGGCGGGCAGGTTGTTTTTGAGCTGACGGCGAGTGATTTTGTGGTGACCGACGATGGGGTGCCGCAGCAGATCCGGGTGGAAGAGGACACGGATGGGCGGCCGCTGGCGCTGGCGATTGTGGTGGAGACGGGCGGCGCGGGGGCGCGACATCTGGCGGATTACGCGGCGCTGGACGCGGTGCTCGACGCGCTGATTGGGAATGTGGAGCATCGGGTGGAGTTGATCGGATTCGACAGCACATCGCATCTGCTGACGGGATTCACGGAGAGCACGGAGGATGTATCGAGGCGGCTGTCCCGGCTGAATCCTGGGGACGAGGGGGCGGGGATTCTGGATGGAATCTCTTTCGCTGTCGATCAGCTGAAGGCGCAGCCACCGCGGTTCCGGCGGGCGATTCTGCTGCTGAGCGAGACGCGGGATCAGGGAAGCAAGACGACGCTGCAGTCGGCGCTGCGGCTGATCAGCGATGCCAACATTACGATGTACAGCTTTGGGTTCTCGAGCACAGGGGCAGCGATCGGGCATGAGGCGTCGAAGTTCAACGGGAGCGAGCCAGGGCCGGCGCACGGATGCTTCAGCAAGGATGGCGCGGATCCGGAATACGACGGGCATTACAGCAAGCAGGTGCTGGACTGCATCAGCCAACTGGCTCCGCCGCTGCGGCTGGCGACAATGACGTGGATTGCGGCCAGCGATGGGCTGAAGAAAAACACGGCGCAGGAGATTGCGGGGCTGACGGGCGGAGAGTTTTTTCATTTCCACGATGCGAAGGAATTGCGGTCGGGGCTGATTCGGGTGTCGAACGACGTGCCGAATTATTATGTGCTGAGTTTTCGGCCGTCGTCGGTGACACTTGGGCTGCACGCGCTGAAGGTGGAGCTGAAGGATCGGCCGGGGCTGGTGTTTCGGGCGCGGACGGAGTATTGGATTGACGGGGACGCGGAGTAAGGTATCAGTTATTGCGAATGTAGCAGATATAGCATATAGTTCAGGGAGGCTTGGGAACGGATTCCGTGGAGCTTTGAGGAGGGAGATGATGGCGAAAAAGGGCGACGTTGGGGATTCACCGATTTCGATCTCCCCGCAGGATCAGCGGGACATTCATGAGCTGTATTCGAAGTTGCGGGCGGCGGAGGCAAAGCTCGTTGGCCCGGACGGGAAGACGCAGGTGTTGCCGGGGAACCTGTATTCGTTTCTGTGCCAACTTTTGGCCGATCTGAAGGATGGGAAATCCGTGACGATTCTGCACAGTGAGGCGACGCTCACGACGGTGGAGGCGGCTAAGCTTCTGGGCATGTCGAGGCAATTTCTCATTCAGGAGATCGAGAAGAAGCGGATTCCTCATCACATGGTGGGGACGCATCGCCGGCTTTATGCGCGCGACGTTCTGGCGTACAAGAGCAACCGGGACGCGGGCCGCAGAACGCAGCTGGATGACCTCGCTTTGAAGGAATATGAAGAGGGTCTTTATACGCGAGGGCTGAGTGATCCTCACCCCCGACAATGAGTATTGCGTTATTGCGGATGCGTGCGTTCTGATGCCGATGCCTTTGTGCGATACGTTGCTGCGCGCGGCGGAGGAGCCTTCGTTCTTTCGCCTGGCGTGGAGCAAGGAGATTTTGGAGGAGGTTCGCCGGGGACTGGAAGGCCCGAAATTCGGCTATTCGAAGGATCAGGTAGACCGGCGATTTCGCGCCATGAATCACGCCTTCCCTGAGGCGTTGTTCACGATTCCGGCGGGACTTTTCGAGAGCGTTTTAGGTTTGCCGGACCCGGATGATCGTCACGTTGTCGCTCTGGCCATTCATGCTCATGCGGACACGATTGTCACGGAGAACATTCGTGATTTTCCCAGCGAAGTATTAACGCCTCACGGTGTGACGGTTCTTTCCGCCGACGAATTTCTCGTGCATCAATATCATCTCGATCCGCAGATCATGCTGGAGAAACTGGACCGCCAGGCGGCGGGAATAAGGCGGCAGCGGGGTGAGATTCTTCGTCTCCTGCAACAGTGGGCTCCGACGTTCTGCGAACTCTGCGGCGTACCGCGTGACCGATGATTTCCGGGCCACAGGACTGAAATGCGGTCGTACAAATACTCATTCACGATTGCGCTGACGGGGATCAGCCGGGTGCTGCTGGCGCGGGACTGGCTGCTGGGGCGGTTGCGGCCGGTGGATGGGCGCAGCGGCGTCTCGACGGTGGAGCGCTGTCGGATTGAAAGCGGGCGAAATGTTCTCGACGCGGTTTGGGTGCGGCCGGCGGCGGCTCCGGTGCGGGCGGTAGTGCTGATCTGCCACGGGATCGGCGAGACGGTGGAGCACTGGGGGCGGGTGCAGGAATTGCTGGCGGCGAATGGGGCGGCGTCGCTGGTGTTCGACTATTCGGGATACGGGCGGAGCTCGGGGCGGATTGAGGCGGCGCAATGCGAGCGGGATGCTGTTGCGGCGTTCGAGTTTTTAGAGCGGCTGGCGCCGGGGGCGGAGATTGCGGTGCTGGGGTTCTCACTGGGCAGCGGGATTGCGGCGGCGGTGATGGCGCGCGTGCGGGCGAGCCGGCTGGTGCTGTGCGCGGGGTTCACGTCGTTCCGGGCGGCGGCGCATTCGCTGGGAATGCCGGGGTGGCTGCGGCATTTGATACCGCCGCTGTGGCATATTGAGGAGTCGTTGCGGGATTGCCGGCTGCCGGTGCTGGTGGTGCATGGGGAGAAGGACCGGCTGTTTCCGGTGAAGATGGCGGCGGAGATGGCGGAGCGCTGCGGGGCGGAGACGATGTTCGTGCCGAATTTGCAGCATGCGGAGCCGTACTATCGGCCTCAGGTGGCGTACTGGGGGCCGATCGTGGCCTGGATCGAGGGCGGGGCGGCGGCGGAAGCTCGGGCGGTGTGATCCGCGTCTCCCCTTCTTGTTTTCAATTTTGTTCCTGGGCGACGGCGAGGCGTTGGTCTTCCTGGCCGGAGTTTATTGGCCGCCGTAGTAGCCGTCGCGCGTTTGGACGAGAAGCTTCCGATCCTTCGTGGCCAGGTCGACGCGGTGAAAGCCCTCGGTGGCGGTGGTCGCGTCGGGCGTGTAGCCGAGGCGGTACTGCGAGCGCAGTTCTTCGGCGATCTGAGTGTAGATCGCGTCGAAGGTCTGCTTGCCGGAGACTTCGAACATGCGGCCGCCGGTTTCGCCGGTGATCTGGGCGAGGATTTTCTTGCCGTCGACGTGATTTTCGCCGCCGGGCCGGCCACCGCCGGGATAGCCGCCGTGACCACCGTAGCCGCCGCCGTGACCACCGTACGGGTGTTGCTCGCCTTTGAAGTAGATGGCATAGACGACCGTCTCGGCGCGCTGGGCCGCCGCGATGGAGCTCTGGAGGGTTTCCATGCTGCCGCGATCTTCGCCGTCGGTGAGAAGCACGAGCGCCTTGCGACCGTGCTGCTTCTGCATCAGCTGGTTCGAGGCGAGGAAGATGGCGTCGTAGAGGGTGGTGCCGCCTCCGTGAAAGCCGCCGTGGTGGCGGCCATAGCCGCCGTTGTTGTTGCTCTGGTCCTGGTTGCGGTCCTCCACTCCGACCTGATTGAGGGCGGCGCGAAGTTTGGGGCGGGAGGGGGTGAGGTCCTGGAGGAGATCGGTTTCGTGGGCGAACTGGATGAGGAAGGCCTGGTCGGGAGTGGCGCCGCCGGCGGCCGCTGTCATCATCTGGCCCTTCATCATTTCGTCCAGGAAGGCTTCGCTGGCAGTGCGCTCGTCTTCGAGGGCACTGCGGACCGAGCCGCTGGTGTCGACGAGGAGGCCGAGGGTCAGAGGGAGGTTGTTGTCCTTGTCGAAGTAGCGGATGGTTTGCGGACGGCCGTCGACGGTGAGGGCGAAGTCGGACTGGGTGAGGTTCTGGACGAGGGCGCCTTTTTTGTCGCGGACGATGACGGGAAGGTTGACGAGCTGGGCGTTGACGGTGATGGTAGGCGGCTGTGCTGGTGCGCTTGATGAGGCCTGGGTGGACGCGGGTGGCTGTTGGGCGTAGAGGGAGATCGCGACGAGGGTTAGGGCTGCGAGCCGCGCTGCCTGACGGGGGTGCATGGGAGTTAGACGGTGGTTTCGGGTCGGAGTTTTTGGGTTGGCGAGGGCTTGCTCCGGGAGGTTGGCGGGGTTATGACATTGGTTCTCTGGGTTCCCTGGGGAATCTTTGGGCTTTGGAGGTTATCTTCGGTTTTCGTATACTGAAGAGGATGGCCGTACGTTGGCGCTCAGTTCATTTGAGGAGGATTCGAATGGCGGAGACGGTGAAGAAGAGGCAGGTCGCGGCTGAGCCGAGGCTAAGGACTACGGCGAAACGAAAAGCTGGCCCGAGACTGATGAAGCCCGCGATTGTGCTTCACGAGGAGATCGAAAAGCTGGCGCATCGGTTCTGGGCTGAGCGCGGGTACCAGCATGGGTCGGCGGAAGTGGACTGGTTTCGCGCTGAGCGGGAGTTGCGGGGCCGGGCGTCTTAGGCCAGGGTGCAGGGTGCGACGGCCGGATTCTGCTTCGACGGCGGTGATCAGCGATTGCTGATCGACTGCTTTCACGGAAAGGAGAAGCTCTGTTCGCCGGTTGCGCGGACTGAGCTTTTTTCTTTTTTGGGGGCAAAGGCAGGTTCGTCACCGATTGAGAGAGCGATCGACCGGCAGCCGGAGCCGGCGGGGTCAGGCGGAGAAGTACTCGAGGTGGGCGCGGTCGAGGAGTTTGCGGTTGGTGAGGACCTGGACGTAGCCGAGCCCGATCGTGACGATCAACAGGATGAAGTCGATGGTGGGCATGCTTCCGACGCTGCCGTTGCGCCAGGATTCCGGCAGACGTGACTGGTACTGGAGAACTGCTGTCTGAAGGATGAAGAGGGCCGCGAGAAAGCCTGCGTGGCGCAGGGCGAGTTGCGGCAGCTGGGGGCGGACGAAAGGGCAGCGGAAAAGGTAATGGCGCTTGAGGCCTCGGGTGCGGGTGAAGGTGAGGAAAGGTATTCCGGCGGCGTAGAGAATCATCGAGGCCCACTGGATGCCAAAGGGCTTGTTGGCCAGCCAGAAGAAAAGAAAGGCGCCGCCCGGACCGAGGATGACGAAGAACAGCAACATGAACGCAATGCGACGCGGCAAATCGGTCACAGGGAGGCGGCACGGATCCAGTGGAGGGACGGGACGGCGCGGGGCGAAGCCTGCCGGGGCGGGACCCACGGAGAGGACGCGGGCCAGGGGAATTGCGAAGGCGCGTTGATCGCTGCCGGGGTAAGGGCGATTCGAGACGAGGACATCGACGATGAGTGTGTTGTCGTCGGGGTCGATGCGGAAGATATGGGCGATCGTAGTCTCTACGTTATCGAGGGAGAGAGTGGCGACGTAACCCTGCCAGGGAGTTAGATCTTCCGCTTGCATGTTTGGGAGGAGGCTATCACGGCGGGCGGTATTGGATTTCTGTCTTTTTTTGCCAGGGGACAGCTGAGAGGACATTGATTTCAGGGCGCTTGGGTCTGTTGACAAGCTCGACAACAGATTTTCCTTTCCTGCGACCGCCTGGATTTGGGAATGCGTGGTTTGCGGGTGTCCATTGGAAAATGGGCGCGGCAGCATGATCCCCAGGCCTCGGGCCGGGGCAAACAGCGAATCCGTGATCCAAAAGAAAAAGCGGGTGTTTTGTCGGTTTTTTCGCAGGGCACCCTGATCATGCATTGATTTCAGGGCGCTTCTGTTTGTTGACAAGCTTGACAACATGGCTTCTTCCCTCTTCGGGATGATTCTCTCAAGGGCCTGTTGGCAATCCGGCCTGAGCATGCAAACAGGGATCCTTGATGCAAAGGAAAAAGCTCTGTGCGCGGTGGGTCGCGGACAGAGCTTTCCTTGTCTCTAGGTTAGGAATTTTGGGGAGTTAGGGCAAGGGAAATCGGTGGGGTGTGGGGTACGGAGGTACTGTTTGAGGGGAGTCGGCTGCGCCTCCTCTGGAACCAGGCGACGGTCGAAGGCCCGGGGCTGAAGCCCCATCTCTTTGCGCCTTTTATTCCACGGCCTGAAGGCCGTGGCTTCTACCGTCGCCTCGCTCCGCGAGGCCTTTTGCGCGTTGGCTCCCCCCGCCTCGGCCACGCGAAGCGAGGCTGCGGTAGAAGCGTCGGGCTCTAACCCGGCGAAAAGGGGCAGTTCTTCTCGACGGCCTTCAGGCCCGGAGATGATCTGGCGGCGGATCGACCGTGAATGTGGGATTCGCCGAGGACCAGGGGAATTCTTCGGGTCGTTCACAGAGACGCGCGCGGACGGGGTTCTCGCGGATGTAGTCGCGATGGGCGTGGTAGTCGCGCGGGTCTTCGACGCGGCGAAGCGTGAAGCTCTTTTCCCAGACGGGCATTTTGGATTTGAGTCGGAAGGAGAAGCCCCCTTTGATGTATTGCATGGCCTTCTCGATGGAGACGTCGGGCGCGGGCGTGAGGAGGAGATGGAGGTGGTCGGGCATGAGGACGAAGGCGTGGAGCTTGTAGCGGCTTTTGGCGCGGTCGTCGTTGAGGAGTTGGAGGAGGAGGTTGGCGTTGTCGTCGACCTTGAAGAGGCGGCGGCGATCAGCGGTAACGGCGGTGATGAAGAAGGTGCGGATTTCCTGCGGGGCGAGGTTCACGAAGGCGAGGTTAGAGCGGGACGTCGTGAGACGAAAGATTACGTCGGTGCGGTTGGGACCCTGGGTGAATGCGGGAGGATCTGATCGGCGCTTTGAAGGGGCACGCGAAAAGCCCGCGGCTGAAGCCGCTTCTCTTTTGGCCTCTATTCCACGGCCTGAAGGCCGTGGCTTCTACCGTCGCCTCGCTTCGCGAGGCCTTATGTAGGGGTCAGGCCGACGGTGGATTATCGGGACGAGGAATCGAGTCAATTGGTCTTCGGCTTGTCGAGGATACCGAGAATCTTGTAGGTTTCGGACTGCATTTTCTTGCCGTCGAGGCTGACGGGCCAGATCAGCTTCGCGCTGTCGCCTTTGAATTCGGCTTCGATGTCGTCCACGACGGGCGTGCGGCAGCTTCTATGGTTCCCCGCGGCGCCGGCCATATGCTCTGCAAATTTGCTATCGCAGTTGACGATTACGAGGCGCCCGTCAGGAAGTTGCAGCGTGAATGTGGCGCCGTGAACCGTGAAGGTCTTTCCGACAGCTACGTTGTTGTAGACGGCAGCGTAGTCGTACGAATCTTGTTTGTCCTGACGATCAACTATCTTCACGTCTAACTTCTGCGCCGATGCCGACGCGACGCATGTTAGGAGCAGCCCGGCAAAGATAACGGTGCACTTCATGAAGCCTCTCTTTGGCGGCTTCAGTATATGGGAAGGGCCCGGCGCTAAAGCCCCTTCTTTTTTGCCCCTTATTCCACGGCCTGAAGGCCGTGGCTTCTACCGTCGCCTCGCTGCGCGAGGCCTCAGGCGCAGATATCTCCGCAGAGACCCGCGCGCAATTGGGGTAGGACCCTTGCGGTTCCCGGGGGGCCTTGTTATCAGCGGTGGACCTGCCAGAACTCTCCCGTGTTGACCTTCAGAGAACAGAAGCTGCGATCGTCGTCCTCGCACGGATGGATCGGGTTTGTGAAGATCACGTTTTCGCGTTCTAAAGCCGCAGTGATCACTGCCCAGATCGCGTCAATCGTGCCGACAAGGGTCTGTACGCTTTCGTCGTTCATGACCTGCTCATACTGGCTTTCGATCGTCCCCGCGACCGCGTCCTTTTCGAGCAGTAGAATGCGCATGTCCGCCGGAGCAGCGGCGAGCTTCGGTATTTTTCGCTGAAGCGCATTGAGAATTAGTCCGGGGCCTGGATCGCCGGGGTAGCGCCTGGCCGTGAAGAAATGTCCGGGCTTGTCCGGAGCGGACCTCATCTTCTGCACCGAGAGCTCAATCTCCATGTCGCCCAGTTTCAACGGAACCAAAGTACGACCGTCCGGCAGGCTCGGGAGAATTCTGGCGAGTTCCGATCTCAGATGACCTGGCACAGATGCCCAGTTGATCCCGTTAGGGATCGCGCCCACTTTTTGACTCACCAAGCAGGTAACTCCCTGTTGCAGGAGGACCGGATCGTTTTCAAGTGGCGCAAGGGTTTGAAGGAAACGCGCTGCGTCAGCCTTTTCGTTCTCGAACGGCTCCAGCAGGGTGTGCTCCAACGCCATTACTCGGCCAGCATCATCGACGCAGCGTGCATCGATATTCTGTTTCGACGAATCCTCGTCAGGCCATTCGGTCACGCGAAACGAACTACCCGTAAGACGGTTGAACAGGGTCAACCAGTGGCCAATTACGCGCTTGTCTTTCGAGGTTCGCATAATCAGTTAGCGAGAACCTGTGGTTGAACCCGCATGCTCATAAAATTTCCCCGTGGTGGGGCTTAACGCCCGCTCTTTCGGAGGTTCTTTCGGGCGGCAGCCTTTCGCTTCACTTTCTTCCTCGGGGCTTGGCGAAGGACCTCTGCCGCCAAGCTTCGTTCGATCTTGATCCGCGAATGCATCGCGGCACCAGCCTCACTTAATACTCGCTTAGATTCTCGCGCCATTGTTTTTCTCCTTCTAACTTAGCTGCATCCGGAGGTGCTGCCGCAGGACATGCATCTGTAGCAGGAGCCGTTTCTTACCATGATGGCTCCGCAGGTGTGGCAGCTGGGGGCGTCGCCCATGTCGTACATGCTGCGCATGGCGTCGGAGGGGTGGTAGAGGCCGCGGTCTTCGAGAGAGCCAGGGGTTAGGGACCAGGGATTAGGGATTAGGGAACCTGGTTCGGGAGCTATTCCTCCTTGCGGTGCGCTGGCTGCTCCCATGCCTCGCGTGGGGTTGTGTTGTTCGGGTCCCAGATGCCGGTCGTGCGTTGAGGACGAACCCGGCAAGCCGGCTTCGTCCTCACTCAGACTGGAGGGTGCGGGGAGGGCTGAACCTGATGGAGCGAGGTTCGCGAAAAGCTGGAGTTGCTGGCCGGAGAGGAAGCGCAGCTGGATCCAGCGGAAGATGTAATCCATGATGGATTTTGCATAGCCGATGTGTTCGTTGCCGGTCCAGCCGGAGGGCTCGAAGCGGGAGTGCGCGAATTTTTCGCACAGGACTTTGAGCGGGACTCCGTGCTGGAGGGCGAGCGAGGCGGCGGTGGCGAAGCTGTCCATGAGGCCGGAGACGGTGGAGCCTTCTTTGGCCATGCGGATGAAGATTTCGCCGGGTTGTCCGTTGGGATAGAGGCCGACAGTGATGTAGCCTTCGTGGCCGGCGATGGCGAATTTGTGGGTGAGCGAGGCGCGCTCGTCGGGGAGGCGATGACGGATGGCGCGCGGCGGACCTTCCTGATGGTCGAGGTCGGGGGCGGGTTCGTGCGCGGGGGTGGCTAAGGCCGCGGTGAAGGCGGTGCTGGCGGCGACGATGGATTTCGAGGCGATCTCAACCTTCTCGGCTACTTTGGCTTCGAGGGTTTTGAGGTCGGACTCGGCGGGCTTGTGGCCCGAGGCGATGGCGGCGAGCACGCGATCGGCTGCGGCGGAGTGCTCGGGCGTTCCTTTGATGTCCTTGGCCTTGTTTCCGTCCGAAACGTTGAGGGGTTGCGCGCCCTTGGAACCGTCGCGGTAGATGGCGACGGCTTTGAGGCCGAGGCGCCAGGATTCGAGATAGGCCTCGGCGATGTCGTCGAGGGTGCAGTCGTGCGGCAGATTGACCGTCTTCGAAATAGCTCCCGAGAGGAACGGCTGGGTTGCGGCCATCATGCGAACGTGGCCCATGTATTGGATGGAACGGGTGCCCTTGGCGGGCTTGAAGGAGCAGTCGAACACGGCGAGGTGTTCGGGCTTGAGGGAGGGCGCGCCTTCGATGGTGCCGGTGGCGTCGATGTAGCTGACGATGGCGTCGACCTG
>PMUI01000066.1 GCA_003166955.1 Acidobacterium sp.
ACCTCCGACGTCGCCGGCGATGGCACCACCACCGCTACCGTCCTGGCGCAGGCCATCTATCGCGAAGGCGTCAAGACCGTTGCCGCCGGCGCGAACCCGATGGCGCTGAAGCGCGGCATCGAGAAGGCTGTCGAGGCGGTTGTAGGCAAGCGCGCCGAGGACGGCACCGTGACCGGTGGAGCGCTGGCGAAGTTTTCCAAGCCCGTCACAGGCGACATGATCGCGCAGGTCGGCACCATCTCGGCCAACACCGATTACACCATCGGCAACATCATTGCTGAGGCCATGAAGAAGGTCGGCAAGGATGGCGTCATCACGGTTGAAGAGTCGAAGACGCTCGAGACGCAGCTGGAAGTCGTGGAAGGCATGCAGTTCGACCGCGGCTATCTGAGCCCGTACTTCGTCACCGATCCGGACCGCATGGAAGTCGTGTTGGAGGAGCCCTACATCCTGATTTACGAGAAGAAGATCAGCTCGATGAAGGATCTGCTTCCCCTGCTCGAGCAGGTTGCCCGCAACGGCAAGCCGCTCGTGATCATTGCTGAGGACGTCGACGGCGAAGCACTCGCCACCCTCGTGGTCAACAAGCTGCGTGGCACGCTCAACGTAGCTGCCGTCAAGGCGCCTGGCTTCGGCGATCGCCGCAAGGCCATGCTCGGCGACATTGCCATCCTCACCGGCGGCAAGGCCGTCACCGAAGACCTGGGCATCAAGCTGGAGAACATCAAGCTGGAAGACCTGGGCAAGGCGAAGCGCATCACCATCGACAAAGACAACACGACCATCGTCGAAGGCCGCGGTGAGCACAAAGCCATCGAAGGGCGGGTGAAGGAACTCCGCGAGCAGATCGACAAGACCACCTCCGACTACGACCGCGAGAAGCTGCAGGAGCGGCTCGCGAAGCTGGTCGGCGGCGTCGCGGTGATCAAGGTGGGCGCGGCTACCGAGACCGAGATGAAGGAGAAGAAGGCTCGCGTCGAGGATGCCATGCACGCTACCCGCGCGGCGGTCGAGGAAGGCATTGTCCCCGGCGGCGGCGTGGCGCTGGTTCGCTGCGAGAAGGACGTCGAGGAACTCATCAAGACCCTCGTGGGCGATGAGAAGATCGGCGCCCAGATCGTTCGCCGTTCGCTCGAAGAGCCGCTGCGCCAGATCGTCGGCAACGCCGGTGAAGAGGGTGCGGTGGTGGTGGGCAAGATCCTCGAAAGCAAGGACCCCCACTTCGGCTACAACGCTCAGACCAACGTCTTCGAAGACCTGGTGAAGGCGGGTGTGATCGATCCGACCAAGGTGACCCGCACGGCGTTGCAGAACGCCGCGTCGATCGCCGGCCTGATGCTGACCACCGAAGCCATGGTTTCCGAGATTCCGGAACCCAAGTCCGCAGCTCCTGCGGGCGGCGGCCACGGCGGCGGCATGGGCGACATGTACTAAAGACCAGCTAAGAACCGGTCAGCTGAAAGCCGGTCAGCGAAAACAGCGGGCCTCGTCGAGAGACGAGGCCCGTTTTGTTTTGTGGCGCGGGCAGCGGATTGCTGCGAAAGGACTCGATTGCATCATCTAATAAAGTGATGCATAATCTGTATATGCGCACCAGTGTTACGCTTGATGACGATATTCATGAGCTTGCATCGATTTACGCGACTGCGCGGGGAATCACCCTTGGTGCCGCTCTCGGCGAGCTGATCCGCAAAGCGCAGCAGGCGGAGCGATCCGATTCCTCCAGCATAGAGATAGGGGCCCACGGCTTACCTGTCTTCCGTTCGCGCGGCCGGGTCATCACTCCGGAGATGGTCAGGAAATTCCAGGAAGACGATCGTGAGTGAAGCTGCGTTCCTCCTCGACGTGAATGCTCTGGTCGCTCTCGCGGACAAGGATCACATCCACCATGGAATCATGGCGGCCTGGTTCAAGTCCCGGGGACATCGCGGGTGGGCAGTTTGTGCATTCACCGAGGCGGGCTTTCTTCGCATCATGTGCAGGCTGGGCCTTGCCTCGCGACCCCTGGAGGAGGTAACCGAAATCCTGTCACGGTTTGCACAGCATCCGGGTTACCGCTACTGGTCCATCACTTCAGGGTGGCCCGCCCTTACCGCGCCTTTCCAGGGCCGATTGTTCGGCCATCAGCAGGTTACGGATGCATACCTGCTCGGTCTTGCAGTGAAGAGAAACGGCGTGCTCGTCACGTTCGACAAGGCGCTGAGCCATCTGGCTGGCGCAGAGCATCACCACAACCTCCTGATCCTCGAATAGCGCCGACATCGCCGTCCGACTTTGCCGGCCCGTATCCCCCGCAGTCTCTCGTAAGATGGTTTTTCATCCCCAGGAGCCACCATGCCTTTCCTTCGCTCTCTCTGCGTCCCTGTTCTCTTCGCGATCACCTTCGCCGTCGCAACTCAGGCGCCGGCCCCTTCGTATCCGCCGACGCACTGGCCCATCCAGGATGGCGTCTATATCATTCACGATTTCCGCTTTGGCACCGGTGAGTCGCTCCCCGAACTGAAACTGCACTACCTCACCCTGGGCCAGCCGCATCATGGCCGCGACGGCCACACCGACAACGCCGTCCTGTTGCTGCACGGAACCGGCGGCAACGCGCACTCGCTGCTCAATCCCGTCTTCTCCGATGTGCTCTTCGCGCCTGGGCAGCCGCTCGACATCACGAAGTACTTCATCATCCTGCCGGACGACATCGGGCACGGTGAATCGAGCAAGCCTTCCGACGGCCTGCACATGAAGTTTCCTCGCTACGACTACGACGATATGGTTCGGTCGCAGCACCAGATGCTCGTCGAGGGACTTCACGTCGATCACCTCCGCCTCACCCTCGGCACCTCGATGGGCTGCATGCAGACCTTCGTCTGGGGCGAGACCTATGCTGACTTTTCTGACGCGCTGGCGCCCTTCGCCTGCCTGCCCGTTGAACTCGCCGGACGCAATCGCGCGTGGCGTTACATGGCGATGCAGATGATCCGCAAGGATCCTGCATGGAACAATGGCGACTACACCAGCGAGCCTCTCGAAGGCCTGCGCGGGGCGAATGATCTGATCCTGATCGCCGGCTCGGCGCCGCTGCAGTGGCAGAAGAACTACCCGACTCGCAGTGAGGCCGAGGCCTTTGTAGACCACTCCCTCGACAACGCCGATGCACACACCGATGCCAACAACTTCCTCTACTACGTCGACGCGTCGCGCAACTACAACCCGGTGCCGCGCCTCGCCACCATCACTGCGCCGGTGCTCTGGATCAACTCCGCCGACGACTTCATCAACCCGCCGGAACTCGGCATCGCGCAGCGGCTCGTGAATCGGATGCCCCGCGCGAAATTCATTCTGATTCCCATCTCCGACGCCACCCGCGGCCACGGCACGCACACCGTCGCTTCGGTCTGGAAGGACGATCTCCTCGAGTTCCTCGAAGAGACGGAGAAGAAATAGCCGCGTTGTTGTATTGTCACCTTATTCCCCGGAGAGAACCAGCCACCATGATCCAGTCT
Source organism: Acidobacterium sp. (assembly GCA_003166955.1). Taxonomy (GTDB): domain Bacteria; phylum Acidobacteriota; class Terriglobia; order Terriglobales; family Acidobacteriaceae; genus Palsa-343. The sequence continues at coordinate 3,498 of PMUI01000066.1, forward strand.
GCCTGTCGATTTGTAACCGCCGCGGTCCTGATTCTCACAGGCTCCGCAGCCCTGGCCGCCGCGCCTGCGCTGAAGGATGCGCGTCTCGCCGGCGCCTACTCGTTCCAGAGCGGTGGATGGACCTACGTTCATCTCGAAGGCACTCCGGAGCAGATCGGCTTCCAGCACGGCTACCTCCTCGGCCCCGAAATCGCCGACGCCCTGCACGTATATAAAGTGGAGGACGAGCACACCACGAAACGCGACTGGCAGTTTTTCCGCGACGCTTCACAGAAGATGTTCTGGCCGCACATTGACGCCGAATACCAGGCCGAACTGAAGGGCATCGCGGAAGGCGCACAGGCCCGCGGCATCAAGGTCGACGTGTGGGACATCGTCGCCCTCAACGGCACCATGGAACTCGCCGAGTACTACGTGCCGTGGCTCGACAAGCAGCAGCACGCGCTCAACGCGCCCAGCATCCACGCGCCCGGCAACTGCAGCGCGTTTATCGCGACCGGCAGCTACACCAAAGACGGCAAGATCGTCATCGCGCACAACAACTGGTCGTCCTACGCGGAGGGCTCGCGATGGACCATCATGTTCGACATCCAGCCCACGCACGGCTACCGCATCCTGCAGGACGGCGTGCCGGGCATGATCACCAGCAACGACGACTTCGGCCTCAACGACGCGGGCATCATGATCACGGAGACGACCATTAGCCGCTTCGAAGGCTGGAATGAGAAGGGCATCCCGGAATTCGTGCGCTCGCGCAAGGCTTTGCAGTACGCTAACTCGATCGACGACTACGCCAGGACGATGATCGAAGGCGACAATGGCGGCTACGCGAACGACTGGCTCGTGGGCGACCGCAAGACCGGCGAGATCGCCTATCTGGAACTCGGCCTGAAGCACACTCCCATGTGGCGCTCGAAGGACGGCTACTTCGTCAGCTCCAATTTCCCGCGCGATGCCTCGCTGATTAAGGATGAGACCGACGGCTGGGACGCGAACGATCTCTCCGCCTCCGCCAACGCGCGCCACGCGCGCTGGGAAGAGGAGATGAAGGCCAACAAGGGCCAGATCGATGTGGAGATGGCGGAGAAATTCCTTGCCGATCACGAGGACGTCTTCTCCCACCAGCAGGGGGCCGATCAGCGCACGCTGTGCGGCCACGTGGATACAGCGAAGGAGGGCGTGCCGCAGTGGGATATGGGTCCGTACAATCCCTTCGGTGCGGTGCAGGGCAAGGTGACGAGCAGTGACCTGGCCGCGAAGATGACGATGATCGCGCACGCGGGCCATCCGTGCGGTGAAGACTTCCTCGCGAAGCCGTTCCTGGCCGCGCATCCCGAGTACGCCTGGCAGGCGCCGATCCTGCGCGACATGAAGTCCGGCCCGTGGACGCAGTTTTCCTCGGACGAAAAGGGCGGCCGTTAGCAGGCCAGTCGGCTTGCGCATATTGGGCCTGGCCCTTCGGCGACGACTGGGTGCCGGACAGCATACCAGAGCGGGCAGGAAACCAGGCACCCACTTATGTGTTACCAGAACCCCACCTTATGTCCAGGGCCGATTCCCTCGGTAAGACACTGGAGGGCTATTGTCTATTGCGCAAATATGCGGCAAATTAGCAGATACCGCGCACAGAGCCAGAGGCACTCAGAAGAGCGGGTGGCCAGCACTTACTCGACGCGATTTTGAATTGCTTTGGTGCCTTTCACAGGCAACGGCGAAATGCAGCCGTTGCAAGCCATCTTCAATCTGCATTTTGCATTCAAGTGTCTTCACGCCAGCGCCCCGTTTTCTCTGCCCGTTGGGGGATTGGAGTGAAAGACCAATCACCCAGGAGTTGGAGACGTACCGTGCGTACCGCATTCAGGGCCTCTGTTTTACTGCTTGTTCTCGCCACCGGTTGTGCGGTGGCGCCCGTCGCTACCAAACTGTCCGGATCGCAGCCGAATCCTCCGACTCCGAACGTGGTGGCGCTGAAAGGCGAGGTCCACGGTGGGCAGCAGCCTATCTCCGGGGCGAGCCTGTACCTGTTTGCCGTCACCGCCTCCACCAGCGGGTCCGGACAGTTGTCGACGTCTCTTCTGCTGAACACCACCGATACGCAGGCCGGCACTTACGGGTATTACGTGACGACGAATGCGACCGGCGGCTTCACGATCGGAGTCGGCGACTATGCCTGCACCAGCGGGCAGCAGGTTTATCTGTACTCAGTGGGCGGCACCTCGGGCTTTGGAACGAACTCGGCCGCAGGGCTGATGGCCATCCTCGGCCAGTGCGGGTCGGGCAACAGCTTTTCCAATCTGCCGCCAAGCATCGAGATGAACGAGGTCACGACCGTCGCGACTGCGTACGCTCTCGCCGGCTTCGCGACAGACGCGGCCCACGTCTCGGGTTTGAACACGGCAACGGCGAAAAATGGTATGGCCAACGCGGCATTGGCTGCGGGCAACCTGGCGTACCTGGGCTCGGGCCAGGCCCTGACCACCACACCGGCCGGCAACGGCACTGTGCCGCAAAGAGAGATCGACACGCTGGCCGACATTCTCGGCTCCTGTATCAACTCCGGCGGACCGACCTCGGGCAGTTGCAGCACGCTCTTCTCCAATGCAACGAACAACGGCGCCAACAACGGCACGCAACCGACCGACACGGCCACGGCGGCGATTAACATCGCGCACAACCCCGGCGTCAACATTGGCAATCTCTTCGCTCTGTCGCCGCCCACCGCGCCATTTCAGCCCTCGCTCATCAATGCCCCCAATGACTGGACCATCGCGGTCACGTATACGGGGGGAGGGCTTAGCCGGCCCGATGGGATCGCGATCGATGCTTCCGGCAATGTTTGGGCCGCAAACAGCACCGGCAACAGCCTGAGCGAGTTCAGCCCGATCGGCGTTCCCGCCAACCTCAGCCCCTTCAGCGGCGGTGGGTTGAGTAACCCTGAGGGCATCGCTATCGACGCTTCGGGCAATCTATGGATCGCGAATGCCGGTAGTGGCACAGGCGCCTCCATCAGCGAGTTCAGCTCGACCGGCTCGCCCACTTCAGGATCCAGCGGCGATACGGGCGGCGGCTTGAACTGCCCTGACAGCGTGGCCATTGATCCATCCGGCTTCGAGTGGGTGGCGAATTGCGCGGACCCTGGCCGGATCAGCAAGTTCGACTCTACCGGAACCGCGGTCTCCAGCTCCTCCGGCTATACCGGTGGAGGGCTCAGCGGTCCGCAGTCTATCGCGGTTGACGCGTCCGGCAATGTCTG